>NZ_BAAGZE010000006.1:0-723234 GCF_054778875.1 Spirosoma luteolum
CACACATTATTGGCTCAGCGTATCGAAACCTTGACTGTTTTTCAACGAACTGATCCCAAACTTGGTGACGCTTAGTTCAGTACCCAACTTTACGACGCACAGCAGTACCTGAACCTTTACACACCCGTTTGGTTAGGCTGCAAACTTTCCTCACCGGCGAGCCTCCTGCCGCCCGAAGGCTACCATCTTTTTGCAGATTCAAAAACAAAGTCCTGCGACAAAAAATATGTAACAAAGGCTCATGACAATCATAAATATTTTTAAAGGCTCAGTCGATAGCTTTAATACATTGAATCCAAAATTACCAGTCAGCAATAAGCAGGGGACAAAGCCAAGCCAACCAATTCCACACAAGAATAGGACGATTAAGATTTGGATGATTATTGTTTCATGCCTATTCATGCTCACTACTTAATGCTGCCAAGCGGAAAACGAATGTAATTACTCTGTCGTACGGACGCTGCCCCGCAAACCTAAACCTGCTCAACCGGGATGATTCTCGTGTCGACTGAAGCTGAGCAACGAGCCAAACAGTTACCCTGTCGAGCCGTGACCCCTGTCGACCGAAAGCTCACCACTACGTTGTTTTTCAGCTTGTTGCACCACCCAACGCCACGAAGGGCTGATGGCCACAAGATAAGACAAACCCAAGTACGTCCCCCTCACCTTTTCACCCTTCGCCGGTTGGGCTGCCGCGTTAGCACTTCGAGTGATGCCTGTCAACGGGAAGATACCCCACGCGAAGCGCATACAACACACGGTCCGCTTTCGACGCCGAGCACGAAGCCAAACAACATAAGAGTGTGTTGGGGAATCTAAAAAGCTGGTAGTCAGGTCAACTTTGTAGCGACTAAGCAACGAAAGCATGACCTCTCAGTGGCAACCACTGACTGACTACCAGTGGGCGACAATATCGCCTTTTTTTGATCTTCAGCGCAAGCGCAAACATGACCTTCGCCAGATAGTCGATGCAATTTTATGGCTGCTTCGCACCGGCTGTCAGTGGCGCAATCTGCCTCCCGACTGGCCCCACTGGCAGGCGGTTTACTATTACTTCGACCGGTGGAAGGCTAAGGGTACCTTCGAGCAAATGAACGCTGCCTTAAATCAACTAAACCGAGTCAACGCTGGGCGCGAAGCCTACCCTTCGGCATTGTGTATTGATTCACAATCGGTTAAGCTGTCACCACTGATTAACAGCTACCGGGGTACTGACCCGAATAAACGGATCAATGGGCGTAAACGCACCTTCATCGTTGATACGCAGGGCCGACTCTGGCTGGTGGATGTGGACGCGGCCAATCAAGCCGATGGCCCGCTCGCTAAACAGCTTATTGTGTCAATCCTTTGGCGAGTCGGCGAGCGGCTGGAAAAGATTTTTGGCGACCAAGCCTACAATGGGGTGTTTGCCCGTGAGTTGGCGAACTGGAGTATTGATTTTGAGAAAGCCTCTCGACCTGAGTCAGCCCGCGGTTTTGTACCAGTGGCTAAACGCTGGGTGGTGGAGCGGAGCATTGCTTGGACAAATCATTTTCGGCGAATCGTCAAAGATTACGAACATACGGTATCTTCTTCGGCCAGTTGGCTATATCTGGCCAACAGCCAGATCATGTTACAGCGTATCGACGATCATTACCAAACTTAATTCCCCAACACGTTCTAACAAATCCGCTTTTCATCAACTGGTTTCACCGAACAGTCGGCCTATCGGCCCCAATATACCTACGCGATTAGACAAATCTGTCGAAACGTTCGACCAATTGTTACTGGATGATGAATAACTCTACAAAGTAATCTTATTTTTACTAATATATATATTTAAGTCCTCCATCCAACTTGGATCATTTTGTCGAAATTTCTTATATATTATGCTATCTCGATCCATATCATTGCTGACATATTTGATTAGTTTTCTTAAAAATAATTGTTTTTGTTTAAATTCGTGAGCCCACGAAAAGTCACCTTTCAAAACATTCTGTAAGTTATTTCTAATAATGTAAGCAATTTTTTCTAATTTTATTTTTGCGTCGTACCAAGCGTTGTCCTGGTATTGATCCGGGAGCAAATGTTTGTATACTGCAAGAACCGGATATTTGCTGTCATCTCCCAAATCTTTAGGATTAATAAAAAAACAGTATATATCTCCTCTGTCATAAGAGATATTAATTTCACATAGATTATTATACAAAATATATTGCCCTTCCTTTAAATGTTGAAAATTGAAATTATTTCTATCAATAGTTTCTTTAAAAGCTGTTTTAATATCATTCTCCAATTCTGGGTATTCCAGCAAAATATTCATATTTTTATTTTTTTATGGGTGGATTTATCCAACCGTCTTTATAGTCAATCGTGTAACCTTTATCGGAGAGATATTGCATCTCCCTGCCAAAAAAAGTTTCTCCCTTTACAACGTTTCCGTCTTGATATATTAGCATATCATAATTTGGATCATCAAATAAACGAAATCTCTCACCTTTTTCGACGACTTTATCCAAATATGGTTTATTGTGTTCATTCCAAAAATGCTCTCTGCCCTCTAGTGTTTTAAAACTTCCTAATTGTTTAAATTTTTCATCAGCTTCTAAGTTAGCGTTTAAATAAGCATACCGTGCATCAAATTCCTCCGATCCCTTCAACCTACCCCAGTTTCCCCGCCCTGCTCCAATAGATGGAATCTTACTATAGACTATTTCTCCAACTTCTGCCGTTTTCTCTACTTTTTCAATTCCAGCAGCTCCTTTTACAGCTTCGGCAAATTTAGCAGTTTCAACAACCTCCCCTGCTACGGCTACTTTTGCTTCTGGAACAAGTAATAATTCAGCAATAAATTCGGTTGCTTTTCCTATTACTTTACCTTTTTCGTAAGATGATGCTTTTTCATAATTATCATAAATATTTCCTAAGTAATCTTTAATCTCTACCCATGTTTCTCTCTTGGTTAGCGCAATCCATCTTTCTTTCTTGGATAAGGTAAAAATGATTGATTCCGCTAATTTGAAAATAGATTTTATGGTTTCTATTGGGTGGAGCAATACATTTATCAATCCTTCTACAGTATTGATTACTCCGCCAACAAAACCAACAACTAACCCCGCTTCAAATTTAAGATTGTCAAGGAATATATTAAGGAACTTTGCAAAGAATGATGGAGTCGTAAATGTCGGTCCTCCAATTAATACTGTTGGACAACCTACCACGATTCTTCCTCCATGAACGGTCATATCACCCAAACGGGCAGCCATCATACCGTTTATCAAAACTGTCTGGGCGCCCTGAACAATAATATCCGGGGCACTCGCACAAAGACAGCGGTCAGTAATGGTGGCCGCAGGCATTCCCCCAATTAGCACAGTGGGTTTACCTGGTGGCATTACTGCCCCCCCCAACATGCGGTTTAGGGCCATCGAACATTGGGCAAACGTGCATATCCCCTACACGAGCAGCGGGTTGTCCCATGCTTTTTTATGGTTTTGGTGTGAATGATATTTTTAAACTGTTATGATCGCAATCATCGACAATTGCTAGCAAGCCTTGAACTTAATCTCGTGTCGACCGAAACCCGCCTAACGAGCAAAAGCTTGACCACTGAGCCGTGCAACCTGTCGCCGAGACGCTGCCTTGCAAGTTAATTTATAGACCCGCACCCAACGACCCCGAGTGTCGCCCGCCAGCTAACCCACGCGAAGCTATTTTTGCGCCAACTTCATCAACAAGGTCTCGCCTTCAGACTTCGGCCGCTGGTTCTCCACAAGAGATTTGGCTGCGGCCAAATCTTGAGGAACTGGGCCAATCCCCCAACATCCGCACGAATAAAAATTATAGTTCTGCAATGAAAGATACTCAATGGCGGCCCACTTTTCGTCCGCTTTACGAGCGGGTAGTCTCAAGTCTTTGCCTAAGTTCTTCATCTCGCCCCCACAATCTGGACACCTCACAATATCACTGTCACGCCGGTCTTGGGGCAATATATCCTTGTCTAACCTGCGTTTGAATCCCTTTCGACAGGTGAAGCAAGCATAGGTGTCTTTGTAAGCGTTGAATCCGTATCTGCACATAGTTATTTCTTTACTACCTGCCTAACAGGTGCGTTTTGACTGTCGCACGCTACGTGGCCAATACACTTTGTAGTCGACCTAGCGGGGGCGTTTCTCGTGTCGACCGAAATAAACCAACGAGCCAAACAGACTAACTTAGGGACGTGCAACCTGTCGCCCGGATGCGGGAAATGAAAGCCCTGTACAGACGAACACTCAACGCCCACAGGGGTTGATGGTGAACACACTACGTTACTGAACAAAAACCAACTCCCAACCTTTACACTCCTGTTTGGTTGGGTGCTTGGCTTCCCAACCGGTGAGCATCCTGTCGACGGTAAGCTACCCCACGCGGAGCTATTGTTTGCTTTTGTTTCGCTCTTCTTGGTCTTTGTTGATCTTCTTTACGGTTTCCATTGAGATCACATTCAACTGGTTTGTTTCACAATTCCAGATATTTAAATATTTGGCTGATACTACGTTGTGCGTTTTCCACTTTGCATATTTTCCGTAAAGAATTAAAGTACATACATCCGTTGCAGTGATCAAGTCTCCTGTCTCCGGTAGATGGCTGTGCATGGTTGCCTGAGTTTGCTTATCGTCATTTTTATAAGGGATCGGTATGATATTTTTATGTAGCTGTTGCTTTGATTTTAGTTTGTTGTTCTTATCAAAAAGAAGCACGTAGTCATTTCCAAAAATGACTACTCCGTTTTGCTGTGGGCCGGTTAATACATATACCTTTTTATCGTCACGAATAATTATAGGGATAAGGTTTAGGCTCGTGTTATTATATTTTTTGAACAAGGTGTCTGAGTTAATCTCAGTTAAAGCAATTTTTCTTATCTCAAATAGATCTTTTTCTAAAAGTGTAAAATCCCTTTCATTCAAATCAACTTGGGCTGTTTTCTCATTAAAAGTGCTATCGAAAGATATAGTGCCAATGATTTTCGGCTCAGTAGATTTTGAGAAGAAAATATTCTTGGTTGTTACCCCTTCAGTATAAGATAGGTACCCACCAACATTGCTTCTGTCCTTATACTTTTCTAAAAATAGGTCTGTGCCATGCCATGAAGCTATCTCCGATTTATATAGTAATTTCCCTTCTTCAACAATTGATTGGGCTAGTTTGGAAGGGTCTTTCTGTCCAAAGACGTTAGTTGATAGGAGGGCAAGGATAAGGACTAAAACTTTAGTCATGGTTTTAGATCGATATGAATGGTGTAGACGGACTAAATGTACACTTTGTTCGTGAAAATATTCTCTATTGAAATGTGTTTGGACTGCCTAATTGGGGCATTTCTCGTGTCAACCGAAGTCGACTAACGAGCCTAAACCACCCTGTCGTGGGACGTGCCCACTGTCGCACGAAAGCCCACTGCTACGTTATTTTTGGCTACTATGTTCACCCAACACATCCATGTGCTGATGACGAGCGTAGCGAGACATTTACACACATGGGATGTTGGGCTGTCAACGCTGGCTCTGCGGCCCGCTGCCTGTCGCCTGCCCACGCGGATAGTATAGCAATACAGTTTATCGAACAACTGCACGTAGGCTTTTACCATCTGTGCCGCTATACATTTATTGACTTTTTGGTGAGTTCACTCACTCTCAATGCAAGGGATTTTACTATTTTAACATCTGACTTAATAGCAAATAGTCTGCTTATTTCAGAGTCTCTTGTTTGTATTAATATTTTCATTTGGTAATTTTTTCCGAGAGAAGACCTTTCTAGTTTCTCGATAGCATCCTCAATCGTCTCGTACTTGCTTTGTATTTTTACAGGAACAGGCATTCCTCCAAAGTGTTCCTTTAAAAAACCATCAATACCAGAATTTCTTTGAACAGGAAAAGCATTAATATCCTGCAATATCGCTATTTCTTCTTCTGTTTTTTCTAAATATTCATTTGAGCCTTTATTTAATAGATTCGATTCCGATATTATCATTTCCTGCAAACGAGAATTTGCTAACTCAACTGCGCTGGCTGATATATCAATTCCCAAATAGCGTCTATTTAAAGATTTAGCAGAGACGCAAGTTGTTCCACTACCACAAAAAGGATCTAGTACTAAATCTCCCTCATCAGTCGCTATATTAATAATTTGATTTAAAAGTAAGACAGGTTTTTGAGTTGGGTATCCGGTTCTTTCTTTTGCCTTCGGATTCAAGTAAGGAATATCCCAAACATCTGACAATGGGACACCTTTTTTTTCTTTCCCAAGTATTACATTACCATTGATATCTTTCTTATAAACGGACTTTCCATTTATGTTTCGTTCTCTGTCTTGTAATATTTGATCGAGATTCGTTGTTGCCGAATAATCAGTATATATAGTATTAAATTTAAAGTCTTCTGATTTTGAATAAAAGAATATTACCTGATGAGAGTTTAATAATCCCTTTTTAGAATTGGACCATCTTTTATAAGACCATATAATTTCACTTTGAAAATTTTCTGGTCCAAAGATCTTATCTAATGCTATCCTAATATAATGAGATGCAGTCTTATCACAATGCAAAAAAACACTTCCAGTATTTTTTAAAACTCTTTTACATTGTATCAGTGTATTTTCGATCAGCATTATGTATTCCTGTAATGATGGGTATATATCATTAAATTCGTATTTTTTTGAGCTATCTCGATTTGAAAGAGAATGCTTTTTTTGAGTAAAAAAAGGAGGGTCAAAGTATACTAAATCAACTTGGCAAGACTCTATGTCTCTGAGTCTGTCTGTGCAATTGCCCTGAATTATTTTATTTACTTCCATTTCCACTATCACTTTTTTTGATTTCAGCAATGCCTTCATTTAATTCCATACTTACGATGGGCACTCTTTCGTTGGCAATTTCCGTCAATACGGCTTTAAGATCAACTCCAGTGTATTCATGTAAATAGTTCCAAGCTTCATCCCCTCCGTAATACTCTCCGTCAAGGCCTGAATACAGTGTTTTCAACGTTTCTTGAATTTTGATAGCTTGTCCTCTCTGAGGATAATAAAACATCACCCTTATTGGCTTATAACCATGCTCTCTAATAACTTTAGCTCTAGTATGTTCCTTCGTGATATGGTCTCCATCTGTGGTTGCATCTCGCCACTTGATTTCTATTGCATCTTTGTCGTTTAAGAAATCTATTTCAAATGTAGCTGGGCGTTGCCCTTGAGTATTTTTTACCTTTGTTTTAACCCCATCTGGAAATTTATAATTGAAACATAAAGTAGCTGCTTCTTCTAAAAACGAACCTGCATATTTATAAAGAAAACGCCCTGTGTTTTGGTAAAGATCTATCTTTTGTCCTTCTTCTGTAGTTATGCCTAACACCCTGTATATTAGGTAGTGTGAGTTGTCGTCCGCCTTCATTTCCTCTGTTCTTTCCTCAATCTTCTCTTTTAGATTGGCAGAGTAGCTTTCGGCTAATTGTTGTATTTTTTCTTTTAATTCGTTCATCTGAATAGTTATCGTTTACAGTCGCAAAACTACGAAAATTTGCCTGCACGAAGGGCTTTAAGATGGCGCTTAAGTTTGAAATGGCACAAACTTGGTTTGCTATGAAGGAGCGAGTGTTGACCAAAACCAGACCATCGAGCGAAAGTTGTCAAACAAGCCTAAATCTGCCTGACTAGGGCTTTTGCCCTTTCGAACGCAACTTAAACCCCAACTGCCAAGACGTGCCCTTGTCGCCCGGTACGTTGCACACCCACAAAAAGGCTACCTACCGGGGCGTTTCTTGTGTCAACGGGAGCCCGAAATGGACGCCTTAGAGTTCGCTGTCCGAGCCGGACCTTGTGTAGACCAACGATGGCATAGAAGCACTGCTTTTGCTGTTCACCGTAACAAGTTAATGTACGCAAAGTAACTAAACTACAAGAAGCTCACAGTCAGCAGGATGTAGTTTAGTACAGTACCGTTCATACCTTTGCGGATGGAATGCCGTAATGATAGAAAGTTGGTGTAGTACTTGCAAATTTATGGCTCGAAAAATAGCTGCTACTTTACTAATCGTACGTGCTTGGGATATTGACGGGTTCCCCAATTACTTCTTCGGGGCCGATAACGAGCTATATCGCTACGATTCGCGGGGAGCTATCCATAAAAACAGGCGGTTGGTGCTGCGCTACACGCAGGGCTATTCGCTGTGTGGACGATTTTACAGCCTGTCGCAGCTGCGCCCCCTGCTCCGGCGGCACGTACCTACAGATCGTCCAGCGGACTTTTAAGCTGGCTGATCTTGTCGGCCGTTACGTGCGTATAGCGCATGGTGGTCAGTATGCTTTCGTGACCGAGCAACTGCTGTATGTACCGAATGTCGGTGCCGGCCTCCAGCAGATGGGTAGCAAAGCTGTGCCGAAGCGTGTGGATTCCCCCTTTTTTGCGGATGCCGGCGTGCCTGACCGCATCGCTGTACACAAACTGGATGGTGCGGTTCTGCAACGGCTCGGCCCGCTCGGGCTCTTCAAACAGGTAGGTGGCTGGCCGATACTGCGTCAGGTAGGTGTCGAGAACGGCCTGGAGTTTAGGTGTCAGCATGACAACCCGGTCTTTCTTACCCTTGCCGCCCCGAATCGCTATAAGGCCCCGGTGCCGGTCGAGGTCGGTTCGTCTAAGTCGGGCCACTTCGCTTAAACGCATCCCGGTGGCATACACCAGCTTAAACAGGGTTTGGTATTTCATGCTGGTTGTGGCCCTGAACAGCGCCTGCACCTCGGCAACGCTGTAGACGGTGGGTAGTTTGGTGGCCTGTCGGGGGTAAGCCACATCGTAAAACTCTTTGTCGCGCTGGAGCACCTGCTCGCAGTAGAACTTCCAGGCGTTGATATGGACGTTGATCGTGGCCGCCTGTAACCTCCGTTTGTCGATCAGAAAAAGCAGGTAGGCCTGAAAGTCGGCTTTAGTAAGCGTTTCGACCGGCCGGGGCTCGGCGTAGCGAATCAGCGCAATCAGGGCCTGCCGGTAGTTTTTGTAAGTCTTAAAACTGTATTGCTGCACCCGCAGGGCTTCGGTAACGGCCACAATAACGGGGTGCTGGTCGTACTCCCGGGCGGGAGGCAGGTACCGGAAGCGCAGGCGGTGGCGGGTAGCCCCGCGCTGACCAGGCGGGGGCCAGGCCGGGTTAGTCGCCTGCTCGACTTCTACGGCCGTGGCTGCGGGTTTGTACAGACGCACCACGGCCTCATCGAATCGGCAGTAGTCCCGCCCGAACAGGTGCCCCAGCTTTACGACCGATGCGCGGGTGTTGGGCACCAGCCAGCCCTGTCGCGAGTAGCTAAAGCGCCGGCCCGGCACCTGCCGGATCAGGTCGTTGCCAATGGGGTCTTCCGGAAAATACACGCCCAGCCAGGCCGAGTCGCGCTCATCGATGCGTATCGTGATCATACGTACTACGTTCAGGTGTTTAGCGCCCCTGCCTACTCCGGCGATACTGGCGGTCCCACTGCGTGCGGATGATGTACACTCCTCGGGCCGACAGAATAAAATAGCCGTCGTTGCGGGCAGGGTTACCCCGCTGGGCGCCGGCAGGGTTGGGCGGCAGCCCCAGTTCAGCGCGCCGGTCGGCGAGAGCGGCCGTAAGGGGGTCCAGCTGGGCGGGATCGGCGTAGACGGTGCTGACATCGTCCAGATAATCGCTCATGACGTGGGTATAGGTGCCTTCGAGGTGGAGCCGCCATCGTTTTTGACTGACCAGCGGGATGCCCAGGCCGTAGCGCAGCAGCCCAGGCAGGCGATTATAGGCTACGCCTTCGGTATGCCGCGGGGCCAGCGCATAGCATTGCCCACCGTAATCGGTTCGGGGCGAGAGGTAGGTTAGCCCCAGGCCCGCCAGCAGATACGGGCTATGGTGAACGGTCCGGTGGCTGGTGGGCCACCAGTCGACCTGAACACCCGCCCATACATCGGGGTTCAGGCTGTGAAACGAGAGGTTATTGTATTCGATTCGGGTGTACTGATGCCGCCCGTGGATGTAGTAGAGCTGGGCTTCGGCTCGCAGCACCACCCGCTCTGACAGCCGATACCCCGCCGAGAGGGCTACGGCCGTGCCGAGCCGCAGGTGCGACAGGTCGCCGGGCTCGTTCATGTCGCCGGTATAGCGGGTGGTGCCGAGCGCCACGGAAGCCAGCCAGGTATGGGTTTGTTCGCGGTAGATATTGTCTTTCTGAGCATAAACCGGCGGGCTGGCCCATAGACAGACCAGCCCCAGTACGAAGGGGGTTACGGATGATTTCAACGGTGGACAGGTTACGGTAGCAAGCTGTCACCAATATAGAATTCACCGATTACTTCACCTAAAAAAATGTTCGTAAGCGGTAAGCCTACCAAATCGATAAACCACTATCCATCAACCCGGTACACACTGCCGTTAGGCGCTTCACCCGGCAGCCAGCCGGTCGATAAGTCCTGCCAGCTGCCGGTCTTTTTCCGTGATGGTATTGCCGGCATCGTGCGTTGTGAGCCGGATCGTTACCTGATTATACACGTTGGACCACCACGGGTGGTGATCCATTTTTTCGGCCACCAGCGCCACCTTCGTCATAAAGCCAAAGGCTTCGGTAAAGTCGGCAAACGTAAAGTTGCGGACGAGTTCGTTGTTTTCTTCCTGCCACATACATCGAATTGGTTGATGAATCTCAGTACAACGGCTGCCGTCGGAGCAGCCCTACCCTACCCATTTGGCCACCCCGAAGGCAGCCGCAGCCGCCAGCGCCCCAATGAGCATGACCTTCACGGCGCCGGCCAGCGGAGGTTGGCCAGTTACCCGGCTTTTGAAATACCCGAACACAAATAAGCTCACCAGCGTCAGCGCGCACGAATACAGCAGCGCCTGCGCCGGCACGTCGATCAGGAAGTACGGCGACAGTGGCAGTAAGCCCCCCAGCACGTAGGCCCCGCCAATGGTGAGGGCGCTGCGCGTGGCCCGGTTGGGGTCGGGTTCGCTCAGGCCCAGCTCGTACTGCATCATGAAATCGACCCAGCGGGTTTTATCTTTTGCCAGCTCGTCGGCAATCTCATGCTGCAGGGCTTCGCTCAGCCCCATGGCGGCAAATACCTCCCGCACCTCTTCCTTTTCCTTTTCAGGCACGGTTTCGACTTCGGCTACTTCGCGCCTTCGCTCCGACTCGTAGTGATCGGCCTCGGTGCGGCCGGCCAGGTAGCCGCCCAGCCCCATGGCGATGGAGCCGGCCACAATCTCGGCAATGCCGGCCGTGACCACCAGCGACGAACTGGCCACGGCCCCGCTGAGCCCGGCCGCCAGCGCAAACGGAACAGTCAGGCCATCGGACATGCCGATAACCACATCGCTGATAAAATCGGAGCTGCGCAGGTGCTCCTCGTGGTGGTGCAGGTGCCCCGGCTGCACGCGGGTCGGATGCTGATCGGCCATGGTTATTCCTCTTCTTCGCTGTTGTTAAGTTTGGCCAGCAGGCTGTAAGCCCCCTGCACCACAATGGGTGTTTTGGCGGGGTCGATGGTGGCGGGCAGGCTGATGGCCACAAAGCCGTTTTCCTGCACGCCGGTTTTTACTTCTACCTGCTGAAACGTGTAGGCAACCGGGCTGCCCCCCTTCTGCTCCAGCACATACACGTATTTTTTGCCCCCGTAATTCACAATCGCGGCTTCGGGCAGGGCGGGCATAGGCTGGGTTTTTACGTCGACCTGGGCCGTAATATAGCCCCCCGGCATGTAATCCGGGCTATAGCCGCCGTCGGGGTGGGCCAGCACCGAAATGGTCCGGTCGGCTTCGATGGCCTTGCCGATCAGGAAAATCTCGGCCCGGTGGTTCATCGACTGGCCGGCTCCCATGCCGAACAGTACGCGCTGCCCGTTGCGAATCTTACTGATGTCTTTCTCGAAGATGCTCAGCCGAACGTGGGGGTGCGTGACGTCGGTAATCTGAACCAGCACATCGGCGGGGTTCACGAAGCGGCCGTTGTTGACGGGAACGTCCGTTACGTAGCCCGAAACCGGCGAAGGCACCGTCACCGTACGGGTCAGACGGGCGGGCGTCAGCGTGGCCGCGTTGATGTGCAGCAGCGCCAGCTTCTGGGCCTGGCCGGCCAGCTGGGCCTGCAGACTCTGGCGGTTGGCCCGCGTTTGCTGAAACACCTTCAGGGCGCCCACGTTGTCGCGACTCAGCTCCTGCTGCCGGGCAAACTCCAGGTCTTCGTACTCGAGTTTGGCTTTGGTGTCGAGGTAATCCTGCTGCAGCTGAATGTAGTCGGGGTTTTCGAGTACCACCAGCGTCTGACCTTTCCGGATCGCCATGCCGGGCTCGAGATCGATCTGGCGGATGTAGCCGCCAAACGGCACCGTTACCGACACCTGATTCTGAGCCGGCACGTCGAGCGAGCCGTTGACGCGCAGGGTGGTGCTGAGGCTACGCAGCGTAGGTTGCCCCAGCTGAATGGCAGCGACATTGTACTGCGCCTGGCTGAGCGCGACCCGCACCGGTTCGCCCGGTCTGGCTGCCGAGTCGGGGGTGGCCTTGTCGGCTTCGGCCTTGGCGGTGCTTTTTTCGGCCGACTGGCAGCCCGTCAGCAGCAGGAGCCCAACCGCCAGAACCGTCAGCGAGTGGGTAATAGGAGTAAGCTTACTGGAATGGATCATGAAGACTGTTCGGTGGAACGCACGGCTCAGGGATTGCCGGCGAGGTAGTTGATGTAAAGAACCGATTGGTTGTACTGGTGCAGCAGGTCGAGGTAGTTGAGCCGGATGGTCAGCGCCTGCTGGATAGCCAGCGAAAACTCGACGTAGCCGATGTCGCCACTGCGAAACGATTTGCGGGCGCTGTCCTGAATGAGCTGCGCCTGGGCCAGTCCGTTCTGCTCGTAGTAGGTGAGTGCATCGCGGTACTGGTTATACTGCGCCAGCGCCTGCGCAGCCTGCTGCTGAAGGGCAAACTGCTGACTCTGCAGCTGGGTCTGCGCCACCTCCTCGCCCACCCGGGCGGCCTGGATGCGGGCTTTGGCAGCCCCCGTCAGCAGCGGAATCGATACGCCCAGCTGCCCGCCCATAAACCGGTGGCCGGGCCCATAGTAAATCTCCTGCCCGTCGATGAGCTGGTTGCCGATAAGTGTCTGCGAAAACACGCCGATCAAAAAATCGGGTTTGAGCCGCGCCTGCTCCACCGAGCGGGTTTGCTGCGCCAGCTGTATCTGGGCCTGCAACTGGCTGAGCAACGGATTTTTCGCTATCAGGGCACTATCGGTGGGGAGCGTCAGCGGTAGTTTGGGCAGCGCCTGATCCGGAATGGTCAGGGGTTCGGGCCGGTAGAGCAGGGTCTGCAGCCGGGACCGGGCCGCCGTGGCACTGGCGTCGGTCTGCGCCTGCCGTACCCGCTGATCGGCCAGCTGACTCTCGGCCGTGGCTTTTTCCAGATTACCCGTTTCGCCCACCCGGAAGCGGAGGCTGGCGGCTTTGACAAACTCGGTCAGGATGGTGTCCTGCTGCCGGAAGAGGCTCTTTCGCTGCTGCAGATAAACCAGCTCGTAGTAGGTCGCCTTCACCTGATACTGCACGTCGTTGCGCGTTACCAGCCCTTCCGACTGCCGCACCGCCACCGTCTGATCGTTCAGATCGGCCAGCCGGCGCATGAGCGTCGGGTTTGGGATCGACTGGGTCAGGGTCAGATTATTGTCGAACCGGCGGCTGTTGTACTGCCCGAGCTGGGCCGTGGCCGACAGCCGCCCGGCGTCGTAGGCGGTTCGGCGCAGGGCCTGCTGCTGACTTACGTTGAGCCCCGACAGTTGAATCTGGGCGTTGCGGGTGCCGGCCTGTTGCAGCGCCTGCTCCAGTGTCAGGGCCTGCATGGCCGGCGACTGCGCCCGACCGGTCAGGCTACCCAGTACCAGCAGGGCCATTACGGTCAGCGTGGTTGTTTTAGCCGGCGCGGGCTGGGCGGCAGCGGCCTGGGCTTCGCGGGCGAGGGCCTTGCGTTCCATGAGCGAATACAGAATGGGAAGAATAATGAGCGTGAGCAGCGTAGCCGTCAGCAGCCCGCCAATGACCACGGTGGCCAGCGGTTTCTGCACCTCGGCCCCTGCCGAGTTCGATACCGCCATCGGGATAAAGCCAAACGACGCGACCAGGGCCGTCATGACCACAGGGCGCAGCCGGATTTCGGCACCCTGCCGGATAATGTCGATCATATCGGTCAGGCCCTCCTCGTGCCGGAGTCGATTAAATTCGGCAATCAGGACAATACCGTTCAGCACCGCCACGCCGAAGAGCGCAATGAAGCCAACCCCCGCCGAGATGCTGAACGGCATGCCGCGCAGCAGCAGGGCAAACACGCCCCCGATGGCGGCCATCGGAATGGCCATGAAAATAAGCAGGCTTTGCCGCAGCGAGTTGAACGTAAAAAAGAGCAGGGCAAAGATCAGCGCCAGCGCCAGCGGCACGGCAATGCTCAGCCGCTGCTTGGCGTCGACCAGGTTCTGAAACTGACCGCCGTAGGTTACGGAGTAGCCGGCCGGCAGGCGTATGTTCGCATCGACCTGTTGCTTTAGCTCAGCCACGATGCTTTCGACATCGCGCCCCCGCACGTTGAAACCAAGCGTAATGCGCCGGTGGGTATCGTCGCGCTGGATCTGGTTGGGGGCCTGCTGAATGCTGACCTGAGCCACCTCGGAGAGCGGAATCTGCTGCCCCGACGGGCCGGGCACGGCAATGTAAAGGTTGCGGATGTCGTCGATGCTTTGCCGCTTGCTGGCCGCCAGCCGCACCACCAGCCCGAAGCGCTTTTCCCCTTCGAATACCTGACCGGCGGTCTGACCGGCAAAGGCGGTGTTGATGGTGCGGTTCACGTCGGCCACGTTCAGACCATACCGGGCAATCTGGTTGCGGTCGATCTTGATCAGAATCTGCGCCAGCCCGGCTACCTGCTCGACGTACAGATCCTGCGCCCCGTCGATGCGTCGGATTAGCTTGCCTACCTGCCCGGCCAGCTGTTCGAGCCTGTTGAGATCTTCACCGTAAATTTTCAGGGCCACATCCTGCCGCGCGCCCGTCATCAGCTCGTTGAAGCGCATCTGCACCGGCTGCTGAAACCCGAACGTAACGCCCGGAATCACCGACAGCGCCTGAGCCATTTTTTCGGCCAGCTCATCGCGCGTGGTGGCCGATGTCCACTGGTCTCTGGGTTTCAGAATAACCATCTGGTCGGCGGCTTCGATGGCCATGGGATCGGTCGGTATCTCGCCCGACCCAATCTTGGCCACCACCTGCTCCACCTCCGGAAACTGCTCCAGCAGAATTTTCTCCGACTTCAGCGTGGCATCGACCGTTTCAGATAGCGAACTACCGGTCAGGGTGCGGGTGTCGACGGCAAAATCGCCCTCGTCGAGCTGCGGAATAAACTCACCGCCCATGCGCGTAAACAGGAAACCCGCCAGTACCAGCAAGCCAACGGCACCGGCCAGAATAGGCAGGCGGTGGCGCAGTGACCACAGCAGCGCCGGCTCATAAACCGATTGGATCCGCTTCATGATCTTGTCGGAGAAGGTTTCCTTGTGCACCACGTTTTTGCTCAGCAGCAGCGCCGAGATCATCGGCACGTAAGTCAGCGACAGAATAAAGGCGCCCAGAATGGCGAAGGCGACCGTCAGGGCCATGGGCCTGAACATCTTGCCCTCGATTCCCGACAGGGCCAGAATGGGCAGGTAAACGATCAGAATAATGATTTCGCCAAAAGCCGCCGACGACCGGATGCGGCTCGCGGCTCCGAACACTTCGTCGTCCATCTGCTGCTGGGTCAGGGTCTGGTCTTTGTTGCGCAGGATGATATGGTGCAGCGTGGCCTCCACAATAATCACCGCCCCGTCGACGATCAGGCCGAAGTCGATGGCGCCCAGGCTCATCAGATTGCCCGACACGCCAAACAGGTTCATCATGGCCAGGGCAAACAGCAGCGCCAGCGGAATCACCGACGCCACCACGACCCCCGCCCGCCAGTTGCCCAGCAGCAGCACCAGCACCAGAATCACGATCAGGGCGCCTTCCATCAGGTTGCGCTCTACGGTCCCGATGGCGCTGTTGACCATCTTGGTACGGTCGAGAAACGGAATGATCTGCACGCCTTCGGGCAGCGTCTTGCTGATATCGGCAATCTTTTCCTTGACCCGTTTGATGACCTCCGAGGAGTTACCGCCCTTGATCATCATCACCACCGCCCCCACGGTTTCGCCCTCGCCATTGCGCGTTACGGCCCCGTAGCGCACGGCCGACCCCATCGTTACCTGCGCCAGGTCGCGCACCCGCACCGGCAGCCCCTGGTTGTTTAGCTTGACCACAATGTTGGCAATGTCGTCGGTAGAGCCGATAAGTCCGTCGGAGCGAATAAAATACGCGTTGGGCTGTTTGTCGATGTAGGCCCCGCCCGTGCTCTGGTTGTTTTGCTGCAGGGCTGTGAAGAGGTCGGTGATGGTAACGCCCACGCTTCGCAGCCGGTCGGGGTCGACAGCAATCTCGTACTGTTTGAGCTGCCCGCCAAACCCACTGACATCGGCAACCCCGGGCGTTCCCAGCAGCCCCCGCCGGATAATCCAGTCCTGAATGGTGCGCAGGTCGGCCAGCGAGTAGCGGCTCTCGTACCCCTTTTTCGGCGATACCGTGTACTGGAATATCTCACCCAGCCCCGTTGTCACGGGGGCCATCGTTGGCGTGCCTACGCCGGGCGGAATGTCGCCGGCCACGTTTTGCAGGCGCTCGGCAATCTGCTGCCGCGCCCAGTACACATCGGTGGCATCGCTGAAAACCACCGTCACGATTGACAGGCCGAAGCGCGAAAACGACCGGATTTCGATGAGCCCGGGAATATTGGACAAACTGACCTCAACCGGAAACGTCACCAGCCGCTCTATGTCTTCAGCCGCCAGTGATGGACTGCTGGTTATCACTTGTACCTGGTTGTTGGTGATATCGGGTACGGCGTCGATCGGGAGTTGCGTTACCGACCAGCCCCCCCACCCGATCAGGGCGAGAGTCAGCAAGCCGATAATAAGCTTGTTGCGAATTGAAAATTGAATGATTGCGTTCAGCATCGTTGGTTACGAACAAATAAAGACCACGAAAACAGGCAGGCATCGACCGCGTGGAAAACGGGCCAAAAAACGACAGACAGGCCGTAAGCATGCAGGCGGAACTGCGTACCCGTCGGACGGGGTACACAACAGGGGGAGAATTGACCCGAACAGGCACACTACGGCCTGCCGGCACGCATCAGGCGTGTCGGGGTGGGTTGATCAGCGAGAAAACGCCCAGAAATGAATACAGATTGGCGTACCGGAAACAGGCTGTTTTGGCCAGCATAACGACCTGCACAGGTATGGATACCAGCAGTCGAATGGGTACGGGCGTGAAAGCCGCTACGGCATGACCCGCTGCGGGCAGGTTACTGTGGCTGTGGTTGGGGTGCTTCTGGTGCTCAGCGTTGGGGCCGTAGTGCATCTCCAGAAAATCGAGAAAGCCCAGCGAGGGCTGCTCCTGCCGGTGCTGCTGGTAGTGGTGCGCCAGTCCGGCCAGCCGGGTCGACTGGTCCAGCCCGAAGCCCGGAATCAGACTGTTTCCCAGTACCAGGGTCACCAGTAAAAGAGTCAGCACCACTTTCATAACCAGCTATTCGCGCGAAGCGTCTGCAAGGTAGGCATGAATGCCCGTAAAGCCGCCCCATTCGGTAATTTAGAGGCAATCCAGTCTGAGCCTGATGTTGCCCATCAGGGCCAGGGCGGCTGCCGGTGCGGATCAGCCCCGCGTCCGTAACGGGTCGAACAACCGCCCTGGCCCAAAAATCGCGACCAGCTTGCGACATGTACGTGCGCTTCGGGGTTATTCATGTATAGGCATTCATTCATTAGTCACGTATTGGCTATCGGCAGGCCTGTATTTTCTGACAACCGGTATGCCACAGTTGGTTCAACACGGCACGTACAACTCGTTTATCCTACAGCCCGGTAAACTGTTACCAGCTGTACATAGCAGAAATATTTCGGATTTTTTTCTGCGAATTGCTTTTTATTCATTTGGACAACCTGACCAACCGCATTGCTCAATTATTATGAAAAAAACATCATTTTCTTTTGAAACCGATCGCTATCCTACCCGCCTGCCCACGGCACAGCACGACGTTGTTTATGGACTCACTTACACCAGCGACGGACTGGAAGACTGTCATTTGCTCCTGAGTAGTTACCAGAATCCGGACATGAGTTCGTTATCGACTGACTCAACGTTAATTATTCTGTCAAAACGCGATGCGCTCCGGCTGGCGGCCGATCTGGTAAAATTATATGCCGATAATTAGGAACGGCTAGCCGGATTGATTAAGGCTGTTCATGAAAAAAGGGAAGTTCTTATGACAAGAACTTCCCTTTTTTTATACGGATACAGGTAACCTACACGGCTGCATCTTTCCGCTTACGGCCGCGGGGCTTGCCGGTGTAAGGCGCTTTAGGAGCCGTGTCTTCCAGTTGCAGTTCATAGCCGGTTACACCTTCCTGATAGGTGAACGGCTTGATCACAAACGTGTATTTAGTATTGGCGTAATCAATTTTGCTTTTCTGCAGAATCAGGGCGAGCGAGATGGTATAACTCTTGGCAGCCTTCTCCATCCGGAACGCACCGGTTTCGTCGGCACCGGCAGGCACCAGATACAGCACATTCACTTTCCGTTTGCCCTCCTGCGCCCCAATCATGAAGCTAACGTCTTCGGGGGTCAGCCCCAGTTGCTCAACCGATTTGGCGGGAAACACCAATTTGCCAGCCCCGGAAATATAGCCGGTGCTCACTACTTTTTTAGCTGTCGTTTTTTTCGATTCTTTTACAGCGGTATTCTCTTCGGGCTTGAAAAATTGAATGTTCTTTGCTTTCATCGTGTGTCTGTTCTAATTAGCCTGGGCAAATGTAATAAAGCTGACGTAGGATTCACCAGTTTGGGATCTCTTTTTAGCAGATTTCAAGAAATCGCCATCTGTATAAACCAAAACTTTCGCTTTCCGGCCCCTATTTATCCCGACTGACAGAAACACGATACACATTCGCCGGATCCTGCCCCAATTGATTACCGGGTCGGTGTGAATTAATCGATCGTCAAAAAAAAACGGATGCCTGACAGCATCCGTTTTTGCAAAAAGCCAGATCCGAACCAACAGAAGTTCAGTTGCTTACCGGGCGTTTATTTAGGCAGCATAATGCTATCGAGCGTTGTGTACCGGGCGCGATTTTTTTCCGTTTCGACCCGCGACTCTACGTTGACGTGCATAACCTCGGCCGGTTTGTTTGGTACAACAGCCGGCCATTTTGGTAAACCCTTTCCATTCGGGTCGCCGGTTTTAATAAAATTGGCGAAGTATTGCTGCATCGTCTCCGAGACTTTATAATCGTCGGGTGTCCAGGCATACACCGAATTGGTGGGCAGATTACCCAGGGCGTACTCGATCTCGGCCGAGTGAACGGCCCCGCGAGCGGCCGGCATTTTAGGTGCGGCCTCGGTGGTCTTCACTACGCCCCCGGCCAGCCCCGGCACGGCATTACCCATTTTTTCGGTCATGGCAGGACGCGGGCGCTCGTAATAGTAGCGGTAGACGGGCTTACCCCCGGTACGGCTCTGCACATCCGACCATTTCCACGTACTGAAGCCAATAAAGCGGTCGCCTGCCAGATCGGTGGCTACCTGGGCTACTTCTTCGTCCGTTCTGGCCGGATACAGCGTCATGATCTCGGCAGCCTTCTCCGGATACGCTTTCTGCACGGCCTTGGTGTAGTTCTGGACCGTAGCGGGCTCCTGCCCCATCAGGGCGCGATAATTCATTTCTTCGGAGTTCCAGCCCACCAGCAGCGGCACATGGGCCTGCTTGCCCGCCGTGTAGAGTGCAACCGGGTTACTTGGAAAGAAATAACCATCGACAACGATCGGGAAGCGGGGCACCGCCGGATTAGCCGTAGCAGCCAGCAGTTTCTCGGCCGGCATAGCGCGCAGATCAGCCAGTGATGACGCGCCAACCAGTCCTGCGAAGGCCACGCCAGCCTTTTCGCCTTCGGCCAGCGACACGGGCGGCAGTGTACCCATCAGCGAACCGCTCTCGCCAATGGCCCCCGCAATCATGTCTTTCGACAGGGGCGACACCATCAGGGCGCTAACCGACATCGACCCGGCCGACTCGCCGGCGATGGTGATGCGGGCCGGGTCGCCCCCAAACTGGGCAATGTTCTCACGCACCCACTTCAGGGCCGCCTGCTGATCGAGCAGACCGTAGTTCCCCGACGCTTTGTGGGGCGATTCGCGGGTCAGTTCGGGATGGGCCATAAAGCCAAACACGTTGAGCCGGTAATTGACCGTTACGGCCACAATGCCCCGGCGGGCCATCTGCTCACCGTCGTAACGGGGTTCCGACCCGTCGCCGGCCATAAAGCCCCCGCCGTAGTAATAGACCAACACGGGTAGTTTTTCGCGGTTTGTTTTGGCCGGAGTCCAGACGTTCAGATACAGACAGTCTTCGCTAACGCCGTTGGAGCGAAAACCCATATCGCCAAAAATAGGGCGTTGCATAGCCCGGGGACCAAAGGCCGTTGCCGGGCGCACATCCTGCCACCTGGCGGCCGGCTGCGGTTCGCGCCAGCGCAGGTCGCCAATGGGCGGTGCCGCAAATGGAACCCCCTTAAACGATCGGATACCGCTCGGCTCCAGCGTGCCCTCCAGCGTGCCGTTGGCCACGGACACACGCGGTGACGTGCCGGTATTCGACTGGGCCATACTGGTCAGCATCAGCGGGCCGGCCAGCAACATAGTTAACAGAACAGGTTTCATGGGCAGTTTTGTCAGATAACAGGTTTAGCGTGAAAATGACAGGAGTAGACCGATCAGCAGCCCTGGCCGCTGAAGAATCTATGGGTTGAAAAGTAACCCATCTTTCGTAAACTACTGCTATTTCGTCGGAATGCCGCCGACCGGCCGGGCCTGACCGACCGTGGCCCCGTTACCTGCCCGCAAAAGCCGCCCGATCGGGTAAACGTGACGTGGTTGAACGCTACAGCCGGTCCGCCATAACCAGCAGCAGCAACACACTCGTCAGCGCGTAAAACGAGGCCGCTGACACGCATTTGAGCCGGCACTTCAGCCCGCGGGTCGTTTGCCAGGCCTCCCGGCCATACACAATAGCTATGCCCAGATTGAGCAGTACCGACACTATAAGGAAGTAGTGAGTTGCCATATAATTACCTCTCGATTCGTCTATGTGTACATACGTATCAGCGACTCATCTGGTTTTGGGCTCATCCCCCCCTGTCCACCCGGCATAAACCCGGGCTCGTAGGTGGAATAAATTAAACCCACGCCGGGTTGCCGTGGCCTACCACATGCTGGTCACTACTTTGTCACCAATGATCATTTTTGTATTATATTATTTTAAATTTAAACTATACCAACACAGTTACTATTTATGTTTCCAAACGTCTCCATTTGGAAACACAGGATACTACCCAGATAGCCCCTTTTTTGGCTTCTGCTACCGTGCTTTCACGAATACGCATACTGGCTTACCGTTTACTATGCTGAGACTTCGTATATACCCGGCCGAATTTGTTACGCTCCTGGCCTTTGTTGGTTCGATTAGTCGAACGTACGGTCATTTATCAGCGCTGCAGCAATCAGTTCCTGTGGTGGTCCTGCTGGAGTATGGGCGAAGCCTGACGCTGAAACGCATCTTTACCTGGCAGCGACGGCCACGCGACAAACAGTTTTTGCTGGAACTCCCCCTGCCGGTGGCCTGTTCGCTTTATCAACTGCTCCGTTTTTTGCCATTAACCACCAGTCAGCAAGCGTTGCTGGCCCACCTTGAAGGAGCCATACAGACTTATACCGGACAAGTCAGTACGGAATAGCTTATCTAAGCGCCGACCCCACTCCTGCCATCCATTTTCGCAGTATCCGACAAGGCTTCGTCAGGGCATCCGTATGCGTTGCCTCCTGATTGGCGATAACCAGCCACGGCCCTGCCAGTCAGACCCGACCGTTCACTGGCCGAGACAGCAGGCGGAGCTGGGTCGGGCTCATTTTATTGTCGCGACGGGCCTGCGTCCTCAGGCCGGTGTAGTATCGACAGGCACCGGAAAGTAAATACTGAAGGTGGCTCCCGCCCCCAACGAACTGGTTGCCAGAATCCCCCCGCCATGATTGAGGGCTACCTTCTCACAAATGGCCAGCCCGATTCCTGATCCCGGAATGGCTTTCTGATTATGGAGTCGCTGGAATACCTGAAATATCTTATCGGCATACTGCTGCTCAAAACCGATTCCATTATCGACCACATCGATCCGGTAAAACTGCAGGGCATTTCCCTCACGCACCAGGCCCACGGGCAACTGTTCAGCAGCGATGCAGGTGGTTGTGACGACAATCTGGGGGGGCACTTCCGGACGCCGGAACTTGATGGCATTGCCGATCAGGTTCTGAAACAGTTGCTCCAGCTGCCGCCGGTCGCCCGAAATTACCGGCAGATCGGCAACCGACAGTTGGGTGCCTGTTTCGGTCATCATCAAATCGAGGTCATTTTGTACTGCTTCGATCACCTCATTCAGCGCCACCCGCCGATCCTCTTCCCGGCGGGTCGAGATGCGCGAATAACTCAGCAAGTCCCGAATAAGCATCGACATGCGTGATCCGGCGTTGACGATCCGGTTGAGCATATCAATGCCGGCGCTATCCATACCAGCGCTATACCGGTCGATGAGCAACGCGCCGAACGACTGAATTTTTCGGAGTGGCTCCTGCAGATCGTGAGACGCCACAAAGGCAAATTGCTGCAGGTTACTGTTGGAGCGGATCAGCTGCGCGTTGTAACTGGCCAGATTTTCGTTGGCTTCGCTTAGCTGATTGTTTGTTTGCTGCAGCTCCTCCGTACGCTGCTGTACCTGCTTGTCGAGGTCGCTCACCAGTTGCCGGTATCGCTCTTCGCTGGCCTTGCTGGCGGCATTGGCCTTACGCAGTTCGAGTAACGTCATCACCTGCCGGGCCAGAATCCGCAGGCCATTGAGTTGCTCGGGAGTCAGTTGCCGGGGCTTCTGGTCGAGTACGCACAGCGTGCCAAGCGCCATCCCGTCGTCGGTCGTGAGCGGCATGCCTGCGTAAAAAACAATCTCGGGTTCGCCCGTTACCAGTGCATTATCGACGAAGCGGGGATCGTTGCGGGCATCGGTAACGATCATGGGTTCGTACGGCGTTGCGAGCGCGTGGGTGCAGAACGACTCCTGACGGGGCAACTCGCCCAGCACAACGCCATGGTTCGACTTGATCAACTGGCGCTCATCGGTTAGCAGGGTGATCAACGAAATAGGTGTCTGGCAGAGCTGCGATGCCAGCTGGGTCAGATCGTCGTACTCCTGCTCAGGTAGCGAGTCCAGAATTGAATAGGCATTAAGCGTATCGAGCCGCGTGCCCCCCGCCTGCAAAACTTTGTTCATCTTACGTGGTAAACTATTCCTGGCAGGACTTGTACAAACCCGAAATGCCCTCTGATACGTCTATGGCTGCCGCTGTGCTACCAGCCAAAAATACCAGTGCGCCACTTGTTTCCGCCTGTTTACTATCAGTAAAAGCAAAATAAGCGTTCATAGGTTCAACCCCTCGTGCGGACCGGGGCTGTATCAACTAAACCCGGGCCGTTACCGTGGGTTGCAGGCAGGCACCAACGGGCAAAGCCATCCTTGCGGGTAACAACCAGGCTTCCTGTACCCATCGATTACCGGCCCAAACGGGCCCTGCCAGAGTCAAACCCGATGGGCTGATCAGGCCCGACAGCCCCGCACGCAACGGCTGCCACGAGTAGCCTGCACTCCCGATCCGGTACAAACACGTATATAGTTGAGCGGTTTATTATACGATCGGCCTACCCAAGCTTTTACATGAGTTGCCGGATTATCAAAAGCTGCGCTGATCAATCATAGACAGTGTAGGTTCCCTTACACACGTCTGCCCGGAGATAGCGGAAAGCATTGGCCTACGTAGCCTGCCGGAGACCCGTCGGTACGCCGGCCGAGCCCTGCTCCATCGAAAAGAAACGTAAGCGGTAATTACAACATCAGCAACTACGACTGCCCATATATTTATCGGCTCCTTCGGAATTACTCTTCAGCGTATGTTTACCATTTTCCTCGTCGACTTAACCTGAATTTTCCACCACGGTTACACAGAATCTTATCTGTAAAAACACAAGAAGTCTGTATCGATCTGCTGTTATTTTTCGACTTTTCGTTCAGGAACAGCACCATGTAATTGACATATTGCCAATATAGATATTTGTTTTTAAGACATGCATAGTCAAGCCGGTCAGCGAGTAACGTATATACCCACCTCTAAGCTGAATATATAGCCATTTAGCAACGTTTCCCATTTGCTCATTTTCTCATAGCAGGGGGTAACAATCATATAAATCGCCGGTTATTTGTACTTAAGGTCTTGAGCCGTTTTTCAAAAGCTGGCCGACTAAGTCTTCCAACTACCTACTCGCCAAGTGCTTCGGTAACGCCAGCTAGGAAAGGAACTTACCCAACGTCCCGACTGGCCTTACAAAGTGGCGCTACAGGTCCCTATTTACTAGTCTACCGACACAGCCTGGTCTGGATGGTTTTCCTTCGTCTGTTTCTGAAATAGTTGATCGCATTTCAGAGACAGACCATGACCACCTGTGTCCGTAATGCGCGTTCATCGTTATGCAAAAAATGGTCTACCTACGCCAGTCTCTTGCTGGCTGTTTAAAAATCACCGTGCTAATCCCGTTAGCCCAGCTAACTTTTTCACCCCTGAACAGCTGTCTGGCTCAATCGCAATCCGACGTATACCGCCCGGTATTGTCACAGGCGGAGCTTGGCTACTGGGGTTCCTCTACACCCGAAACGCCGTTCTGGTTTCAGACAAATCAATACGGCACGGTGCCGACCCAATCGGCCACGGGCTGGTTACGGGCCGCAACTACCATTGGCTATCGCTCCGACTCCGCCACAGCCCGCCGACCCCGCACCGACTGGGGTGGTGGGCTGGAACTGATTGGTCAGGTCGGCAGACAGCAACAGGTCTTGCTTACGGAGGCTTATCTGAAGGGAAAGCTGGGGGTTTTTGAGCTGTTTGCCGGTCGACGCAAACAGGTACTGGGTTTGGCTGAAAGTCCCCTATCCATGGGCTCTTTCAGCTGGTCGAGAAATGCCCAGCCAATGCCCCGCGTTCAGATCAGCATTCCCGTTTTTACACCACTTGGCTTTACGCGCCAGTTTGTAGCACTCAAGGCTTACTTCAGTCATGGCTGGTTTGGGCAACAGACCTACGTGAAGGGTTCTTTTCTCCACCAGAAAGGCATTGCTATCCGGCTGGGCAAACCAACTGCCCGTTTTCATGTCATGGGTGCTTTCGACCATCAGGTTCAGTGGAGCGGCTACGCCCCTTTTCTGGAGACGGACCCCAATACCGCGTTTCACGGACAGCTGGCAACCAGTTGGGAGGCCTTTTACAACGTGGTAGTGCCCGCTAAAACCGATGCCCTAAAAAACCTCTCCAAATTTACCACCTACGATCAAAACCGGGTTGGCGATCACCGCGGCACGGCCGAGCTGGCCATAGCTCTCAACTTGCCGGCAACGACCGTTACCTTTTACCAGCAGCATTTTTACGACATTGGTCGTAAGCTGTACAATTTTCGCAACATCGAGGATGGTCTCTACGGGCTTCGACTTATGAGTAAAAAACGGTATGCCAGGGTGCAGGATGCCGTTGTCGAAGTTTTCAATACCCAGAGTCAGGGGTACATACACTTTGGCAGAACCCTCGGGGGCGAACCCGAAAACTATTACATCAACGGCCAGTACCCCGATGGCTGGTCGTATCGGGGCAGAACCATTGGTAATCCATTTATCAGCCAGACGGCCAGCACAAATCCGGCCCTGGGCGGACAGCCTTTTTATGGCGATAAAGCCGATGGGACACGTATTAGTGGCTTATATGGTATTAACAACAACCGGCTGCTCGCCTTCAATGGGGCCATCATGGGTTACCTGCCTACGCAGTCCAGAAACGGTGTGGTGCGTTACTGGCAATACCGCCTGCAAGCGTCTTACAGCCAGAACTTCGGCCTGTTTTCCAGACCGTTTCCAGGTGGCATAAATCAGTTTTCGGCACTGGCGTCGCTCAGCAAGCCGGTCCGCTGGCTGGGCGGGGCCGATATTAGTGCTTCGGTCGGCTACGATGCCGGTCAGCTGCTGCGTTATCCGGATCAGGCGGGATATTACATCGGTTTGCGAAAGCAATGGCTTACTACAATGGTAACCCGGTCCAGAACGACCCCTGCCCGTCCGGTCAAGCAGTCCTGATTGCCGTGCAGGCGCGAAGCCAGTGCTTCAACAGGCCTGACTTCCGCTACTTTTTTGGCACCCGATAAGACAACATGCTGAATACTTGTATCCACCTGCCCTTACTCGACACCTCCGGTAAGGAGCAGGTGGCCTTTTTACAGCACCAGGAAACATTTTCGCAGGAGTTCCGTTTTTCCGAAAGCCGGCTTCATCCATTCTGTCTACAACAGAAATCAGGCTAAGCCTTCCAATTACCTGCTCGCCAAGTGCCTCGGTAACGCCAGCCAGGATAGGAACTAGTAATTGCCACGACTGGCCAAACGGGGTCGTAGTCATATCAGCTAACCCTTTTTGTTTTCCAGGCCCTACGGCTTGATACGTACGCTTGTGTACTTCAACTCTCTGTTGGATACGCTCTGCGCACCGAACCATTTTGCGTGAGTTACTTATCCACTTACTTAACGTTTACACTATGAATCCGATCACGTTTATATTCATGATGCTGGGCACCCTCATGACAGCTATTGTTACGGGTGGCTTTTATCTGGCCCTTACAGATTGGTTCACAGACCTTAACCAGGGCATTTACCGAACGAATCACCTGGAGTGCCTTCTTGAAACTAGCCTTCTAATGGTATATATCGCGCTGGGGATTCGGCTTTGTCGTCGCGTTATTGCCGGATAGGTTCTTCACGCCTGTTTGCCTCTGATACCTTGGTAAGATTGACGTTTTATGATGACGATCATCTACGATCGCTATCAATAAATCCTTTCACCATTCACTCCCTATCAATCGCCTGCTATGCAGGCAATCCTTTGACAGACAGCCGGGCCTATTAGCCGGACTGCCTTCTTTTTAGATAGGGTAAAAATACTTGAAACGACTCAATGGCATCATTTTCATGGGGATCGGTTATATTTTTGTTCTTTGCATCGATTTAATCGATCGATTTACTACTGTATGCCTGCCAATCCGTTAATCCTGTTCATCGACGATGATGCTAATTTACGAGGCATCGTCACCCGGGCGATGAGTGCTTCATTCCCGGCCGCTGCAGTTGTTTTTCTGACCAGTGTGGCTCAGGCCAGAGCCTACCTTACTGATTCGGATAAGCCACTGCCCCGTCTTATTCTGCTCGATGTGCATCTGGATGACACATTCACCGGCTTCGACGTTTTGGCATTGGTGCGGCAAAAACGCCGAACCTTCTCCATTCCGGTCGTTATGCTTACCACGGACACATCAGCTCACAACGTTAAAAAGTCGTATGATGCAGGAGCGTCCAGTTTTCATTTTAAGCCCCACAGCTACGCTGGCTGGAAAGATTTCCTGGGACTGATACGAACCTACTGGTTTGACACTGTCCAATTACCACCAAAGCTTCATAGCGAAGAGGAGGAGGATCATGATCTGGCTCAAGTAACAATAAAACCAAAACAGCATTCCAGCTGGTAGACTTGTTTTCTCTTTTTTAATTTCCCAATTCGCCATAACCTACCGAGCCAGGCCGCACAGTCTTGGTCTGCTTTTTTTTAAGTAGGTACAAGATAATACTACATCTTGGTACGTCACCTGTCAACAGTTAGCCGACATTAGCAAACCGGCAGGTAAACACTGAACGTTGCCCCTTCGCCGGGCCGGCTGGAGGCCGTTATAGCCCCGCCGTGACTAACCGCCACGCGCTGACAGAT
The DNA here is from genome assembly GCF_054778875.1 of Spirosoma luteolum. Taxonomy (NCBI): domain Bacteria; kingdom Pseudomonadati; phylum Bacteroidota; class Cytophagia; order Cytophagales; family Cytophagaceae; genus Spirosoma; species Spirosoma luteolum. The sequence goes on from NZ_BAAGZE010000006.1 coordinate 28,058, forward strand.
CGCCAGCCCAATGCCGGTTCCTGCAAACAGGCCTTTTTTTTCGAGTCGCTGAAAAACCTGAAAAATCCGGTCGAGGTATCGTTCGTCGAAACCGATCCCGTTGTCACTTACCTCAATCCGGTGGTAGGCATCCGCCTGCCGGCTCGGCTTGATAGCCGCCGGTAATTGATCGGCCGCCACCCGGTACGAAGCAATGCGGATGTGGGGCACTGTTTTGGCCCCAGACTGGTCCGTGCGACTAAACTTAAGTGCATTGCTCAGTAAGTTCTGAAAGAGCTGGCCCAGTTGTACTACATCGCCCGCCACAACGGGTAATGCACCAACGTCTATGACAGCCTGTGATTCGCTGATGACCAGTTCCAGATCAATCATCGCCTGACGGACAATTTCGGATAGCGGTACCTGGCTGGCGGCCTGCTGCCGGGTTGAGATCCGTGAGAAGGTAAGCAAGTCCCGGATAAGCCGCGACATCCGGCTGGCAGCCAGCTGCATCCGCTTCAGGTAATCGGTTCCAGTGCCTTCCAGTTGATGGCCATACTGGCTCATAAGCAGATCACCGAACTGCTGTATCTTACGCAGTGGCTCCTGCAGGTCATGCGAGGCTACGTAGGCAAACTGCTGTAGATTATCGTTGGATTGCTTCAGATCATCGATGGCTTCGGCCAACTCACGGGTGCGCTCCTGCACGCGCAGTTCCAGTTCTTCGGAAAGCAGGCGGTACCGCTGCTCACTTTCCTTCAGCAAAAGCATTTGATCGGTTATGTCGGTCGCGGTATTGATCACACCGTATATCTTGCCGTCGGGTGTGTAGGCCGGACTGTAGGCAAAATTAAACCAGGATTCTTTCCATTGACCGTCGACGGCAATGCGGGCTGGTTTCTCGGCATGGTGGTAGGTTTCGCCCGTGCTGAATACTTTCTGCAGTAGCTCAACCATGGGCTCGGCGGCCAGGTGCGGCAGCGCCTTGGTGAGCGGCTGACCAACCACCGTTTCGTCGGCGCCCCAAATGCGCAACATGGGCGCATTAACGCTTTCAATAACGATATCCGGGCCCACAAACAATACCGTGGCCGTCGGGGAGTTCACAATCAGACTGTTGAAACGAGCTTTGCTGATTTCGAGCTGCTGGCGGATTTGTACCTGGGCCGTTACATCACGAACTACGCCGGACAGCCGGTAAGCAGACCCGACTATATCGATATAAGCGCGGCCCTGCATATGGAGCCATCGTTCCGCCGAGTTTTCAGTTGCCATAACCCGGAACAGATCGTCGTATAGGCCCGACAAACTGGGATCGAGCGCGGCCTGAATGTTATCGTTGACCCGTTGCCGATCCTGCTCATGAATGACACTCAGAAACGCCGAAAACTCAACGACAGGCTGCCCCTGACAACCGAATAGCTGCTGACAACTTGTATCCCACCATATCTGCTGGCTGTCGACACTGAGGTTCCAAGTGCCCAGCTGGGCGGCCCTGATCGCATGGTATAATCGTTCCTGAGCAGCCTGTTGACCCGACCAGAAAGGAAACAGTTCCGAATTTTCCGTCATTAAGTTTGGATAAGCCTGTATGCTTTAAATGAACATTTGTAGGCTAAGATTCGATCACATCTGTTTTATCGCACGGCAAAAAAAGAGCGATCAGTGAGCCCGCAGTCGGCTGTTGAGTTCAAAAAAACCTTTGAGCATGCGCACCACCACGGGCTGATCGATATCCTCGAGCAGCGTGACCTCCGGGTCGATGGGAACAATCGCCCGCACTTCATCATACTGCTGCGTAGTCAGCGTTTCATACCCCATATACCACTGGCTGAACAAGCGCTGTATGATTGGCCGTTCGAGTACGGTCCGCACATCGGTGTGTCTATCATCAGCCTGAATGCGTTTGTACAATGCCTCAACGGCCTGCTGTTCGCCTTCCAGTACCTGAACGATGTGCCCGTTTATGTACAGCAGTACACCGGTAATGTTGAGGGAAGCATTCTTGGTCCGGCTCACATTGACGATGTCGACGACAACCGGTTCAGTCGTTGTGGGAACCGCCGTACTGAAATAGGTTATGCAATAATCCATTGGTAAAAGATTGATTTAAATGGCACCTGGTGAATGGCTACTCTGCTTAATCAGGTCTGCAAAACTAGGCACGCTCAACTCAACCAATCGTTTAAGAAGGATGTTTCTACATTAATCCTATTCAGTAGCCAGACTAATACTTAGGATGCGCCTGCCAGATAGGCGCCAATAGGCTCAAGGATGGGAACTATTGGGGCTATCCTGTTACGGACTTTCTACGGCTGGTTATTCAACCAGTACGTAGGCTGTGGTGTCTGACTCGGTGTGATGATGTCGCTCTCGGCATGCCCCGTTCCGGTCTTATGGGGTACGCTGGCCATCCACCGCCGGAATTTTTTGGCCCATAGCACGTCGAAATCTTCGGCCGGCAGATTCAGGGCTTTCCCGTGGATGGGGAAGTCGATCAATTTCTTACGAACCCGTTCATAAACATCTACAGTCCCGGGGCTCAGCTTGGACTCCGGATCAGCCGCCGAATCGCGCAGGTAGCGTTCAAAAACAGTCGTCATTGGAGAGTGTACTTTACCCTGATGCCAGTAGGCCCGGTAGATTTTTTCGGCCGTGATGGCCTGCTTGTCCCAAATCAGGTCGTTGTTGATGGCCAGCAGCCGCTCGTGCATGATACCGAGGTGCTCGTTTTTGAAGTCAACCTGCGGATCGCTCTGGGTGACTTCACGACCATCCCAGTGGCTGTCAACAATGGTAACACCGGTCGAACCAATATTTGTCTGTGCGCCCCCTTCGGTAATGCGGCAATAAAGTTGGAAGAATCCGACCCATCTTCTTCTACGATGCTCAAATAGAACATTCATTTGCCTGTAATTCAGGCTTCCCCGTCATTTTGTGAGAGGTGGACAGACGACCAGATGTCACTATCCTGACCTACACGTCGCTTGATTTTACTGACGGCAGGGTATATTTTGTGGACGGTAGGGGCGACTATGCAACGGGGTGGTTACTTGAATGGAGTATTTTACACCCAGCCTGGTCTTTCCGGCTTAGAAAAGGCAAAAAAAAGCCCGCTACAGGGTCTGTAGTGGGCAACTCGACGGGTTAGTTCAGACTATTTGCAGAGAGGAAGGGATTCGAACCCTCGATACGGTTGCCCGTATACACACTTTCCAGGCGTGCTCCTTCAACCACTCGGACACCTCTCTATACGCTCAGAAAATGACTGCCTACTGCCAGCCAGGCCCTAATTGTGCCGCAAAGGTAGGCAGAATGACCCTTGTATGCAAGGTCAACCAGGTACGGAGTGGTTTTCGCAAAAATTTCCCGTGAAACCATATCTCCTCAACAGATTTAAATCCTTGCACTGCCGAAAACCGTACATCTCACCGTAAACCGTCCAACAACTACTGATGAAACGAATTAACCTGCTCGATCAGGCTAACACCATAACCCACTTAACAAGCAATAATAATTACACCACTGTCCATCTGTCGGACTCAACGACCTGGCTGCTGGCCAAAACCCTGAAGGCCTGCCTTCTCGAATTACAGGACTTTGTCCGAATCCACCGTCAGTTTGCCGTCAATCCAGCCTACGTAACGGCTACCCGGTTGCTGGCTCCCAAGCTGGCCGAAATTGCCATTGGCGATACATGGATGCCGGTTAGCCGCCGTCTGTTTGCCGATGTCGACCAGAAGCTGGGCCTAGCCAGTGTATCCCGTGGGCGCTGGCACTACGTCGCTCAACAAAGAGACAATTGATTTCTTGTACGGATTGATCCGAACAAAAAGTGGTTCAGAATCGACAGGGGGCGATTCTGAACCACTTTTTTGTCTTCCTCGAAGACTAGCCTAACCGGTGAGCGGCCTCATTTTAAAAGCGTCCAGACGACCGACTGCCAGCCGCTTCATACCGTTTAGTAAATACAGACATAATTATCGTGTAGGACTATAAGGCTGCTGGGGATATAAGTAGATTTGCTTACCTCTGAAAACCATAATACAGCCATGAATATGTTCATATCCACAGGTTTACTTGCAGGAGGGCTCGTTCCTGCATGCCTGTTCCTCTACCGGTTTACCCTCAGTAACCGCTGTCCATCCTGCGGAAGCACAGTCGATCTTGATCGTGTGTCGCGCCCCGCGCTCGTCAAGAGCCTGCTCTTCTTTCTGCCAACCAAAGGATTTATCTGTTACCGGTGTCGGCGCAAGTTCATTAAAGTAGGTAACTGATTGCCTGGGTGAAGCTCAGCAGGGCCACTTCCTCACATTTTTTTATCTATTTAAGAACATTTTAACCCATCGTAGTTAGATAGTACGAACCATCATTAATCTCGCTATCATGGGCAACTTACTGTACACCATCGCAGTCGTACTGATCATCATCTGGCTGCTGGGCTTTCTTGGATTCAACAGCTTTGGCCTGGGTGGTCTGATCCACGTACTGCTTGTTATCGCTGTTATCGCCATCATCCTGCGCCTGATTCAGGGGCGTGGTGTCTGATCGGAACACCCTCATCTCCCTAATGAAACTGCCCGTAGCTGCGCTTTTGCAACTACGGGCTTTTAGTTGTATCCGGTTACGGTCTGATAGCAGCGTTATAGCTGGCGTCTAGGCCATTGCCTGCTGCCGACCCATGTTCTGGTCGCACAGCCGGCGCACTTTATCGCGCGAGCGTTTCAGCCGCATCTTCACGGCACATTCATTGATATCAAGCTGCAGCGCGATCTCTCTGATCTCAAGCCCTTCCTGATACTTCAGTTGCAACAGCATCGACTCCTGGGGCGATAGCTGCGTCATGGCATGGGCCAGCTGTTGCAGCTGCTGTTCGCGCAGTTCTGCTTCTTCGGTGCCCGTAGCGTGCCATTCTTCCATTGTATCGGCAAGCGGCATTGTCATCGTCCGGCTGGCTCCCCGCAGCTGATCCATGCAATAGTTATACGAAACCGAGTATAGCCAGGTCGAGAACGTCGAGCGCCCCTTAAAGTCGTTCAACCGCGCAAATACCTTCACAAAAATATCCTGCGTGTAGTCGTGCGCTTTGTCGGCATCTTTCGTTAAGGAATAACAGCGGCTATAAACCTTCTTGACATATCGATTGTATAGCGTTTCGAAACAATCGTTTGGTTTCGTATTCAGATACAGCCGGATAACTTGCTCGTCGTTCAGAATCGTTTTCATAGCCTTGTCGGTGGATGCGGTTAAAAATGTACCGGTACGTGTTCGCCGTTGTTGATACAAGAATGGCGTTGGCCGACCGCTTCGGGCTATATATTTCGATGAATAGCAGTTTTTAAGCCTTTTTTGGCAAATCTTCCAGAAAAAAATATTTACGTTTTAAATATTTCGGTAACTTAGTGATATATATTCGAATCAACGATTCTGCCGGCCGTTCCTGCACCGGGTGACCAGCACTCCACAAATCAAATGTCCGCTTTAGACAACACACCGATGAATGATCAGAAGAAATATGATAAGTTAGCCTATCGGCTAAAAATACTGGCGCATCCCGTTCGGATGCGCATCCTGAGCCTGCTGAACGAGGAGGGCGAGTTAAACGTGTCGTCGATTGGTGAGCGGCTCGTGATCGAGCAGGCCCTGCTGTCGGCCCACCTGAGTAAAATGAAAGATCGGTCGATTCTGGTCAGCCGGCGACAGGGGAAAGAAATCTTTTACGCGCCCGGCGATCCGGTCATTACGCAGGTACTTACCCTGCTTAGTGCCGAACCGGAAGAAAAAGCGGCCTGACCGACTCCATGGTTGCACCCGGGCCGCTTGGCAGGCCAATCGGCAGGAACTGGCCCGGGAACTCGTCTGGCTTTCAAGCAGCGCCTTTACGCCTGTCCTGCCTGACCTGGCCCGGCAGGTAACTCATTCCACTCACTAGCCACGTAAGCGCGGGTTTCTGAAACCTGATGCCTGCGCAGCTGCAACCGCGCAGGTGCCATGAGCCACTCCGGTAATACCCACTGCCCGGGGCAAACAGCGGTTCGGCAGTTCAAAAAAACGGCGAAAGAAAAAAGCGCAACAGATTGACAATCAATCTATTGCGCTTTAGTTTGGCAGAGAGCGAGGGATTCGAACCCCCGGTACCCTTGCGAGTACTTCTGATTTCGAATCAGACCCGTTCGACCACTCCGGCAGCTCTCTGTGTGGTTTGGGACTGCAAATATGTAGGGTTGCTTTTACATACGCAATACCGAAACCGAAAAAATTTTCAGACCGTCATTTCACCACATAGCGGGATGCCCAGCAACGCCCGCACCCGCGCCGGATCGGTTTCCCGGCCCAGCAACACCATCAGCTTCGTGATGGCGGCTTCGGTAGTACTGTCGGCTCCGCTCACTACGCCAATCTCAGACATGCGTTTACTGGTCTGGTAATGCCCCTGCGTTACGCGCCCTCCTTCGCACTGCGACACGTTATAGATCACCAGGCCCCGGTCGATGGCAACTTTCAGCAAATCCAGAAACCAGGTGTCGGTGGGCGCATTGCCAGCGCCGTAGGTTTCGAGCACCAGCCCGCGCAGACCAGGGGTATTCAGCACGGCCCCTACCACTGCCGGGGTTATGCCGGGGAAAAGTTTCAGGATGGCCACGTTGGTATCGATTTCGGTTTGCAGCGCCAGGGTGGCCGTGGGCTGCACCGGGCGGATGTAGGGCCGGTTGTAGTCGATACTGACGCCGGCGTTGGCCAGGTGCGGGTAATTTTCCGAGGCAAACGCGTTGAACTGTACACTCTCCTGCTTGGTGGATCGGTTGCCGCGTAACAGCAGCGAGTTGAAATATACGCAAACCTCAGGCACAATAGGCTGATCGCCTTCGCGGGCCGCGGCAATCTCCAGGGCCGTAATGAAATTTTCGCGGGCATCGGACCGCGCCACCCCGATGGGTAGCTGAGCCCCCGTCAGGATAATGGGTTTGTTCAGGCCCGACAGCATAAAGCTCAGTGCCGATGCCGTATAGGCCATAGTGTCGGTACCGTGTAGAATCACAAAACTGTCGTAGCTGCTGTAATTTTTCTGGATCAGTTTACCCAGCTCGACCCAGATCGCCGGGGTCATATTCGACGAATCGATGATCTCGTTGAGGGTTGTAATGGTGATGTTGAAATCGAGCCGGCTCAGCTCGGGCAGGCGGTCGAGTACCTGTTCGAAATCGAAGGGAATCAGCTGGCTGGCTTTGGGGTCGTAGACCATGCCGAACGTACCGCCCGTGTAGATGACCAGCACCGACCGCGCCGGCTGCGTAGTGGTTTCGGCTCGTGGCTGGGCAGGAGTTAGGCAAACGGTTTTGTAAGTCATGCCGCAAAAGTAAGGCCGATTCGGTAAAACCGGCCTGGTTTTACCGAATCGGCCCGTATGCCCCGGCTTAGGCGGGCGTGGCTGCGCGGGTAGTCTGGCAAAGCGCCAGCGCGTTGGCGGTAGTTTGGCGGGCCAGTTCGGCCACGGGTAGCTCCAGCAGATCGGCCACGCGCTGCGCAATCAGCGGAATATAAGCCGGCTCGTTGCGCTTGCCCCGATACGGAACAGGCGCCAGGTACGGCGCATCGGTTTCGAGCACGAGGTGTTCGGGCAACAAATGCGGCAGTACCTTGTCGAGCCCGCTGTTTTTAAAGGTGCTCACGCCCCCAATGCCCAGCTTGAAGCCCATTTCGATGGCCCGGCGGGCTTCGCTGAGCGTGCCGACGAAACAGTGAAAAATACCAGTCAGACCCGGCAGGGCGAGTTTTTCGATGCAATCGGCGGCTTCGGTAAACGCGTTGCGGTCGTGGCCCGAGCGGGTGTGCATCGACACAAACAGTTTCCGCTCGGCGGCCCAGCGCAGTTGCGTTTCGAAGGCCATAAACTGCCGGTCGACGTGGGTCATGTCCCAGTAGAAATCGAGGCCGATCTCCCCCACGGCCAGAAACGGCCGCTTGTTCAGCCACGACTCCACGGCGTCGAGTTCGGCATCGACGGTTTCGTTGACATAGGCCGGATGCAGGCCCATCATGGGCAGACACACCCCGGGATATCGGTCGGCCAGCGCGATCATGGGATCAATGGTTTCGCGGGCGCAGTTGGGCATCCAGATCTGGCTAACGCCCTGCTGCTGCGTGTGGGCAATCAGGCCGGGCTGGGCATCGGGCGCCAGCTCAGCGGTAAACTGCGCATCGTAGATGTGCGCATGGGTATCGATAAAAGTCATTCGTACGTTCGTTCTTTCCAGCGAATCCGGACCGGCCACCAGTAATACAGCACAGCCAGAGGGCCCAACACCAGTTGGTAGCCCTCGAAAAAGAACGCATAGGCCCACCAGCTGGTTCGGCTGATCTGCCGCAACCCGCCCCAGATAATCCCCGTCTGCACGATTAGGTGTACGGCGTAGATCGCGACCGCCCAGGTTGGTGATACCCACGCCAGCAGCATTAGCAGCGGCAGCGCCAGGTACTGGGTGTAGAGCCCGGCCACAAGCCAGGCGGGTAGCTGGCTGGCGCCCCGCATCCAGCGTTTCCGCTGATTGAGCCAGGCGCCCAGCGTGTCGACTGGTTCGGTGTGGGCCAGTACGGCCGCGCTGACCCGGTTGCGAAAGCCGTACCCCTGTCTCGTCACGGCCCGAAACAGCGCGTAATCCTCCACCACCGAAAACGGGAGCTGTTCGTAGCCACCCACCGCGTCGTAGGCCTGCCGGCTAACGGCCATGTTGTTGCCCATGGCCGTTACAGCAATCCCCTGCCCGCTCAGCCAGCTGCTGAGGGTCAGGTTGTAGAGCCAGTCGATGGCCTGCAGGCGGTGGAAGAGCGCGGGGCCGTCGGGCAGGGTGACGCCCGTCCAGATGCCCACCGGCCGTGACCCCGGTGTACGGGTATTGGCTGCCGACCAGTCAGCGCCGAGCAGCGACTCGATCCAGTCGGGTGGCACCCGCGTATCGGCATCCGTAAAAAACAGGCATTGGCCCCGGGCCTGCTGCGCCAGCTGGGCCAGCACGTTGGCTTTGCCCCGCAAATGCCCTTGCGCAGGTGCAATGCTGACCAGTCGGAATGGGGGGCGACCGGCAATAAAGGCCTGCACCACCGCGGCTGTATCGTCGGTCGACTGGTCGTTGCCAATCAGCACCTCCAGCCGCTCGGGTGGATACGTCAGTTGGGCCACTGCCCGCAGGCAGTGATCGATGGTATGGGCTTCATTCCGGGCGGCAATCAGGATGCTGACAACCGGTAGTTGCTCAGTAGCCGGCATAGATGGGCTGCGGTACGGCCCGGAAGGTGTAGCCGCGTTCGGCGAAGTGGGCCAGCATGCGGGGCAGCACATAGCGCATGGTCGGCCAGGCTTTCAGGCTGTCATGGAATACGACGATCGAACCGGGTTCGGTCAGCTGAATGGTCTTACGCAGACACACATCGGCCGGAATCGACGAGTCGAAGTCGCCGGTGAGCACATCCCACATCACAATGGCGTGGTGTTCGAGTACCTCGGCTACCTGTGTCTTGCGAATGCGGCCATACGGGGGGCGAAACAGGGCCGTTTCGAAACCGATCTGCTCCTGACAGGTTTGGATATTTTCGAGATAGACCGCGTCGTCGGTTTTCCAGCCGTTGAGGTGATTGTGGGTATGATTGCCCACCATGTGACCCGCTTCGAGCACCTGATACATTACATCGCGGTGTTTCCGAACGTTGTCGCCGATGCAGAAAAACGTAGCCTGTGCCGCGTACCGGTCGAGCTGTTCGAGCACAAATTCGGTTACGTCCGGGATGGGTCCATCGTCAAACGTCAGGTAGATCGTTGGATCAGCATCCCCCTCCACCTTCCACCAGAATTCGGGGTAAACGGTGCGTAACAGGAAGTTCGATTTGTGCAGAAAGAATCCCACGGCGGTTTTCGTTAAATAGAACTAGTTGGACATTGGACCAGGCCCATCGGGCAGACCGGACCTAAACGGCTTTGGACGTTGGGCTGGCGAAACGATCATTCCAGCTTACGGCCTTTCCAGCGGTAGCCTTTTCCCTGCGCCACCATGCCGAAGAAAAGAACGTACAGCGGATACACCAGCTGGGTAAGCGGGATGTACCATACAGCCGGTTTTTTTTGTAAAAAAACAAGAACCCGCCGTAAAAACAAAGCTTCCGGTACGACCTTCCCTGCTACAACCAGAAAGAACGTCATTCCGTTTAAACTAGTTAGCCACCAGCCCAGCCCCGCCACCACTGGTGCCAGGTTGCTCAGAAAAATAAACACTGCCAGCACCGACGGACCGTAAGATTCATAGGCGCGCCACTTGCTCGCCCAGCGCTTACGCTGCTGGTAAAACGCCGACCACGACCGGTGGGGTACGGTCTGCACCACGGCCGCCGGGTCGCTCACGAAGCGCACCCCCTGCGGGTGGCGCCGGGCAATTTTATGCATCAGCAGCTCGTCGTCGCCCGAAGCCAGGTGGTCGACACCAGTGAAGCCCCCGACCTCGGCAAAAACGGCTTTCTCGTAGCACAGGTTGGCGCCGTTGCACATGGTGGGCCAGCCCAGTGCCATCGTTACGGCCCCCGACCCGATCAGACTGGCGAACTCCACGGTCTGCAGCTGATCGGTGAGGGTTCGGGCTTCTGTAAACGTAACGGGTCCCGAGAGCAGTCTGGCGCCCGTTTGCCGGTACTGCTGCACGAGTACCGCCAGCCAGTCGGGGCCCACGCGGCAGTCGCCGTCGGTGGTGACGATGAGTATACCCGACGCCCGGCCGATGCTCTGTGTGATCGCCCGCTTCTTGGGCGACGCCGTCCGCTCGTCGGTTAGCGCCAGCAGGTGCAGCGGGTACGGAGCCCGGCTGGCGGCTTCGGCGACAATGGCGCGGGTGTCGTCGGTCGACGCATCATCGGCAATGATCACTTCATAGTGCGGGTAGGTCTGTCGGGCCAGATCGCTCAGGAGGGCACCGATGCCGACGGCTTCGTTGCGCACGGGCACGATCACCGTCACCAGCGGCCCACCCGTCAGGTCGGGAAGCGGGGCCGGGCGGGGCATCTGCCGCCAGGTGTACCACAATATCAGGGTAAACAACGCGTAGGCCCCCGTGATCAGCAGCAGTAGCCAGCTCATGCGGTGGTTAGTTTGAGCCGCCACACCCACAGCAGTCCAGTCAGCACCGGCAGCAGGACATTGACGAGCCAGAGCGTGAGCGTAGCCGTGAGCAGCACCGGTGCGGGCAGGCCCGCGGGCGCAAACACCCAGAGGGCCGCGGCTTCGCGCACCCCCAGATCGCTCAGCAGGTTAAAGGCCGGCGTAATTGTTTTGACCAGAAAGACCAGTCCGATCCCCGACACGGCCAGATCGACCGGCAACACAATGCCCGTCAGGCGCAGGGCCAGGTAGAACTGGCCCGCAAACACCACATAGCGTAGCGTGGCGGCCACCAGCGCTTTGGCCAGTTCGGCATTACTGTAGGCAACCGCAATGGTCCAGTAGCCCGACCAGCGACGCAGCCGCGGCCGGTTGGCCAGCCCCTGCAGCAACGGCCGGCGCACCAGCCCAAATACGATGCCCAGCGCCGACAGAGCCAGCACCAGCCCCAGCAGCCAGGCACTCGTGGCTGTTTGCCGGGCGGGCACCACCCGGAGGTACTGCCACCAGGCCAGCCCCCCCGCCACAAGGGCGACATAGAACTGCATGCCGCCCGACACGAGGGAGGCTCCGACGGCAGCCCCCCGCCCCGCCGATCGCAGCGACAGTACCCGACCGGTTGTATCGCCAAGCTGAGCCGGCAGCGCAAAACCAAGGGTCAGGCCGGCCAGCACGCCCTGGTAGGCATCGGCCAGCGACACGGCTTCGACCCGGCGGATGAGCAACTGCCACTTCAGCGCTTCGAAACCCCAGTTGATGGGCGTCAGCAGCAGCAGCGCCATGGCCCAGCAGGCCGGATCGTCGACGGTACGCCACTGCCGCTGCACCACCACCCAGTCGAACGGCTGCTGCCATAATACATGCCCGATGTAAGCCAGCAGGCCCGCAAAAACGGCGATTTTAGCCCAAAAACGGATTTTATTCGGAGCGATCAGCGACAAAATGTAGGCGAATACGTTACTTTGCAAAACCCCTCAACACCCGTAGCCATGGTAAAATCATCCAGCACCAGCCCCATCGTTCCCGAAAAAATCATTCTGGGTATCGATCCCGGCACGCAGATCGCCGGTTACGGACTGATCGCCGTGAAAGGGGGCGTACTGAGCATGATTCAGTACGGCGTCGTTGAGTTGAACAAATATAGCACCTACCAGCTGAAGCTGCAGAAACTCTTCGACACCATCATCCGCCTGATCGACGAATACCACCCCGACGAAATGGCCATTGAAGATCCTTTTTTCGGTAAAAACGTGCAGTCGATGCTCAAGCTGGGCCGTGCCCAGGGGGTGGTTATGGCCGCGGCCCTGTCGCGCAACATTCCCATCATCGAGTACGCTCCCCGGCGCATCAAACAGTCGGTAACCGGCAACGGCAACGCCACCAAAGATCAGGTGTCGCACATGGTGGGACAACTGCTGAAAGAGGACTTACAACCCAAGTTTTTCGACGCAACCGATGCGCTGGCCATTGCGGTGTGCCACCATTTCCACGAGAATGCCCTGCCCACCGTATCAACTAAGAAAACAAAGAAGGGCGCCTGGGGTGCCTTCGTCAGCGAAAACAGCGACCGAATCGCCTGATTTTGAAACCTTCTCAAACGCCAAAGCGGGTGTCCTGTAGTCAGGACACCCGCTTTGGCGTTTAACGGTAATCGGTTAATACGTCTCGTAGCTAAACAGCAACGTTTCGGTGGTAGTGCCCGACGTGCTGGGGGTGGTTTTGACCCGGCGGGTTGGCAGCCCGCTACCGTCGTACTGGTAGGCATAACTTACTGACTGCCCATTACTGAGGATTTCGGTCAGCACGTTATTCTGACTGAGCGTCAGCGCATTATCGACCCCGCCAAAATAGGTAACGACAGCGCCGGGGCCAAACGTCAGGTTGATGAAGCCGCTGGGGTATGGGGCCGGAATAATGAAGCGACCGAAGAAGGGATTGGTTTTGGTGTCGTAGGTCAGCGTACTGCTAACCCCAGACGGCGGACCAGCGGGGCCACCGTGGCCGGCTACGCTGACACTGGTCGAATAACTGGTCAGGTTGCCGCCCATGAAGGTATAGCTATCGCCCCCGCTGATGATGAGGCCACCGGTCGAGAAACTACGCCCGGCTCCCGTCAGCTGACCGGCCCCATCGTACCGAAACGCCAGGGTGTACCCGTTGGCGTAAGCAAGGCTCGTGGCCTGTCCGGCCTGGTTGTAGGTGTAGGTGTACTGCTCGATACTGTTGGGCTGGCTGCCGCGCGGGAACAGCCGTGTCTCGCGCCGAACGAAAGCCAGCCGGTTCTGAGCATCATACTGATAGGTTGTGTAGTCGACAGCCGCCTGCGTGCTGTCGGGGGTCTGGTAAGCAATTAGCCCCGCCAGCCGACCCGTTGCGTCGTAGCTGAATGAGGTTACGTTGGTAATTCCATCGCCCTTATCGAGCACAATGGTTTTCACCCGTTGCCGGGCAGCGGGCGCGCCGGGCGCAATGCGGTGGTCGGTGCAGGCCGTCAGCAGGGCAACAAACAAGAGTGTCAGGGTGGTAATGGATCGAAGCATAGCGGTGGTGTACAGGTTTGGTGGGGCTTAATGTAGCCATTAACTTGGTGCCTTCAAGTTTTTCGGACAACCGGTTACTTACCGGTAACCGGGCAAACGCTTTCCCCTTTTCTGCTATGGCTTTTATCCAGCACACCATCCAGCTGCCGGCCTTTCCGCGAGGCTTTCACCTGATTACGGCTCCCATCCTGCGGGCGCTGCCAGCCATCCGGCACTGGCAGGTGGGTATGCTGCACGTTTTTATACAGCACACTTCGGCCAGTCTGAGCATCAACGAAAACGCCGACCCGACCGTGCGGCAGGATTTCGAAAGCTTCTTCAACCGAGCCGTTCCTGAAAATGTGCCTTATTTCAGGCACAATTACGAAGGTGCCGACGATATGCCGGCTCACCTGAAAGCGGCTCTGCTGGGCCACGCCGTTACCATTCCGATCACCGACGGACAGCTTAATCTGGGTACGTGGCAGGGCATTTATCTGGGCGAACACCGGGACCGGGGCGGCTCCCGCACGCTCGTGCTGACGGCCTGGGGCGAATAGCGAACCGGTAAATCAACGAAAGCCGCTTTCGCAGTAGAGACTCCCCGAGTCATTCTTCTGATTATGAATCCGTTGCACCAAATAGTTGCGTATTACCGGCCCTTCCTGCCCGGCCAACGTGGCAACGCGTTCCAACTGCTGCCTTCCAGTGGGCGTCTTACCGGTATAGACCGCTGTCTCCGCCCTGTCAACGCTGCTTCGTATGCGCACTACGTTCTCCGCTGTCCTGCTTACCGCCCTGCTTCCGGCGGCCTGCGCTCACCATGAGCCCCCCACCTTCTGCGACCAATGGCCTGCCAACCGTGGGCAGCCGGCCGCCGAAACAACCCTGTTCGGTGGGGTCGATCGCTCCATTGCCGATTATCTCGACACCCTCGACCCCACCGAACCGATGGACCATAATCTCCACGCGTTCGAGCACTGGCTCCAGCAACAGCCTTGTCTGCAGCAGGTGGGTCTCCCCGCCGACTTGACAACCCTGGCGCCACCGGGTCAGGAAATCAGTCTGGTTCACTGCAATGGCAGTCACCGTACCGTAAACGTGGTGTTTACGCCCGACCGGATTTACCTCGACCACTGCCACTGACCCCGGTGTGCGGCCCCGGCCTACTGCAGCAGCGGCCACATGGCCTCGACCGAGGTAACCGGCAGCTGGCAGGTTCGGTTGTAACAAACATAGATAGCGGTCTGGCCGGCCACCAGCCCCCGGTCCTGCAGGAGTGGCAACTGACTGCGGTCGGTGGTGCCGCTCAGCACTTTGTTGGGGTAGTAGACGGTATCGATCTCGGCCCGCAGTGCGTCGGCATCGGGGCCGACGAGGGCGATTTCGGCGGTGGGGCGAGCCCGGAGCGCCAGCAGACCGGCCCAGTGCGCCAGGTAATCGGCATTCTGCTGCACCAGCGGCAATACCCGACCCAGCATGCGGTCGGCGCGGTCAGCGTATTCCGGGCGTTCGAGCAGCAGACTCAATGTGAGCAGGTTTTCGGCTATCATGGCATTCGACGACGGTATGACGTTGTCGAACAGCTCTTTTTTGCGGGCAATGAGTTCTTCGCCGTTTTTGTCGGTAAAAAAGAACAGCGGGTCGGCCTGATCGCTGTCGGCGGGATCGCTGAAGTTGGCGAGTACGTACTGCATCAGTCCGTCGGCTTCGGTGAGCCAGCTTTCGGTAAACGTGGCCTGATAGAGCGCCAGCAGGCCGTCGATCACGGCGGCATAATCGTCCAGAAAACCAACCTGTTTGGCGCGACCCAGCTTGTAGCTGTGCCAGAGCCGGTTGTTGTTGCGGCTGTCGCGCATCTTGCGGAGCAGGAAAAAAGCCTGCCTAAGCGCCAGCGTCAGAAACTCCGGTTCGCCAAATACGCGGTAAGCCGTGGCCAGTCCTTTCAGCATCAGCCCATTCCACGAACACAGGATTTTATCATCCAGGCCCGGCCGGATGCGTTCGTTGCGCACAGCCAGCAGCCGCTCGTGCGCGCCCGCCAGCCGCGTGGCCAGTTCATCGGCCGACCACCCCATGCGCCCGGCAAACAGTTCGTCGGTTTCGGTGCGGTGCAGAATATTGACGGGCGGCTGGTTGTGGCCCGGATCCCAGTTGCCGCCTTCGGTCAGGCTGTAGAGGTCGGCAAACCAGTCATAGTCCTCGCCCAGCACCGCCCGCAGCTCGGGGGCGGTGAAGGTATAGAACTTACCCTCTACCCCTTCGCTGTCGGCGTCGAGGGCCGAATAGAAGCCGCCCTCGGGGCTCAGCAACTCGCGCTGGGCAAAGGCGATGGTCTGGTACACCACCTGTCGGTACAGCGGCCGGCGGGTCAGGCTGTAGGCTTCGGCGTACAGCGTCAGCAGCTGCCCGTTGTCGTAGAGCATTTTCTCGAAGTGGGGCGCCAGCCAGTCGGCATCAGTCGAATAGCGGGCAAAGCCACCCCCTAGCTGGTCGTAGATGCCCCCCAGCGCCATGCGGTCGAGGGTAAGCAGGGTGGTACGCAGAGCCGCGTCGATCTCCGGTGCCAGCGGATTCAGCCGGTCGGCCGTGGCTTGGTAGCGCAGCAGGAACCGCCAGATAACGGGCATCGGAAACTTGGGCGCACGGCCCGTGCCCCCTTTGGCAGCATCGGCCTTCACCAGCACCTTCCGGGCCATGGCATCGAGCAGCTCAGGGGTGATGTGGAGGTCGCTACCCACCAGGCCGTATCGCTCGGCATCGCTCAGGTTCAGTTCCTGCGCAAACCCCTCGGCCGATCGGGTCAGCTCATCGCGGTGGTCGACAAAGGCATCGCGGATGCTGCCCAGCAGGTTGACCCAGTTCTGCGGGGGCAGGTAAGTGACGCCGTAGAAGGGCCTGGCATCGGGCATCAGAAAGACATTGAGTGGCCACCCGCCCTGCACCCCCATCGCCTGCACGGCGTCCATGTAAATCGCGTCGACATCGGGGCGCTCCTCGCGGTCGACTTTGATGCAGATGAAGTGGGCATTCATAAGCCCGGCAATACCTTCTTTCTCGAATGATTCGCGCTCCATCACGTGGCACCAGTGACAGGCCGAATAGCCGATACTGACCAGAATGGGTTTGTCTTCGTCGATGGCCCGGTTCAGGGCTTCGTCGCCCCACGGATACCAGTCGACGGGGTTGTTGGCGTGCTGGAGCAGGTATGGGCTGGTTTCGTATTGAAGCTGGTTTGGCATACGTTGGGTTGGTTAGGGCGGTGATTGCCGCCTATCGGGTTAACAGCACCCGGCTGGTCTGACTATCGCGGCCCTGGCTGATGCGCACCACGTAGACCCCGGCGGGCCAGTCGGCTACGCTCAGGCTGGTTTGCTGGCTGCTTACAGCCAGCCGGCTGAGGATGCGGCCCGTGGCGTCGGTCAGCGTTAGTTCCGTGCCGGCTCTGGGCGGCTGGCTCAGCGATACGGTCAGCTGGGTCTGGGCCGGGTTGGGCGACACAGTCACCACGCCCAGCGCGGGCTCGGTAGCCGTTACCAGGCTCCGGTCGAACCGGCACAGGTACACCTCGCGGCCGGTTAGTTCGATCACTTGCTGCCAGTCTTTGTAACGCACGGTCAGGCTGGTTTTCTGGCCCTCGGTAGCGTAGGGGTTCTGGGCGGCAATCAGAATGTTGTTGCCCTTTACAAGGCCCCGCCACACGGGTTGCTTACCCGCCAGCAGATCGCGCGCAGGGGCGTCGATGACGGGTTCGCTGCCCTGCAGCATATCGTTGAACTGCGACAGGCGGTAGAGGCCGTGCGTGAAGTGTTCGTAGGCCGCCAGGACATCGGTCGTGCGGGTGGTTTCGAGCGTCGGATCGTCCCAGAGCCACAGCCCCCCGGCCCCCGAAAAAACCGGGAAAATGGCCAGGGCCTCGGCCATCGTTGGCTGGATGAAAGCGGGAAATGTACTGGACGACGATGCGTAGCGAACGCTCACAAACGGCACGACGGGTTTGGCGCTCCAGGCCCGGTTGACTTCGATCTGAAACAGCAGGTAGGCCAGATAGTCGGGGGCCAGCGGATTGGGGTAGTCGTAGTCGAAATAAGCCGATGGCGACAATTCATCAAGCTGGTCGTAATAAGGCCCCCCTACCCGCACCTCGGTCGAATCCTTGACGAGGTAGTTCACCCGGCCGAGGTTGGTGGTCCAGTCGGCCCAGCTAAAGGTCGGGATGTTGAAATACGTATTCAGGATGGGCGCATCGGCGTAGCTGCCCAGGGTGATACCCGTCAGGTCGGCCCGCTGCCGGACGTAGCGCGCCCCGTCGGCGTAGAGGTTACGAATGGCCCGTTTGTAGGCAACCAGAAACTGGGCGTCGGGCAGGTTGCGGTAGGCAACCGGCACACTCGGGTTGGCTTTCAGACGGAGTATCTGCGTGTCGGTTTCCAGAATCCGTTCAATGTCGAGCAGCAGCCGCCCGACCGGCAGCACGTACTGGCCGGCGGCATTGGTGCGCCCGCCCGACAGATCGCGCAGCCACGCATCCCATTTGCGCTGGTAGGCGGTCAGGTCGTTGCCGAAGGGGCTTTGCAGTGTTTCCCAGGGCTGATTCAGGCCCGTGGCAAAGCCGTAGTAGATGGGCGCCCACTGCCGGGGCTGTACCAGCGTGCCAAACTCAGCCGGAGCAACCTGGTTGAGGTAGCTGAAGCCGTGCCGCAGCGGACTGGCCTGCGTATCGCCCAGCCGGGGGCCGCAGTAGACCACCGGAAAGGCCAGCGAAAAGTCGGGAAACTTACTCCACTCGATGCGGTTGGGCTGACTAACGGGGGTAAACGTGAGCCGCTGAGCGCACTGCTGCTGCGCGCCGGCCGCCAGGCCGTACGCTAAAAGCAGCCCTGTTCCGATACCTCTTAAAACCGTCGATAGACCCCGCATACGTTGGATTTTGGGCAAATCTATGGAAATTTAACCCCGAACCGGCGCCCGGCCGGGGGCCACTGGCTAAACAATGCCTGACCCGATGGGTTCGTTATCCGATCAACGCTATGCATGCAACCATGACTAATACGGCTCTTTCCCTTTCGCGGTTGCTGACCGCCCTGCTCCTGTTGACGACCGGCCTGATGGCCTGCTCGGATACCAATAGTCCGGCTCCCACGGCCGCTTCCCAGACGGAGTTGCTGGTGGGCAACAACTGGCGGGTCAGCAACGTAACCGATGCCAGCGGTGCCACCCTGAACCGTAACCGGCTCAACCTGACTACCAACCTGCTGTTCGACCTGAACATGCAGTTCCGGAACGACAACACCGTGCGGGCGCTCGACCCGACGCAGGGCAATATCGTGGTCAACGGCGGCACCTGGACCCTGGCGACGGACAACAAATCGATCGATGTCGATGTGAAGCAGTTTAAAGGCAATTTTCCGCTTATCGAGCTGAACCGCAGCAAAATGATTCTCCGCCAGAGCGCCCCCGTCGACGGCAAAGACACGCCGATCAATCTGGAGTTCTCGCCGGCGTTGTAACAATTGTGATTGAGTACCTTGTGTGATTGAGTGATTCGAGCCGGGCACCTGCCTCTTTGGAAACTACCAAAATGGTCGCTATTTGCAGGTTCTAATGCATTTCTGTTACCGCAAAACAGCCTTAATCGCTCATTCACTCAATCACACAAGCGCACCATGAAGAACAACCCCCGTACGCTGCGGGCCTGGACTTTTTATGACTGGGCCAACTCCGTACACTCGCTGGTGATTGTGTCCAGCATTTTTCCCGTTTACTTTTCGGCTACGGCCCTCAACGAAGCGGGCGGGCCGGTAATCGACTTTCTGGGGCTGTCGATCAAGAACTCGGTTCTTTTCTCCTACTCCATCTCGGCGGCTTTTCTGTTTACGGCCCTGCTGTCGCCCATCTGCTCGGCCCTGGCCGACTACAGTGGCCGCAAAAAAGCGTTCATGAAGGCGTTTTGTTACCTGGGCGCCATCAGTTGCAGCCTGCTCTATTTCTTTACCCGGGAAACTACCACCTTCGCCGTCCTCTGCTTCTGGCTCAGCCTGATCGGCTGGAGTGGCAGCATCGTTTTCTACAACTCCTACCTGCCCGACATTGCTACCGAAGACCAGTACGACCGGGTCAGTGCCCGGGGGTTCTCGATGGGGTATATCGGCAGTGTGCTGCTCATGGTGCTAAACCTGGTGGTGATTCTGAAACGGGAGTGGTTCGGCAACGTCAGCGAAGCGATGGCCTCGCGGCTGGCTTTCCTGACGGTGGGCCTCTGGTGGGTGGGTTTCGCCCAGATTCCGTTCAACCGCCTGCCCGATGTGGCCGGCACCGGAGCAGCGCGGGCAGTTGCAGCGGTTCGATCAGAGGGCTTTCTGCTGAATGGATTCCGCGAGCTTCGGCGCGTGTGGGCCCAGTTGCAGCAGCTCCCGCTGGCCCGGCGATTTCTCGTCGCTTTCTTTGTCTACAGCATGGGCGTGCAGACGGTTATGTACGTAGCCACCATCTTCGGCAGCGACGAGCTGAAGCTGCCCGCCCAAAGCCTGATCATTACCATCCTGCTCATTCAGCTGGTGGCCATTGCCGGTGCCTACGGGTTTTCGCGGCTCTCCGAACGGCTGGGCAACACCTACGCGCTGATGATTGCCGTACTGATCTGGACGGGCATCTGCGCCGGGGCTTACTTCGTGCAGACCGAGTACCAGTTTTTCGGGCTGGCTGCGGTGGTGGGGCTGGTGATGGGCGGCATCCAGTCGCTGTCGCGCTCGACGTATTCCAAACTCATCCCGGCCGGCACCGATACGGCTTCCTTTTTCAGCTTCTACGACGTCACCGAAAAGCTCTCGATCGTGCTTGGCACGCTGGTGTACGGGTTGATGGAGCAAGTAACGGGTAGTATGCGCAACTCCGTGCTGGCCCTTTTGGTACTGTTTATCATTGGGTTGGCGCTGCTGGCCCGGATTCCGTCGCAAAAAGTTTACCGGGTGCCTTTGGAAGCCGGCGAAAATGCCTAATTTTGCACCAGCAAAGGAGGTTAGCTCAGTTGGTTCAGAGCGCTGCTTTGACAGAGCAGAGGTCAGCGGTTCGAGCCCGCTACTTCCTACCAAACGCCCCGCTTACGACCTGTAAGCGGGGCGTTTTTTTGTGCATTCTTTCCATATGAAAGGACGGGTCTTCGATCCAAATCCGTAGTCAGGGAAATATAAATTCCCCTAAAACCGGTTTACAATCGACTGGAAAGCGTACTTGGCGACGATGCCGAAGGAAAGCCGACCGAATACATTGCTGTCGGCCTGCTGGCTGTTGGTGATGTCGGTGGCTTCCAGATAGAGTCCACCCAGAAAATTGCCTTTGCGCACGTTGTAGAGGTTGAGCGCCGTTCCCAGATCGATACGGCTTTTGGCCGCCTGCTCATCGAACGACACAAACGACCGGGTGTAAAGGATATTCCAGGCCAGCTGGTTATCGGAGTCGGGCAGCGCCTTGAAATACAACAAATCGGTACGGATGTTGGCCCGGTCGTAGAGCCGGAAGTCACCCGAATAGCCCGTGTATTTGGTTTCGCTAATGAGTTGCTGGTTGCCCACCGTCTCGGTTGTTCGTATGGTATAGTCGGTGCTGGCCAGGTTATCGAAGGTGTTGGCCCGTTCGTAGCCCACCGAAGCGCCCAGCAGCCAGTGCGCCCGAAAGTCGTAGTTGACACCTAGGTCGACAAAGCCACCCCGGTAAGCCGTGCGTGTGAACCGGTTACCCGGCGTCCCGGCCAGCGACGGGTCGTACAGGCGAAACGACGACGCGTTGAGTCCTCCCGACAGGTACAGGAGCCGGTAGCGCCGGGGCACGTTCAGCTCATTGATCTGCCGGGTCAGCCCCAGCCGGCGGGCAAACAGCGCCTGCACGTCGGCGTCGAGCCGGGTGGCGGCCTGCTCCCGTGCCCCGACCAGATCGCGGATGGCCCCAACGGCTGCGCTTCGGGCCGGCTGCGTGCTAGCGTACACGCTCCGCAGCGAATCGAGCGACTGGACCAGCGCACGCCCCGTCGTGGCGTTATCGAGCAGCCCGTCGATGGCTTTTTTGATAGCGACCCGGTCGACCAGCGTCAGCGTTTTCTGCCGACTCAGCAGCGAATCGATGGCGGGCCGGTGGTTTTTAAGCGCTTTGAGCCGGGCCACGGCATGGGCGTCGGGCACGTTGCTGAGCTGTTGCCGCAAATACGCCAGGTCGGTCTGGTCGCGCCGGCTGATCTGTTTGGTGCGTATGCCTACAAACCCCTGCAGCCGCGACTGGGGCTGAAACTTACCCGCGCTAAACAGGGTCCCGACCCCGTCGGCGTTGCGTGCCGACGCCGACAGCCCCCAGAGCCGTTGTGGCTTATCGGCGATTTTAAACGCCCGGAAATTGTTGTAGCCAACCGAGAGCGCAGCTTTGGCCAGGTCGAGGTTGACCGAATTGCTGTACTGCACGATCGAGGTTTTACCCTCGGCATCATCGGCCAGCACCTGCCCCGATACGTAATGCGCGGAGAGGGCCACCAGCAGGCCAGTCAGTAATAGTAGTCTGTTCATCGATATCAGGCGAGTTGGTGAAGGTCGGCATGGTTGGCATTGCCGTTGTCGTTGACCGTTAATTCGATCGGATTGGCGGGCAGGGGCTTGTTGTTGACAAACACCGCCAGCGACCAGCCGTTGCCATCGGCACCGTCGGCCTCGACTTCCACCATCAGCTTATTGTCGATACAGAGTACCTCGTCGAATTTGCGTTTGCCGGTCCTGAACACGTTTGGATCGGCCGGGTCCTGATCGGCCGCCAGATCGACGGGCTCGAAGCCGAACGCGATGCGGCTCACGGTGAGCGCCGGGGTGGTGGTCAGTACGTACCGGACCCGCACGAGGGCACTGCTGTCGAGCACCGCCCGGTGAAAGGCAATGGAATTGGTGGCGCGGTCGGCCAGCAGATCGAACGCGTGACTAAGCGGTTTCTGGGGTTGCTTTTTCATACAAACGGGGTTAGTCAGAAAGCCCTGAAGATAAGCGGCCCAACTGGCCACTGCCAGGGGAAATGTACCCAAAAAATAGGCGCGAATTACCCGTAAATCAAGCCAGAATCAACGGATTAACCTACCCGACCAGCCTTATCATTTCCCCGCCCCCAGGCCGCCATGCGGCCAGCGCTCCTGACGGCAGAGTCAGCGTCGGCAACCTGGTATCCGCAACCTTTCTGCGTACGAACCGTTTACGATGCTGACCCGTAAACGCCCCCAGCCATGCCGACTAAAACCAGTACCTCGACCGACAACGCCAAAAAGCGGACCAGCAAGAAAAAAGAGAATTACGATAAACCCGAGTTGCGGGAGCAGCTGAAAGAACAGATCAAAGCCGGTGACAAAGGGGGTAAGCCGGGGCAGTGGAGCGCCCGGAAAGCCCAGTTACTCACCCACGAATACGAAAAAGCCGGCGGAGGGTACCTGAGCGACCAGAAAACGGGCGAGCAGGAGCACCTGACCAAGTGGACCGATGAACACTGGCAGACCTCGGACGGCAAACCCGCCGACCGCCCCGGCGGCACCACGCGATACCTGCCCGAGAAGGCCTGGGATGGCCTGTCGCCCGCCGAGAAAAAAGCTACCAACGCCAAGAAACAGGCTGGCTCCAAAGCTGGCGAACCGGTTGTCGACAACACAAAAAAAGCCAGGGCCGCCCGCAAAAAAGCGCAGGACTAGCCCCGGCCAGAATTCAGTTGGCAGACGCCCTACAGGGTCATCTCCCACCCTTTCTCATACGTGCGGGCCCAAAGCTTCATAGCGTCTTTGTCGTGCAGAATATGGCCATTGACCGGGTCGCAGGTCAGCGTGCGGCCCGTGCGGTAGGCAATGTTGCCCAGCTGCGGCAGCAGGGTCGATTTCTGGCCTTCGGTGATGGGCGCCGTTAGTTTCGCCTTCCCCCGTATCGACTCCACGAAGTTTTCGAGGATGATGCTGTCGAGCTTTTCGCCCATGCCCATGGTATTGGTACGCTGCGCTTCCTGCAAACCGGTTTTCACGTCTTTGGTGAGTTTGTTTTCCAGGTCGTACACTTTGTAATCGTCGCCCCCGGGTATCACCATCGTGCCGGTCGAGCCGTAGAAAATAACGCCCCGGCCCGCCCCTTCGCTGTTGAAGCCGTTGGCGCTACGCCCTTCCCACTGCGCCATCTTGCCGCCCGGAAATTCGAAGGCGATGGTCTGGGTATCGGGCGTCTCCCAGTCGTCGCCCGAGTAGGCCAGCCGCCCCCCTGTCGAGCTAACTTTGGTGGGGTAATCGACGCCGAGGCCCCAGCGAATCACGTCGAGTTCGTGGGTGCCGTTGTTCAGCGCTTCACCGGTGCCCCAGTGCCAGAACCAGTGCCAGTTGTAAGGCACCAGATTGTCCTGATACGGCCGGCGGGGGGCAGGGCCCTGCCATAGATCGAAATTGAGCGTGGCCGGAACGGCTACCGGCCGGCCTTTGCCAATGGGTTTACGGGCGTTGGCATACCAGCCCCGCGCAAAATACACCGTGCCGATAGCGCCCTGATGCAGCGCCTGCATGGCTTCCATGACCTTCGGAAATGACCGGCGCTGACTACCCATCTGCACCAGCCGGTTATACTTGCTGGCCCCGGCCACCAGCAGTTCGCCCTCGGCCGGATTGTGGGCGCAGGGTTTTTCGACGTACACGTGTTTACCAGCCTTAAGCGCCAGCATGGCCGCCGGCGCATGCCAGTGGTCGGGCGTGGCAATCAGCACGGCATCGAGGTCTTTTTCCTCGAGCATCTTCCGCAGGTCGGTATACCCTTTCGGTTTCTTCCCGCTTAGTTTCTCGATTTCGGCCACGGTTTTGGCCACCACGTTGCTGTCGACGTCGCACACGTACCCGACCTCCACATTGGGCAGCTGGGCAAACATACGCGATACAAAAAAGCCCCGACTGTTGGTGCCGATGGCGCCAATAACCACTTTTTCGTTGGGAGCCCCTTTGAAGATGGGGATGTGGGGCGCTACCCACAGGCCGGCCCCGGCAACGGAAGCCTGCTTGATAAATTCACGACGGTCTTGCATACCTGAGAAATAAAGGTCCGGCACGGGTTACGACCCATGTACGGCTCAGAAAGTAAGCCTTCGCTTTTCCTTACCTATAGGGCCAGGCCGGAGCCTGCCCGTATGGATCAGCCGTGCAGCCCAACCAGCCACCGTCGGCAGCACAGCAACCAAGCCCGGTCAGCAGGCCCATCCTGCCTGCCGCAATCGACTGCGTTCGAAGCCGTAACGACATCAGTACCAGACCACCACGTCCTGAGCCGGCTTGCGGGCAATGTCGGGCACGAGGGCATCAGGGGCGGGGTAGCCCACCGGGATCAGCAGAAACGGCTTTTCGTTGGCCGGTCGGTTGAGCAGGCGGCTCAGAAAGTCCATCGGGCTGGGCGTGTGCGCCAACGCCACCAGACCCGCCTGGTGGATGGCCGTCAGCAGCAGGCCACAGGCCAGGCCCACCGACTCCATCACGTAATAATTGGGCCGCTTCTGATCGCCGTCGAGTGCGTAGATCTGTCGGAACGCGACAATCAGCCAGGGGGCCGTTTCCAGAAACGGCTTATGCCAGTCGGTGCCCAGCGGAGCCAGGTCGGCAAGCCATTCCGACGACATCCGGCTCGTATAGCTCTGGTATTCCTCGGCTTCGGCCGCTTCGCGAATTCGGCGCTTCAAGGCCGGATCACTTACGGCGCAAAAGATCCAGGGCTGTTTGTTTGCCCCGGAAGGCGCTGAGGCAGCCGTCATGATAAGCTGCTCGATAACCTCCTTCGAGACGGGCCGGTCGGAGAAATCGCGGATGGAACGGCGCGTTGTCATGGCCGCCTGAAACGCGCTCGTACGTTCGAGCAGCTCGGTCTCATCGGGCGCGGGGGCAGACTGGTAGGGTATAAAGGACATAGGTGAAACTACAGCTTTCCCGCCACATTCTCAACGGCCCGGTGCCTGCGTGGGCGTAAGTGCACTGTCGGTTGCGGTGAATACGCCCGTTTCGGGGTTGAAGTCATACTGGTGCGGCACGCCCGTCATCAGTTCAACCTGCTCAATGGCGTCGGGACTCAGGTTTTCGAGTTCCATCAGCAGGGCGCGCAGGCTGTTGCCGTGGGCGACCACCAGCACATTTTCGTTTTGCTGCAGATGCGGCAGTATAGCCGTCTGGAAATAAGGCACGACCCGCTGGCGGGTATCGGCCAGGCTTTCGCCGTGGGGCGGCTGGTCGACGTAGCCCCGGCGCCAGCGAAACACCTGGTCGGCGCCGAAATGCTGCTCCGCTTCGGCTTTATGCATACCCTGCAGATCGCCGTACATGCGCTCATTCAGGGCAGCATCGCGCTCGATCGGCAGATCGGTCTGCCCCGTTTCGGCCAGGATAAGTGCCATGGTTTCGATAGCCCGGTTCAGCACCGACGTGAACCCGATGCTGAACCGGTCGTTGCGCAGTCGATCGCCCGCCTGCCGGGCTTCCTGCCGTCCCTGATCGGTAAGGGGCGTGTCGACCGAGCCGGTAAACCGGTTTTCCAGATTCCACTGCGACTGCCCGTGCCGAACAATAACGAATAAAGCCATACCGATGGAGGTGGGGTTGAAAAGCCCCCGTCGGGTCAACTCGCGGCCGGGGTACTTCGTTCGGCCAATCCCCGAAAAGCCTTACCGCTGGGCCAGCACCGGTTCCGGCGCGGCCGTAACCGACTTCTTCAGAACGTACTGGGCCACCACCGGAAAATGGTCGGATACGGTGATGCCCGACAGGGTGCGGCAGGACCGGACGGCCCAGTCGGCGCTGAAAAACTGCTGGTCGATCCGTACACAGTACGGATGGCGGTTCAGCGTAAACCCGAAGCCTTCGCCGGCTTCCTCGAAGGCATTGCTGAAGTTGAGCCGCAGCTTGCCGTAGGCATAGCCAAACGGCGTTTCGTTGAAGTCGCCACAGATAATGACGGGGTAGCGGCTGCCTTCGACGTAGCGGCTTACCTCGGCCACCTGCTCGTCGCGCTTCCTGAATCCTTCCTTGAGTCGCGAGAACGTATCGGCCAGCTCCGTGACCATGCCCGACAGGTTGCCCGCCCGGGCCGAATCCAGCGCCTGGTTAATGCGCACCCCCATCGACCAAAGGTGTACGTTGACAATCCGAACCGTATCGCGTCCGTAGGCCACGTCGGCCACCAAGAATCCGTTGATAGCCGGTGCGCCCGCGCGCTGCCAGATGCGGCCGTAGCGGTTCACGATCGGGAAGCGCGAAAACAGCGCCAGTCCAATCTGCTGCTGATCGGCAAACCGGGTCAGGTGCGTTAGTTTGTCGGTATATTGAGCCTCCAGCCCGGCGTTGGGCGAGTATTCCTGAAAACAGGCAATGTCGGAATGTTGGGCCGCCTGGCTGATGGCGGCATTGTGCGGCTCCCGAAAACATTCGCCGTTGAAACTCAGCACACTGAGCGAGGGGGCTGCCACGGCCAGGGGCGCGGGGGTACCCGTACCAACCAGTCGTTTCACAATGGGCAGGGTCAGCGCCAGCCACACCAGCCCCACCGTTCCCACCAGCCGCTCCTGTTTCCGCAACAGGTATAGGCTGGCCGTCAGGCCCGCCAGCATCGCCACCGGCAGGCTCATCATCATAAACCCGCCCAGCCAGTGTTCGAGCACGGGATGATAGCAGAATGCCATCGTTAAAAACAGGTAGGCCAGGGCGGTGTACGAACGCGGGTACTGCCGGTATCGCTGTCCCAGTGCGTGTACGCCATCGAGAAACCACTGACCCAGCAGCAGCAGCAGGCCAGCGCCTATCATTAGTATTTCTTTACTGCGATTGCTCATAAGCCGGATGACCGAACGACATAAAATGATGAGGTACTGCACTTGCCCGGCCCGACGGACCCGGCAGAACCGGTCCTTACCGCATCTCGAACGATCCAGACCCGATTTTAAACCCTTCCGCATACAGCTCGGCCGTGTATCGGCCCGGCTTGTAAGGAAGGTCGCGCCGGTAGGTCAGGTCGACGCGCTGATCATTGTTTTCAAACAGAACGGGTTGCCGCAGGCTGTAGCCTAGCTCCTCCCCTTCGTAGGTCAGTATGCCGCCGATGCCGGTATCGCTCAGTACGCTGCCATTGGCATCGAGCAGGCGGAGGTAAATGTCTTTGGTGGTGCGGGAAGCCAGCGAATTGGCGGCCAGCACGAAGCTGATTTTCAGGCGGTCGGTTTTCGACGACCGGTACACGCCCCCCCGCCGTTCCTTACCGCTTTCGTTCAGCGACAGTACCTGCAGGTTGATGGCTTTCAGGGCCGAGGCCACCGTTACTTTCTGCTTGAGGTCGTCGTTCTGCGCCGATACCGTGGCCACGGCTTTGGCCAGCGTTTCGCGCTCGAAACGGAGCCCCGTGTTTTCGCTCAGCACTTGTTCGCGTTCCTCTTCCAGCGCCCGGGTGCGGCTGATGAGTGTGTTCTTCTCGGCCAGTATGGCTTTGAGGTCGTTTTCCTTAAGGGCCAGAAAGCGCGTATAGTCGCGGATTTTGTCGTCGTATTTCTGTTGCGAAAAGCTCAGGTCGTAGGTCAGTCGCTGCTTGTCGTCTTCGAGCTGCGCTTTCAGTTTTTCCAGACTGGCCACGCTTCCACCCAGTCGGCGCACGTCGGCGATACGCGTGTTGAGCACACCTGTGATGGAGTCGAGCCGGATCTGGGTAGCCGACAATTGCTCGACCTGGGTGGTTAGCGACTGTTTGAGCTCCAGCGTGTCGTTCTGAGCCCCCAGGAACAGGTACACCAGCAACGACGACACGCCCAGCAGTACGCCCATGATGATGGGGCGAATGCCTTTGCTCGGTTTGCGGTCGGTGGATGGCGGGTGGCTGATAACTTCCATGGATGGTTGACGTCTAGGCCACAAAGCACGCCCCCGCAACTTAAGTCCGACTTAATCTGACTTTAAAATTACCTTAAAATCGGGGTGAGCCGGGGCGCAACGCTGCCAGTGGTGCCAGCCGTACCCGTTACACCCCGTTTTCAGGCGCAACGGGCAGTTCCAGCCGGAAGGCGGTGCGGTCGGCGGTCGACTCGACGGCGATCGTGCCCTGGTGAAGCTGCACGACCTGGGCCACGATGGCCAACCCGACCCCATGCCCCGGCCGCGACGACGCGGTGGCGTTGCTGCGGTAGAATGGCTTGAAGATATGCGGCAAATCGGCGGCCGGGATACCGGCACCGGCATTGACCACGTCGACCCGGATCACCAATCCGGTTGCCCGGAAGGTGACCTGAGCGGTCTGATCGGCCGAGAATTTACAGGCGTTGTCGAACAGGTTGATCAACAGAATCTTCAGCGCAGCCTCGTTGCCATGCACCAGCAGTGCCGCTTCGTCGTCGGGGAAGTCGGGAAACGCCAACTCGATTCGGTAGTCGGGCTGCCATTTCTGCACCTGCATCTTCACTGCCCAGAGCAGTTCATCAAGCCGCACCGACGCCATTGGCAGCGATTGCCCGTCGATGCCCACACTGGCCAGACTGAGCAGGGTGTTGGTCAGCTCGGTGAGCGAACCGATGTCGTCGCGCAGCGAACCCAGCGTATCCTGATACACTGCGGACGGCCGTTCTTTCAGCAGCGCCACGTCGATCTGCGAACGAATCTTGGTCAGCGGGTTTTTCAGTTCGTGCGACACGTTGGCCACAAAGATTTTCTGGGTCACCAGCGTTTGCTCCACCCGGTCGAGCAGGCGGTTGAAGGTCTCGACCAGCGTACCGATCTCATCGTCGGGGTTGGCGTAGTCGACCCGGCGGGCCACGTTGGCCGGAAAGATCGTGTTGACCTGCCGGATGATGCCCGACATGGGCGCCAGCGCCTGCCCCGCAAACACCCAGCCCGCCAAACTGAGCAGCAGCGCCCCAACGGCCACCATTACCAGCAGAATACGCTGCAAATCGGCCAGGGCCGCCAG
Source organism: Spirosoma luteolum (assembly GCF_054778875.1). Lineage (NCBI taxonomy): Bacteria > Pseudomonadati > Bacteroidota > Cytophagia > Cytophagales > Cytophagaceae > Spirosoma > Spirosoma luteolum. The sequence continues at coordinate 57,646 of NZ_BAAGZE010000006.1, forward strand.
TCCGTTGCGGTCGATACCGCTGATGAGCACCCAGTTGCCCGAGCCACGCGCCACCAGATGCACCGCCAGCAGCTGGGTATCGCCATCGCGCAGGTAAAGCTGCTTACGGGCACTTTTCAGCTTTGGTATAAAGGGCGCGTGGCTGTTGTCGCGGGTGGGGTTGGTCGAGAAAATAAGCCGGCCCAGCTTCTCGCTGTAGACTGAGATCGTTTCGTCGGGCAGGGGTTCCTGATCGGTGAGGTTGATGCGGCTGTTGGTGTCGGTCAGTTCGAAGAGCAGCGTGGATGCGGCCACAGCCCGGTCCTGCAGTCGTTTAAAAAACCGCTTTTCGAGATACAGCTTGCTGAACACGAACACCCCCACCGAAAACAGCAGCAGCACGGCCGTTACCAGCCCCATAAACTGCAGGGTCAGCCGGGTTCGGATGTTCAGCATCACGTCTGCACTTTAAGCACATAGCCCATGCCGATCTGCGTATGCAGCAGCTTGGGCTCGAAATCACGATCGATTTTCCGGCGCAGAAAGTTGATGTACACCTCGATGACGTTGGTGCCGGTATCGAAGGTTACATCCCAGATTTTCTCGGCCAGCTCGGCTTTGGCGATCACGCGCCCCTGGTGCCGGAGCAGGTAATCGAGCAGCGCAAACTCCTTGGCCGTCAGGTTGATGGGCTTACCTGCCCGCGTAACCGTTTTGGCATCGGGGTTCAGTTCCAGATCGGCAATGGTAAGGGCACTGCCGGTATACACCAGCCCGCCACTGCGCCGGGTCAGCGCCCGGACCCGGGCCAGCAGTTCGCGAAACTCGAACGGCTTGGCCAGGTAGTCGTCGGCCCCGGCGTCGAGACCGGTAATTTTGTCGTCGGTAGTACCCAGCGCCGTCAGCAGCAGAATGGGCGAGGTGACGCCCGCCGTGCGCAGGTGGCGGCACAGGTCGAGCCCGTTCATGCCGGGCAGAATAATATCGGAAATAATGAGGGCATACGTCTGCCGGGTTGCCAGTTGATAGCCCATGGTGCCATCGTAGGCGACATCGACCTCCCACTGCTGTTCTTCCAGCCCCTGCCGGATGCTGTGCAGCGTTTTAACCTCGTCTTCAATAACCAGTAGTTTCATCGGCGGCAGCGCCGGGCCGATGCGGGGCCAGCCCGCGCCGTTCCGTTTGTCCTGAAAACGCTCCTGCAAAGAGAACCAATAAGTCGGCACAAATGGTCGAACGGGGCAAATAAATTGCCTTTTCGGTGTTTTCAGGGCGGTTTTACGGGCGTCTCGGCCCGGTCAGCGGCTTAAAACCAGCGGGGCCGACCCGCAGCCCATGCCCCACAAACACCCGTCGGTTTTTTGTGTAGCCCTGGTTTCTGCCGGTCGGCCCCGGGAATTTGTCGGTTCTCCTTATTTAGCCAGTTCGAGCACCAGCGCCGTTTTGGCCGGCAGCCGGATAAGCTTCAGATCCGACAGCGTCTGGTTGGTCAGCACATTGCGGGCGGTGGTCATACCGGCCATGCGTTCGCTGAACCGGCCCGTATCGAGGCTGATTTCCTTGTCGTTGGTATTGGTGGCAACCATCACCGTTTTGGTACCGTCGTAGCGGAAATACACGTAAGTGCCATCCTGCGGCAGGTACTGCATCAGCTTACCGGTATGCAGTACGGGGTTGTCGCGCCGGTAGGTTGCCAGCGTTCTCACGAACTGGAACGCGTTGTTTTCGCGGTCGGTGCGGCCAGCCGTTTCAAACTTGTTCTCCCGGTCGCCCCGGAACCCGCCCGGAAAATCCTGGCGCACCTCGGCATCCGAGGGGTTCTTGAAATTCTTCATCAGAATTTCGGTGCCGTAGTACATGCTCGGGATACCCCGGGTGGTCAGCAGCCAGGTCAGGCCGATTTTGTATTTGTCGATATCTTCGCCCACCACCGACAGAAACCGATCGGTGTCGTGGTTGTCGAGGAACGTCACCAGACGGGTCGGATCGACGTACACGGCATCCTGCGCCAGTGCCTGATAAAACCGGTTTACGCCGTCGTCCCAGCTGAATTTCTGTTTGAGGGCGTCGAGCATCGCGCTGTACAGCACAAAATCGAGCCCGCCCGGCTGGTTCGACTTAAAGGGAAAGTCGATTTTGTTGCGCGTGTAGTAGGCCTGATCGACCACGTTGTTGACCCACGATTCACCGAAAATATGAATCGTCGGATACTCGTCGAGCAGGGCCTGGTTGCAGCGGTTCATAAACGGCTGATCGTTGTACATGTAGGTATCGACCCGCCACGCATCCACGCCAAACTCCTCCACCGACCAGATGGCGTGCTGAATCAGGAAGTTGGCCAGGAAGGGGTTGCCCTGGTTGAGGTCGGGCAGTTGCGGCACAAACCAGCCGTCGAGTGCCACGCGCCGGTCGATCTCGGCCCCGTGGGGATCGGTAACGGGCTGGTACTTGTACGAGGTGTTGGTGTAGGTGGGCCACTGGTGGAGCCAGCTTTTCATGGGCATATCTTTCAGAAACCAGTGGTTGATGCCCACGTGGTTATACACCGCATCCTGCACCACCTTCAAACCGGCTTCGTGGGCTTTCTTCACGAAGGTTTTGTAGGCGTCGTTGCCCCCCAGCCGCTTATCGACGGTGTAGTGGTCGGTAAAGCCGTAGCCGTGGTAGGCCGAGCGCATGGCCCCGCCTTCGTTGGTAAGCGGCTGGTTGTTTTCAATTACGGGCGTAAACCACACGGCCGTTACCCCCAGATCTTTGAGGTAGTTGATGCGTTTGGCCGCCCCCGGCAGGTCGCCCCCGTGACGCAGGTACGGATTGGCCCGGTCGGCACTGGGGTCGGCCAGATCGGCAAACTTGTCGTTGGTCTCGTCGCCGTTATCGAAACGGTCGGGCATGGCCAGGTAGATAAAGTCGGCCGACGATACCCCCTGCCCTTTCGGGCTGCGGTCGCGGGCTTTCAGTTCATACGCCTTCGTCAGCGTCTGACTGCCGCGCTTACCCACCAGGTTGAGCGTACCGGGGCGCGTGGTGGGCGCAATGGTCAAGTCGAGGAAGGCGTAGTTGGGGTTTTCGACGGTGTGGGTTTTCACCAGCGTGACGCCCGGGTAATTAACCGTGTAGGCCAGCGTGCCGGCATTGGGGCCATAGACGAGCAGCTGCAGGTTTTTGTTTTTCATGCCCACCCACCAGTTCGTGGGGTTGATCCGCGTGATGGCGGGGGCAGTCTGTGCCTGACCAGCATGGCCGAGCACACCGGCCAGCAGCAGGCTGGCCAGTTGACGAGTGAATCGATTCATAGGGTTGTTATAGAAGGTATTGACAGGACCAACGGCCCTAGACACTGCAAAATGACAACAAATTGCCAGCAGAATCCAATCTGCCCTGCAAAAATAAGGGCTCATTTTCGCCCCGAAAGCCCCTAGCTTTGTATCGACTAACCTAAAAAGCCTCCGGCCGGGCCGCTGGGCTACGCTATGACGACAAACCTTCCCGTACCGGTAACGGACAAACTGATTATCTACCAGATTTTTACGCGGCTCTTCGGCAACCAGAATACGACCAACCGCCCCCACGGTACGCTGGCCGAAAATGGCGTCGGAAAACTGGCCGACATCAATGATGCCGCGCTGCGGGCCATCCGGCAGTTTGGCGCTACCCACATCTGGTACACGGGCCTGCCCGAACACGCCACCCAGACCGACTACTCCGCTTTCGGTATCCGGCCCGACGATCCAACCGTGGTGAAAGGCCGGGCCGGCTCGCCCTACGCCATTAAGGATTACTACGACATCGACCCCGATCTGGCGGTATCGGTGCCGGACCGGATGGCCGAGTTCGAGGGACTGCTGCAGCGAACCCACGCCCACGGCCTGAAATTCATTATCGACTTCGTGCCCAACCACGTGGCGCGGCAATACGAATCGGATGTCAAGCCCGCCGGGGTCGTCGACCTGGGTGCCAACGACGACACTACGGTGCGGTTTGCCAACCAGAATAATTTTTACTACCTGCCCGGCGAAGCCTTCGCTGGCCCCGAAACGCCCGACCGCCACCTGCCCCATGCCGGCAGCCTGCGCGAAGTACCGGCCCGCGTGACCGGGTCGGGGTCGATCACGGCCCGGCCCGATAGCAGCGACTGGTACGAGACCATCAAGCTTAACTACGGCCTGAACATTTTCGACGGTAGCCAGCAGTTCGATCCGGTGCCGGCCACCTGGCAGCAGATGCGCGACATTCTGTTTTTCTGGGCCGACAAAGGTGTCGACGGCTTCCGGTGCGACATGGCGCAGCTGGTGCCCGTCGAATTCTGGCAGTGGGCCATCGGCCAGGTCAAGACCCGCTACCCGGGTACCATTTTTATCGCCGAGATCTACGAAACGCACCTGTACCGGCCGTTTATTTTTCAGGGGGGCTTCGATTACCTCTACGATAAGGTGGGCCTCTACGACGCCCTGCGCCGGCTGATCGAAGGGCAGGGTTCGTGTTACGAACTGACCCGGGTATGGCAGCAGGAATCGGGCGATTTTCCGCAGCACATGCTGCGTTTTCTGGAAACCCACGACGAGCAGCGGCTGGCGTCGCGCTTCTTCGCCGGCGACCCGTGGGCGGCCCTGCCGGCCATGACCCTGGCGGCTACCCTCCACACGGGGCCTTACCTGCTGTACTTCGGCCAGGAAGTGGGCGTGCGCGCCGAGGGCGCCGAAGGCTTCAGTGGCGACGATGGCCGCACCACCATTTTCGACTACTGGGGACTCCCCGACTGGCAGGGCTGGCTCAACGGCGGGCGGTGCGACGGCGGTGGGCTCACCGACGAACAGCGTCGGCTGCGGGGTTTCTACCAGCAGCTGAACTACCTGGTGGCCGGCTCCGACGCTATTCAGAACGGGTACTTCTACGACCTGCAATGGGTCAACGACAATGGGCAGAGCCGGGGCTACGATGCCCATCAGGTGTATAGCTACCTGCGCTATACCGACCGGCAAAAACTGCTGATCGTGTGTAATTTCTCGGCCCATACGACCGCCGACACCAACGTACGGATACCCAAAGACGCCTGGCAGGCCATGAAACTCGACCCGGCCGGTCTTTATCAGCTCACCGATATTTTCCTCACGCGCGAGACCATCGAAACGGTTGGTTTATCGGGCGTTCCGGTGGTGCTGCCCCCCCGTTCGGTAGTGGTGCTCGAAATTAAGTCCTGAACAAGGGCAACTTTTCAGGTGTTAGACCGTCCAATGCGTGCGGACACCACCCGTCGGGGCCACGCAACCAGCCCGTTTCCCGACGGGCTGGTCTGTTCGCACGCTTTTTGCCTGACTAACCCATCGACTTTTTGTACCACTTCATTCCCGCGTCTGCTATGATTAAACGCTTTACCTCGCTTATCCTGACGCTGCTTATTACTGCCCCGCTGACCCTGCCGGCTCAGCCTCTGCCTTCGGATGAGCAGCTGGCCCAGCTACTCGTTTCGCCCGGGCGCACACCGGCCGAAACGGCGGTCACGGTGGGTAAAAACCTGCTCGGTGCGCCCTACGTGGCCCATACCCTCGACCAGTCAGCTACCGAACAACTGGTGGTAAACCTGCAGGCCTTCGACTGTACTACCTACCTCGAAACCATATTGGCGCTGGCCCTGACCTGGCACGAAACAGCCGACAAGGCTACCGCCGGCCGCCCGGCTACCCCCGCCGGCCTGGCGCAGCCGTTTAAGAGTTACCTGACCCGCCTGCGCTACCGTGACGGCCGCATCGATGGCTACGCCAGCCGCCTGCACTACTTCTCGGCCTGGCTGCGCGACAACGAACGCAAAGGGCTGCTCACCGATATTACCGGCACGTTGCCGGGCCGCATGACCGTGACCAAGCCCGTGACCTACATGACTTCGGCCGTGCATAAATACCCACACCTGGCCGACCCCACCGTGTTCCGGCAGGTAGCCCAGACCGAGGCCTCGCTGGCCACGCAGCCCTTTGCCTTTGTGCCGGCCCGGCAGGTGCGGCAGGCCGAAGCCGCCCTGCGCGAGGGCGACATCATTATGCTGACGGCGGCCCGCCCCGGCCTCGATATGAAACACGTGGGGCTGGCCGTTCGGCAACCCGACGGCCGCATGCACCTGCTCCATGCCTCCTCCGATGCGGGGCAGGTGGTTATTTCGACACTACCCCTGAGCGACTACGTGCTGGCCCATCCCCGCCTGTCGGGAATTCGGGTGGCGCGCCTGCGGGGCAGCGGCCTGCTGACGGCCGACGGCAGCCCCCGCTGAGCCGTAGACTGGGTTTTCGGGCCGCAGCCGGGCAATCCGACACTGAAATTTGTTATCTTAAGGTCGGTATTACTCAACTCCACTTACCCAACCCTGCTTGCCCCCTGTTATATGCCCGTATTTACCCTTGGTATCGAAGAAGAATTCCAGACCATCGACCCCGTCACTCGTGACCTGCGCTCCCACATCGGGCAGATCGTGGAAGATGGCAAACTAACCCTCCACGAACAGGTCAAAGCCGAAATGCACCAGGCTGTGGTGGAAGTCGGCACCATCATCTGCAACAACATCGAAGAAGCCCGGCGCGAGGTGACGCACCTGCGCAAAGGCATCATCGAACTGGCCGGTAATCAGGGACTTAAGATTGCCTCGTCGGGCACTCACCCCTTTTCGCGCTGGCAGGACCAGGAGATCACGGCCGACGCCCGCTACGATAAAATCGTGGAAGAAATGCAGGATGCCGCCCGCTCCAACCTGATTTTCGGGATGCACGTGCACGTAGGCATGGAAAGCCGCGATATGGGGGTGCATATGATGAATACCATGCGGTATTTCCTGCCCCACATCTACGCCCTCTCCACCAACTCGCCGTTCTGGCAGGGCCGCAACACGGGTTTCAAATCGTACCGCTCCAAAGTATTTGACAAGTTCCCGCGCACGGGTATCCCCGATTATTTCAGCAGTGCCGCCGAATACGATGAATACATCAACCTGCTCGTCAAGACGGGCTGTATCGACAACGGCAAAAAAATTTACTGGGATATCCGGGTGCACCCGTTCTTCGACACCATCGAGTTCCGGATCTGCGACGTGCCCATGCGCGTCGACGAAACCATCTGCCTGGCGGCCCTGCTGCAGGCGCTGGTGGCCAAAATCCACAAGCTGATGTCGAGCAACCTCAACTTCCGGCTCTACCGCAAAAACCTTATCAGCGAAAACAAGTGGCGGGCGGCCCGCTACGGCATCGAAGGCAAGCTGATCGACTTTGGCAAGCAGGAAGAAGTGCCCACCCACCAGCTCATCCACGAACTGCTCGATTTTGTCGACGATGTGGTCGATGAACTGGGTAGCCGGGCCGAGTGCGAATACGCCCTCAAGATTCTGCAGATGGGCACCGGCGCCGATCGACAGCTGGCCGTTTACCAGCAGACCAACGACCTGAAGCGCGTTGTCGATTACATTGTCGACGAAACTTCTTTCGGTCTTTGAGGGTTGAAACTGGAATAAACCATCTGCAAACGAGCTCGTTTGAGGGTGACAGGCCAGCCGTTAAGCAGTGCCTGCCGGCGGACTTACCCGGGCTGACGAGCCACCTCAAAACGGCCTCAACCACCGTACTGACCTTATGAGTGCATTGAAAATTGCCGTGCTGGACATGAACAACAACCAGCCCAACCAGGGTATGCGTTGCATCATGCAGCTGATCCGAACCGTACAGGCCTCCGAACAGACCGAACTCGCGTTCGATATCTTCAACGTGCGCGGCAACAACGAGGTGCCCGGCCTCGACTACGACGTGTACATCTCGTCGGGCGGTCCAGGCAGCCCCCTGGCCTCGACCGAACCCTGGGAAGCCCGCTTTTTTACACTGATCGACGCGCTGTTTGCCTGGAATCAGGCCAACGACCAGAAGAAGTTTGTGTTTCTGATCTGCCACTCGTTTCAGCTGGTGGTACGGCATCTGGAGCTGGGCCTGCTCAGCAAGCGCCGGTCGACCTCGTTCGGTATTCTGCCCATGCACAAGGAAGCGGCCGGCCTCACCGAACCGCTGTTCGACGGGCTGGGCGAACCCTTCTACGCCGTCGACTCGCGCGACTACCAGATCACCAAACCGAACAAGGCTAAACTGGGCGCCATGGGCGGTGCCATTCTGTGCCGCGAAAAAATCCGTCCCCACGTTCCGCTCGACCGGGCGATCATGGGCATCCGGTTTTCGCCCGAAATTGTGGGGACGCAGTTCCACCCCGAAGCCGATAATCAGGGGATGCTGATGTACTTCAAGACCGAAGAGCGCCGGCTGCAGGTGGTCAAGAATTTTGGGCAGCAGAAATACGACGACATGGTCGAGTACCTGCTCGACCCTACCAAGATTGCCCTGACCGAGTCGGTTATTCTGCCGTCGTTTCTGCGGCAGGCGCTGGCGGCCAAAAAAGCCGGTCAGCCCGCCCTCGCCTAGTCACTCACTCAGTTTTTGCGAAAAAGACGCAGGACAACCCCCTGAACCGGCTCACCGGTAGTCCGGGCGTTTATCTTGCGTCTTTTCTGCTTTTAGGCCCCATCCCATGATCCAGTCCGTTCGCCACGCCTACAACGAGGCTTTCACGCCCGAGCGTTACCAGGCTTTTCTCGACGCCATCCAGCACGACCTGCCCGATCAGCTCGACTTTCGGGTGGCCGAAACGCCGGTCTTCGTACCCAAAGCCCTGACCAGTCATCTGCTCAGGGCCTGCGAAGACATTGTTGACGTACTTACGCAGCCCGACTTTATCGCCCGTACCGAACGGGCTATTCCGGCCGGGCAGCGGGTGCCGAACGAACCAACTGAAGGGCCAGCCGCCCATACCCAGTTTCTGGCGATCGACTTTGCGGTTTGCCGCGATGACTCCGGTGAGCTCGTGCCACAGCTGATCGAACTGCAGGGTTTCCCGTCGCTCTACACCTTTCAGCCTTACCTGGCTGCCCAGTACCGGGCGCATTTTCCGGTGCCCGACACGCTCTCGCACCTGTTCAACGTAGCGACCAACGCCGACTACCTCGACCGGCTGCGTACCATGATCGTGGGCGACTGCGATCCCGAGTCAGTGATTTTGCTGGAGATCTACCCCGAAAAGCAGAAGACCCGCATCGACTTTGCCCTGACCGAGCAGGCGCTGGGGGTGAAAGCCGTTTGCCTGACCGCCATCCGAAAGGAGGGCCGGGCGTTATATTACGAGAAAGACGGGCGCACCATCCGGATCCGGCGTATATACAACCGACTGATCTTCGACGATCTCCAGAACTTTCCTGACCTGCAAACCGATTTCCACCTGACCGACGATGTGGATGTGGAGTGGGTAGGCCATCCGAACTGGTTTTTCCGGATCAGCAAATACACCCTGCCGCTGCTGAACAGCCCCTACGTGCCGCCCAGCTATTTCCTGTCGGACCTGACCGAATACCCCGCCGATCTGGAAAATTACGTGCTAAAGCCGCTGTTCTCGTTTGCCGGCAGTGGGGTACAGCTCCACATCACCCCCGCCGACCTCGACGCCATTCCGGCCGATCAGCGCGACGGGTACCTGCTGCAGCGCAAGGTGGCCTACGAACCGGCCATCCAGGCGCCCGACGGCCGCATCAAATGCGAAATCCGGATGCTGTTTATCTGGCCCAACGGTGATGCCCGCCCTACGCTGCTCACCAACCTGAGCCGCCTGAGCCGGGGCGAAATGATTGGGGTGCGGTTCAACAAGGATTTTGACTGGGTGGGCGGCACGGTGTGTTTCTTCGAACAGTAAGGCCGGTCAACACGGGTGCAGCCTGACTGCTGGCCTGGTTTGTGTACCTTGCTCATCCATCTAGCCAATTCATTCTTTCCACGCCCGTGTCTGTTGCCGAAACTCCGCTCAACAACGATCAGCTGCTGTCGATCATCGACCAGCTGGGTCAGCTGCCCAGCCATACCATCGGCCGGGCGCTGACCAATACCATCGTTATTCCCAACGGGCGAATCAGCAGTCATCACGCCCGGCTGCTGGCCTGCACGCCCACCACCTTCCTGCTCGAAGACCTCGACTCGCGCAACGGCACGTTCGTCAACGGGCTTCGCATCAGCCGCAAACTGGTGGGCCGGGCCGATACCGTGCAGCTCGCCGACGCCACCTTCAGCCTTGGGGAGTTGCTCGCCATGCAGACCGACCTGCCCGGCACCGTTACGCCCCGGCTGGCGCCGGCCGGATTGCCTCCCGTGCCGGTCGCCGAACCGGCACTCGCCAGCCCGCTCGACTTTACCGCTGCCTTTGCCGAACTGCAGCAGGTCTACACCCAATATCCGCTGCTGCGGAAAGCCTGTCGCAACCGCGAAAAAATGATCCGCACCGGCAGCGTCGTGCTGTCGTCGGTGGTTGGCATCAGCGCCGTGGTAGCGTCGGGTGGTACGGCCCTGCCCCTGCTGCAGGTGCTGTCGAGTGCGGGGCTGAGTCTGCTGGTGCCCACGCTCTGCTCCACGCTGCTGTCGACCGATGAAAAGCTCGACCTTATCGACCGCGAATACCGCGAACGATACCGCTGCCCCAATCCCGCCTGCCGCGACCCGTTCGGGGTGCGCGAGTGGGATATGCTGGCCCAGCAGAAAACCTGCCGCCGTTGTCAGGCCATCTGGGTGCACTAATTTTCAGGCTTAGCCAGTCACCTTTTGCGGACTGCCCCGATTAAGGAATGGTTTACGTCCAACAGCCATGACACCAAACGCCAACGCCACCGATTTTCCGACCGACGGGCAACCCATCAAACAGGTACCCCGGCCGGCCCCGGCTCCCCCCGCACCGGTTTCACATGCCCGTACGCTGGGCATCTCGGCGGCTGCCCTGCTGCTGGGCGGAGCCAGTGTGCGGGTAGCTCACCTGTCGAGTGCCCACCTGGAACAGTCGGTTCCGGCCGGCAGCCAGTCGGCCCCCGCCGAGCCCTTGTCCCCGACCCTACCCGCCAGCGCCCCCGTGCCGCTAGCCGACAGTACACCCGCGCCCATACTGGCGGCACTGGTACCCACCGAACTCGAAGTGGCCCAGAGCCCAACCGACGCGATGCCGTTCGGGCAGGCGTTTAGTCTGGCCCGCCACGAGGTTGGCGTGGGGGGCGTGTTCAGCTGGCACGGCCGCTGGTACAATACGTTCGAGAAAGACGAATGGGCCAGCCTCTCGCTGACGCAGCGACACGAGTTTGCCGGCCTGCTGCTGGGCGAACCGCTCCCGGTCGTTCCCCTTGGATCCCCCCTTGTCGATGCGTCTACCCCGGCCCACCGCCAGGGCGACCCCACTCTGATCGAGGGCGAACTGAATGGTCAGCGCATCATGGGGCTCGATTTCGACCATGACGGGGTAATCGATACGCTGGTGCTGGAAGGCGCCGACGGGGTGACGTACCGCGTGGTCGACGCAACGGGCGATCAGGGCCTCGACACGCTGATGCGCTACGACGCCGAACACCATGAACTCGTTTCCCTGGAACGACTCGAGCAGCCCTTTGTGCTGAGCAACGATCAGTTTTCGGCAGGGCTGGAAGCCCAGTTATCGCGGGCTGTGGTCGATTCGATACTCGACGCCGACGACCCGCTGCCCGGGCCCGCCGTTCTGCCGCACGAGCAGGTTGGTCACGACGAACTGGACGACGACGAGCTGCCCGAACCCGACGACGACACCTACGTGAGCCACGGCGACGTACACGACATGGACGATGACGAATGAGCGGCTATAAAGCAACCCTGATCGACTGCAAACAATGCCACCGGCGCATTCTGGTGCGGGGGGTCGATGCCGAACGGGGTCAGATTGTATGTTCGCACCCCGGCTGCGGGGCGCTCAACACCCTGCCCAAAGCCTACCGTTACGACGAGGCCCTTGTGCAGGGGTTGCCCGGTTTCGGAACGTTGACCTACCTCGGCGATGGCGCCCGCTCGTATCCGCTGCGGTTCGGCGTCAACCGCATCGGCACGGCCGACACCGCCGACGTGGTGCTCGACCGGTACCAGCACAAGGGCCGCTGCTACATCAGCCGACAGCACTGCACCCTCACCGTTACCTTCGACAGCTGGGCCGGTGCCCTGCGCTACCAGTTGCAGGATGGGGCCATCGACCCAACCACGCAAACCCTGAAGAGCAGCCTGAACGGCACCCGGCTCGACGAACATCCGTTGTTGAAAACCGAATGCATCGACGTACCCGACGGGGCCGTGATAACCCTCGGCGGGATCGACCGGTTTCGGCTTACCCACTACACGCTGAACCCCGTCATGCTGGCCACCTACCGGATCGAGCTTGGCTTTAACCCCGACCGGACCGAGTAGGCCATGCAGATTGTTCCGAACCCGCCCCTTGCCTTCTCGCACATCGGTCAGCGCCCCTCCAACCAGGATGCCCTGTTTCCAGCCGACCCAACCGAACACAGCCGGCTGCTGCTGGTGTGCGATGGCATGGGCGGCACCGATCGGGGCGATGTGGCCAGCCAGCTCCTCTGCGCCGAAATAGCCGATTATGCCCGGGCGCTCGACTACCCACCCTTCGACAGCGTGCACCTGCGGACGGCCCTCGATCGGGCCGTCCGTCAGTACCGGCGGTATCTGGCCGGCAATCCCACCGTGGGGCGCATGGGCTCTACGCTGGCGCTGCTCCAGCTGCATGAAGCGGGCATCACGATAGCCCACATCGGCGACAGCCGCGTGTACCAGATTCGCGACGGGCAGGTGCTGTTCCGGACGCATGACCACCGGCAGGTGCTCGACATGGTCGACGCGGGCATTATCACGGCCAGTCAGGCCCTGACGCATCCCTGGCGCAACCGGCTCAGCCGCGCTGTACTGGTCAATGCCGATCCAGCCATACCTGCCGCCCCCGCTACGCCCGACCTGGTGCTGCTGACCGATGTGCGGCCCGACGATTATTTTTTCCTCTGCACCGACGGCGTGGGCGAGGCCGTCGACGAGGACACCCTCTGCCGGGTGCTGGCGGCCCGTTTTTCCGACCAAGCCAAACTCAATACCCTTTTGTCGCTCTGCGCCGGCACCACCCACGATAATTATTCGGGGTTTCTGCTCAGCATCCGGGCAGTCACGTCGGTATGATCATTTCCCTGCTCGTAACCCTCTGCGCGCTGGCCAGCCCCACCCCGCTCCCCCCGCCGGGCGCTACCTGGGCCGTGGTGGTGGGCATTGCCGATTACCGGTACCTGACCGACCAGACCGGCGACCTGCGTCTGGCTGACCGTGACGCCCACCAAATGGCGGGCTTTCTGCAAACGTCGGCGGGCGGGCGGGTGCCGACCAGTCACATCCGGCTGCTCACCAACCGGCAGGCCACCGAAGCCACGATCCGGCAGGCCCTTGCCAGCTTTCGGCAGGCAGGCCCTGCCGATCGGGTGCTGTTTTATTTTTCAGGCCACGGCCTCCCCGACCGGCTGGTACCGGCCGATGCGCGGGCCGGTGGAGCAGGGGGTGGGCTGACCTATGCCGTGCTGAAACAGGCGTTCCGGGCCTCCCGGGCGGGTGTCAAACTCTGCATCGTCGATGCCTGCCTGGCCGGGGGGCTTAGTCAGCCGCTGGCGCCCGGTGCCGCCCGGTCCCGCTCCGGATTTCCGGCGGCTGGCGGAGGCCCGGTAGCTCTGTTGCTCGCCACCCGGCCCAGCCAGGGAGCACTCGAAAACCGGCGAATCGGCGGTGGTTTATTCACGCAGGTGCTGCTGGAGGGGCTGTGCGGCCGGGCCGATGCCGATCACAATCGGGTGGTTACCATCCGGGAGTTGCACCGCTACGTATCGCCCCGCGTCCGTACGCTCAGTAATGGGCGGCAGGCTCCGCTTTTCTACGGGCGATTTTCGGATAACCTGGCTTTGGCGTATCTTTGACTAATGCCCCTATCCATTCGTTATGAATCAACCGATCCTGTCCATACAAGCGTTCAAACGACGCTATCCCATCGACTACGCCGATCCCGCGATGCTGCTGGGCAGTGGGTCGTATGGTCGGGTGGTAAAGGTTGAAGACCAGACGGAAACTGAATGGGTAGCGGTCAAGATTAGTCCCGTGACCGGGTCCGACGCCAGTTCGCTGCAGGCGGAGGTCGAACTGGCGCAGGGGGTGCCGCGGCAAACCAATCTGGCGCGTTATGACGCCTGCTACCGGCTCGACACCGACACCGGCCGCTGCGATTATGCCATCATGAAGTATTACCCGGATGGCAATCTGGCCGACCTGATTCGCCGGCAGACGCTCACCACGGAGCAGTGCATCGATCTGACCCGGGGTATTCTGCTGGGGCTGCGCCACCTGCACCGCCACCGCATCGTGCACCGCGATTTCAAACCGGCCAACATCCTGATTTCGCGCGACAATGCCGGGCGGTTCGTCCCGAAAATTGCCGATTTCGGTCTGAGCAAACTTGTTTCCCACGACGAGCTGAACCGTACGGATTTCGACCTGAGCGACGGGCGCGGCACCCCTTCCTACAAAGCGCCCGAACAGATCCAGGGGCATCGGGTCAGTTTCAACCTCGACCTATGGGCGTTTGGCGTCATGCTCTACGAACTGCTCACGGGCGAAAAACCGTTTGCGGCCGATGCCCACGACACCAGCGAAGCCGCCATCCGGCGTCGGGTCGAACGGCGTATTCTGGCCGTGGCACTGCCTGATCGGCTGGCTACCCTGGCCGAACCCTTCCAGGCGATTATTCGGCGCTGTCTGGTTTACGACATCCGGGAGCGGGCGCAGACGGCCGATGAACTCCTCGACCTGCTCGACGATATTCCAGCGCTGCTGGCTACGGCCCGGCACCAGCAGGCCCGGCACGACTACGCCCAGGCGCTGCAAAGCTACGAGCAGCTGCTGGCCCGGCGCGACGACCTGACCGAAGCCATCGACGGCTATGCGTTCTGCACGAGCCAGCTTCGCGAAACCCATGCCCCGGTTCCGCCCGGCACCGATCAGACCGATCTGTATCAGGATACGACCGACCAGCACCCCGAAGCCACCGACCTGTTCACCGACCCAGCAACGGTTTCGCCCCTGGCCTTGCCAACGCCGGCTGCGGCCGAACCCCGGGATAAACCACTGGCCGGCAGGCCCCCTTCCAAACACCCCACAGCCCTGCCACCGGTAGGGTCGGCACCGACTCCCCGGCCCGCCCGCTGGCGCAGGCTGGTGCCCGCTGCGGCTGCGCTGCTGGTTGTGGGCGTGCTGGTTAGCCAATGGCAACGCAAGCCGCCGGCTAAAGCACAGGCCACACGGCAACCGGTCACAACGGCGGGCAGCAGTCCCCTGTCGTCGGGGGCCGCTACCCCCACCGTAGCCCTGACGCCCCCGGCAGCCACGCCGACCAGCCGGAACGCCGACCGGGTCGATCGACTGACGGGCCGGGTCGATGTGGCGTTGCAGAAAGCCCGGGTGGCTTTTGCCGGCCGTGACTACACCACGGCGCTCATGCTGACCAACAGTGCGCTGGCCCTGCAGCCCGGCCGGCAGGACGTGGCCCAGCTACGGGCCCGGGCGCAGGAAGCCGTCAGCCAGACGGGCACCGCCGGAACCCCGGCTGTGGTATCGGCCCCGGCAGCGACCGAAGCGGGCCCGGCCGAAGCCGACAAAGCCGACTACAAGTCCGCAACCGCCCTGAGTGCCCTGCAAATGCGGTACGACCAGCTGGTTGAGCAGGGCGTAAAGGCCATTGCCACCAGCAACGACAAAGCCACGGCCATGGTTACCTTTGCCGAAGCGGGACAGCTGGCCCGGCAGCATGCGCTGAATACCGCCCGGGCCGATGCCGCCTATGCCCAGTATCTGGCAAAGGCCAACAAAATCTACGACAATGAAGCGTACGAGGGTGCGCTTGGCTGGTATAAACTCGCGCAGAGTATCACCGACACACCCGAAGTCAGAACCCGCATCCGACAGTGTACGCATAATCTTTAATCCACCGCATGAGTATTCGTTTACCTTTTCTCTGGCTGCTGTTATGCCTCGCCCTGCCCCCCCTCCCGGATGCCCGGGCCCAGGAGGTCACCGCACCCGGCAGTCCCCGAACCGATAGCGAATACGAGCAGTACAAAGCTAAAGGCGACGCCCTCTACAGCGAGGGTAACTACCCGGCCGCCCGCAAACAATACGAAAACTGCCTCGAAGTACCCGGTTTCAGCGCCGACCCCTACGCCAAAACCCAGATCGACAAGTGCATGGTAGGCCAGAGTTTTCGCCAGCAGGCCGACGACGCGCTGGCCGAACACCGTAAAGCCGACGCCATCACCCTCTACCGGAACCTGCTGACCCTGAACCCGGGCGATCTGGGTGCAAAAGCCCAGCTGGCCGATTTGTTCGAGCGCGAAGGCAACGTGCTGTTCAGCCAGAAGCGCTACCGGGAAGCCCGCGACCAGTATCTGCAGGCCCTCGCCTACGCTGTTTCGCGGCAGGAAACGCTGCGGCTCCAAATCCGCATCTGCGAAGAAAACCTCCGCCCGAAGGCAAACA
Organism: Spirosoma luteolum; assembly: GCF_054778875.1. Taxonomy (NCBI): domain Bacteria; kingdom Pseudomonadati; phylum Bacteroidota; class Cytophagia; order Cytophagales; family Cytophagaceae; genus Spirosoma; species Spirosoma luteolum. Next base: position 74,085 of record NZ_BAAGZE010000006.1, read on the forward strand.
CCCTGCGGCAGGCGGGTTTTAAAGTGCTGGCCGGCGCGCTGGCCGTGGGCGCTGGCACCTATGCCGTGTTGCTGCACACCGATTTCCAGACCAAACAGGCTACCCTCTCGCGGGTGGCCCAGCAGGCCGACCCCTCCGGCAGCGGCATCATCAGCAATGCCGACCTTTACCGTCAGTATAACGAGGCTTACAATGCCGCCGAAGCGGCCCGGTCAAGAAACGGCCTTTACAAAGCCTGCCTGGGCGTAGCCACCGTGGCGGTACTGGCCGAAGTGTACCTGTATGTGCATAAACCCAGACCCCGCACTACGGGCTGGCAATGGCGCCCCTCGGCCGACTCGTGGGGGCTGGCCCTGCACTACGGTTTCTAATAGCTACTCAACGTTCTTACCCTGTCATGACCCGATCTTACGCTACTGCTGTCAACGGATGGTTGCTCCTGCTGCTGGGGGTAAGCCTGTGGGCCTGCAGTAACTGGGAACTGCCCCTGCGGAAAACTCAGCGCACCTGCCTCAAACCCAACGGTACCCTCGACGCCCTGATTCAGCAACGCAAAGTCGATTTTACGATCAGTAATACCAGCGGCACCATCGACAAAATTGCCTGGGATTTCGGCAACGGAACCACCCTCGTCACCACGGCCACCACCACCCCCCATACCTACTCAGCCTCGGGCACGTACACCGTGAAAGCCCTGCTGACCAACGACTGTGGCGTCGAAACAACCCTCGTCCGCACCGTTACGGTCAGCGATGCGGTGCTCCCCGGGGTTGCGCTCCAGCCCCCAACGGGCATCACCCTGTCGTCGGCCAAATTTGTCCTGACCCTGACCTCGACGGGTAATGCGGCTATCACCAAATACGGCATCTGCTACTCCACCAGCAACCCCCTGCCCGAGCTGGGCAAGGACCCGCAACTCGACGCGGGCGTGCCCGCCGTTCTCAACGCGCCGGTATCGCTCACGCTGGGCAGCCTGCCGGCCAATACGTTTTTCTACGTCAGGGCTTACGTGACCAACCAGACCGGTACCGCCTACAGCAGTCCCACGCAGGCGTTCCGGACCAATGCCAATCCGATCGTAGCCATCAACCCGGCCAGCACGGTAGGCACCAGCACGGCTACCGTCGGGTTTATCCTGACCAGCCCGGGCAGTCCGGCGGCTGTCGAATACGGCATCTGCTACAGTGCCACCACCAACGCCCCCGATGTAGGCAACGCCACGCTGGTCACGGTCAGCAACCCCACCATCGGCGCCAATACGGTAGTCAACCTGTCGGGCCTGATGGCCAATACGCGCTACTACTACCGCTCCTACGCCCGGCTGGCAACCGGCGATGTGCTTTACAGCAACACCATCGAATCGTTTTCCACCCTCGTCGACACCGTATCGCAGGGGCTGGTCGCATCACTGTCGTTCACCGACGGCAGCCTGCTCGATGTGAGCGGCAATAACAACCACGCCACGCCCGTGGGCAGCCCTACCTTTACGACCGATCACCGCGGCCGACCCAGTTCGGCGCTGCTGCTCGATGGCGCCAACGATTTTATTTACCTGAGCGAAAGCCCGTCCCTGCGCCCCAACGACCTGACCATCAGCCTCTGGATCAAGCCGGCGGCCGTGCCCCGGATCATGCAGATCTACAATAAATCGCGGTACAGCGATGGCGCCTTCGAGATGTATAGCTCGCTGATCAAACCTACGGAAAACGATCCCGGCGGCATTACCATCAATACCGACATCAAACAAGGCAGCAACTGCGTAGCGGGGCGCGGCTGGCAAACATTTCCGTTCGGAGCCCGCATCCCCGTCAACACCTGGCACCACCTGGTGTTTGCCTACAGCGGCCGATCGGTGCGTATGTACTTCGACAACCGGCTGCTCTATAGTAAAGACGATTTGCCGGCTACCGAGATCGATCAATGTCCGGGGGGCGACCTGAAGTTCGGGGCGCAATACCAGGCGCTGCCCAACTTCTTCAACGGAGCGCTCGACGATATTCGGGTCTATAACCGCGCCCTGAATACCGACGAAGTCAACACGCTGTACAACCAGTAAGCTTACTCGATTTTCTGCAGTACCTGCTGAGCCTGCTGCCGGAACGGGTTATCCGGGCTCGTGCTGATACGCGTCAGCATGGGACGCGCTTTGTCGGGCTGGTGGTCTTTCACGTAGGCCAGAGCCAGCATCCAGTCGGCTTTCTGGCGGAGCGAAGCCGAGGGGCTGCCCAGCGCCTGCTGCAACAGCGGAATAGCCTCGGCCGGGTGGTTACCAGCCAGTTTACTCAGACCCAGCATGTAGTTTTTGTAGTAGCGGGTCCGGCGGTCGTCGGGCAGGGTGCGCAGCCGGTCGACCGCCTGCTCGTACTGTCCGGCCCGGTAGAAATCGAGGGCAGCCAGCAGCTGTGCCCGGACAACCGTCGAGAACGATTCGGCCGGGAACGCTTTCAGCAATTCGTCGGTCTCATCGGCAGGCAGGATGAGCCCGTAGGCCAGCTCAGGGGCCGGTGTTTGTGTCGACTGATAGCCCCAATATCCAACGCCCAGCGCCACTACCACCGAAGCCGCGGCTACCCAGCGTTTCCAGGGCCACCCTGGATAGGGCCACCCTGGATGGGGCCGCCCGGGATGGGGCCGCCCGGGATAGGGCCACCCGGTACTGCCCGATGCCGGGTGGAGGGGCGCCGTGGTCGCTTCCGTTGGGGGCAGGCTGGCCTGGTAGGCTGCGCGGGCCCGCTCGATGCCGCCCTGAATGGCCAGCGCCTGCAGGCCCAGCCGCAGGGCCCGCTGATCGGACACGGCTTGGCGCCAGGCCGCATCGGTCTGCAGATCGGCTTCCAGCTGCGTCCGGTCGGCGTCCGAGAGTTCGTTGTTCAGGTAAGCCTCAATCAGCTCGTACTGTTCTTCGGATAGGTTCATGCCCCTTTGTATGGCTCAGTCTGACGATACAACGCTTTCAATTTTTCGGCACAGGCATACCGTTTCGATTTTACCGACGACTCCTGAATACCCAGTTTACCGGCAATTTCGCGCAGGGGCAGCTCATCCACGTAAAACCATTCGAGCAGGCGCCGGCAGTCGTCTTTCAATTGCCGGAGCGACTGCTGCACGGCCTGAATCACGTCGAGCCGGGCCAGATCGGCCAGCGCATCGGCCGTATCGACGGGTTCGGGCGTGCCGGTCAGCGCATCGTTCCGGCGCACCCGGGCCGAGGCCAGTTCGGTCAGCCAGATGCGCTTGCTGTATTCAAACAGCACCGACCGGATGCGCGTGCCGGCCTGCAGCTGGTATTTGCCCGCTTCGACATTGAGCAGCAAACTCATCATGCCCTTCTGAAACGCATCTTCGGCGTCCATCTCGGTCCCCTTGTTCGCCAGCATCCAGTGACGAAAGGAAGGGTACGTATCGGCGTAGAGAAACTGGTAGGCCCGATCGTCGCGCCGACGCAGTGCATCGTACAACTCCTGATCGGTGGCGTAACCAGACGATGGGCGAACAGCCATACAGAGCGATAAAAAAACAGGGCTAAATAACGATAACGTAACATACGGCGGGAGTTATGATACACCTTCGGCAGGGTATGGCCTGTATTTATCGGCCTACCCCGCCAAAGGTGATGCGTTTCCCGCAAAAAAAAGGATTTGTTTCTCCGGCCTGTGCCCCGGCGGGGCGCTACCGGCCAATCCGGAGGTTGTACCCGAAATAGGGTAAAACCCGCACCGCCTTATCCGACGCGTAATTTTCCTTGTAGCCGAGGCCCAGCAGGCCCAGATCGAAGGCGTGGCGGGGGCGTTCGATACGCAGGGCCAGCGAGACCTGGGCGTTCCAGTTCGAATCGTCGTAATACGCCAGGTTGTCGAGCCGCACTACGTTATCGCTCACGAAGGTGAGCCGGGATCCTATCGGCTGCATGATGCCCAGGGTGACAAACGATCGGTTGGGCGTCGTGATCCTGACGGTCTGCGGATAAGTCGACGACGACCAGGGGTTGAGGGTAGTAAATTCCCGGGCCGAGGTCAGTATCAGCCCGTAGCCCAGCGTGGCCGTGGCGCGCCCCTCCCCCAGTGTAAGCAGTCCCTGCAGCGTTCCCTCGCCCCGGGCCCCCGTAAAGCCGGCCGGCCGCCGAAAGCCTGCCAGCAGGGCTACGTGTATGCCCGGCGCCAACCGCGCACCAATTTGCGTAATCAGCCGGTTGTTGGCCTGATACACGTTGGCTGTATTCACCAGCGTACTTCCGGGATCGACAAACGGCAGGGGCGTGACAAACCGGGTGCTGATGCTCCACCACGAGGTGATGCCATAGGTCAGATTACTCATCAACAGCCAGGTGTTGCGGTAGTAAAACTGGCCTTTGGCGGGTAGCTGGGCACTGGTGCCGGTGAGCAGCCAGGGCGCAAACGGAACGGCGTCGCCCCCGGGGGGTTGGGTGCCCTTCAGCGGGTCGGTGCTGTTGACCCCAACCGTATCGACCCGAAGCAGCAGTTCGGGTTCGAAATACGTAAACCGGCCGTCGGGTTTGCGCACCGTCAGCATCACGCTGTCGCGTTTGACCAGCGTGCCCTCCACGCGGGCACCGTCGCGCATGACGAATACCTGCCGCGGGCGCCCCGAACCCGCGTCGGCAGCCTCGACCAGCCCCCCCTCGGGTTTCCGGTCGCTGATGGACAGCACCTGATCGGCTTCCACAAAACTCAGGCTACCCCCGCGCCGACGCACGCTGATCAGGCTGCTATCCTGCCGCAGCACCTGTCCCTTTAGCACGGTGCCATCGCGCATGAACAGATACGACTCCCGACGCGCCTGGTCGGCAGGGGTGATGCGGTAAAGCTGGGCCCGGGCGCCCAGTGCGCCCAGCAGGAGCAGACCGGCCAAAAGAACTGTTTTCATCGTTGAGGATGTTAGAAACGGACAGCAATACTGAGTTTTTTTCCCATGCAGGTACTTACCCAGCGGCAATTATTTTTCGATCACGTAGCCCAGACCTCCGATTTCCCCCTAGCGTTGGAAATCGACCGGGCCGAAGGCGTGTATATTTATTCGACGGTACCCACTCCCCGAACGTACCTGGATCTGATCTCGGGCATCGGGGTCAGCAACGTGGGGCACCGCCACCCGAAGGTGCTGCAGGCCATTCGCGAACAGCTCGATAAATACCTGCACCTGATGGTCTACGGCGAGTATGTGCAGACGCCCCAGACCCAGCTGGCCCACGCCCTGGTGCAGACCCTACCCGCCCCGCTCGACACGGTTTATTTCACCAACTCGGGCACCGAAGCCGTGGAGGGCGCCATGAAACTGGCCAAGCGTTACACGGGCCGCACCGAACTGGTGAGCTGCCTGAACGCCTACCACGGCGCTACCCAGGGGGCGCTCTCGCTCTCGGGCGACGAAAATTTCAAACGCAATTTCCGGCCGCTATTGCCCGGCACGCGCCATATCCGGTTTGGCGAGCCGGCCGATCTGAGCCAGATTACGACGGCTACGGCTGCGGTAGTCATGGAAGTGATCGGGGCCGAAGCCGGCATCCGCGTGCCCGACCCGGCTTATCTGCAGGCCGTGCGGGCGCGCTGCACCGAGGTGGGCGCCCTGCTGGTATTCGATGAAATTCAGACGGGCTTTGGCCGCACCGGTCGGTTCTGGGCGTTCGAGGATTTTGGCGTGGTGCCCGACGTGCTGCTCTGTGCCAAAGGCATGGGGGGCGGTATGCCTATCGGGGCCTTCATCAGCTCGGCCGCCATCATGCAGGTGTTTCGCAATAACCCGGTGCTGGGCCACATCACTACCTTTGGCGGACACCCGGTTTCGTGCGCGGCCTCGCTGGCCACCCTGCGGGTGATACGTGATGAACAACTGTACGCACAGGCCGAAACCAAAGGGCAGTTGTTCCGGCAGTTGCTGGTTCACCCCGCTATCCGGGGTATTCGGGGCAAGGGGTTGATGCTGGCCGTTGAATTTGCCGATTTTGCGCAGCTCAAAGCCATTATCGACCGGGCCATCGAGAACGGCGTCATTACCGACTGGTTCCTGTTCTGCGACAACGCCATGCGTATTGCGCCCCCCCTGATCATTACCGACGAGCAGATCCGGCAGGCCTGCGCGGTGATTCTGGAAGCCGTCGACTACGTCACGGGCCGTTAGGGAAACAGCGTCGAGAGCGTACCAACAATGAGGGCAATGCCGAAAATAATCAGCAGGCCAATGATAACGGTGCGGGTGAGGCTACCCGGCTTCTTGGGCGTTGGAGTCGACATACGAGCGGATGGGTTCAAGCCAGGCAATGCCGGCACGCGGGGGGCACCGGTAACAGACCAGTGCCCCCCGCCGGTTGTAAAATAAATTCTTTTCGGGGAGCCGGCCAAGCAACGCCCGGCCCGTCAGCACCCCAGGGTGGCTACGGCGCCGGCCGGCCAAAGGTGTTCCCGAAGAAATCGCCCTTGTTCCAGGTGGGTCGGTCGGTGGCCTGGGCGGTGAGGTAGCCGATCAGAAACTGCAGCTGCGCATGACGCCCGGCCGCCGTCCAGTCGAAGGGCTGGTTCATATCGTCCTGGGGCGAATGGTAGATGCTGGCCCGCCAGTCGAGGTTCAGCTGCGTACCGTCGCGGCTGTCGCCGGTGGTCGAACCGCTTTTGACGTAGATGGCCGGAATACCCTGCCGCACAAAGCTGAAATGATCGGAGCGCATAAATACCGCCTGCTCGGGAATGGGATCGGGGGCTATACGAACGCCCACGGTCTGCGCGGCCAGTTGCACCGCCCGACCCAGGCTCGAATGCTGGGCGCCGTAGGGCACGATGTCGAGCAGGGGGTGGAAGAAAAACGGCATGTCGAGACAGAGGTTGGCCACCAGCGCGGCTTTGGGCACGGTAGGGTTGGTGGCAAAATAATCGGAGCCGAGCAGCCCCATTTCTTCGCCCGTTACGCCCACCACCAGCACCGACCGGCGTGGGGCTTTAGGCAGCGATGCGTAGAGCCGGGCCACTTCGAGGTTGATGGCCACCCCCGAAGCGTTGTCGTGGGCACCGTTGAAAATGAAATCGCCTTTCACGGCCCGGCCCACACCCAGATGATCGAGGTGCGACACGTACACGACGTATTCGTTTTTAAGCACCGGGTCGGAGCCGGGCAGCAGCCCCACGATATTTTCGCCCACCAGCCCATCGCTTAGTTCGGTTTCCGTATGGGCCGTCACCGTCACGGGCAGCGGGTATCCCTGCACCTGCCCCCGGCGGGCGCGGGCCACGGCCTCGGCATAGCCGATGGCTGCCCCCTCGAACAGACTCCGGGTCGTCGAGTCGCTCAGGCTGGCCACCACGCGCAGGCCCGGGTAGGTCCGCTGCGCCTGCCCCTGCCCATCGACCCAGCGGTAACTGGCCTGCCGGGCCCGGGGCGAGGCCGATTCGATTCGGCCGGCCAGATCGGTAGGCAGGCTAAAGGTGAGCACCCCCACTGCCCCGTGGGCCGCGGCCATCTCGGCCTTGGCCGACCCGAAGTAGGCCCGTTCGTTGGGCGGAAAGGCAGCCGGCGCGCCGTTGAAACACGCCACGATCTTACCCCGCACATCCACACCGGCATAATCGTCGTGGCCCAGTTCGGCGGCCGTGATGCCGTAGCCGACAAAGACAACCGGCGCCGACACATCGACAGTGGGCCGGTTGAAATCGGGCATGGTCACAAACTGGCGGCCGTATGTCAGCGCGGTTTGTGTGCCGGCGCGGCCGATCAGCAGGCTGCTGCGGGTGGCTTTTACGAGCGCCCGGCGAAGCGGTACGGCCTGCCGGAACGTGCCCCCCGTGCCGGCCGGTTTGAAACCCAGCCGGGTAAACTGTTCTTCCAGGTAGCGGGCCGCCAGTTCGTAGCCTTCGGTGCCGGGTTTGCGCCCCGCCAGCCGGTCCGACGACAGGTAACGCATATGGGCTTCAATGTTCCGGGGGTTCACCGTCTGCACAAGCTGCTGCACAGCCGTCGGAACCGAATCGGACTGCGCCAGTACCCCGCCCACGGTCAGGCAGTTGACCAGGACCAGCCCCATCAATCGATTCATCATAGGTAGGTAAGCGGCCAGGGTTTGGGGGCCGAGCCGGCTAAATTACCCCCTTTTGCGCAAAACAGCGCGACCGGCAGCGTGTATGCCACCGGTCGCGCTGTTTTTGGGAAATAAATAACCGATCTAAAGATCACGAACGAGCGATCGGCCTTAGGACAGCACTTCTTTCTTCTCGATGCCCGTGGGGCGGCCGTCCAGCACGGCTTTGGCCGTTTTTACGACATTATCGACCGTGAAGCCGAAATAAGCCAGCACGTCGTCGCCGGGACCCGACAAGCCAAAGCGGTTCATGCTGATGGTGGTACCCTCGTCGGTTACGTATTTATGCCAGCCGATGGGCGAGCCCGCTTCAACGGCCAGTCGTTTCCGCAGCGTGGGCGGCAGCACCTGGTGATGGTACGCTTCATCCTGCTGCTCGAACAGTTCCCACGACGGCATGCTGACCACGCGGGCGGCCACTCCCTGGGTTTTCAGCTCGGTTTGCGCCTTCAGCAGCAGCGATACTTCCGAGCCCGTACCGATCAGAATCAGCTGGGGATCGCCCTCGGCTTCACTCAGGATGTATGCGCCTTTTTGGACGCCCTCCCGCGCCGAGCCGTAGCGGCTCTGATCGAGTACGGGCAGTTTCTGCCGCGACAGAATCAGTACCACCGGCGTTTTGGGCTGGGTCATAGCCACGCGCCAGGCTTCGACCGTTTCGTTGGCGTCGGCCGGCCGGATCACGACAATGTTGGGGATGGTACGCAGCGACACCACCTGCTCGACGGGCTGGTGCGTGGGACCGTCTTCGCCCAGCGCAATGCTGTCGTGCGTAAACACGAAGGTCGCCTTCGACTCGGCCAGCGCGGTCAGGCGGATGGCTCCGCGCATATAGTCGGAAAAGTTCAGGAAGGTACCGCCGTAGGGGTGGATACCACCGTGCTGCGACATGCCGTTGAGGGCCGCCCCCATGGCGTGTTCGCGGACACCAAACCAAATGTTCGACTCCTCGTAGTGGCCGGGCTGAAAACTGACGTCGCCTTTGGTAGGCATATCGTTGGAGGAAGCCAGATCGGCCGAGCCACCAAACAGAAATGGAACAGTTGCTTTCAGGGCTTCGAGGGCTTTGCCCGATGCCTGCCGCGTGGCCATGTCCTTATCGTCGGGGGTAAACACGGGCAGCTTATCGGCCCAGCCTTCGGGCAGTTTCCCGGCAAACGACAGCTCAAACAGGGCAGCTTCGTCGGCAAACTCGGCTTTGTAGGCCGCAAACCGCTTGTTCCAGTCGGCCTGCCGATCGGCACCGCGCTGGCCGGCCTCGGCCAGATGCTCCCGAACGCCGTCGGGCACTACGAATGACTGATCGGGATCGAAGCCAAAGAATTCTTTGACCTTCCGCAGATTTTCGTCGCCCAGCGGGCTGCCGTGCACCTTGCTGGTGCCCTCCTGCGGGCTGCCGTAGCCAATTACGGTACGCACCGCGATGATCGAAGGCCGCTCGGTTTCGGCCTGAGCCGCCCGGATAGCCGCGTCGATAGCCGCCAGATCGTTTCCATCGGCCACCGACTGGGTGTGCCAGCCATAGGCATCGAACCGCTTCATACGGTCCTCCGTAAAGGCCAGGTTGGTAGGTCCGTCGAGCGAAATCAGGTTGTCATCGTAGAGGTAAATCAGCTTACCCAGCTTGAGATGGCCGGCCAGCGAAGCCGCTTCCGACGCAATGCCTTCCATCAGATCACCGTCGCTGACAATGGAATAGGTATAGTGGTCGACCACGGTATGGCCTTCCCGGTTGTAATGGGCTGCCTGAAACGCTTCGGCCATGGCCATGCCCACCCCATTGGCAAAGCCCTGCCCCAGCGGGCCAGTCGTTACTTCTACCCCCGCCGTCAGGTTCGACTCGGGGTGGCCGGGGGTTTTCGAATGAAGCTGCCGGAACTGCTTCAGGTCATCGAGCGACAGATCGTACCCGTAGAGGTGCAGCAGGCTGTAGAGCAGTGCCGAGCCGTGCCCGGCCGACAGTACAAACCGGTCGCGGTTGGGCCAGTGCGGGTCCTGGGGGTTGAAACGCAGAAAGCGGGACCAGAGCACCTGGGCCATAGGCGCGGCACCGAGTGGCAGGCCGGGGTGGCCCGAATTGGCTTTCTGAACCGCATCGACGGATAAAATCCGGATGGTATTGATACTCAGTTCGTCGAGATCGTTCGTCTGGGTAGTCATGGTAACGGAGGATGCCGAAGTCTGATAGCCGGGCAATAGGCCCGACCCGTGGCTTCTCTTACTAGTAACAACCACCGCCCCGGTTGGTTATCGATTTCTGCCCCAACGGGCCGCGCCCGACCCGCCGAAGCCCCCGTTTTTTTCCGAACATTGCAGGCTCGGACCTTTATCGTCCGCCAGCCCTATGAAGAAAGTAACCGTCGGTGTGGTGCAGGCCACGCCCGTTCTGTTCGACCGCGATGCCTGTATCGACCGGGCCATCGGCTGGATCGAGCGGGCCGCTGCGGCCGGCTGTCAGCTGCTGCTTTTTCCCGAAACCTTTATTCCGGGCTACCCGCGCGGACTGCGCTTCGACGCGGTGATTGGCCGGCGCTCCGACGCCGGCCGGGCCCAGTGGCTCGATTACTGGAACAGCGCGATCGAGGTCGACACGCCACCCCTGCTGCGTTTACAGGACGCCGTCCGGCAGGCGGGCATGCTGGTGGGGCTGGGTGTGACCGAACGTGAACCCGTTGGCGGTTCGCTCCACTGCAGTCTGCTCTACATCGGCCCCGACGGCACGCTGCTGGGCCGGCACCGCAAAATCAAACCCACCGGCCTCGAACGGATGATCTGGGCACAGAGCGACGGCGACTCGCTGGTTAGTTTCGACACCGACCTGGGCCGTATTGGCGGGCTGATCTGCTGGGAAAATTACATGCCGCTGGCCCGGGTGGCGCTGTATCAGCAGGGCATCGAGATTTACCTGGCTCCCACCGCCGACGCCCGCCCGGCCTGGCAGTCGACCATGCAGCACATTGCGCTGGAAGGCCGCTGCTTCGTGCTGGCCGCCAATCAGTTCGTGACAAAAGCCGATTACCCGCCCGCCTACCAGGACGCCCTGGCCAATGAGCCCGACGCCCTGTGCCGGGGTGGCAGCGTGATTCTGTCGCCCCTGGGTGACGTACTGGCCGGGCCGCTCTGGGATGAGGAAGGGCTGCTGACGGCCACGCTCGACTTTGCCGACCTGGCCCGGAGCAAGTTCGACTTCGACGCGGTGGGCCACTACGCCCGCCCCGACATTTTTCAGCTCACCGTGGTGGGGCAGCCCCCGATCCGCAAGGTGTAGGCGGGAACTCCGGGGCCGGTCGGCTCACCCGGTACCGACGAAGGTTTAGTCATTGATTCCCAGGCCGCTCAGGATGCGAGGTAGTGCTTTCTGGATGCGGGCCTCCCGCGTCTGCGCCTGTTTGGGCGCCGAAAAATGCAGCAGCCAGGCCCGTTGACGACCGGGTGTAAGCGCCTTGAATGCCGCCTGCAGCTCCGGCATCCCGGCGAGTACGGCCTGAAACTCGACCGGTATGTCGTAGCTGGCCGTGGGTTTCAGCGGCACGCGGGCCCCTTCTTTTTCCAGGCCAATGGCTTCCGCGATCATGGCCCGCAGTACGGGCTCCAGCCGGGCGACCTCTGCGGCCGACGTGAACCGCACCTGACGGCCGCCCTGCACGTTTGGTGTCTGCTGGATCAGCAGGCCTTCCGGATCGGTCAGCAGGGCTCCTTTCACAAAGAGCAGTCCACAATACGCCTTGAACCGCTGAATCAGCACCACGTTACTGCCCTCGTAGGTGTAACAGGGAACGCCCCACTTTACGGTTTCGACCAGTATGGTATCGAGCGCGATGGCCCGTAATGTCGTGATGGCTTCTTTCCAGACGCCCGCGGCATCGACAAACTGATCCACGGTGGCATGCATGTTCATGGTGCAGGTGTTTTGTTTAGTCAGGCAGTAACCGACAGGCTAACCCCGCCCCTACCTTCGTCTCTGAAAGATAATCACTTAACCCGCCCGAACCGGTAAATCTGGTAGGATTATCCGTAATTTGTCTACCCGTTGACCGGCACTATCCAGCGATATTTGTCTGTTGGCTAATCCGTCCCAAACCTATCTTGTTTCAGACCAATCTCCTTCTATCGTGGCAACGTTCAATCTGAAAATCAACGGCAAACTCCGGCAGGTCAACGTCGACCCGTCGACCCCCATGCTCTGGGTGCTGCGCGATCATCTGGACCTCACCGGCACCAAATACGGCTGTGGCATTGCCCAGTGTGGTGCCTGTACCGTACACCTCGATGGCACGGCCGTCCGGTCGTGTCAGCTGCCGGTTTCGGTCGTGGGCAAGCAGGCCATCACCACCATCGAAGGGCTGTCGGCCAACGGTACCCATCCGGTGCAGCAGGCCTGGCTCGACCATGATGTGGCGCAGTGTGGCTACTGCCAGGCGGGCCAGATCATGAGTGCGGCTTCGCTGCTCAAGAGTACCCCCCGCCCTACCGATGCCGATATTGAGGCCGCCATGAGCGGTAACATCTGCCGGTGCGGCACCTACCTCCGCATTAAGGAAGCTATCAAATCGGCGGCCGCCAAATAAGGCTGTCTGGTAAACCCACTTAACCCTGTCACCATGAAAACGGATAAGACTACCCATAGCCGGCGCTCTTTTCTGAAGGCGTCGCTGCTCACTGGCGGTGGCCTGATGCTGAGCATCAGCTGGCTTGCGCCCGCGAAAGCTGCCGATAAACGGAAAGCCCTGAACCTGCCCCCGCAGTGGGTATCGCTCAACGGCTATATCCAGATCACGCCCGACAACGTGATCAGACTGCTCTGTCCCAACCCCGAATTTGGTCAGAACGTGATGACCTCGCTGCCGATGATGCTGGCCGAGGAACTGGATGCCGACTGGAAAAACGTGGTGGTGGCCATGGGGCCCCACGACAACGCGAAGCTTGGTCCGCAGTTTACGGGCGGCAGCAACTCGGTGCGTATGTACTGGAAACCCCTCCGCCAGGCCGGCGCTGCCGCCCGGCAGCTGCTTCGCGAAGCAGCCGCCCAGGCCTGGAATGTGCCGGTTGGCGAGGTAACGACCAGCGCCGGCACGCTGCGCCACGCCAACGGCAAATCGGCCACGTATGGCGAGATGGCCTCCAAAGCCGCTCTCCTGCCCGTACCGGCCAACGTGCCGCTGAAAGCGCCAGCGGATTTTACGATTGTGCGGAAGCCGACCAGAAACGTGGAGGGCCGCAAGGTTGTTACCGGCAAACCGCTTTTTGGCCTCGACTATAAGGCCGAGGGCATGCTGATTGCCATGATCCAGCACCCACCCGCGTTCGGCCTGAAACTCAAATCGTTCGATGCCACGCAGGCCCTTAAAATGCCGGGCATCCGGGATGTGTTCAGCCTGAAACTCTATGACGATGGGTTCGAGCAGGGCGGTTTCGACACCCGCACGTTCAACGAGCTGCTGGTGGTCGTGGGCCAGTCGACCTGGGAGGTGATGAATGCCCGCAAGAAACTACTGGCACAGTGGGAGCCAGCCGGCGACGTAACCGATACGATGGGAGGCCGCAGCGGCAAACGGACGGTTACCGTGCCAGGGACGCTTGAAAGCACCGCGTCGCAGCTCGAAACCATGCAGGCCTACGCCCGGCAACCGGCTCAGGTGCTGCGGCAGGATGGCGACCCCGAAACGGCGTTTAAAAACGCGGCCCAGGTCATCGAACGAACCTATACGGCTCCGTTTCTGGCTCACAACTGCATGGAGCCGATGAATTTCTTCGCCCACGTGACCGACAACAAAGCTGTGCTGGCGGGGCCGCTGCAGGCACCGGGCTGGGTTGAGCCAACGCTGTCGAAACTGCTGAATCTGCCCGCCGACAAGATCGAGATTCAGATGACGCGCATGGGCGGTGGCTTCGGTCGCCGGGCCTACGGGCAGTACGTCTACGAAGCGGCTCTGATCTCGAAATGGGCCAAAGCGCCGATCAAACTGATCTACACCCGGGAAGATGACATGACCTACGGTATCTACCGACCCATGTACACGGCCACCTACCGGGCTGCGCTCGACGCCAATAAAAATTTGATTGCCTTCCACGTGAAGGGGGGCGGCATTCCGGAGCATCCCGTGCATGCCAACCGGTTTCCGGCCGGCGCCGTCGACAACTACCTGGCCGAAGGCTGGCAGATCCCGTCGAACATCACCATCGGCGCCTTCCGGGCCCCGCGCTCCAACTTCAATGCGGCTGCCGAGCAATCGTTTCTCGACGAACTGGCCGAGGCCATGGGTAAAGACCCGATTGAGTTCCGGCTCGATCTGCTGAAACGGGCCAAAGAAAAACCGGTGGGTACTAACAATGAATACGACCCCGATCGCTACGCGGGGGTACTGAAACTGGTGCAGGAAAAATCAGGCTGGACTAAGGCGGGCGAATCCACGCCGGGCGAATCCACGCCAGGTTCGCAGAAATACCACAGGGGTGTTGCGGCTTACTTCTGCCATAACTCCTACGCGGCCCACGTGGTCGATATGGTGAGCCGCGACGGACAGCCCTACGTAGAGCGCGTGTTCAGCGCCATGGACTGCGGCATTGTGGTGAACCCGGAGTCGGCCCGGAACATGGTGCAGGGTGCCGTAGTCGACGGTATTGGCAACGCCTTCTACGGGGCACTGACCCATAAGAACGGGGCGCCCGAGCAAACGAATTTCGACACCTACCGCATCATCCGGCATAACGAAGCCCCAAAAACGATCGAGGTCCACTTCGTACAGAACGATCTCGACCCGACCGGCCTGGGTGAGCCGCCCTTCCCGCCCGTTTTCGGCGCGGTGGCCAACGCCCTGTACAAGACCACGGGCAAGCGCCAGTATAGCCAGCCGTTCATGAGCGAGCCGACCAAGCTTTAACAACACCTGAACAGAACGGCCCCCTGCCGACTACTGATGTAGCTGGCAGGGGGCCGTTCTGTTGGGCAGTAGCTTACCCACTACCAGACCGTTATCCGGCTGGCTTCGGGCTTGTACATTTTGTCGCCGGGCTGCAGGTTAAAGGCGTTGTAGAACGGTGTGAAGTTCATCAGGGGGCCGTTCACGCGCCACTTGGCCGGTGAGTGCGGGTTGGTGTTGACGTACATGCCCATGTAGGCATTGCGGGTTTTCACGCGCCAGATTCGGGCAATCGAGATGAAAAACCGCTGATCGGGCGTAAAACCGTCCAGTTTCGTGTTGCTCTTTCCCTGCTCGGTCAGTTTGAACGCGTCGTAGGCAATAGCCACGCCGGCAATGTCGGCCGTGTTTTCGCCTACCGTCAGCGCCCCTTTCACGTGTACCGAATCGAGCACCGTAAACTGATTGTACTGGTCGATGACCTGCTGGGTACGGGCCTTGAATTTGGCGTAGTCGGCCTTGGTCCACCAGTTGGTCACGTTGCCGTTTTTATCGTACTGCGCCCCCTGATCGTCGAACGAGTGGGTAATCTCGTGGCCGATCACCATGCCGATACCGCCGTAGTTCAGCGCATCGTCGGCGTTGACGTCGAAGTAGGGCGGCTGCAGGATGCCCGCCGGAAACACGATTTCGTTGAGCGGGGGGTTGTTGTAGGCCGTCACGGTGGGGGGCGTAGTGTGCCACTCGGTCCGGTCGACCCGCTTGCCTACTTTGGCCAGGTTATAGTCATACTCGTTTTTGGCGGTGGCCAGTCGGTTTTCGAAATAGGTGCCGCGCCGGATAGTCACACCCGAATAATCGCGCCATTTGTCGGGGTAGCCGATTTTCTGGCTGAACGCATACAGCTTTTCCTTCGCCCGGGTTTTGGTCGAGTCGCTCATCCAGTCGAGCCGGTTGATGCGCGCTTCGAAGGCCGTTTTAAGGTTATCGACCAGTGTAGCGATTCGTTTGCGGGCCGCTTCCGGGAAGTATTTTTTTACGTACAGCTGCGCCAGCGCATCGCCTAGCGACCCGTCCACGGCCTGCGTCATTTCTTCGGCCCGCGTTTTCATCACAGCCTGTCCGGTCAGCACCTGCGCATACGCAAACTGCGCGTCGACAAACGGCTGGCTCAGGTAACCCGCGTAGTTGGTCAGCGCGTGCGCTTTCACGTACTGGCGCCAGTCGGCCATCGGCACCGTCGTCAGCAGGGTATTCAGTTTGTCGTAGTAGCCGGGCTGGGCCACGTTGACCGAATCGGCCCGGACGCCCAGCTGATTCAGCAACACGGGCCAGTTGAGTGTCGGCTGCTGGCGGGCCAGATCGGCCACCGCCAGTTTGTTGTAGTTGGCCTTTACGTCGCGCCGTTCGATGTTGGTGCGGTGGGCCTGCGCCAGTTGTTTTTCAAGATCGTACACGCGTTCGGCCTGCTGGCGGGCGGCAGCGGCATCGGTGCCGGTCAGTTCGAACAGGCGGGTCAGGTAAGCCCGGTAGGCCTGCTGGACGCGCCGGGTCGACGAATCGGTCTTGACGTAGTAGTCGCGGTCGGGCAGGCCCAGGCCCGTCTGGCTGAACTGCGCGATATTGATGCTGCTCTGGCGGGTGTCGGGCCCCACGTAGAAGCCGATCAGCGACCGGTCGCCCGCTTTCTGTTCGTCGGCCACCAGTGCCAGCAGCGCGGGCACATCGGCCAGCGCGTCGATGCGGGCGAGCAGGGGTTTGATGGGTGTGTAGCCACGCTGGTTGATGGCAACGGTGTCCATCCCCGACGCGTAGAAATCGCCTACCTGCTGCTCGATGCTGCCCGCCCTGAACGGCCCGGCCGACACGCTATCGAGAATGGCCTGCAGCTTGATGCGCTGCGGATAGTTCAGGAACGAATACGACCCTACGCCGGCCTGACTGTCGGGTATGCGGGCGGTATCGTTCCAGATGCCGTTGGCGTACATAAAGAAATCGTCGCCGGGTTTTTTCGAGGCATCCACGCCCGTCAGCACCACGCGCCGGGCCGGGCTGGCTGTAGTGCTTGTAGTAGCCGGAACCTGGTGGCGCTGACAGGCAGCCGCCAGCAGCACCGGCAGGGCCACGTAAACAAGTTTTTTCATGTAAAAAGGGGCTCGTTGTTGAGGTTACGGCCAAAGATAAGCAAAGCAGCCAGCCGGCCGCCATGCGGTAAGCGGTATTGCCCGCCCCTGCCCGCGCGCGCCCGGCAGCCGCGGTAGCGAGGCCCTGTCGTTTGGGTCAGTACCGTGCCCGCCCAATCGGTCTGGATGCCGGCTGGCCGCGAGTCGCTGCGGCCGCGCACTCAGTCGGGCAGGTTGCGGGCAGCCGCCCGGCGGTAGTCGTTGGGCGACTGGCCAACCCGCTGCCGGAAGAGCCGGGTAAAGTGCTGCGGGTATTTGAAGCCCAGCCCGTAGGCAATCTGACTCACCGATTTGTCGGGGTCGAAGAGCTGGCTCTTGGCCAGATTAATCACCGTCAGTTGAATATATTCCTGCGCCGTTTTGCCGGTTTCTTTCCGGATGAGATCGCCGAAATAATTGGGCGACAGGTTCAGCTCCCCGGCGCAATAGGCCACCGATGGTAGTCCGATGGTCTGGGCTTTCCCACTCCGAAAATACTCGTTCAGCACCTGCTCGAACCGCTCCAGTACGCTTCGATGCACCACGTCGCGCGTGATGAACTGACGGTCATAGAACCGGACACAGTAGTTCAGGAATAACTCGATCGTAGACACAATCAGCCGCTTGCTGTGCCGGTCGATGGCGTGCTCCAGTTCATACCTGATTTTTGAGAAGCAGTCGAGCACCAGCTCGCGTTCGCGGGTTGACAGGTGCAGGGCTTCGTGAAACTGGTAGCCAAAAAAGGAGTATTCCTGAATGTGGCGGCCCAGGTCAGTGCCGTGGAGCAGGTCGGGATGAAAGACAAGCGCGTAGCCTTTGGGCTGGTACGGTTCGCCCTTGCTGACGACCCCGGCCACCTGACCCGGCGCCAGAAACACCAGCGTACCTTCCTGATAGTCGTAGGTATGCCGCCCATAGATCAGATCGCCACAGACAACCTCTTTCAGAAAAATGGTATAAAACCCAAAATACATCCGCCCGCCCTGCCGTGGACTAGCTTTCGACAGATCGACCACGCTTACGAGCGGGTGCAGCGTTTCGTTGTTGTTGAAATCGTTGTAGTCGCTGATTGTCTCAAAACGGCGCAGGCTATCCATAGCACAGGTGTAAAATCCCTTATAAAGCTATCGTTTTTTCGGCAGTCCCGGCTCCCGCTCAGGTCCGACCCGGAATCCTGGTACGCTTTTCCGTAATCTGTATACGCGGGGCCCTCTGCTACCGGAACAGCAGCGGAGCGTACTGGTTGAGGTACTGCCGCCAGTTTAGCCAGGTATGGCCCCCGTCGCTCTCCTGATACTGGTATCTGATCTTGTGCTTATCGAGCAGCGCCAGCGTTTTCTTGTTGGCGTCCATTACAAAGTCATCCTTTCCGATACCAATCCAGAACAATTTCTTACCAGTGTTGAATGCCGGGTCGTTGAGCGAGCGGGCATACTTCGTTTCGGCCTCGTCGACCGAGCCGCCGAAGAAGCCCGAACTGAACACGCCCACGTAATTGAACAGCTCGGGATGGGTCAGGGTTACGTCGAGCGTCTGGAATCCGCCCATCGACAGCCCCGCAATGGCCCGACTCCGGGGGGCGGTTTCCACGCGGTAGGTTTTCTCCACCAGGGGCAGAATATCGGTCAGGAGTTCGTTCGTAAACAGATCGCGTATGCGGTTGATGGCTTGCGCATTGGGCATACCCGTTTGCGGGGGCAGGGGCATGCTGCCGTTGGGCATCACCACCACCATGGGTTTGGCCTTGCCGGCGGCAATCAGATTATCGAGAATAAAACCCGAGCGGCCAATGGTGCTCCAGCCCGAATCATCGTCGCCCGCGCCGTGGAGCAGGTAAAAGACGGGGTATTTCGTGTTGCTCTTCTCGTAGCCGGGGGGCGTGTACACATGCATCCGGCGCATGGCACCCAGCGTGTTCGATGCGTACCAGACTTCGCGCACCTCGCCGTGCGGTACCGCCCGGTTGTCTTCAAACGCCGTTTCGGGGCCGGGCACCAGCAGTATGTTTTCCAGGCTGCTGATGCCCTGTTTAATAACCGGGTTTTTGGGGTCCATGGTCCGTACCCCGTCGACCGTCAGCGTATAGGCGTAGTAATCGGGTTTGAGCGGCCCGATCAGCGCCGACCAGACCCCCTGCTCATTTTTGGTCAGGCTCAGCGGCTTGCCCCCCGCCATAAAGTCGCCCCCGACGGTTACCTCATCTGCTTTGGGGGCGTAGAGCTGAATCATCACCCGATTGTCGGGCAGCGCGCGGGGCGATTTCAGCGTGTCGTTGGGCGTTGGGGTTCGGGCTGGTGTCTGGGCCGTAGCCAGTGTTGTGAGGGCCGCAGCCCCCAGGGTCAGCGCCAGTTGGCGGATGTTGGTGCGTGTGTACATACGGACAGGGAAGGGATTGCTGGGTGTCGGCCGGCTGCCGACTGCACCGTAAAGCAGAAACGCCCCTGTACATCACCACCTTTATGCACGATTTCTGCAATACCCCGGCTGTTTCACGATTCAGGGCATTTCCTCGCCGGGATGCTTCCTGCCACTATCGTGGGTTTTTCTCACCGGCCCACGCCAATCGGGCACCTGAACAGCCCTGCTGGCGGGAAAACCGGCAGTCGCTACACGCGCCCACAGCTATCAGGCCGCTGGCCGACTACTACGCTCCGATTACGCCGGCATTCTGGTAGTGGCGGACTCGGGTAGCTAGGCGCAGACCCGGACCCGGGCCAGCCTGATATCGGTTCGGTTGAACGTCTGCTGCATCTGCATAAACACCCACTCGATGGCCTCGTCGGGATCGGCAGCCGTTACATACAGGTCGCCATCGGCCTGCAGCGGCTTATTGCCCTCATCGAGTACATCGAATGCAATCCGGATCAGTTGTTTTCGTCGGCCAGCCATAGTTATCGTCGGTCAAATAAGTTATAAAAAGCGAAGCCTGCCGAAGCTGCCCACCGGCGCGCCAGCCCGCTCATTGTCAGCCGCTGTATACAACCGTCGGCACCATTGCCCAGGCATCAACCCCTCAAAAATACGGGCCAATTATTTCATCTGTATTATACATAGCAAAATAATCGCACAAACTACCGTAGCCGACAGGCCAAGCACCGGTGAAACCTCAGTGACCACTCACTCGGGCGTGGGTGAATGGATAGTTATAGCCAGCGCCTGCCCAGCCGGGTGTACTCCGCGACGGGAATTGAGCGAGCGGGTGTAGCGGGCGTTTCGACAGGCAGGGTTCAGCCTGAAAGCCGTCGTCCGGACTGCCCATTCTCCATAGCGGCATCGCTTCTGACGCCAGCGATGGATGGGCAGCAAGTGCATGAGTCCCCTCCCGATTGCTGCGTCTGATCCGCTTTTCAAAAAAGACTTGTGAAACCGAATGGTTGCGCTTACATTTGCAACCATTCGGTTTCACAAAGCAACGCACTACAGATATGAGACGCGATATTTTTCAGGCCATAGCCGACCCCACCCGGCGGGCCATCATCACCCTGATTGCCTGGCAGGCCATGACCCCCAACGCCATTGCCGAGAACTTCAACACGACCCGGCAAGCCGTTTCCAAACACCTGCGCATCCTCACCGAATGTGAACTGGTCAGACAGCAGCCGCAGGGCCGGGAAATCCTGTACTCCCTCGACGTCGACAAAATCAAAGAGGTCGATCAGTGGGTGGGCCAGTTCCGAAAAAGTTGGGAAACCCGGTTTGCGCAACTCGACGACGTATTATCAACCCTTAAACACGACTGACTATGGACGATTTTATCGTTGACAAAACAACCCGGACAGTAAGCTTCTCCCGAGAATTTAATGCCGCTCTAGGGCCCGTTTGGGATGCCTACACGAAGCCCGACATTCTTGACCAGTGGTGGGCCCCTAAACCCTGGACGTCACAAACAAAATACATGGATTTTGACGTAGGCGGCCAGCGGTTCTACGCCATGGTAAGCCCCGAAGGGCAAGCGCACTGGTCGATTCAGCGATACACATCCATCAGTCCGAAAACCAATTTCAAGTTCTTCAATGCGTTTGCCGACGAAGACGAAAACCCGCAGTTGCCCGGCTCTGACTGGGATCTGAGCTTCAGCGAGCAAAACGGGAAAACAACGGTCCATATTCGTATCTATAATGAATCGCTTGCCCGTATGGAGCAGATGCTCGCGATGGGTTTCCGGGAGGGAACGGCGATGAACCTCAGAAACCTGGACGCGTTATTGGCAACGTTATCGCAACAGCGGTAAAGCATGTAGCCGACACGGGTCTGGCGATGTGTGACCGCCCGTTTCCCAATCAGTGTCGGCCGCTCAACGAGCGTAGTCTATTCGTTTCTGCGGGGAGAGAACCCATTGCCGCCCGACACAGGCAACGTTACCCAGGCGTTCTATACCTGAGTCTGGCCTTTGAGGCTTTCGCCAGTAGCCCTTTCGGTCGTTGGGTGCTCGCTCATCCAGTGGTTGTCTGGCGGGGTGGCTGGTTCGGCCAATTCGTCGGACCCCGCCCTGCCAGACAGCTATCCAACCCAGTACCCACGGCTGGGTACCGGGCATTAACAGGCCGTCCAGTCGGCAGACACCCGCCCCCTGCGGCCGAAATCACTCAACCCAATTCCCGCCTGCCGCAGCGGTCCGAACCCCGCCCGCCTGCTGGCTGTAAGGCCACTCACCTAAACGCAGCCAGTGGCGTTGCAGCCACGGCAGAAGGCCCTCGATCTACGGTATTATTGCCGTACTTTTGTGAAGCCCCCCGCACCTGAACCTATGCCCAAGTTTAGTTTGACAGCCGGTCTGTGTCTGTATGGCCTGGCGCTGGTTGTGCTGGCTTTATTCGACGCCTTTTCGGCGTCGCCAGTCCTGCCCTCAGACGGCTTCGGCTACCGGATAACCGATTCGTTTACCCAGGCATCGCTCAACAACCGCGTACTGGTTTCGCCGGCGTTTCGGCTGGTACCGGGCGAGTCGCTGCCACGCCTGCAGGCGCGAATCCAGCGCACCTTTGTGCCCAGCCGGAATGCCCATGTGGTTGTCCACGGCCACTCGTCGACGGTGCCCGAGGGATGGGTTTACCTGCCGCTGCGCAACACGGGCAAAACCGGGCGGACCGTTGTTTTGTCGATGCCGCAGCACCGCTGTTCGCAGGCCACGCTCTTCCTGGCGCGGGCCGGCCAAAAACTCGATTCAATCGCGACCATCAGGAACAACACGCACCTGGCCGACCGTTTTTTTCTCAGCTACCGGCTTGCCTTTCCCATCGGAATAGCTCCGGGTCAGGAAGTTGGTATCCTGCTCCGAACCCGTCACCACGTTGGCTACCACGAATTCGACCTGACGCTCAGCGACCAGCACACGTTTCTGGAGCAAATTCTTGGTAACACACTCCGGGAGTGGCTCCTTATTTTCACCTGCGCCATCATCGGTATCGTGGCGCTGCTCATCGGCTTCACCGCACCCAGCCCCCTGATGAGTACGTTTGGGTTCATGATGCTGATGATTACGCTGCAGGTTTCTTTTTTCTATGGTTACCTGAGTGCGTTGCCTTACCCGAAAGAAACCTCGTTTAACAGCACCACGATCGTCATCACCATCAGATTACTGCTCGACTGCGCCGTTCAGCTGTTTATCTACCAGGCCGTGAAGCCGGCGGCCCGGGCCATTCGCTGGTATAAACCGGTTATGTGGACGATCATCGGCATCTGCGTCGGCTGCGTGCTGTTGCATGGCCTGCCCCCCCGGTTTCACCCCTATTTCAACCTGCCCACAAACCGGATTATGAGCGGCATCAGCGCATTCAACCTCGTCTGGATCACTTACTTTAGCCTGGTCGCCTACCGTCGGGAGAAAATTGCTTACATCGGCTTGTTTATACTACTGTTTATTGGCGACATGGTGGTGAAACAATTGAGTGATCTGATTCAGGGCAATCACTTGTCGCTGCTGAAATACCCCACCCAGCATCCGCTGCTGCTCATTACTATGCTCACCTACGTGATTGCCGCGCAGTTTCGGCGTGAACTGGTGACAAGGCAGCGCCTGCAGCAACAGGTGTCGACCACCCGCCAGCAGATGGATACCCTCCGGCGCCAGGAAATCGAACGCATTGGCCGCGACCTGCACGATCAGGTGGGCAACACGCTGGCCACCGCCCTGGGCTACATCACCAGTCCGCAGCCCCAGCCCGACAAGCCCCGCGAACTCATCCGCGACGCCATTACGGAACTACGCTTCCTGAGCCATAACCTCGTCAAAGACGACGACCGGCCCCTGACCGAAAAAGTCGAAACATTGGTGAGCCGGTTCAACGATTTCTCGGCCGTCCGGTTTATCTTTCAGGACTATACCGACCAGCAGGCCAACCACCTGCCCCGGCTTCAGCAGCAGAGCATCTACGGCATTCTCCAGGAACTGCTGACCAACGTGGTGCGGCACTCGGGCGCGAACGTGGCCTTCGTGCAGTTTTTCTGCGACGGGCCCACCATCGAGGTAGCCGTGGAAGACGATGGTGTTGGCTTCGACCTGGCCACCGTCCGGCAGAACGGTATCGGTCTGCAGAACATGTACAAGCGGGCCGAACTGGCGCGCATCACCCTGCGCTTCGACCCGACCCCGGCGGGAACGAGCGTTTTCCTGAGCATCACACCCGATGAACCCCTACCGAACTCTCCTGATCGACGACCACCAGCTGTTTAACGACGGGCTTAAACTCATTCTGAGCAACACACCCCAGTTTACGGTGGTTGGGCAGGTGTTCGACAGCCGCCGGGCCTACGACACCTGCGCCCGGCTTCAGCCCGACCTGGTGCTGGTCGACTACAACATGCCCCACCTCAATGGCGAAGCCGTTGTGACCAAACTCCGGCAACTACCCACCCCCTGCCGGATTGTGATTATCAGCATGTATGCCGAACGCAAGGAGATCGACCGGTTCAAAGCTCTCCACGTCGACGGGTTCATGGCCAAAACCGTACCGGCCGAGCGGCTGGTCATGCTGCTCGACCGGGTGATGCAGGGCGAACAGGTCATCGAAACAGACGTGGCCCGTGCCGAACCGTCGACGGTGCCGGACCTGTTCCAGATTCGGCAACGACTTACCAAACGCGAAATCGACGTCTTGAAAGCGATCAGCCAGGGGCTGACCTCCGAGCAGATTGCCAGCCAGCTCAACCTCAGTTATTTTACGGTGCAGACCCACCGCAAAAACGTCAACCGCAAGCTCCCGCCCATGACCCAAAAGGAGCTGTACGACTTTCTGGAATCGCTGACCGATTAGCGGGCCATGTACTCTACTGGCCGGAACAAGCCCGATCGTGCAGCTGGCAGAACGCAGCGGCTCGGTAAAAAACACTGTATTAATCGCTACTTTCGACCGAATGAAACTATTACTGGTTGAAGACGAGGTTAGTCTGGCTTCGTTTATTCGCAAAGGGGTCGAGAGCGAAGGCTACGATATTGATCTGGCCTACGATGGCCTGATGGGCCAGCGACTGGCTGCCAATAACACCTATTCGGTTATTGTGCTGGATGTGAATCTCCCCTACATGAACGGCTTCGAGCTGTGCCGCTTCATCAAACAGGAAACACCCCGACAGCCAGTTCTGCTGCTCACAGCCCTGGATAGTTTGCCCGACAAGGAAAGCGGCTTCGGTGCCGGCGCCGACGATTATCTGGTGAAACCCTTCGCGTTTCGGGAGCTCATGCTGCGCATCAAAGCCCTCGCCCGGCGCGACAGTGCGTTTTCGGGTATGAAAACCATACTGCACGTCGGCGATCTTGAACTGGATACGGCGGCTCGGGTAGTTACGCGCGCCGGCCAGCATATTGAGCTGACCGCCCGCGAATACGCCCTGCTGGAATACCTGATGATCAACCAGGGACGGGTTGTCAGCCGGATCGACATTGCCGAAACAGTCTGGGACCTTCATTTCGACACCAACACCAACGTGATCGAGGTGTACATCAATTACCTGCGCAAGAAAATCGACAAAGATTTCGGCATCAAACTGTTGCACACCGTGAAGGGGATGGGCTATGTCCTGCGGGGTTGATTATGCAGATCAAACACAAACTCATTCTGTGGTTTTCGTTGCTTGTGGCCGGGTTGCTGCTGATTTTTTCGATCTATGTGTACAGCACCTACGCCAACTTCCGCCAGCGATCGATCGAAGACCGGCTGGAGCGAAAAGCCCGCGTAACCGAGCAGCTGCTGACGCTGCGGGGTGCCGTGGCAGGCAGCGTAATTACGTCGATGCCCGAGCAGACCGAACACGTCTATTCGCCCACAGACAGTCTGATCTACGAGAGCCAGCAGACGAGTGATTTCATAGCCTCACCCGCCTTCCGGCAGCGGGTCCGGCGCGAGCGGCTGGTTCGCTTTCAGTACGAAAGCAAGGGTCACCTGTACCCCAAAGACGGCGTGGCCCTGACCTATGCCGGGGTATCGCCCGACGCCAGTGGGCAGCACTATGTGGCAATCGTGACGGCTTACGATCAGGATGGTTACCAGCGCCAGAAAAATCTGCGCGACCTGTTTATTCTCGGCAACGGCGTTGCCATCGGCCTGGTCGTACTGGTCGGCTATTTTTTCGCCCGGCAGGCGCTCAAACCCCTCAGCAACCTGATTGGGCAGCTGCAGCGCCCCGTTACCAGCCAGCCTTTTCGGCTGCACCCCGACAATCCATCCGACGAAGTGGGTGTACTGGCCCAGGCCTTCAACGATCTGCTGACCCGGCAGGAGCGGCTGGTCGACAATCAGCGCTCGTTTATTGCCCAGGCATCGCACGAGTTGCGCACACCCCTGACTACGATCAAAGGCTGGCTGGAAACATCCGTGCTCTACGATACCGACCTCGACAGTCTGCGCCGGGGCATGGCCCAGGCCATTACGGAGCTGGACAAGCTGACGACGCTATCGAATGGGCTGCTGCAGCTGGCCCGCATCGACGGTGTCGACGCCCAGCTCGACCGGCAATCGCTGGCACTGGTCGACCTTGTGCTGGACGCGGCCGATACGCTCGGGCAGCAACGGCCGGGGCAATCGCTGTCGGTTGAACTCAGCGACGGCATGCTCGAACAGCCCAGGCCCGTTACCGTCTGGGGCAATGCGCAGCTACTCCGCACCGCCCTGCTCAACCTGCTCGACAATGCCGCCAAGTACTCGAACAGCCAGCCGGTTACGCTTCGTCTGGAAATGGATACCGAAGATCGGGCGCGCATCCGCATCGAAGACCGGGGCATCGGGCTGCCCCCCGGCGAAACAGACAGCGTGCTGCTGCCACTCGTTCGTGGATCGAACGTACAGACGATTGGCGGCTTCGGTATCGGCCTTACTCTCGCCTACCGGATTATCAGCCTGCATGGCGGACAGCTGCAACTCCGGCCGCGCTCCGGCGGAGGCACCATTGCCGACCTTGTTCTGCCCGTTCAGCCAGCCTGAGCCATTCTAATTGTAAACTAATCTACGGCTAATATTCCCCTAATGATGGCCCCATAGCTTTGCCGCTGATCCATTTCATCAGGCTTATGCGTAAGGGGACAATCTATTTTTGGGGACTGCTGACCCTGCTTGGCACCGGCCCGGCAACCAAGCTGCTTGCCCAGTCGACCCAGACCGCCCCGACTGGTACCGACGTACTGACCCTGAACAGGGCGCTTGAACTCGCCCGCAGGAACTACCCCAGCCTGCGGGGTAAGCTGGCCAGTGTACGGGCTGCCGAAGCCGAGGCTCAGGCCGTCAGCCTGGGCTTTCTGCCGCAGGCTGGCCTGCAGGCACAGGTGCTCAACGCCACCTCCAATCAGGTGCGGGGCGCGTATGTCTCCAACGGCGGACTGTTGTTGCCCGTTTCCGGCGTTCGCACCGACGGTTTCAGCGGCCAGGCGGCCTTCACCAGCGGCCTGTCGATGGTTGTCGACTGGGAAGCCATTACGTTCGGTCGTCGGCAGGCCCGGCGCGAGCAGGCCCGGCTGGCCATTGAGCAAACACAGGCCGATTACGAAGGCGAACTCTTTACGCATCAGGTGCGGGTGTGCGATGCCTACCTGCTGGCGCTCAACGCCCAGAAAGCGGTGGCGCTGCAAACGGCCAACCTGCAACGGGCGCAGGCACTGCAGCGCATTATCCGGGCCAGTACGGCCGGTGGCCTCCGCCCCGGCATCGACAGTGCTGTCACCAATGCCGAAGTGGCCCGCGCCCGCCTGCAGGTGCTCGAAAGCCAGCAGCTGGCGCAGCAGCAGGTGCTTCGCCTGACCGAACTGGTTGGCCAGCCTGACCCCGCGGCCCGGCTCGATTCGCTTGTTTTTTACAATCAGCAACCTCGCGTATCCCTATCGCCCGGCAGCAACCCCACGCAGCATCCACAGCTGCGCGTTTACCAGAAAAACATTGATCTGGGCCGGGCCAGCGAAACGCTGCTCCGGGCGTCGGCGCTGCCGTCGGTATCGCTGCTGGGCTCGGTGCAGGGCCGGGGGTCGGGCATTGGCGAGCAGGCGCAGGCCGACGGCACCTTTCGAACCGACCCGTCGCCGGGGGCAGGTCTGCCGCTGCGCTCGTTCAACTACATCGTTGGCGTAACGGCCATCTGGCGCCCCACCGACCTGTGGCGAACGCGGGCGTCGGTTTCAGCGCAGCGCGAACGGGTCAATGCCACCCGGCAGGCCTACGACCAGCAGGCGCTCAACCTGCAGGCCGCCGGCCAGAACGCCACGCTGCAATTTCAACTGGCCAAAGCGCGCGCCGAACAGGCGCCCATTCAGCTCGATGCGGCCAAACAGGCCTTCATCCAGTCGCAGGCGCGGTATGAGTCGGGTCTCGACAATGTCCAGGCGCTAACCCAGACGAGTGCCCTGCTGAACCGGGCCGAGGTCGATCAGGCGCTGGTGACCAATGGTGTCTGGCGCGCGCTGCTGCTGCGGGCCGCCACCCTGGGCGATCTCGACTTGTTTTTCCAACAACTTCCCCGCTAACCGCCATGATCAAAGCTGCGCTCGCCAAACCCATTACCGTACTCGTTGCCCTGGCGGGCATCGTCCTGTTTGCGGTACTGGCCCTGCTGAACATTCCGGTCGATATTTTCCCCCGGCTGAACCTGCCTACGATTTACATTGCCCAGCCCTACGGCGGTATGACCTCCGCCCAGATGGAAGGCTTCATTGCCACCCGCTACCAGAATCAGCTCCTGTATGTGTCGGGTATCAAAGCCGTGGAAGTAAAGAATATTCAGGGGCTTTGTCTGGTTAAATGCTCGTTTTACGAAGACGTCAACATGGCGCAGGTATCGGGCGAAGTGGCCAACCAGGTCAGCCGGGTCATGAACTACCTGCCGCCGGGCACCGTACCGCCCACCGTGGTACGTTTCGATGCGTCGAGCCTGCCCGTTGGGCAGCTGGTGTTCAGCAGCCGCCGGGCCTCGCTGGGCGAGATGCAGGACCTGGCGTCGACCCGCATCCGGCCGCTGTTTTCCCAGATTCCCGGCGCGTCGGCTCCCTCCCCCTTTGGCGGAAACGAACGCACGGTGGTCATCAAAGTAGACCCGGAACGGATGCGCAGCTACGAACTGACACCCGACGAGATTGTGCAGGCCGTTGTCAAAAACAACCAGATTTCACCGGCCGGCAGCGTGCAGATGGGCGACTATACGGTGATGACGCCCAGCAACACGGTACTCGACAAAGTGCCGGAGTTTCTGAATATTCCGCTGCGCAAAGGCGTTGGCCCCACCGTTTTCCTGCGCGACGTGGCCAGCGTGGAAGATGGTACCGATGTCACCGTGGGCTACGCGCTGGTCAACGGCAAGCGGTCTGTCTACATCCCTGTCACCAAAAGCGCAGACGCCAGCACGATGAGCGTGGTGAGTGCGCTGAAAGCCAAACTGCCCGAAATGAAGGCCCTGCTGCCCGACGACGTACAGCTCACCTACGCGTTCGACCAGTCGGTCTACGTAACCCAGGCTGTACACAGTCTGGCGGTCGAGGGGGGGCTGGGCGCCATCCTGACCGGGCTGATGGTGCTGCTCTTTCTGGGCGACTGGCGGAGTTCGCTGATCGTTATTCTTACCATCCCGGTGTCGATTCTGACCGCAATCCTGCTGCTGAACCTGACGGGTCAGACTATCAATATCATGACCCTGTCGGGGCTGGCCCTGGCCATCGGCATTCTGGTCGACCAGGCGACGGTCGTAATCGAAAACATTCACCAGCATCTGGAGATGGGCCGGCCGAAAGCCCGCGCTATTCTCGACGCCTGTCGGGAAATGGCGTTTCCGCTGCTGCTCATCACGCTCTGCATTCTGGCCGTCTTTGCCCCAGCCTTTCTGATGAGTGGCGTGCCGCGCGGTATGTTTCTGCCCCTCTCACTGTCGGTGGGCTTCTCGATTATCGCGTCGTATATCCTGTCGCAGACGTTCGTGCCGGTGGTGGCCAACTGGTGGATGAAAGCCCACGCACACGCCCAGCCCCATGCCGAAAGCATCCTGCCCGACCTCAGCGCAACGACCGAACAACAGCAGGAAGTCTATGAAGGTAAGCACCCGGACAAGGTCAGTGGGTTCGAGCGGTTCAAACTGGGGTACCTCAGGCTGCTCGATAGCCTGCTGGGGCGCCGGGCCCTGGTCATCAGCGTGTACGGGCTGGTTTGCGCCCTGCTGATCGGCGTTGGCTTCACACAGATCGGGCAGGACATGATGCCCCGGCAACACCACGCGCGCCAGTTTCAGGTCCGTATCGTGGGGCCGCAGGGCCTGCGCATCGAGCGAACCGAAGCGCTGACCAAACGGGTCATCGACCAGATCGGCGCTATCGTCGGGGCGGAGCACCTGGCCATCACATCGGCCTTCGTGGGCATGACGCCGTCCAGCTACGGCACCAGCGCACTGTATGTGTTCAACGCCGGCCCCCACGAAGCCGTTCTGCAGGTCAACCTGTCCGACGAGTATGCCGTGCAATCGCTCGACGCGCTTAAGGAACAGATTCGTCGGGGGGTACACCAGCACATGCCGGAGGTGCAGCTTTCCTTCGAACCCATCGACCTGACCGACAAGATCATGAGTCAGGGTGCCCAGACGCCCATCGAAATTCTGGTCGGGGGCAAAGACCTGACCGAGGGGCAGCGTTATGCCAGCCACCTGCTGAGTCAGCTAAGGACAATTCCGTATCTGCGCGATCTGCGGATCAACCAGCCGCTGCGCTACCCGACCGTATCGATCCAGATCGACCGCGAGCGGGCTGCGCAGCTGGGACTGAGCACCGACGAGGTGGCCAAGTCGCTGGTTGCCGCAACCGCATCGAGCCGCTTTACGGCCAAAAACCTGTGGCTCGATCAGTCGAAAGGGTTTGCCTATCAGGTACAGATTCAGCTGGAGCAGGATCAGATGAAATCCATTGCCGACATTCAGGCCATCCCGCTGGTGAAAGGGCAGCTCCGCCCCACGCTGGGCGACATTGCAACTGTTACGCCTACCACCGTACCGGGCGAATACGACCGAATTGGCCCCCGACGCATTATCACCGTGTCGGCTAATATCGACAACCAAGACCTCGGCACCGCTACCAGCGACGTACAAAGCGCCATAGCAGCCGCCGGCGACCCACCCAAAGGGTCGATCGTGGAACTGCGGGGCCTGGCTAAGCTGCTTCAGGAAACGCTGAGTAGCCTGCAATTCGGGCTGGGGCTGGCCATTGTCGTCATCTTTCTGCTGCTGGCCGCCAACTACCAGTCGTTCAGAGTCGCGTCGGTGGTGCTGGTCAGTATTCCGGCCGTACTGGCGGGCTCGCTCACCATGCTGCTCCTGACCGGCCAGACCCTCAACCTGCAGTCGTATATGGGCATTATTATGTCGGTGGGGGTATCGGTGGCCAACGCGTTGCTGCTTGTCACCAATGCCGAATCGCTGCGCCTTCGGTACCGCGATGCCCGAACGGCGGCACGCGTGGCTGGTGCGGCCCGGCTCCGCCCCATCCTGATGACGGCCCTGGCCATGATCGCCGGTATGATTCCGATGGCCAGCGGGCTGGGCGAATCGGGTGAGCAAACGGCTCCGCTGGGCCGGGCGGTCATTGGCGGCCTGCTCTTTTCTACCGTAGCGGCCCTGCTGATCCTGCCCGTCGTATTCGCGGCCGTGCAGCGCAAAACAACCTTCGACTCCCCCTCGCTCAACCCCGACGATCCGGACAGCCTGGTCTACGACGGCCATCAGCCAGCGCATCCGGAACCAGCCCCCCTCACCTGTTAATTCGCTATCCCTATGCTTGCCTACAGCAATATCCGCAGCGGGCTGCCTGCCCTGCTTCTGACCGGCCTGGGCTTTCTACTGAGCCAGTGCAGCAGTTCGCCCGCCGAAAAAAAAGACATGGCCGAAACGCCGGTCAACGAAGAAATCCGCTACGAAGCCATTCGGGTTACGGCCGCCCGCCCCACTACGGCGCTGAGCCTGCCGGGCGAGCTGGAGAGTTATTACGAAACCGATCTTTACCCCCGCGTCAGCAGTTACGTGAAGTCGCTGCACGCCGACATTGGCGATCAGGTACGGAAAGGGCAGTTACTGGCCGAACTGGAAGCCCCCGAACTAACGGCCAACCTGACCGAAGCATATTCGAAGGTAAAAGCCGCCGAAGCTCAGTTTGAAGGAAGCCGGGGAATTTTTCAGCGCGTGCTGCGTACCAGCCGCACGCTGGGCGCCATCTCACCCGCCGACCTGCAGTCGGCCCGTACCAAAGCCATCTCCGACAGCCTGGGCATCGTGGCCGCCAATGCGCATTACCGCTCGGTGCAGCAGCTGGTGAGCTACCTCAAAATCACCGCTCCCTTCACGGGCGTTATCACCGACCGCCGGCTATCGCCGGGGGCGTTTGTGGGGCCGGGCGGACAGAATGGTATCCCCATCCTGAAAATTAAACAGCTCGACCGGCTCCGCCTGCGCATTGCGGTGCCGGAAGCCTATCTGGGCGATATCCGCCTGGGCGCGCCGGTACACTTTTCGGTTCGCAGTTTTCGCAACCAGACCTTTACGGGTAAGATCAGCCGGGTCTCGAACAACGTCCGGCCCGAAACCCGCTCGGAACTGGTCGAGATCGACTTCGCCAACCCGGGCGGCAAGCTGAAGCCGGGGATGTTCGCTTCGGTGCAACTGCCCGTCAGCTCGTCGGGGGAAGGCAGTTTATACGTCCCCAAATCATCCGTTATCAGCTTGATGGACCGGACGTTTGTGCAGAGAGTAGTGAACGGCAAAGCCGAACGCGTAACGGTGCAGAAAGGCGATGAGGCTGTTGGCCAGACGCAGGTTTTCGGCGAGCTGAAACCGGGCGACATCCTGCTGAAAACCGCCAGCGACGATCTGGCCGATGGCGCTTCTATCAAAACAACGCTCGTCGACCAGTAGCCAAACCCGGGTGGCTTGTGCCCGGCTGCGTGCCGGTAGTCGCGGCAGCGTCCCTAACATAACCCTCATCCCCTTTGGGATTGAAGTTTGTTGACGGCTCCGCTATCCGTTCCGCGACCAGAACCATCAGTGTTTGTCATCAATCTCGGTCCCTGACGGACAACAGCTCGCCTGTCCCCGCCTGCCGGGGATGGTGGCGAAAGGCTATCTGAACCAGTACAGTAAAGAGTTTGAGTCTTCAGCCCTACGGGTGAAGTACTACTACCCAAACTCCCATTTATGGCATAAGGTGAAAGGCGACCCCAGGCAAGCTTTCAGATCTGGCTGAGCCGACAACTGCTGACAGCTCTTTCGATGTGGCGAGCCTATTGAAAAAGCCCTTTATCGAATAAACTAACAAAAATGTGCCGTGTATCTTATCTATCAGGCTAGTTTTAATTCCGTGAGGGCTTTAAGCATTTGATCTCCTGGAATATAAAGTTCATCCTCTCCCCCTCCACCTGCACAGGCAAGCCATCCATTCCTAAACCTTTCAGCAAAGTTTTCTCTACCTTCTACACCAAAATACTCCCATCCGGTCACTGCTCCCTGACCCACGTGTACAACCCAACCAAATTTTTTTGTGTGAATAAGCCTGAGAGTACACTTGCGTTCACTCTTCTTTTTTGAATAGTCGCTAGTAATTACTGCGTCAACTTCAGCACTTCTTTCTTCGAACATACTTTCAAGTCAATAATGATTTTATTTATCACTTTCCCCCTCTACAGTTCCAATCTCTTCTTTCGTTAATCCGAAAAGGTTATATACAATATAATCGATTTCTTTTTCAAAATTTGACACATCCAGATCAGCATCGCTTGCTTTACCGTTCAGAATACCTTTTACCGCAGCTTCTATTTTTTTATGTTGTTCATGCGTTGCTCCTGGTAATGGTAAATTTTTTACATCCTCTACCAATATCTTAGGAAAAGAACCTTTGGTTGCCTTGGGAGAAGAATTAAAATGGTAAAATGTAAATAATTTGGAATTTAGTATCGCTAAAAGAGTCAAAATTGGGTAACCCTCTTTATTCTCTAATACGTTGATAATAGATGGGTCATTATAGAGTTCATCTTCAGTAAAGGCTGCATACACTCTCGGATTGGTAATTTCTCTTATCAATATTCGAGGTTTTGAGAAAAATTTTGGTTCTCTTGGATTTGCTACCCCACCGTCGTAATTTAAATATTCCTTACCGTTCCAAGCAACTTTATATCGAGTAACATCTTCCCCCCACAACCACCTCTTGAAGCTCTCGCTATGCTTAACGTAAGAATGAAAATATCTCGACTCAATAACTTCTGCTGATTGCCCTTTGTACTTATCGTATGCTATAAGTCCTTGGCTGATATCTGGAAAGTAATTGCTAGCACGCTCTCCTACCGCTTTTATTTTGCTTATCAGTGACAAAACAGTTTCTGACTTTTTGAATACCACTCCCCAGTTTTAATTATTATCCTTTATCTTTTTATAACTGACAGATTGCAAAGTCTCATGAATCAGTTCTTTGAAATTTTTAGCCAAGTCAGTTCTCCTAAAATATAAATTATCAGAGACGATCTCTTTTTTAAGCGTGATGACGACATTTCTAACTGTAGCTTCGCTAAATATATTAAAGTCAGTACAGTCCAAAATCTCTTCAACAGCCCAATTATTCAACAATGACAATCTATAATCTTGAGCATAAACATTAAATAGAATTGAATTAGGAATAATGTAAGATACTATACCCTTGGTATCTAATAGATTTGAAGCAACATTTATGAACCAATAGTATATTTCATAGTCAGGAACCTTACCTAAACTGCCTATTAATGCATCCCTCAAACCATCTCTTATAGATACGCCATACGGAGGGTTTCCAATTATTAAATTAAAGCCAACATAGTCTCCCTTCTCATCCAAAACCTCAGGAAACTCAAACCTCCACTCAAATGACCCTCGGTAAAGAGCGTTATTCTCTATAGAGTCAATTTCTGCTTTTGCCTGGTCAATCAGTTTGTCGTACCTCTTCTTTTCGAACTCGATTAGATTAGGGTCTTTTTCAGAACCAAAAATACTTAATTCACTGTCTAGCAAAATTCTTTCTCCTCGCAATTTTGATAACTTCTTCCGGCGCGGGTCGCGGTTACTAACGGTTTCTCTAAATTGGGTCTTTATTTCGTTGATGAAGTTCAGCAACTCCCCTTTAGCTTCCTTACTTCTGGCTTCCTTATAAGCCCGTACGGCGTCTTTATACGCCTGAATATTGAACCGTTGTTTTTTGAAAACGTCGCTAAGGTCTTCGGTTAGGCTGAACTTACTTAGCAGGCTATTCCCCTGTTTTATATTGATATCAATATTGGGCAGGGTTTCCAGTTCGACAAAGCCTGATTCGTCGGTGTAGTAGGCATTCTTTAGCAACTCAATCCAGAGCCGAAGGCGGCAAATCTTCACGGAGTTTGGGTTTATATCGACCCCAAACAGGCAGTTTTCAATGATGGTCTGCTTTTCCTGAAACAGCGTCTTTTGAATACGCTGCCGTTCAGCCGTCGGTTTGGCCGTAGCGGGTTGTAACTGGTAGCTGAATGGCTCATCGTCCTCATCCAGCACGACCAGTTCATCATTCACCACGCTAACGGTATAGCCCCTCAGTCGTTTGCCTTTTTCGTCCTGCAACACCCGCAGGTCCGACTTTACGGCAATCAGTTCGTTTAGTGCCGACACAAGAAAGTGACCAGAGCCAACGGCAGGGTCACACAGCCGTATTTCGTTGATGAGCGTATTTGCTTCGGTCAGGTCGAAGTCTTTGTTCGTGAGGTCGTTAAAGTCGGCACAGTGCCAGCCTTTGGCGTCGTTAAACTTCTGCACAACAGCTTTACGAATGGTTTCCCGGCACATATACTCCGTGATGAAACCCGGCGTGTAGAATGAGCCGTCTTTATAGCCGTTGATCTTTTCGAATATCAGCCCCAGTACGCTGGCATTGATTAACGTCCGGTTCTTTTCCTGAATCTCTTCCCGGCTTTCCGATGCAAAGTCATAGGCATCGAGAAACGCGAACAGGTAGGTCAGCGTATTCAATTCGGCGGTGTGCTTGTACGCCGGGTTGTCCTTCAATACGCTTTTCGCCAGCAGCGGCAACTTCAGGCTGTTGTCCAACCCGTTCACGCTGATTGTTCTGTCTTCTAGATCAGTGCGTTCAAACAGCGAACTGTTGAGGTATGGAATCTTGCTAAACTTTGCCTGTATGGATGCCTGCCGTTCAGAAGGCTTAGTAGCCAGCACCCGAAAAAACAGCTTGTTCAGTTCGTCAAAGTCGGCAATCATATCCGGCTTCAGGAAGGCGTAATCCCGACTCCCGTTGTTGTACTTCACTAACTGCGATTCAAGCAGCTTTAGAAATAGAATCCGGTTTACCCACGTGATGCACAGTTCAAGGGCCAACCCAAATAGCTGTTCGTCTTTCGTAGGCCCGTATATCGTCCTGTCCTGAATGTGGCTCAGTTTGTTGGCTGTGTCAAGTTCAATAATGGTATTTTCCAGCAAAGAGCCTTCATCCCGTCGGGACGCCGAACCGTTCCCCGCTTCCTTCCGCCGGATTATCTTTTTACCCTTGTCTTTAATCTCCTCTAAACCGATCAGATGTAGTAGTTCAGCGTAGAACTTTGGGTTCAGGCGGTTACTATCTGTCGCAGCAGGAAGCTTCAGCAGGTGCGTTGGTGACAGCACTTTGAACAGCGACAGCAAAGCTTTATCATTCTCTTTGTCCTTATCAGCTACATTGGCCTGATAGTCCCGCAAATCAAAGTAGGTAAAGGGTAATTCACCCGTTGCTTCATCGGCGGTTAGTTGCGTCAGAAAGGGCTTTGCAATCTCATTGTAAAACAGTTCGTTGTTGCGGCTTACCTTTTGCCCCGTTGCCCATGCCTTGTACTCTTTGGCTAAATGCGTATTACGGTAGAACAGTCGATCAATCAGAGCGGCATCGAAGATGAACCATTCGTAAACGTTCGTTACGACACAGTGCCGTATATCGCTGTTCTTTGATCGTTCGCGTTCCTGAAAGTAGTACAGCAGCAGTTCGTGAAATGCCTTTGTGTTCAGGCTTTGCCGGGTAATCATTTCGCCTTTGTTGGCGGGTCGTTTTACTTCAAACAGTACACCCGCCTGAGTAGTGGCGTCTTTGCCCAAATGAATCACGAAATCAGTCTTTCCCTTCGGCGCTACAACATGGGCATCTTTGTAATAGACATCTTTCAGGAAGTCCATCAAATGATCTTTTACATTCTCTTCACTTTCCCGTTCATTGATGTGACCCAGGAGCCGCGTAAAGTGCGTTTTAAAGCCTTCAATCTGTTCGCGGGTAGTTGGCTGAAGTCGGTACGTCTTTTCAAGAGATTCAGCGGGTGTTAAGGCTTTAAGCTGCATTGTCTTTCGTAAATTGTATGGTATGGGTAAGAGCGGTTGAGTTGTGAAATCTGGTTCGGACGTTAGCCCTGACTTTATAAATCGCAAGAGATGAGACTAGCCACTTGCTACTCACTATCGCCCTGGGGAACGACGATTGCCGTTCATGGGACTTGCAATCTAATATTTACTACTATATGAAAATGCAATGCATGAAAACGATATCTCCCATAAGCTTCTTTTACATACACTCAGGCAAAATACCTTACCGATCTGCAGGTAAGCTGTTTGGTAGGGATTACAGCCCCGCCCCAGAAAAACCAATGACCAGTGAGTTGGCGTTACCATTCCAGTAAGAACATAAAAAAAGCCCTCGACCGAAGTCAAGGGCTTTTTTCGTACCGGGAGCCGGACTAGTTATTCATCCAATGATACACGCCTGTATATCAAAACACTAGCTCTTTTCCGTTCAAAATCCGCCTGTTACAGATGGCATTTGTTACAATTCTGTTACACATTCGGTAGCCTGGTGCTCATCTGTTTATAGACAGATAGCATCTCGTCTTTATGCTTGATTTGAAGCTTTAGCATCTCGATTTCGTGTTGGTAATCTCGTATCACGCCTGGATCAGTATGATTTTGGCTTGAATCAGATTTACCCTGAGCCACAACATGATACGTATCACCAAAGAAGGCCGCGATCGGCTTCTTAAAAAGTGCGCTCAGTGTAAAGAGGGTGTCCGTGTCAACACTTGATCGTCTATATATTCCGTATACGGTTCCAACAGTCTTGCCTATCGCGGGGGCAATATCTTCAGCTTTGAACCCTAATTCGACAGCCATTTTATGAATAGCCTCCCCCATGTGTTTTGCCATAAACCTACCGTTTAATATATTTTTTAATCTTTTTACTTCAATTTTATTGAAGTATTAAAGCAACCTCACTTCTTTGTATCGAAATATCACTGCAACACAAAGAAACATCACTTCCAAGACACGCAAAGTAAATGAACAAAGTAAAAACCCTGTACAACGAACTGTCGGAGTTGCAAAAATCTAGAGTAAGATTGGCCTGGTGTGCAAAATTCAAGCTAACGGAACGTCAGTTTACTAACCGGTTGAATAATCCTGAAGCTGTCGATTATGCGTTCTGGTCTATCGTCTTTAAACGCCCTACCGACGAACTCATGGATCACCTTTTCGATCACTCGATCCGAAAAACACTTACCGACGCCGACACCACGCCTTTCGCTGTCACCCTTGGTTTGACACGGGCCTAGGGGTTTAGTCACCCCGCTCATTCTCCCCTCCTGCCCACTACTGGGCCATTTCTCTCTCATTTTTCCTGACAACTACCATGCCCGACAATTATGCCGAGGTTTCTGCTATGCGCAAAAAATTCCAGCAGGAAGCCCATACCGCCAATCAACTGCGCAGCTGCACCAACGAAATCAGGGTCGTCGTTCAGCAATTCGGCCGAAGCCCCGAGGTCGCGCTTCAGAAAATCAGTGAAATCCTTTCTCACTATAAAATCTGATGAAGACCCTCAACCTGCGTATTCAAAAATTCTACTTCAGGGCGGGCCGTCAAGTGGGCTCGTTCACGGAGTATTGCCCAGGCCTATCGGTTGCTGAAACAGCCGATAGGCTTACCCTGGAAGGTTTGGAAACCAAACCCAACCACCTGACCCAACTCACCGGCGACCGATCCTACCTAGTCAACCATACCGCTACCGGGTTCACTCAGATTCAAGTATGCGCCTGCGCCTAATTCCCTCCCTATGCCCGATTACCCGTTTCGCTTTGAAAAAGCCCCTAAGAAGAAAGGGATTTGCCCCCAGTGTGGCCATCACGACAAGTTTCGGTATTATGAAGACCTGGCAGGCAACCGACTCGATGATTTTGGGAAGTGTGAGCGCAAAAATGAGTGTGGTTACTGGCTGGTACCGACCGGCAAAGTCATTCCGAAAGCGGAAGGTACGTACACCCCGCCCCCTGAGCCCGCGACTATCCTGCCCGCTGGCGACTTGCTCGACCGGATCAATCAAACGCTCGTCGATCCTGAATCAACATTTCACGCTTACTGTATCTCGATCGGGATCACCTACGAGCACTTGGCCCGCTGGCGTGTGGGAGCCGAGACAAAGGCCAAAAAGACGCTGACGGTCTTTGTGCATTGTGACAGCCAAAACCGGATCACAAACGCCAAATGGTTTTTGTACACCGCCGAAGGTAAGCGCGATAAGTCGTTTGATTCCTTTTCGCTCAAACAGCCGCCCGAAACCCAACTCGAGCGATATGGCATGAGCCTATACGGTGAACACCTGCTCGACCCCGAGCAGCTGCGGCCAGTGATGATCGTCGAATCTGAAAAGACGGCCGTGATAGCCGCCTGGTTTTATCCCGACCTCGACTGGATCGCCGTCGGTTCGTGTTCCGGGCTGACCGAAGCCAAATCGGCGGCCCTGGCGGGTCGGTGGTGCTACTGGTTGTGTGATGCCGACAAGGCCGGCCGGGAAAACAGCAGTATTCGCCGGCTGAAAGAAAAGAAGCTGCTGCGGTCGACGATCGACCTGTTTCCCAACCGCCACGACGGCACCGACATTGCCGACGTAATCCGCGATGGGCAAACGCCCGAACTGATCAGCCCTCATGAACTGACGCTCCTGCGGGCCAAGGTAGAAACGACGGCCGACGAGCAACCCGAGACTCAATCGGACGTCGACGACGACGAGAATGTACCCTGGGAGAATCAGGTTGGTTTACCGATGGCTATCTGGCACCAGAAGGAAACCCGAAAGCACTTCCGAAAGCACGGTTTTATCGAGTATCAGAACGCCTACTACTTCGCCACCAAGCGCGAGGCCAGCGACGACGATACTTGGGTGTTTAAGGCCGTCAGCAATTTCATTATTAAGCCCCTTCTGCTGATCGAATCGAAATCAGATCCGAAACGCATTTACCAGATCACCAACGCTTACAAGGTGAGCAAGGTAATCGACCTCGATCCAAAACAGTTCGCCAACGTGGCCGGCTTCTCGGAGGTCGTCATGAGCAAAGGCAACTTCATTTTCTACGGTACCAAAACGCACTTCATCAAAATCACGATGAAGCTATTCGAGGAATCCAAAGAGGCCCAGGAGATCAAGACGCTCGGGTACCATCCTGACGGCTTCTACGCCTTCAGCAACGGCATTCAGAACAGCCAGTGGGTACCCCTCGATGAGAACGGGTACGGTATCGTCGAGCATAACGGCCGGCGCTACTTCCTGCCGGCCATGTCCAAAATCTACCTCTCAGACGACCAGGAATATCAAACCCAAAAGCAGTTTATTCTGATGAAAAGCCCGATCACCTTCAAAGAGTACGCCGAGAAGTTTTGTACCGTTTACGGTCTGAACGGAAACGGCCGGATCGGATTGCTATTCTACATTGCCTGCCTGTACCGCGACGTCGTTTTTGGCCACTTCCGGTTTTTCCCCCACCTATACCTGTTTGGCCCCCCGCAGTCGGGGAAATCATCGCTGGCCTGGTCGACCATGTTTTTGTTTGGGCAACCACGGCCGCCGTTCATGCTCAACACCGGCACGTCAGTCGCTTTCTACAAGCAATTTGCCGAGTTCAGGAATGCCGTGGTGTGGTTCGACGAGTATCAGAATAGTATCGATTACGGCCGGGTGCAATCGCTGAAAACAGCCTACGACGGGGCTGGCCACACCAAATCCGACAATACCAAGGATAACCGAAACAAGTCGATCCCCGTATCGTCGGGCTGTATCATATCGGGTCAGGAACTACCCACCGCCGACGCGGCTCTATTTACGCGGTGCATTCTGCTGCAGTTCACCAAAACCGACTTCACGGCCACCGAGCGCGAACAGTTGGAGCGCTTCAACAACGAGATCGAAAAGGCAGGCGTATCGCACCTGACGGCCCACATTGCTCAGTTCAGGGACGTCTTCAGCGATCGGTTTCTGAAGTGCTTCGATGCCGAGTTTGTGCTGATCAAAGAACGATTCAAACAACGCGGCATCGACGACCGGATCACTAAGAACATGGCCATCCTGCTGGCCACCTACC
This sequence comes from Spirosoma luteolum, assembly GCF_054778875.1. NCBI lineage: Bacteria > Pseudomonadati > Bacteroidota > Cytophagia > Cytophagales > Cytophagaceae > Spirosoma > Spirosoma luteolum. The sequence goes on from NZ_BAAGZE010000006.1 coordinate 115,045, forward strand.
AGGCCTTAAAAGACAAGCTGGAATTTCCCTTTACAGACGACGAACTACGGCAAACGGCCTACAGCATCATCGGCGCCCAAAACAGCCTGATCACCGGCTCGAAAGAAACCGCAACGTTCTGGAAGATCGTCGTGTACCTGTACCGTAACCGGCAAATCAAACCCCGGCTGGATTTCAAACTCGAGTTCAAGGCCTGGATCGACCTCGACGTGCCGGCCGGCCAATCGGAACAACGCCTGAGCCTGGTCGACGATCAACACCCGGCCGGCCGTATGATCCTGATGATTCGCCTGGCCAACGTGCATACGCTCTACCAGAAAGCCAGTCGGGAAGTGGGCGCCAAAAACGCCCTCGATGAAGGTTCGCTACGACACTACTTGGTCACGGCCAAAGAGTTCAAAGGCAAGGTACGGGGCGTGAAGTTTGGCAAGACCAGTTCGACGGCCCTGGCCTTCGACTACGAATACCTGTGCGAAACGATCGAAGACTTCAGCCTGAACGACCTGCTCGACGACGACGATACGGCCGATCAGGGCGACGCGCCGGCGCCCGACGCCCCCACCCCAGGGCGACCCAAAACCAAGCCCACCAAGGGGCCAAAAACGAACGTGTTTGGCGATCCAGAAAGCCCCGTCCCCGAAGACGCTTTTTGATTTCAGTAAAATACTGGTCAACCGGGTCAACTTGGTCAACCGCTCGTTTTTGGGCATTTCAGCTAATACTAATTGTTTAAAAATCAATTCTTTAAAAAAGTATGAATAGGCCCAACGCACCGCCCAAGCGGTTGACAGCGGTTGACAATGGTTGACAATCGTTGACCAGAAAGCCCTGAAACCAGGCTGACCGATACCCAACCGGAGCCCCGTGCCTGGCACCCCTCCAACGTCGGCCAAAGAGGCTCATGCCCACCAATGACCGACGCATTTGCCCAAAAAGCTGGTTTGTTGTCAACCAATGTCAACAAAAACAACCCCTTGTCAACCACTTTCACATCAACACAAAAATCATACATCGCTGATTTTCAGTCAGCTATACGTATGGTTGACAAGGTTGACCCGATTGACCGAAAAATACACCAATCACTTTTCGATTTCTCAAATCATGCCTGCACCGCTAGTTACTCCAATGCAACCCACTCCTAAGATTGTGTTGAGCCGTAGCCGGGTCAAAAAATGGGAGCCGACGCGCCGAACCGTCGATCTGTATTCCTGGTGGCAACACGTCGACCGCGACCAACCTATCTGTATTGTCGAGAAAGTAACCAGGGGGCTCGGCATCGACTTTCGAACAACGCACATCAAAACGCTGCGCATTGGCGAATCCGATCCGTCGACCTTATCGATCGAGGTGTTTTGGCACATGGTCGACACGGGTCTCGTGGTCAACGTTACCCGCCCCACCGAAGTAACTGTTGTCGAATCGTAACCACCTGAAACCCCCTTTTTATTCACAATCAACCCGTTACCCCAATGAACCCCTACGAGCAACTGAAACACCTGGTACTGAGTGCTGAACAGGACGCCAGCGCCTTCTACAACAAGGGCAACAAATCGGCCGGTACCCGCCTGCGCAAAACCATGTCCGAGGTCAAAGCCCAGGCCCAGGCTACTCGGGAGAATGTCAGCCAAATTAAAAACCAGAACTGACACACCATGACACTCACCGATTACACCAACAGTTTCGATATGCAAACGCTCAAAATGCGTCGCCAGAATCTACAAAAAACACAGGCTGTTTTAGAGCGTGAATTAGCTGACACTCATCAGAATGTTTCTGACGTGACGGCGGCCATGACGCTAAAATCGTACACGCTACGCCCCGGTGATACGATCCTGATCAATAAAGCCAGCCGGGTCAGGATCGAAGCCGAAAGCATCGACGGTAAACCACTGGGGCAACTGATCAACCGCAACGGCGAACCGGTGGGCCGACAATTTCTGCTGCACGATCACCTGTTGTCGACCGCCCGCAAGCAGGTATGATCTACACCTTATCTACCATCGCCATATCGTTTCTGGCTGGCCTGCTCGTCGGAACGATATGGCCTGTAAAAGCCCCAAAACTATGACTATTGTGCTGTTCGCGTTGTCGACTGGTGGTGCATTCTGTTTCGGCTACTACCGAGGTATGGGCTTTATTCTGCGCAATTATGAGGGGTTCAAACACTATGTCGACGACGTGTTGGACGACCTGAAAATCAGCAAAGCGGGTGACACCGATGATAAGGTGAACAAGGGGTTCCAGTAGCCAGATAGTGTACACGCCAAACCAGTACCCCCGAAAGACCCACAGCCAGTTCCATACTGGTGGTTGAAGCTGTTAGGGCGTGTTTTTCCGCTCACGGTGTAGCCCTCATTACTCGCCTACACCATAAAACCGGTATAGATTATAGTCAACGTATTGGGTCGGTTAGTATCTTTCGAACGGTTTGCGCTTTGCGTTATCAGCTTCTATTGACTCACCTGTGATCTATCCCGACTTTGAAACCCGCTGGCAGAAATCCGGCGGTGCCGAACGGGCCAACTACGGCCTGTTTCTGCAAGACCTGTGCGACCTCATCGGCGTTGACCGCCCTGACCCCACTACCGACAACCCCAGCCACGACGCCTACGTACTCGAACGGGCCGTTGAGTTTAATGATGCCGGCGTGGCAGCGCACGGCAAACGTAGCGTTGGCCGCATCGACCTCTACAAGCGCGGCTGCTTCATTCTGGAAACCAAGCAAGGTACCGACACGCCTGACCAGCAGAAAGCCGCCGAACGCGCCGAACTAGGCCTGCCCCCCGAAAAGCGCCGGAAAGGCCACGCCCTGCGCGGTACGGCCAAGTGGCAACAGATGATGCAAACGGCCCGCCAGCAGGCCCTTGGTTACGTACGGGCCCTGCCCCCCGACGAACCCCGCCCCCTGTTTGTGCTGGTGGCCGACGTGGGCTACTGCATCGACGTGTACAGCAACTTTGCCGGGGTGGGCGATCAGTTCGTGCCTTTTCCCGACCAGACTCGCTACCGCATTCCGCTCGCCCGACTGGCCGACAACGACACGCGTGAGCTGCTGCGGCTGATCTGGACCGATCCCCGCGAACTAGACCCCAGCCGACGGGCCGCCCGCGTCACGCGGGAGCTGGCTGGCTACCTGGCCAACCTCTCGGCCCAGCTCGAGCGGGCCGGCCACGCACCCGACCAGGTGGCGCAGTTTCTGATGCGGTGTTTGTTTACGATGTTTTCAGAAGATGTGGGTTTGATTCCGAAAGAATCCTTCACGGGTATGCTGCGCCAGTATGCCCAGCCCGACCTGCGCGATTTTCTGCCCGATGCGCTGCAAACGCTGTGGCAGACGATGGACACGGGCGGCTTCTCGCCCGATCTGCGGGCGCGGCTGCGCAAGTTCAACGGCAAGCTATTCCACGAGGCCCGCGCCTTTCCGCTGTCAGGCGACCAGCTGGCGCTGCTGCAGAAAGCGGCCGAAGCCGACTGGACGGCCGTGGAGCCGGCCATCTTCGGCACGCTGCTGGAGCGGGCGCTCGACCCCCGCGAACGCCACAGCCTAGGGGCGCACTACACCCCGCGCCGGTACGTGGAGCGGCTGGTACTGCCCACCGTGCTGGAGCCCCTGCGCCGGGAGTGGGTGGCTGCGCAGGCGGCAGCGGCTCAGTTGCTCAACGAAGGCAAGGAGAAACCCGCCCGCGCTGAACTGGAACGGTTTTTACGGCGGCTGACGAGCATCCGGATTCTCGACCCGGCCTGCGGATCGGGCAACTTCCTGTACGTTACGCTGGAGCACCTGAAACGGCTGGAGGGCGAGGTGTTGGCGGCTATTAACGCCTACGGACAAACAGCGCTGCTCAACCTGAGCGGGGGCACCACCATTTCGCCCCGGCAACTGTTGGGGCTGGAGCTGAACCCGCGCGCGGCCGCCATTGCCGATGTGGTGCTGAAAATTGGCTATCTGCAGTGGCACCTGCGCACCCACGGCATGAGCGAACTGCCCGAACCGCTGCTGGACGAGTACGAGAACATCCGCCAGCAGGACGCCGTGTTGCAGCACGACCCGCCGGTGGCGCGGCTCGATGCGGGTGGCCAGTCCGTTACGCGTTGGGACGGGGTAACTACCAAACTGCATCCCGTTACCGGCCAGCCCGTTCCCGACGAAACAGCTCAGACAATCGTTTACGACTACCCCAGCCCCCGCCCTGCCGAGTGGCCCAAGGCTGATTTTATTGTGGGCAATCCGCCGTTTGTGGGCACGGCCCGTATGCGCGATGCGTTGGGCGATGGCTATACGGAAGCGCTCCGCAAAACGTACAAAGGCAGCGTACCCGACTCCGCCGATCTGGTCATGTACTGGTGGTACAAGGCAGCCGAGCAGGTGAAGCAGGGCAACACCGAGCGGCTTGGGTTTATCACGACCAACAGCCTGAAACAGACCTTCAACCGACGGGTGATGCAGCCGTTTCTGGATGGCGAAAAATCATCGCTGGTATTGACGTTTGCCATCCCCGATCACCCGTGGGTAGACAGTGGCGACGGGGCGGCTGTTCGTATCGCCATGACGGTAGCTGAACGCAGGGGTACAGGGATAGCAAACGGAAGTCTATCAGTCGTTAAGTCCGAAAGTGTACCCTTGGGCGATGATGCTGCAGAAGTGTCGTTTATCAATCAACAGGGAACGATACTGTCTGATTTGACAATTGGTGCCGAACTTGATTCTGCCAAACCTTTGAAAGCAAACGAGGCAATTGCTTATCAGGGTATGAAACTACATGGCAGTGGTTTTGTCGTTTCTACTGAGAAAGCTGAAGAGATTGGATTAGGCACAATTGTAGGTCTTGATAATCATATTAAGCCATTTTTAAATGGGCGTGACATTGCCGCTCGTCCACGAGGTGTAATGGTTATTGATTTGTTTGGCTTAAAATCTGACGAAGTCCTTGCGAAATATCCTGCTGTTTATCAGCACATTATTGAAAATGTGAAACCCGAGAGAGATCAGAATAATCGTGCTATTTACCGTGACAACTGGTGGACTTTCGGAGAGCCAAGAACAAAGCTTCGTGCTGCTTGGTCTTCAATTAATAGATATATAATTACTCCTCGCGTTTCGAGGTATAGCTATTTTCTCTTTCTTGACAAAGAAGTATTACCCGATGATAAATTGGTGGTTTTTGCCTCAGATGACGCTTATAATATTGGTGTATTGTCAACTCGAATTCATGTAGTCTGGGCTTTAGCAACGGGTGGGCGTTTAGGTGTTGGTAACGACCCCGTCTACGATAAAACCCGCTGTTTTGATCCGTTCCCCTTTCCTGATGCAACACCGCAACAGCAGGCCCGTATTCGTGATTTGGCGGAGCAGCTAGACGCACACCGCAAACGCCAACAGGCGGCACACCCTACGCTCACGCTAACCGACCTGTATAACGTGGTTGAAAAGTTAAAAGCGGGTGAAGCCCTCAGCCCGAAAGAACAGACCATTAATCAGCAGGGGTTGGCGTCGGTGGTGCTCAGTCTGCATCAGCAAATAGATACCGCCGTGGCCGATGCCTACGGCTGGCCGGCCAACCTGCCCGATAGCGAGATACTGACCCGGCTGGTCAAACTCAACCACGAGCGGGCGGCCGAAGAAGCGCAGGGCCACATTCGGTACCTGCGGCCCGCCTACCAAGCACCCGGCCAGCAGCAGCTGGGCATCGACCTGCCCACCACGGGCCAGACCACCGCTACCCAGACCGCCGAGGTGGGCAAACAAGCCTGGCCCAAAGAACTGGCCCAGCAAATGCAGGCCGTTCGGGATGCCGTTCAGCAGGCGGGCGCCCCTGTCGGCACGAAGCAGGTGGCCGCCCTATTTGAGCGCACCAGCCCGGCCAAAATACAACCCCTTCTCGACACCCTGACCGCCTTGGCCCTCGTTCGCCAGACGGCTGAAGGCACGTATGCCGTGTAGTAAGACTCCTGATCACGATGAAAACAGGTAGTGAGCTGTACGAACAGCTGCAGATCCAGAAGTATGATTATCCAATTGGCTCAGTCGAATGGACCTACGCTCAGACGGTTGCCACGGCCTTCATGCTCTTTGGGTCCGAGCGGGTTTTTCCACTACTGGAGGAAGCCGAACGTACCGGCCGGCGGTTAATTCTGGTTGAAGATCCGTGCTGTGTAGGCACACCCAGCGCCGTTACACTTGAATCACACTTGTAGCCCGTGAAGCCTCAACCGCACCGGGAACAGACCTAGTTGTAAAACGATTGCCCACAAAACGATAGGTGCCCTGACAAGCGATCCCGGTAGCATACCATGGGATCGCTTGTCAGGGCATAATTTTTGCCGTTCCATGGACATGCCTATACGCTTAGGCCATACCCACCGCTCACGTATGCAATACCCATCACTCACGGCCACACAACGAGACGTTGTCTGGCTACTCTACCAGGAAATCGGGTATTCGCTCAGTACGGAGTTGCTGAAACATCGATCTACCCATTCGTCCATTGAAGTAGACCAGGCAATCATATTTCTGGTAGAGGTGGGGTTTCTGGAAGATGATGCCTCCATCCAAATCTTTCCTGACACTCCTCAATGGATACTTACCACAGAAGCCTTGTCGGAACTGCATCAGCTCTATCATTCGCTGATTGAGCTAATCACTATGGCTGAACCAAAAATTCAGTTTCCCGTCAATAACCCTGCGTTAACCGCTGCACACTGAATAGTCGTTGATACTCAGAACGAGTCGGTACTACTAGCCAATACGTTCGTTATGAAAAAGTCATTAAGTTGCTGAAGCGTACTGATCGTACATACGTTAGTGGCCAGTAAATCCGTAGCCCCTGTTTGCTTACGTATAAAAGTTGCGTGCCATACCCTGTCGCCGGGGTACTGGTTTAAAATGATCCAGTTCTCTAGTTGGCCTTTCGGTAGTACCACCGAAAGAGATACGCCTTGATGGCTGGGGATTTCTTTGAAACCCAGTTTGGTGGCCAGAATTGCTTCTTTGTCCATGCGAATAAGCTTCTACCGTCAGTACTGACTACCAACTCAGTAGCGCCCTTCAGCTGTACATAACAACTCAGGTTACCAGAAACAGTTTCGATAGCTAGCCACTGGTCTTTTACACAGGGTATAACAATACGCTCTCTTGCCAGAAGCACCATAAATTTGCTTTTGGCAGGAGAGCGGTGCCTTATAGACATCAGTCGTGCAATCGCAGGGAATTAGTCCGTCGTGATCGCCTATCAGGCGAATGGGCGTGCCCGTTGGGCCGGGCGCGGCATGGCTACCAGCTGAAACTCGTAGTTGCGATCGTTCAATTTCTGTAACTCCAGGATCAGCTTGCCCGTAGGTTTCCAGATTGTAGACGCGCCTGTCTCAGTGCTAGACACGGGCTCAATAAGCCCGGCGTCCTGCATGCCGATTAGGACCCCATCGAGGGCTGCTTCACTGATTTTCACGTGTGCGCTGATGGTTGCCGCACGCATGCAGTGGCCCACCGAACTGTACAGGCTCCAGAGAATATCCTGATAAATCGGTGCTAGCGTTAGAATAGTCATAAGAAGTAAAAGTTTACAGTGAATTTGGCAAACTGTGGTGCAAAAATGTGGCCAGCCGGGCAACCCAGGCCGACGGGGCAAACACGCTCAAACAAAAAGCCCGGACCAATGATCCTGGCTTTTGTGGTTGATTTGTTATAGGAGAAGTTAATGGTTATGAATGGAAAGGCTTACCCAGAAGTTTGGCAACCAGGGCCCGGTCATCCCGCGTTATAGCAGACTTGTTCTCACTCAATGCGTCGGTATCTCCCGTTTCCAGAAAACGCAACATACTGGCGGCTTCACAGAAAACGCCTATTCCCCACCAGTATCGATCATTGTTCAGCGAAACCGCAAAGAGCGGTTTTGGGATTTGGCCTGTCAGGTCAAATGCACTCATGACTTCGACAGTTAACCGGTTGTGGTCTGGTTGAACCGATCGAACATCACAGGCGAAGTAAAATGGGTCGTAATTCAGTATCCGTATGTCTTGGATTGCGTAAGCGCCTGCAAACAAGTGCTGCTGCTGTGCGCACTTCCGAACGATCTCCTTATATATCGAATCCATAGCATTGTGTATGTTTTTGGTTAACCTCGATCGTCATCTACCAAAAAAACAACCCTACACCTGCCGATTTACAGTAGTCAAGAGTATCACTTCAGCAGGATCAATTTGCCACTTATTAGGGTGGCAGTCTGATTTATCTACTAAATGGCGTATGCGACTAATTGTTTGCAGCGTTTTGGGACTATGTTTTAACTAGTGTCAAACCGTACCTCAGAAAATAACAATTGCATTGATTTGTTGTTTAGGCTTCTTAGGCTGGCATAAACAAAAAGCCCGGGTCATTGGCCCGGGCTTTTGCGTAATCACATTGCATTCAGAATATTACATTACAGGTAGGGTGAGCCGGACAAGATTAGCCGCAGTAATTCCTTATCATTCTGGTCCAGTACGGGCTTACAGTCATTAATCAGATCGGGATTTCCCGTTTCCAGAAAGGCCAGAATGCTGGCTCCCGAACAGGCCACACTGATGCCCCACCAGGTGCGGCCATTGTTTATCGAGAACGAGTGGATGGGTTGCAGCTCATCGCGTTGCGGATGAGCGCTCAGGACTTCCATTGTCAGCCTGTCTGTTTCTCTGTAACGCGGAACCAGATCGAGCGCAATCTCAAACGGCTTTTGCTGGAGCACCCGGATGTTATCGATGCGGTAGGTGCCCGCAAAGGCAGCGTCACTGTATATACGCTTGCGGAGTAACGTTTTGTAGAGTGTATCCATGACTGAAGGGTGATTTAGTGTCATCGGTGTCTTAGATGTCAGGTAGTATATGATGTTCTGACTGGTCATCGTCTAAGTCTACCTGCTGCCATTGTACACACTCTACACAATCAATACACTTCTGTGCAACAAGCTGACGATTTGATTTTATTTGGCTATTCGGTCCTGTCAGCCAATGGTCTGCTGCTCGCCCATTTACTAGCCAACGAGTCTGTAGCCATTGATAGGGTATCTGATAAACGTTGTCTGAGCTCGGCCGCGTTCGGGTACCCATCCGGATAGATCATATCAATATTACCTGTATCCAGAAAAGCCAAAAATGCCTGCTTCGAACAGTCTGGCCGCAGCCCATGCCAGGCCCGTTCGCTACGAATTGAAAGGCCATAGCGAACGGGAAATTGGTGAACCAGCACATTCAGCGTCAGCGTTGGCTTCACTGATCCCCAAGGTGCCATCTCGATGCAAAAGTTGGCATGAGAGCGGCTGGTAATGGAGCGAACGCAGTAACGCCCCCCCAGAATCGCAGCGTCACGGTACTGCGATAAAATGAATGCGTACAAATCTTGCATGTTATCGGTGAGTTATCCGGTACTTATTCGTCCTGACAATGTAAGGCCGTTACTTAAAAAGATCAGGCACAGGCCAGTGCCATACTTTCAGTAAATACTAAAATAATTTAGAGTATTACTACTCATGAATACTTGCAGCAATGTTACCAGTTTTTTTTATATTCTGTCAGACACGAGGGATTAAATTTACATACGAACCTACCTGGCACCCGAGAATCGGTTATACGCCTGAGCCATCCGCATTTCATATCGATTCGTTCGGTAACCGAGCTCGTTGTTTTTCCGAGTAAACAGCAACCCCGCAGACCTCATACGTAGTACCCCGACATGATTAACCCACCGTTTTCTGGCCGTATAACGACTGCATCCTTGCCGAGATTAGCGTGCCCCTTACAGTACAGTCACTACGATTTTGAACACAATGTTTACGTGTTCATAACTTATATCATCTATCAACCCATCATTTGACATATAAGGATTACCTGCATGGTCCGTTGGATTAAAGAAGGGTAGAAGTTTCATACACCCTCTACCTTTGCCACACTTTATCTGTCGGATTCGACTGGATAATGGTGTGGATAGAAGCCGAAAGCCTGTTACCTATGGTAGCAGGCTTTTTCTTGGAACCGTCGCCCCTGCCACATTAGCCGGCCCTACTTGTCTAATCAACCATTTACCGTTCATTCCACGCTGTATAATACCCTTTTATCCATCAACCTGGTTTGAGTATTTTCACATCTAATTTTCTGTATCTACCTTTAAGCAGTTTAGCCGATTCAGGCCCTTTGACAAGTAAAACGTTTGGTAGAAAGCCTGTCGCTAATGGCCGCAGGCTTTCTTGTCGTAGATCAGTCCACAGTCCACCTGCTTATTCGTCTTTCAGCCGAACCATAGCCAGTTCTGTTTTCTGATAGTTACTTTGCGAAAGGCCTGGCGTCTGAACAATAGTTGGATAAAGCATAGTCAAAAAGCCTGTTGCCCGTGGTAACAGGCTTTTTTAGTACACCTGCCAATAGACTTCTTCAACAAGGATGATCGACAGTTCATGGACATCTACAGAGTTGACCAGTAAGCTGATAAAACGTTACAGCCCGGCCAGCCGAACCCGCTCTACACGCCAGGATGTGCTTCACCGACAGAAATTAAAATCGTGTATTGATGTAATCATACACTTGAGTATTTCCCGAATAGTTTTATTATTTGTGGAAATAAGTATATCCACTCTACAAACTGTTGCCGGCTGAGATTATGACCACCAGCTTCGGTTGACGATTACCCATCATGAAATCCCTTCCTTTACTCGTTGTTATCGCCGTTGGGGCTGCGCTCATTGCCATTCTGTTAACTATATATGTAGGCTTCCTTTGGGCTTACCTACTACTTGTCTTAACCTTCTGGCTGCTGGTGTGGCTCAACGCCCAGCAAGAAAAGAGGGAAGGCTGAATATGGACAATCAAAATAAGCCGTTGTCGAACAGGCCGCGCGAATAGGGTCTCTTCAGATTTTGGAATGGACAACGATACGTGCCCTTAAACATGATGTTAACTGTTGGCAAGTCTGGCGGTTGTTTTGAACGACTTGATAAAAAAAGGCCGGTTCAAACGATCCGGCCTCTTCTATCCTACTACGATTATGTACGCACTAACTAAAAACAAAAAGCTGCTCGGGGTTCTGAATTTGCCCCTTCTGCCTGATTTCGATATGTAGGTGATCCGTTACCCCACTGCTGTATTTCTGACTGATCGCCTGGCAATGGCCAATCAGCTGACCCCGCTCAACCTGAGCGCCAATAATGCCCGCAGCTGGTATGCAGTAAAATAACTTACACTCATACCCAACGGCGTCGGACTCGAGCACGACACCCCGCCACCGCCGATCGTCGGCATAGGGCACCGCTTCACGGGTTACTTTTCCCGAGAACGGTGCGTACACGTTTTGACCGGCTCGGCAAACGACATCGGTACCCTGGTGGGTACGCCCGATCCGGCTCGCGTTGTAATGCCCATTTCCCCCCGCATCGACGCGAATAGTCATTGGATTGACCACCGGCCCCAGGGGCAGGCTGGTACTGGCCACCGCCCGCCGACGTTGCCGAACACTCCCTGCCCATATCAGGGCCATACCCATTGTCAGCGCCACCCCAGCAGCAGCCCACAAGTTTCGATTTTGTGCGTCGCTCATCGGGCCAGGCTCGATTTGATGGCATCGCGGCTGATACCCGTCACGGCCGCCACGTCATCGACAAACACGTAGTCTGTTTGCGCTTTGGTCTGCCTGATCTGGTTGTAATACTGGTAGGCTTTCTTCTGTCCCCAGCCCATCAATTGCTGAATATCTTTCGGGGTTATTCGCTCCCGTGGTGTGGTCGAATAGCACATACGTATTACCGCTGATTAATAGTCTTTTTTAATCTTTTCTGGCGAAAATTACTTCAATTTTTCTAAAGCAAAAAAGTCAAACTAAGCGGGTATTACCTTCGATCGTCGATTGTAAACCCGTATGACTCCGCAAGACCAGCCCCTACCCCTGTCTGATTCTTTGGCCATCGCGGCCGATGCCCTGCTACCAACGTCCCCCATGCCCCCCGTAATACCGGCCTCACCCGATTTTTCAGGTAAACCCACCGACGTATTACCGGATCAGGGTAATACGCCCGTAAACCCACTAAACGACGGTATTCCGGCCAGTTTACCCCCCGAAATTGACAGTAATACGCCCGATGGCATACTACCCAAAACGTTTAAACTCCCCGCATCGACGGTTGCAAGCATAGAACGGGTAATACAGCAACTCAACGACGGTTTACGCCCTGGCCAGGCCCCGTACACCGTACACAGTTACGGGATTGAAGTGCTTAACAATCACGAGGCCTACCGACGCCTGGCCAATCAGTACAACGACCTCGCGGCCCGCTACAACCAGGTTTCGGCCGCATTGACAGCCGCTAACCAGGAACTTGGTGTGGAGCAGCAACGCAATCAGGATTTGGGGGGCCAACTTAAGCAACTGCTCGACTACAGCAATCGCCTGGAACACCAGCCGACACCCGTTACGCCCCAGCCCCCGGCCCCCCAGATAAGTTCCAACGAGCAGGTTTGGCAGGAAAAATACGAAACGGCCCGCCAGGAGATTGACCGACTGCTAACCGCCACCGATCAGGACAAAGCCCAATCACAAGCCCTTACCTCTTTTGTGCGGTCGCTGCCGGGTCTGGTTGGCATTCTGGCCAGAGAAGCGGCTCGTACCAGCTGGTACACCCAGGAGTATTACCAATGGTACTTTCAGCAACTCGTCACGAACCACTTATCGGCTGAATAGCCCCTTGACATCCCATGAAAAAAATTGCCATCGTCGATATTGAACTTGTCGACAATACCCCCAAAGTAACAGCCGTAACGCCCTTTCAGGATATTGATGCCGACACCTTCTCGGCCGACTGGCTCGACGGCCAGCAGGCCCGGGCGAAGTGGGAACAGTTCTGTAACGCCTTTTACCATCTGCTAACCGAATCGGGCCTGGTCGATGCCAACGGGATTCACGTCGACGAATATACGCCGGGCTCCGTATGCCGCTTTATTCTGGCGAACCCCACCATGATCCCTGCGGATTTTCGAGATACGGGCCTGGGTATGATTGTGATGCAGGCCATCAAGACCGGCGCGAAAACGATCAAAAAGGGCAAAGCGATTGAAATCAACTGGGAGTCAATCAACGCCCATACCGGCCCCATGACCGAGGCCGTGCTGAAGCGAATGGTTCTCGACCCCCAGCGGGCTGATCTGCTCCTACCCATTTTTTCGAAGTACTTCACCATGCCCGACGCCACCGCGCCGGCTGAAATCGACGCCTAATGTCCAATCCCCTCGCTGAACTGGTTGCCGGGCGCTCGGGGTCGGCCCTATCGGACGTCCTGACCGAAGCCCCGCGCCTGGTTGACTCAGTAGCCCAGGAGTTACCCCCAGCCGTTGAATCGGCCATTCCGTCGCTTTCTGATTTATTCCGACATTCATCCAAACCCGCCCTGGCTGCCGTCCCGGCTGACGACGACGACGAGCCCTACATTCCGCTGACGGCCGACGAGATCAAGACCAAGGCCGAGTCGAAAGCGCAAATGTGGGGGGCGTTGATTGCCCTGTTTTTCGGCTTCATTCATCGGTATGCCGCTTATCAGAAACTTCGGGAGGGCGACAAGCAACTGATCAAGGAGTACGACAACTCTTTAAAGCTGACCAACATCCTGCCCAGTTACCCAGCCGATCACCCCTACCATGCCGCCCGCGAACGCTGGCAGGACTTTGAAGAAGCACTCCAAGAAGCCGACGACGAAGCCCGATTGAGCGACGCCCAGGTAATGCTACTGCAACGGGCCATCGAAGCCGACCTGCGTAGCAAGAACAAACGGGGGCAACTCAAATCCGGCTCCATTGCCGAAGTGCTGTTTGAGATTGCGGTGATCAAAGCCATGGCCCCGCTCATGCAAGTTTCCATGCTCGCCGTCAATAAGATGGTCGATAAATCGATGCGCTAATGCTCCGCCTGAAATTGATCATTGCCAACCTGATGATATGGGTACCGACACTTGGTTGGCTGGTGTACTTCGGTATTACCTATTGGCCTTTTGTTGCCGAGTTCGTGGGATATCTATTGTCGGCCGTGGTCGTTTCGTGGGGCATCGCTATGCGTGCCGAGATCAAACAGATCAATAAGCTACTGAAATGAGTAACCAGGTAATACCCAACCTCGACAACAAGAAACGGCCCTCGAGCATCTTTCTGGCCATCGGCGCCAAGCGAACCGGAAAAACGCAGGGCAGTATCAATATCCAGGTCGATATGTGGAAGCGGCAGGCCAAACCCGTGCTCGTGTTCGACATTGGTAGTCAGTCCGAGTATGACACCTACCTACCGATCCAACAGGATGATATCAGCCGATTCAATCGCCTGGCCGAGAAAGAGCAATACCCCTTTTTTGTGTGCCGTGACTGTGAAGACATTGACCAGTTCTTTACGCTGGTGAATCAGTGGGTACGGAATGCCTTCGTGGTCTTCGAGGATGCCACCTCGTACATGGCGGGCAACCTATCCGAACCGATCCGCAAACTGATCCTGAATAGTCGAAACCTGTGTAACGATTACCTATTCAACCTGCACTCGCTGGCCGAACCGGCGCCGTTCCTGTTCCGCCACTCCGAGTACATCATCTTGCGCCGAACGTCCGACGTCAAGTTACCACCCAAAGTACCGGTACCGCATAAGATCGAACGGGCTATGGCCGAGATCAAAGCCGAGAATGATAAGAAGTACCCGACAGCCGCCCAGCCGAAACTGGCGTTTCGAGTAATAGACATTACATCTGCAGACTGATGACTGTGGCGACCCATGGCCCTATACAAGTACCACGCCTGTTTTATGACCGACATTGCCAAGCGGGCTGGTTACAGTGATGTTACCCTTTTTCAGTGCTGCCTGACGCCTGACGACTGGATCGAAATGATACGGCGTGGTTGGGTGCCATATCGTAAAAAGCTAAATCCACCTGTTGTACAGTACCTCATGGATAAATTCGTACCGGAATACCACGTTCAGAAATAATCAAACCTTCTAAGGTTAAATTGCCTTTAAATCGTTGACAAAGCCTGATTCCTAACCCAAGTACGTTGAAAAATGACTCGCAAATCTTTACTCACCGAACATCAACCCTTAGTAATGCATCTTACCGCTATTGGTAACATGGGCGTCGGGGCGCACCTTACATCAACCGTACCTTTTGAAGATCAGGAAATTTACGCGGTGACCGTTTCAAACACCCCTCATCTCGATGCCGAAACCATTGCCCTGATCAGCGCCAGCGATTTTCAGATTACGTCGATCGACTTTCAGAATGGCGAGATTGTGTTAGCCCCTACCGTCGATCGCCCTTAACCTACCACAGATCAATAAAAGTGCAACGAGCCCGATCGTAACTGATCGGGCTCGTTGCGTCATTGACAGATAGTAATCAAGCAGTTTCGATATTCCTCGCCGACATACAAACGACTAGCCTAATTCAAAATCACGACTACAAAAATTAATTAAGTATTTTTACCTAGAATCGAACGGATAGGTTTTTGCGGTACTATTTTCAAAGTACATTTCAAAAAGACTATTAACAAGTTTATTCTGAGCCAACTTGACATTGCCATGGTAGATTCTTATGAGTGGCTGAAAGCGCTAGGTGTTGCTGCGTTTATTTGCAGACAAGATGGACATATTCTGATCGCCAATGAAAAATTACGCGTCCTTTTAGGTAATGACTACTCTTTCGAGCAGCTCACCGTACGTGAACTTTTCGGTTCAGGTAGAGATGACCAGGAATCGGTTAGTATGCCGTTTCTGACAGCCATTGAGCGGGCACAGGAAGCTGAGCAGGAGGTTATCTTTCAACCTAAGAGTGGCGAACCGCTGCGGCTGCGGGTAAGCATATCTCCCTTATCAACTCAACCCGGAGAGTCGCAAGCTGTGTTGGGAACGATCACAGACCTCTCTCTTTTATGGCACAAGGAGCAAGAGCTGGCATTGCTTAAGAGACAAAAAGCCCTCTTACCGGATGACTCTACCACGAGCATCATCTTTACGGACAGGCAAGGGCTGGTTACCTATATCAACACAGCAGCTGAACATCTTACCGGGTACACCTTTTCTGAGGCTGTGGGGAAAATGTCGCTGAAACAATTCTTCGAAACACAATATACAGAAGAATTCATTCATCAGATGGCCCAGGACCTCAACCTGGTCGGTTTGGATCAGCTAGCAATCGTTGATACCTACCTGCAAAAAAAACGCTACCTGACGGGAAAATATCGGTTGCTGACAAAAGCAGGCACGTCACTTACAGTCTCAGCTACCACTTATGCGTTCACTGACCATTCTGATACCGTTCTGGGCTATTTAACAAAAGCAATAGATGTATCTTATTACCAACACATCGAACTCGACCTGGCGGATAAAAACGATAAGCTTTCGCTCGCTGTTCAGGCGGCAAAAATGGGGATTTGGGAACACCAATACGAAACCGACCAGACTTTCTGGGATCAAGAGACCTATCGGTTGTACGGGGTCAACGCACAGCAACCAATCACATGGGAACTATATCTCAGCTTGATCCATGCCGATGACCGAGCACTTTTCATCCAACAAACTCAGGAAGCCCTGGCGTCTGATTCTTTTCACGTTGTACTGCGTATCAACCGACCCGATACAGGCCAGTTATGCTTCATTGAATCCACAGGAAAAGTACTTCGTGACGACGAAGGCCGGGCTATTCGCTTATTAGGAGTTGCCCAGGATGTGACGCAATTGTATGTGGAGCGTTCGGCTCTACTGGCCAGCGAATGGCGCTTCAAGCATCTGGCTGAGCAGGTTAACGAGATATTTTGGATTCGTTCTATCGAAGATGGTCGCTTCATTTATATAAATCCTGCATTTGAACGTTGTTTTGGACTTGATAGAGAGATCTTAAATACCGATCCGACCCAATTTTTCGAGCAAGTCTTTGATGAAGATCGGCCAAAAGTGCTAGCCGTTTATAAGCAGAGATCAGTGGGCCCTGTCCCCTATGTCTTTCGTTTTTGGAATGCGCAGGGCGAGCTACGATGGATGGAGGCATCGGCCATTACGTTTTATACCAGCGATTCAGTAAATCCGGTCGGCTATCGGGCGGGTGTAGCCCGTGACATTACGCTGCAACGAGAGCATGAGCAAAACCTGAATAAAGCGATCGCTCAGGAGAAGGCCCTGACGGCGCGACAATCGCAGTTCATTACGACAGCTTCCCACGAGTTTCGCACACCCCTTACGGCTATATGTTCGAGTGCTGAACTACTGCATCTTTACCTGGACCAGTTGCCGGCTGACCCACTTCTACCAATCATGGCCCGGCATCTGACGGCCATCTTCGCCAACGTTCGATCGTTAACTACCCTCATCGGCGACACGTTGACAATCAGCAAACTGGATGATCAAGGCGTTAAGGTTGACTGGCAAATTCTAAATGTTGTAGATTTCTGCCAATCGCTCATTCAGAACACGTTGGATCAACGAGTCGATAATAGGCGGGTAGACATGATAGTGGAGGGCATACCCAAACCTATTTATACGGACCCTAAACTACTTGGTCATATCCTGATCAATTTAGTGAGCAATGCATTCAAGTTCTCCAGTCAAAATACGGTTTTGAATCTCCGCTTCGAAAACGAATATCTGGCGTTGGCCGTCATCGATCGAGGGATTGGTATACCAACCGATGAGTTGGCTAGCATTTTTGATAAATTCTATAGGGCACGCAATGCGTCCGATCATCAGGGCACAGGTTTAGGACTGGTGATATGTCAGGAATATACGTCATTGCTGGGAGGGCAATTGACAGTCGATAGCGAGCAAGGGGCAGGCACCCAATTCACACTTCGGCTGCCACTATCGGGCCCGTCTATATCACCCAGCAACTGAAAGTTAGCGCAACTAGGCTCGGTGTTGACGTGGTTTGCTTGTTTCTCTTACAACCTTACTAGCCAGTTTTCCATAAATTATGTGAGTAACAAGCTAGCATTTCCTCGAAGCCAATCTCATTATCCACTACATCGATCTGATAATAGGAATCGGCCGCTCGGGTCGGCTGGATATGAGCGGGTAAGGCATAGACGGTAACCTGTTAAGGGTGGGCTCTTATTTTAATCTGGGGAGCGACTAATTACCGACTAAACTTGATGGCATAGCTAAGCAAATTCTGAAACAATTGGTCCAGTTGAGAGGTATCCACGCTGATTGTCGGCAACATGCATAAATACATACACCTCGACGCCCGTCTCAGCAATTACCAGATCTAGGACGCCCAATACCGCATCGAAGACCCTATCGAGCGGCATCAATCTGTGACTACAACCTTAGATGAAAAGGCAAGAAAATTCCAGAAAATATAAAATCAATATTTACATGTGCTTTAGAGTTAGGGGCATTCTTCAGCTTAACCGTCCAGTACAAAAAAACGATAGTTAAAATAAACTACTTCATTTTTTTCAAAAAATACTCATTAACCACTACAAAACGGTACATATTTGCCGTACATATAATCAAAGTACACTTTATTATTATTGAAGTATTTTAACTGTACCGTTTACATGATTTTTGGCTACGGACGGGTATCGACCCGCGATCAGAACTTGAACTTGCAAAAGGACGCCCTGACGGGTGCCGGCTGCGAACGACTCTACCTTGAAAAGATAACCGGTACTAAGAAGGAGCGACCTGAGCTCAACAAGCTGCGCGAACAGTTGCGACCGGGTGATACGGTTGTGGTTTGGAAACTGGATCGGTTGGGGCGCTCCCTCCCCGACCTGATCGAATTGATGGAGGAATTTAGGAGTAAGCAGATTACCTTTCGATGCCTGGCCTTGTCGATGGATACCGGCACCGCCGAAGGCCGTCTGATCTACAACATCTTTGCCTCGCTGGCCGAGTTCGTGCGTGATACGATTGTCGAGAATACCAATGCAGGTCTGAAAGCCGCCCGCTCCCGTGGTAAGGTAGGTGGACGCCCAAAGGGCTTGTCTCCTCGGGCCCGCGAAAAGGCCAAAATGGCGGCATTGCTATATAAAGACCAAAACCCCGTCGACAAGATCATCGGCATGGTGGGCATCAAGAGCAAGGCCACCCTTTACGCTTATCTGCGACACGAAGGAATAAAACTTGCCACCGATGAAAATGTAATGCCTGTATAATTTGTTTTCTTTACAAAACACAGTTTCATACCGCTATGAAGGCAGGAGCCAGTAAGCCCAAAGTTGATAAAAGGAAGGATAAGGCTGCAACAGCAACGATCGTCCATAAATCGGGTGCCTCGGGGCGCTTTACAAAAGCCGGCTATCCGGTGAAGCCTGGTCAGCGTCCACTCGGGATCGGAGCTGGTGTACTGATTGTCAAAAAAGATGCTTTCAACGACGATTTCAATAATTGATGAAGTACTTGCTCGATACCCACGCCGTTATTTTTGCCATATCCGATCCTGACGAATTATCTCCCAAGGTTCGGGCAATCGTTCAGGATCAGGCGAATAAAATGTATATAAGTTGGGTTACTCTATGGGAAATTGCGTTGCTGGTCAACGTAAATCAGATTCAACTGAATACCGGCCGACTGACATTAGGTACGTATTTGGAGCGGGTGTTGAGTGTGCTCAATATTAGTGTGTTGCCTCAGAATATGGCCCAGGTTAGCCGTTTTGCCGCGCTGCCGGTACCTAATCACCCAACCCGTAGGAAGGCCCACACTGACCCCTTCGATCGGGGGATAATCACCTGCGGCCTGGTCAATAAACTGCCAATTATTACCAAAGACATTGCTTTTCGGGCCTACGAAAACGTGTATACGATCTGGTAATTTCCTGCCTACGTTGATTAATCTTTAATAAGAAGGGCCGCTACTGGATGGTAGCGGCCCTTCTCGTTTGTAAGGCTGATTATCTACCATAAGGCTTAACCTTCATTTTCGGACTTTCTCCTTTAGGTACCAGTACTTTATACGATACTGTAACGACATCTCCTGACGTCAACGTGTATCCTACCAACATCTCTCTGGTTTGATTTGTGGCGTATACCAGTGGTGTTTCGTTGTAGTACGTTGTGAAATACTGTTTATCGATATAGGGGACATGCTTAGGCTTACCGTACAGGATCATGCTTGTTGAATATCCTTTTCGGGAGATACCATTGTAGCAGTTGAATTCCGCTAGGTGATCGCAAACCACATTTTTGCCGTTCGAATAGACGAAACGTACCCAATCTCGCTTCTGGCGGTTTTTTACGAACACGGTAACGTCATACTCGTCATAACTCTTACTGTCTAAGATAAAGCGACGATCTTTCTGGTGATCAAAATCGAAACCATACTCATACTCATCATAAGACATTGACTTTCCATTGTTTAGCTCTATAGCTGTTTGAGCAATAACATTGTTGAGTACAAGGAATAGGAAAACTAGTAAAGTGATAGTAAACGTTTTCATTTCTTCTTATGCGGATTTATATGAGTGAAGTCCAAATCTAGTAATTGGACTTTTTCTACTTAACAGAAACACAAAGGAATGTTTGACTAAACACATTTTTCTCTCTACTATTGCAATGCAGAAGTACCTAAGTCATGTCAATCAATCAGAACTTACGAAATCATCGGGGAACCCCCGGACGAGCCGGTAGGACCGGTATAGCTTCATTTCGCCCCAACCGGGGTAGACTTGGGTCTTCTGCAGCGTCCGGGGGTTCTCCGAACATATTTGCTTTCAAACGTCATGCAGAAGACTCAAGCAAACACCTCCACTCCATCGCCTGTCTGGGTGATGAACCAGTACACGGGCCACTCGGTCAACATTGAGCCCCTTTTCAGGCTACTCCACCAGCGCGATTACGTGAGTTTCAGTGAGCTATCTGGGCAACTCGATCGGTTTGCGTTTCTGGTGCTCGAAGTTGCCGATCAGCAAATGCTGCAAGAGCAGGTACTTGACATAAAGGATTGTCAGTTCATGCTCCGGCAACTGCGCGATACGTTCAATGAGCTTAAGCCCTACACCGCCCAATGAAAAACCAGATTCAAGAATTCATCTATGAGGGGCAGCCCGTCGAGTTCGACATCGCTGACGACAAGCTGATGGTCAACGCCACCGAGATGGCGAGGATTTTTGGTAAGAAGACTGAAAACTTCCTGCGTAATGAACAGACGCAGGCTTTCATTCAGGAGTGCTTGAGTTACGCGAATTCGCGTAACTCAAACGGCCTGAGTTACGGGAATTCCCGTAACTCAGATGACCTAAAAAACGCGAATTCGCGTAATTCGGACGAGTTAAAAAACGGGAATTCCCGTTTTTTAGGCATCGAAAAAGAGTCGGACCTGTACACGTCCCGCCAGCGTTCAGGCACATGGATGCACCGGATTCTGGCCCTGAAGTTTGCCGCCTGGCTCGATCCCCGGTTTGAGATTTGGGTGTATCTGACCATTGACCAAATCGTACAGGGCAAGCAGTCGGTTCCGGTAGAAACGGTTGCCGAGCGTCGGCGTGTTATGACCGAAATTCAGCAAGAAGCTGAAGAAGCCCGCCGAATCGAAGCCGAGTTGCTGCAGAGCGATGTGTACCAGCGCTGGCTAACCTCGCAGGAAAAGATCAAAACGGGTAATAGCCGCCTGAAGTCGCTGAACAAACAGGTTATCGGTCAGCTGGATATGTTTGCCAGTCAATAAGCAGGCTTAACCAGCCTGACCCATAAAAAAAGGGGTGCCCGATCAGGGCACCCCTTTTTTTATGGGTTGTCTAAGTTGACAGCCGGGCGTTTTCGTTTTTAGATGCCCCTGGATTACCCCTCATAAACGGGCATTCCCCCCCGATAACCAGGCAAATACCCACGATAGTCGCCGGTTTGCCTGCCAGAACGCCCATTAGCCTATTACGGGCCTACCTACGTTTGAAGCCAGACAACGGGAGGTTGTTGCCGGACGGTTGGGGTGGGCGCTATGCTCACCCCTCCGAATGGGGCGCTCCCGCCAATCAAACCAAACACCCTCCCATGTTCGATTATCCATTGCAACCGGGCGCGGCCAAACCGCCCCGCCAAACTCGGGTCAACTGGACTCAAACCGTAACCATTACCCTGGCGGCCTGTGTAGGCTGCCTGCTGGCCCTGGGGGCCTGCTGGATGCTCTACCGGCACCTGCTCGGCAGTGCGATCCGCGCCAAAAGCGCCGAACTCGATGCCCTGCAGAACCGGATCGACGACACCACCTACAAAGTGGTTCGTCAGCCCACCAAACGCCCCGATCCGGCCCCTAAACCAGACCCGGTTGAAGCGACGGTTGATCCCGTCGACGAAACGGAACCCGATACCGACACCACTTATGTGCCGCCGGTCATACCCGGCACGCCCATCGAAACGACTAAGGCTGTATAGATCAAGTAAACCCCTAAGACGACAATGCAAGAATCTCAGATTTCTTTCGACCTCGAGAACACATCGACCGATAAAGACGCGATCGTGATCCTCGTTCCGGCCATGCTGCGCCGTAATGCTTCCCTGGCGGGCAAATTTCTGAAAGCCGGCGACTTCAAAGATGAAACGGGTCTGATCGTGATCCACTGCACCAATGAAGGTACGGCCGGCCAGATTGCCGAACTCGACGAGTTTGCCGCGCAGTTGCAGGACATTCAGGTCGTTGGCGCCTGCGTGTCAACCGACAATCTGACCCAGGCCACGCTGAACTTCATCCAAAAGGAGTACCCAGCGTTTAAACCCGCCGTTGTGACCAACATCGACACCGTGGCCACGCTCGAAGCCGGCCGCTCGGCCGTCAACCACTCGTTCACCACACCGTTCAAATCGGGTGCCCTGCGATCGCTGGCCATCAAGTTGCTGGTTGGTCAAAAAGTGAACGTGTGCCTGCGCATTCTGATGCCTGATCTCTCGGGAGCCTCGGCCAGCCTGCCGGTGCTGCCGAACCAATAAAACCCTTTTCCCCACCCGATCGACCAAAACTGTTCCAGGGCTATGTTTTCAACCAACGACTACCTCGCAGCCTACGGCATAGCCGAATCGTCACTGTCCGATAGCGCCAAGGACGGCATCAAAGAGGTGTTGCGGGCCGCTGGCAAAACGGCCCTGGAGCAGTTTGGGTCGATTCTTCAGGAAGAAGCCAGGAAACGGGGTATCAAAATTACCGACGTCAACGGTAACCCTGTGTCGACACCCGACCAGCAGGCGGCAGCCGCCCAGGCCGCCCTCGATGCCTTCAACCAAGAGCAGGAAAAGCAGAAAAAGCAGCGCCGGTATTTACTGATCGGGGCCATCGCATTCGTGGTACTGGCCGTCGCGGCCACCTTTTTTCTCACCCGCAAACGCTAGATCATGAGTTTCATCGCTGACTTTTTTGGCGCCGGTGGTACCGGATCGTCGCTCGTGTCGTCGGCCGGCCAAATTGGCCTGGGCCTCGTCAAGAATGACGCCACGCGCATTCAGGGCGACTACCAGGTACAACTGGCCAAACTGACCAATGATGCCACGCTCACTACAGAGCAATTCAACTTGGCCCTTAACAGGCTTACAAAAGAGCGCGAAGCCGCTTTGGCTACCTACACCGATCAGAAACGAAACGATATGCTGACGCTGGTCGGTATCATCGGTGGGCTGGTCGCCGTGGTGGTTGTGGCCGTTGTATTGATCCGCAAACCCAAACCCGCTTAACCATGTGGTTTCTGATCCCGCTGGCGCTGTCGGCCGTCGCGTCAGGGGCCGCCATCTGGAATCAGACTGACCAAAACAGTCAGCTGCGGGCTGCAGCCGCCGAGGCCCTGAAGCAAGCCGATGCCACCAACGTGGCCAGCAAACAGGCCGCCGACGTCGACTATGTGGCCGCCGTCGATGCGGCCAACCGGGACGCCGACCGACTTCGCCAGCAGGCCGCTCAGTCGGTCGAAACCAGCCGGCGTATACTGACGAGCGTTTTTTTGATGCTGGCCCTGGTGTCGATCGGGCTAACGATCCGCCTGGCCCGCCCCCGCTAATTTTCCTTAACCCCTACCTGTACTATGAAACGGTGCCTCATCCTCTGCACGGGCCTTTTGATTGGCCTTATTATCGATTCCTCGGCCCTGTGTGCCGTGTTGCCCGATCCGGTCGGTATTGCGCCCCCGGCTGTGATGGCCCTGCCGACCTCCGATTCGGTCAGCCTGGGCCTGGAATGGGCCTGCCCCCCCAATGACGGCGTTACGGAAACCACCGTTCGCAAATCACTCGGTACGGCGCTCGTCGCCCGTAAACCCCAGCCCGTCAATCCCGAGGTGTACCGCCCCGGTCAGGACGATCCGGCCTGCCGACCCCGCTCGGCCGTAGTCGGCAAGGCGCCAGCGCCGGCCGATGGGCTGAACCCCAAACCGACCTGGTACGATCGGTCAGGGCTACGACTCTCCCAGGCCTGGGCAATCCCCCACCGGCCGGGCAGTCTGCACCGCGTTACCCACTACTAGTTCTATACTGCTTTCATACTGTTGCGCTTACAACGCCCTCCCGGCAAACACGTTTCAACTTTTCACCTAATCAATTCACGTTCATGGCTTTTGCAACTGGACACAACCCCCGTAGCGGATTCGTAGCGGGACAATTACGGGATGGCGATTCGTTCGGTACAATCGACGTTGCCAACTTCGGCGGGCAGGCCGTCAAGTTCAAACTTGACATTCGCTACTACAAAAATCAGCTGTTTGTGATCGGCTCCCGCCTGAGCGCCAACGGGCAGACGGAAATCGAAAAGCCCACGGTCGTTTCGAAAGCCTGGCTGCAGGGCGTCAACGGCGCGGCTATGCCGAACAAAATTCAGGCACTCACCGACCTGATCACCCTGGCTCCCAGCGATGCCACGATGGCCTCGCTCGGCGTGAAAGATGCCCAGGTCATGCCGACCTACCCGACCAATGAGCTGATTCCCTTCGAGCAGAACGCCGATGGTTTTGTCAAAGCGTTTGTCTCGGCGGCCGACCAGGCCAAAGCCCAGGCCGACGCGCAGAAACAACAGACCACGCTGCTCAACCAGCTGACCAGCGCCGTAACCGGCAACACGGCCGGGGGCACGTCGACGGGGGGCACCGGTACCGCTGCTGGCATGAGCATGACGGTCAAGATTGTGATCGGTGTCGTGGTGGCGGCCGTCGTCGGTGGCATCATCTACATGGCTACCAAGAAGAAAAAAGGGGGCGGCCGCAAATAGGCGCCTGATCTGAGTCAACCCTGAAAAGTGGCCGGGCGGGCGCTGGCTTGCCCGGCCACTTTTTGTTTATTCTACTCGCGCCATGGCCTACACCGATAGCCCCAAAATAGGCGAATACCTCTGGTCTACGCAGGACAACACCCCCGTGTATCGGGAGCCCAAAGCCAGTGCCGAACGGGTGTTGTCGAACTACACCAACGATCAGTCGATGCACCCCTTCCGGAAAGGGGATCAGGTCGGCAAGTTGGTTGAAGATGCCGTAGTACGGGGCCCTGAAGGCGAAGCCTATTACAAAGTCGAAGCCTGGATATGGACTCGTAAAGCCGTCCCTTGGTGGAACAGTATCACAGGCTATCAGGCCAACCAGGAGTTCTTTACCGCCTACGTGCGGGCCGACCACGAACCTGAGTGGTGGATTCGGGAAAGCCGAAAGGATAGCTACCAGCAGGCCCAGCAGAAAAGCGATACCGACCAGGATGTAGCGGGCTATATCAGTGGGCTGCGCGGAGTACCGCAACCCACCGAAATCCGCAAGCGTGACGACGGGTCTGTATGGCTCACCTTCGCCAATAGCTACCAGGTCACTTTTGAGGATTTTAAGAAACTGGCTGCCGATACGGTTCGCACCCTGACGACCGAGAACAAAAAAGAACCAGTCGTTCCCCCACCGGGCCTCAAAGACGGCGGTAACGGGAACGGTTCGGGCAACGGGGCCGGCTCGATCTTGACGCCTACGGTCGTACTTATTGGCGCGATTGGTCTGAGTCTATTTGGCTTATTCATCTACTTATCACGACGTCGCACATGGCAACGCTAACCTATAACGCCGATCAGCGCGGTAAGCTGGTCAAAGCCCCCAGTGGTGATTCGGTGCGGCTGTTCTACGGGCCCGAAACCGCCAAGAAGCTGGCCGAGTTTATCACCGGCCCCGCCACCATTGGTACCGCCACCGGCAAAACCTACAACGACGGCACCTATACCTACACCGAAGTGCTGCGGGCTGCCAACAACCCGTTTGTGCCCACCGTGCAGGTCGTGTACGTCATTGCCACTGACGTCACCCTGGCGACGAATCCTGACTACGATCCGGCCAAGGACACCGACCGGCCGGCCGACGCCACTACCAGCCCCGTCAGCGGAGCGGATTCGGCCGACACCGACGACGTATCGGACACCCCTGGCCCCGGCCGGGTGCCCGTGGTAGCCGCCAACGGCAAAACCGTGTACGTGCTGGTACCCCAGCCCGAGTCGACGTCGGCCCTGCAAACGGTGCAAAACGTCGTGACCGGCAACGACCCGAACCGCAAGTGGCTCACCTACGGCCTGTACGGTGTGCTGGGCCTGGCCGCTGTTGCCCTGGCGCTGCTGATGATTCGCAAACCTAAACCCGCCCTGGCCAAATGATACAAGGTGCTAAACTGAAAACCAAGACCGGACCGGACAACAACCGCGACGAGTTCTTTTTCGTCTACGATCGCCCTGGCGGCACCAAAATCGGCGCCGTCAAAGAGGGGATCGTCATTGGCACTTACGACCGCACCGAGTCAAAATTGCTGACGCCCTATGCTTACGTTCGGCTGACCGAGCCGGTAACGTATAACGGGTCAAGTTATCGCTACGTCTACATCCGCGAATCGGCCGTCTATGAGTACGCGCCCAGCCTGACGACCTACTACGTGAAGCCGACCACCTCGCGGGTCAACGTGCGCTCGTCGCCCACTTCGGCCTCGAGCAAAAACGTGATCGGGAGCCTGACGGCCAATCAGCTGGTCGGTACCACGGACGGTACCACCCAAAACGGCTTTTTTCAGTTCAGCCTGGCCAAAGGGGGCACCGGTTGGGTGTCACGCAACTACATCACCTCGACGGTGCCGGCCGGCAAAACCGCCCCCGTCAGTGACCCCACCGCCCCGGCCGACGTGGTGACTGATCCGGCGACGGATTCGCTGCTCGCCCAGAGCGGTACGGAGGTCGAAAACTCGCTCGGCAGTACGGGCCTGCTCGTACTGAAGTGGGTCGGGGTGGCCCTGCTGGCGCTGGCGCTCGGCATTGGGGTGGCAAAGTGGTCGACCCGTAAACGCTCGGCTCGATGAACCCACAACTCAAAGCGCAGCTGCGGTCGGCGCTGACCAGCCGGCCCCTACAATACGCCCTGCTGATCGGTGGGGTGCTGCTGGTGATCTACTACGTGGGCCGCAAGGCCGGCAAAGGGGTGTCGGTTTCCTATCCCGGCTCCAAAGAATCCGACGCCGTGACGACTGATTTTGTCAACAAGCAGGCGCCCAACATTCTCAATAATCTGTTCGAGGCCTTCGACGGGTTGAGCATGGATGTCGACACCAAAACGCTGGCCATTGCGCCCCTGATCAGCATGACCGACAATCAGCTGGTCTACATTTTCAACCGCTACAACCAGCGTTACCTGGCCGGCAAGGGCGAAACCCTGTACACCGTGATCAACGGGGAATACTTCGGCCCCATCGGCCTGGCCGCCAAGTACAAAGCGCAACTGCTGAAGCGGATGCGCGAATTAGGCATGGACAATCAATAACCAAGACAATGGCAATCACAGACGATATCAAAGGTGTCTTCGACAACATCGACAATCTGAGCAAGAACGGGGTACCCGTAACGGTCAAACACGAGTTCGATCTGCCCTCGGTCAGCTACACGGCCCTGGTGGCGTTTCTGGTGGTGGTCGGGGCGGTGATCCTGATCGGGGTCAAAGACGTGATCGTGAACCGGATCACCAGCTAACCATGGCCAACCCATCCACCAAAACCCGGCTGATCCGCTACGGTGCGTACCGCCGGCGGATCAGCCCCACCCCCAAACCTGCCAACGACTAAGCCCATGGCGACTACGCTCACCAGTGCCGATTTGATCCAGGCCGCCAGCGACCTGGGCTGCGACGTGGCCGCGATCCGTGCCGTCGACGAAGTGGAGTCCAATGGCGCCGGCTTCAAAAATGGCCGGATCGTTATTCGATTCGAAACGGCCGTTTTTCAGAAGTCGACCGGCATCACCGTGAACGGCAGCGACACGGCCGCCTTTAACCGCGCCTACAAGCTGAACCCTACGGCCGCCATGCTGGCCACCAGCTGGGGCCGCTACCAGATCATGGGCTTCAACTACGACACCTGCGGTTTCTCGTCGGTGGGGGCGTTCGTCGACGCCATGAAATCGGGCGAACCCCGCCAGCTGCAGGCCTTCGTTCAGTTTGTGCGCCGGCGCGGCATTGCCGACGAGTTGGCCCGCCACGACTGGGCCGGCTTCGCCCGAATCTACAACGGCACGGGCTACAAAGCCGGCAACTACGACGGTAAGTTGGCCACGGCCTACGCCAAGTACCGCAGCCAACCCCTGCCCCCCGATCCGGTAAAAAAAAAGTCCCGCTAGATGCAGGTACTATTCTGGCCCTACTTGCCCTGGCTCTGCTGGGGGGTGCTGCGTATTACGCTTTTAATGGTAATGGGGCCGCCTTCTGGCAATACCTCAAACTCCGCGCAAAAACCGCTTTCCGATGAAAAACCAATCTAAAACGGTGTCGTACATCATCCTGGGGTTCGTGGTGACCTCGGCCCTGCTCTCGTTCGTGTCGAACTACCTCACGATCCGCCAGTACTACCTGACCCACAAAAAAGCCTGACGCCATGAAACTCACCCAGGCCTATACCAACCAGGTCGTATTGAAGTCGCTCGAGATCGGTATCAAGCCGGCCGCCGATCTGTTCGAGATCGACCCCGAGGATGTGGAAGACTACCAGCGCCGGTTCATCCGCCACCGCTACGACCAACTGTTTCCGCCCGCGCCGACCGCTACTGATGGCGCCCCACCGGCGCCCCTCGGGTTCTGGAATGAACTGCTCCACAATCCCGTCAGCGCCCTGGCCGTCAAAGTGTGCCTGGCCATCGCCCTGATCGTGATCTGCTACCTCATGCCGGCGCTGCTGCAGTCGTTCGTCGACCCGCTCACCAATACGGTCGTTTGGCTCGGCTTTACGGCGCTCTACATCCTGACGTTCGTCGGCATGGGCATCGACCTGGTGCTGTTCATTCAGCACAAAGTCAACTTCGACTTCCTCAACCCGCTGTCCGATGCCGGCTTTGATTACGCGACTATCCTCCGCTCCGACAACCTGACCCCTTACGAGAAATGCCGCATCAACCAGCAAAAATACTTGGCCTACTTATTTGCCTACTGTCTGGTGGTGCTGGCTTTGGCCAGTCTGACCAGCGGGGGGGGCGTCTAGCGACCGGGCAACGCATCGTCGAGCAGGCCCGGCGCGACGTGGGTACCCAGGAACGCACCTGGCGCAACGATCACCCCTTATTCGATTACTACCGGGTACTGGGGGGCAATGCCAACCGCTCGTCGGTACGGGGCTGGAAGGACGCCTACTGTGCCTACGGGGTGTACGCCTGGCACCGGCAGGCGGGCGTAAAGCCCCCCGTGCCGGCCCTGGGCCGGGCCGTCAACTGGTCGCTCCACCCCTCCAAAATCCTGCTCGGCCGGCGCAGCAATCCCCTATCGCTGGGGCGGCTCGAGCCGGGCTGGGTGATCGGGTTCCGGTTCGCGGGCAATCACGTCGGGATCATCGAACAGCCTTACCCGTTGTACGCCATCACGATCGAAGCCAATACGAGCCTGTCGAACGCGGTCGGTAAGTACAAAACCAATCACGAAGGCGTGATCCGCAAGCGCCGGTTCTATAAAGATGCGGCCTGGGCCGCCGACTGGCGCGGTAGTCCCCACGCCGATACCCTATCCGTTTTCACCCTTCGCAAACGCTACGCTGGCCCATGAAACGCACTTATCTCTGGCAACTGGTCGTCATTCTGGCGATCGTGGCCACGTCGGTTTTCGCCTACGACGACTACTACCGGAAACCGGCCCGGCTCGAGCAGAGCCGCACCTACACGGTCAACAAAGTCTCTCACCCCGACGCGCCCATCTATGAATCTTACGCTTAACATCCCCCTGACGGGGCGCAGTAACCCAGGATTCCAGCCGGCCGACATCGCCCGCCACCAGCAGGCCGCCGACGCACTGACGGCCAAATACGGCGCGTTCATCGACCAGGCCGCCCGGCTCAACAACGTGCCGGATTATCTGCTGAAGGCGATCCTGCTGACCGAAAACGAGCAGGGCATTGCCGACAGTGTGAACTACACCGGCGCCACGGGCCTGGGGCAAATCAAACCGGCCAGCGGGGCCGATATGATTGCCCTGGCCAACACCAAACGATTGCTGACGGCCGACAAAAAGGCCGTCCTACGCAAACGCCTGGGCACCTCGCTCGATCGGCTGCTGACCGTCGACAATACGGCCGTGTTCAACTCGGGTACCTGGAAGCAGATCCTATCGCCGGCGCTGAAGGACGCCGAGTTCAACATCATGGTGGCCGGCCTGATCCTGTCCATGTTCATTCAGGAACATACCGGCGCCGATGGTCAGCTGCGCACCGACTACATCGCGGCCCGCTACAACCAGGGCTATTACCTGCTGTCGGCCCGCAAGATCACCAAGACCCTATCGACCGACGCCCTGATCAGCCGGGTGCCGGCCGAAGCCAAAAATTACATTCTCGTCGTGTGCGGCCGAAACGGCTGGCTCGACATTCTGACCTAGCCCGACCGACGCCGTGAAGACGACACCGAACAACTACGCGAGCAACTACAAACGCATTGCCCACCTGGCCACCGACCAGATGAAGGGGATTCATACGTTTCTGAAGGCCGAAACCGACGACTTCACCGACTGGTCGAACGTGGCTGATGGGGCCGACCTCGAAGACTTGGCCCGCACCCACATGGCCCAGGTCGACGAAATGATCAAGCAGGTGGCCACGGATCCCGGCTACAGTGGGCGCAAATTCGAGGGGGCGGCTTACAAACGGACGCGCGATCTGGACGTCAAAGAGATTGCCAAACTGATGCGGGAAGAATTGGCCATCGAGTTTCCGGGCTGTAAGTTCTCGGTGAATATCGACCGCTACAGCATGGGCCAATCCATCGACGTGCGGATTCTGGACGTCGACTTTGATCCCCTGCACCCCAACCTGAAGGCCGCGCTGGCTGCGGGCGAAACCTACCAAGCCTACATCAACCAACGCTCGTATAGCTTTGGTAACGTGCGTGAGCAGTCCGAATACAACGACCGCTACCAGGCCTTTTACAACAAGGTCAAACGGATTCACAAGCAGTACAACATGGACGATTCCGATAGCCAGTCGGATTACTTTCACGTCAAGTACTACGGCCAGGTTAGCAACCTGAATATCGGGGAGTATTTGGCCCGCCAGGCTGATCCCGACTATGCGACGAAACAAAAGGCGAAGGCCAGCGCCGATCGGGAGCAGGATCGTAAAGAAGCCGAAGCCCGCAAACAAAAGCGGCTCGAGCAGTACGGCGATTTTCAAAAGGGCCAGCTGGTATACTGGCTGCCCCACTACGACGACCGGAAGGGTTACTTCAAGAAGAACGAGCCCGTTTTGGCCAAGATCGTAACAGCGCCGACCGGACGGGGTACCTACGGCCGTATGGGTTTGAGCCGCTACAAACTGCGCCTGTTCATGCCGGTGGGGAGCCCGGCCGTCAAACACAAGGCCGGGCCGATTGCCGTCAAACATAACGGCAAGGAGTATATCTACTACGCCGATTACGACGGAGGCACCAAAGACAATATGCGCTCGATCGACGCGATCGACAAGCCGGCGCCCAAACGGGCCAAAGCGAGTCTGTCGACGATTCGGAAACGGGCCACCACCAAACAGGCCGCGACGGCCGGCCGTCAGACGACGGCCACCAAAAAAGCCTCTACGGCCAAGGCCAAGCGCAAACCGAGCCGCGAAACCGTTACGGCCACGCTGGACACCTACCGGACGGCGGGCCGCAAGGCCACGGCCATCAACGCCAAGAGTCGACTGCGGCAGGAAACCGGCACTACCGGCGCCCGGCGACGCACCGCCAAACCGGCACCGATCGCCCCAGTGGTCAAGCCGGCCAAACCCAAACAGGCCGTCAGCAAGCCCCTGAAGGCGAAAGCCAAACGGAAACCCTGCAAAACACCCAAGCAGGTACTCGACCGGATCGACCGGCTCGAATCGGCCAACGCCACCCTACGCAAAGCCCTGTCGTCCGACGAGCGGCTGATCAAAAAAGTACACCGCCAAACCCGCCGATAACCCACCCCTATGGCTACCAACTACACCGAAAACCGACGTCGTGGCTCCCTTGAGGACGGCGGGCATACTTACTACCGGCAACAATCGTTGGCGTCGATCCGCAAGGTCGTCCTGGGCGGCCCTTGTACGATCGGGTTCGGCATCGACCGCGAGATACAAGGGCGCTACGCCATTATGTGTACCGATCAGCTGCAGCCCTCCCACCTGGGGGCCAGCCAGAACCCGCTGCACTTCATCCCCGAGGCCCAACCCCGCAACCGATCCACGTCCCAATCGGGGGCCCTGACGCCCGAACGGATCGCCCGCAATATGCGCCCTGGCGAAGTGATGGAAGGGGCCACCGCCTACACGGGGGCACCGGTCGTCAACTCGCGGGGCGAAGTGATCCAGGGCAACGGCCGGGCCTATATGCTGAAGGTCTATTACGCGCAGTTTCCCGACGATCCGAAGGGGTACAAACAGGTGATCGATCAGGAACAAACCTGTTTTGGATTCCGCAACCCGATCGCAGCGGCCGAAAAATTGGGTATTCGCAAACCCGTGCTGGTTCGCCTGGTCGACGTGCCGGACGCGGAAGCGATTGCGCTGGGTCAGTTCACCCAGGCCGATACCGAAGCCATTGCCACCAACGTCACCAAGATCAAGGCGAAGGCCCGACTACTGACGCCCGCCCTGCAAAAACGGGTGATCGATGAACTGCTGCGCCACGATACCAACGACGAGAAAACGTTGGGTGAACTGATCCGCGACAGTAAGGTGCTCAATGTCCTGATTCGGGAAGAAATCATTCGCCCCGACGACCTCGAGAACTACGCCCGCAATGGTTCGATCAACGAAGCCGGGGTTGAGTTTGTGTCCTCGCTTCTGCTGAACGCCAGCTTTCGGGGGAGCAACGTCAACACGGCCGACGTGTTCGCCCTGCTGCCGGTACAGACGCAAAATGCCATCCGTAAGAGCCTGCTGTATCTGCTGACGGCCACCGGAGCCCGGTCGCTGAATCGGGAGTTGAGTAACGCCATTTTGGGGTACCGCGAATTTTTATCGACGCCGGCGCCCAACATTCAGGCCTGGGTCAATCAGTACGATCTACGGGGCCAAACGGCCGCCGATCGGTACGCGCCGGCCGAGTTGGCCATCATGGATTTGTTTCAGCAGTCGACCACCCAAAAGGTCGTCGTCGAGAAGTTTCGCCAGTACGCCCGCCTGGTCAATGATCAGCCGGGGAATATGTTCGAGCCGGCCAAAAAGGGGCAAACCAAACGACAAGCCCTGGCCACCGTGTTCAAGGCGGTTTTCGTACCCGATCGGCGGATCGTCGAAAAGGGGCGCCGGGCCAGCACCGCCCTGGGCAAGCTACGCAACCGCACCACAGCCGCCCGCCCCACTCGGGGCGCCACCGGCGCAGCACCCCCGCTACCCATAAACCAAAGTGATACGACCATGACCACGGCCGAAAAAGAAGCCTTCAAAAAACGCATGGCAAAGGGACGAGCCCTGGCCGAAAAAAAACGGACGCGCAAAGCCAAACCCGCGCCTACTGCGCCTAAATCGGTTAAGCCCAAAGCGACAAAGCCCACCAAAACGAAAGGCGCCGGTAAAAAAGCCTCGAGCCCAAAAACGGCCGATCGGCCCAAAATGCCCGTGGTCAAGCCGGCTGCCAAATCGGGCACCAGCCGCACTAGCGTCGTAAAAAAACGGGCTACCACCAAGTCGACGGCCAAGATCAACCGCTTTGTGTCGGCCGACAAAAAAGCCAAAACGGCCAAAGCGTCGGTACGGGTGCCCAGCGCCCGCCAGCAGCAGGGCGCCAACTTCATCCGGCAGGTCGACGAACTCGCTGAGCGGATTCACCAAAAATCAGCGACCGGCCGCACCATCGCGGTACCCGAGTACAAGATCAGCCGATCGGAAGCCAAAACGCGGGCCTTCAAGGCCTTGTCGACGGCCCGTAAGGCCAAAAACGTGTCCAACATCCGCCTGAAAATCTGAGGCTATGCAGTTCCTAACGCCCCTGTCCCGTCAGGTGATCCAACGTGGCAACAACAATGCTGCCCAGGTGAACCTGACGGGCACCTACTCCACCACCACCGAGCCGGCTAAAATTCGGGTTCGCCTGGTCGCCATCGTGCCGACCCAGGGCGTTTCGACCGATTGGCAGGAATGCCCCTTTTCAGCGGGTCAGTTCTCGGCCAAACTCGTCGGCCGGGGTGGCTGGTACCGGATCGAAGCCGAAGCCCTGACGGCTTACAACGTGGCCCAGGAAACGGCCACCGTCGACCGGTTCGGCATCGGGGAGGTCTTTTGTGTGGCCGGCCACTCGGTTGCCCAGGGGGGCGCCGACTACATCAACGGCACGGCCGACGATCGGGTGTCGGTGATTCCCCTCGATACGCCCGTCGACCAGACCCGCCACGTTCAAACCGGCTTGCTCGAGGATATGCCCCCGATCAAGTTCGTTCAGTTCGGTACGGGCATCCGGCCGGCGCCCTTCGGCCCCAGCAATTACTTCTGGTCGGATTTCGGGGGCAAACTGGCCGCCCGGCTCAATGTGCCGGTGCTGATCTACCAAACGGCCTTCGGCGGTACCAACCTCGAGCAGTGGGCCAAATCCGCCCAGGGTACCGACGTTGCCGTGTTCAACCTGGCGCCAGGCCTGCGCTTTCCCTACGTCAACCTGAAGCACGTCCTTCAGCGCTACGTCCCCCTAACGGGGATTCGCGCCCTGCTGATCGACCATGGTCAGAATGACTACCAGGAGAAGTCGGCCGACGTGCTACTGGCCCGCTACCGGCAGCTTGTCGACCAGGCCCGGTCGGATAGCAAACAGCCGTATCTGGCCGCCGTGATCAACCGGCAAACGCCCTACCTGACCGTCGACGCGGGCTACAAAGGGGGCGACGGCCCGCAAACCCAGGTGCGCCAAATGCAGGAACGCATGGCCGCCACCTCGAACTGTTGGCCCGGCCCCGATTACGATACCGGCCTGCTGGTCGCAGATCGGACGGATTACATTCACCTGAGTTTGTCGGGGCAAACCAAAGCCGCCCAGCTGTGGGAAAGCGCCCTGACGGATTCATTCTTTCGCCAGTCGATACCGGTGGTGATCGATCCGGTGACGGCCGTACTGCCGGCCGCCCTGACCGACCTGCCGGCCGCCCCCCTCACCAGCGGGACGACCTCACCCCTACCGGCCACGTCGACGCCCGGCACCGTGCCGAGCGGAGCAACGGCGCAGCTGACCGACGAGCGCCCCACGGCGCCGGCTTCGCGCCCCTCCGAACTGACTCGACTCAGCAACCTGGCCGCCATCGGCCTGGTCATGCTGGGCCTGGCCAGCCTTGCCTATCTGTTTCATCGTGCAATCAATCGCCCTAGTTATGTTACACCCTAGCCTTAGCCGCAACGCCCTGGTCGTGAACGGCATCTACCCCAATCAATTCGGCACCGGCAACGACCAGCTCGACCCCACCTCGTTTCGCACCAACCAGGGCGACGTCGTGGTGGTGAGCCACTCGGAAAGTTTCGCCCTGCGGGCTTACCTCAAAGGAGCGACCGCCCTGGCCCTGGGCGTATCGATCAACACGGTGCCGGCCGTCGCGGCCGACGTGATCGAGCGATCGGGTACCGCCCTGACGCTGGCCGATGGGGTGTTGTCCTTCGACGGCTCGGCCGACGCCGATATCACCATCGGCGCCGTGGGGAAGCCCCTGGTCGGCCCGGCCCTGTTCACCGTATCGAACTTTTTGCCCCTTATCGGTACCAATCACTCACTGGTGCTGTCGCTGGGCAAAACCAAAGGCCTGTACCTGATCACGCTGCAAGCCAGCACGATCGCCGTCTACACCTGGGCCAATAACGCCTGGGGGGTGGCCAGCACGATCACCAACCCGCAGCCCTTCACGGCGAGCGACATTGTAAGTTTCCGCATCGGCCTCGATAAGATCACGGTGGAAGTGGGCAACACGGCGCAGTGGTCGAAGAACCGCAGCTGGTCAATTGCCCTGTCCTCGCCCGACCTGGGCAAAGTGGCCACGGCCGTCGACGGGGTGACCATCGATCCGGCCGCCATTCCCTTCGGCACGGCCGTGCCGATCACCATCGGCACCAAAGCGGGCAACTACGCCATCAACGTGGCCAACCAGGACGGGGCCACCTTTGGGGTTGCTCAGGCCATCGAGGTAACGGCTGACGCGGCCGTATCGGCACCCGTCACCGACGAAAGCACGCTGCAAACGCTGTTGCTGGCCAGTATGCTGAAGAACAACGTAGCGGCCACCGGCATCACCCCGCCGGCCGCAGCTGAAACGCCCGATTGGCGCAAGATCATGACCTGGGGCGGTATCGGCCTGGCCGGGCTCCTGGTCGTGATCGGGCTGGCCGTCGCCCTGCGCAAATAATGCTCACCGGCCGGGCGATTCGACCGGATCGCCCGGCTTTACACCCCTCAAAGCACCATGGAAAATCCGCAACCGAACCAACTGGGCATCGACGAAGCCCGCGACCTGATTCGCTTCATCGGCCGGCTCGTGCTGGCCATTACCCGCGCCAAAGAAGACGGCCGGGTGAACCTCAAAGACGTCAAATTTCTGCTGCCCGTAATTGGCTCGATCAAACCGGCCTTCGACGGGCTCAATGACGCCTGGGACGAACTGCGCGAGTTGACCGACGACGAAAACGCCGAACTGACGGCCGTGTTTGCGCAGGAAGCCCGCCTGCCCCTGTCGGCCGACACGGAGCGCCTGATGCGCCGGGCGCTGGCCACCGGCACGGGGCTCATTGCCATCATTCGGACGATGGGGCACCGGCCAACCGAAGAATCATTGGTTTAGCGCCCTGAGCTCAGCTGATATCGCCAAACATTCTTTTGCTCATGAAGAACTGGATCAAACTCGTCCTGGGGCTACTGCTCGTCGGGGCCGGCCTGGGCCTGGTCGTTTATTTGAACCGGCGCAAGCCGGCCGGTAATACGGCCGTGGCCTTGACGACGGCACCGGCGACGACCCCGGCCCTGGCTCAAAGCGCCTGGGCGGTATCGGACGCCCTGCAACAAACCCACCTCAATGCCCTGGCCGATCAGGTGGCCAACGCCGTGTCCCGATCGGAACTGGCCTCGATGATGGATCAATTCAAAAAAGAACTGGCCACCCTCCAACCAGCGCCCGGCACGGGCACGGGGATCGACCCCGCCGACGACGCGGATTTCGTCGCTCTTTTCAATTCCCAACTTGCTGCCTAAATGACGCCTATCCGCTGGTTACTTATCGCATTGGCCCTCGTGGGGGGCGCCGGAGTCGCGTACTGGCTGCTGCGCACCCCCAAAGCCGCCAGCCCGGCGCCTGGCCAGCCCGCCCTGGGCCTGGGCCTTACCGGGGGCGGGGGCTCGATCCTGTTGCCGCCGACCAGCAACCTGGTCGACGGTACCGATCAGGGCCGTGGCAACTATGCGTCGAACCCCGACTGGGTGGTGGGCGACTACGGTGCCCCCTCGGGCACCGATTCGGAAGGTCGACCGTTCGAACGGTCGACCGCGCCCACCATTCCCTTCGAGGCCAAGAACCAGCCCTACGCCACCGGTATCGCGTATTCGTTTCCCGAGCAGACGGCCAAGGGGGCCGCCCTGCTGAAGCGGTTCCCGCCGTTTCAGCTGACCGATGCCCGCCTGCATTTGATGGGGCCGTGGTACGCCGATGCCGACGCCAACGCCCACTTCTCGCGGGGAGTGACGACGCTGGCCGTACTGCCCAACTTCCGGCTACCGGGATCGCCCCAGGACGCCAGCGCCCTGCCCCGCACCAAAAAAAGCGTGATGTACGGCGACGATACGGTACGCACCTACGCCTACATTTTTGCCAACGAAATCGGTTCCGACGATCAACGGTATCCCTACCTCTATGACTTTACCCAAGGGGTATTGAGTGCCGGATCAGAGGCCGAATGGGCGTTTGAATCGCTGGGCACACGGATATGGTACGGCGAACGCTCGACGGTCGACCAGCAGGGGCAGGGAAGTGCTTACGTGACCTTCGACCTGGAAACGACCTGGCCCTACGACTCGTCGTTGTCGATGCTCTACCTGCGCAACTGCCTGGGCTGGCTTTACCTAGGGTTTTGTAGCGGAGCCGCCAACGAGGGGCACCTGATCCGGCCGTTCAACTATGGGTCGTATCAGATGCAGATCGAACTGGATGCTTCGAGTTTTGCCGGGCCGGATGGGCTGCCCAACTACCTGCAACCGGAGTTTGATTTCCTGGGCGGCTACAGCCCCTTGATGGATGCCATGAATCGGTTTGGGGGCGTGATGGCCATCGACTCGTACATACAGGCCATTTGGGGGCGTGAACCCATGTTGCTGCGAGACGGCAACGGGCAGCCCATTCCAGACGGCGACGGCAACGTAATTTTTCAGGATGTTGCGTCGACGGTGGCCTATGGGCAGTCGTTACCGCTCGAAAGTGGCGAAGCGTATCGCTGTATCATTGATATCTACGAGCAGTCGATTCGGTTGTATCTACAGCTACACCGCCTGGCCGATGGCTACCCGTCTGAGTCGGGTCAGCGCCGGGCGGGTCTGGAAAACGTGTCGGCCGGCGCCTTTACCCGCTTCTCCAACGAGGGGGTAAACGGCATTGTGCAAAACGATCGGCCCGTGCCGGCCTGGGAACTGGAACTGTTCAACGCGCTGAACCTGTTCCTGGCCCCTGAGCTCTACGCCTGGGGTGTGGATTTCAACCGCGATCCGGTGGCCCTGGGGGCTTACAATGCCGCCTGGCCCACCTACCAGGCCGATGGGGTGGCCGAGCAGATTATCAAGGCCGCTCACGTCCATTCGGCCTTCGGCAACATTCAGAACTCCCGCTTCAAGTGGTGCTGGTTCAACCTGCCCATCGTCAGCTACTTTAAAATCGACGGCCACAAGCATGGGCAAAAAGCGATTTGCCATGGTAAGCTGCGCGACGTCAATGGTACGGTCTGGATCGAACTTTTCCTGGCCTTTCCCCTGACCGACGACCGGCCGACGACGTTCACGGTCTGGATCGAGCAGGGGGGTGTTCAATCGCAGCCGTATCTGTGTCAGCTGCCCAACGGCCGCTCGTACTTCTACGATGCCTGGCAGCTGCCGGCAACCTTCGCCTACGACGCCCTGACGGGCGCAAACGTATGGATCAGTTACCCCGACGTGTTCGATGTACCACGCACCCACCGGGGTGATTACCGCCTGGCCGTATGATTGTCGCCTTCAAGAACCGCTCGATTGCCGAAACCGCAGCCAACCGCCTGATTGGGTTCTGGACGGATTCGCCCTGGGTGCATTGCGAAATGATCCTGCTCAACCCCTACCCGTGTGCGATTTCGGCCCGCACCGAACAGGATGGGGTCACGGCCGAACCCATTGCGACCGTGCTGGTGCAACCCGATCGCTGGGAGTACTACGCCGTTGATATGGGATCGGCCGACGCCCACTGGCCGTTTTTGCTGGCCCAGGTCGGCAAATCGTTCAACTACGCCGGCCTGATCGCGGGGCAGGTGATCGGCAACAGCATCAGCCGGCCCGACAGCTGGTTCTGCAGCGAACTGACCTACTCGGTACTGGCCCAGTTCAGCACCTTGCCGCTGCCGATCGTCGAGCCGGCATCGGTCAACCCCGCCCGCCTGCGTCAATTCCTGATCGATGCCGGCTGCCAATCGTTCAACTTCACCCTTACCAACTGACCCCATGTTTACCACTGAGAAAAAGTACGGTTATGCCGATGGCGACCACGTTGCCAACTGGGGTACCCAATTCCCCGTTTTTGCCCGTGTTGTGAACGGCAAACTCTACGCCGTGGCCCGTGAAGACCGGCCGGATCACCCGACGCCTGGCCGCTTCGGCTCGGTTTTTTTCTGTAGCCGGGAATGGCTGAAGGCTACCGTGTTCGGGGCGTACAAGGCCTACGCCGATTTGTTCGAGGACAAGTCCAACAACGTGGCCGACACCTCGGAGCCGGGTAGCAGCTTCAGCAAAACAAGCGACGCCGAAGGCATCGTTAAGGCGCCAGTGGTCGACACCGCGACGACGCCCCTGCCGGGCAACACGTCGACGACGACCCTGCCTGGTAACCCATCGACGGCGACCCCGACCGGCACCCCGTCGACCGCGACCACGCCGGCGATCGGCCTGACGAGCAACCCACCCGCGACCGGCGCCACGACGGCCGTGGCAGGATTGCCCTGGAAAACAATCGGGCTCGGGATCGGTGCCGTGATCGTCGCCCTGGGCGTTTGGCTTTTCCTGCGTCCATCCAAAAAGTAAGTACCTGTTCAATATCAATTAACCCTCAATTCAAAGTAAGACCATGAGTATCGTAAGCAGAATTAACGACCTAGTTGCAGTCGTAGTAGCCCAAATTAAGCCGCTCAAAACGAAAGTGGGTTCGGTCGCGCTGACCACCACCGATCAAACGCTATCCGGTGCCGTAAACGAACTGAAAGCTGGTAAAGCCAACAACGCTACGACGTTGGGCGGGTATGGTATTACAGATGCCTACACGAAGGCACAGACAGATACCGCGCTCGGTGGGAAAGCCAACAACGCTACGACGTTGGGCGGGTACGGCATTACAGATGCTTACACGAAAGCACAGACAGATACCGCGCTCGGTGGCAAACAGAACACCACCGACACCATTGCCGCGAGCCGGCTAACGGGATTAATCGACGCGGCACTGATTCCGGTAATCAATATGTTTAAGCCGTTCGCATCGACGGCGGCAACGATTGCGGCCCTATCGGCAGCAGACCAAAACCAGATTGCAGCCGATGGGAAAAACGGCAAGTTCAACGCTGTAACCCTGTCGGATGGGTCAACCTACGTCTATAGTGGTGGCACCAAAAACGACCCTGCCAGCTACACGCTGATAGCAGACACGACACCCGATTGGGCGTTCATTCAAAATAAACCGGCATCGGTTGCTACTGCCTTCCCGGACGCTGTAACAACCGCGTTTGTCGGTCCTGATACGGATTTTGTAGCGGCTTTTAATGCCGCGATGGCGTAGTATTCTCTCGGGCTTTACATCCAACCAGCCGGAGCGTTGACGGCGCTCCGGCTTTACTTTTTCCAATATGAGTATTGTATCTAGGGTGAATGATTTAACCGCTCGGGTAGTAACCGAATTTAAGGCGCAGAAGCCTTACCTAAATACGGTTGTCAATCAGGCCGCCGTGTCGGGGTACGCCGGCACCCTGACGCGCCTGCTGACGGCGGACGGGTCGACCTACGATTACGTGGCCGGTTCGTCCCTGGCCCCAGTGGGCAACCTGATTCTACCAGCTACGGGTAAAGGAACCGGTAGGTGGTTAAAAAAAGCGTTGTCCTGCAACGTGGTCACCGACTTTCAGGCGGATAACACGGCCGCCACCGATTCATCGGCTGTTTTCCAGGCGGCCATCAACTACGCGCGGTCGTTGACCGCCCTGAACGGGGGGTTGTACCGGATGCGTATCGAAGTACCCTCGGGCTGGTACCTGATCCGCACCACCCTGGATATGACCAACACGAACGGGGTATGGCTAACGGGCTCGACGAGTGCTTACATTAACTCGGGATTGATCGGTTGCACCTCGGCCGCCAACGGTACCGGCGCAGGCATCATTGTTGACCTGACGGGGAGTTCGTTTTCGGGTCTGATGGGCATCAGCCTGACGGCCGATTCAGCCTGGGGCGCCGTGGCCTCTAAAGTGGCGGTTCAATTCTCGCTCAGTCAGGACGCAGGAGGGAACCAGATTGGCGGGTTGAACTGTCAACTCAACCGATGCTACATCCAACTTTATGACTCGACGACGGTCAATAATGGACTGGGCACCATTGGTGTCTTGAATTGTCGGTCTGAAGAATTTGGCATTGCCGACACAACAATAAAAGCCAACCTGCCAATCCTTTGCTCCAACCGGTACGACGTTCCGGTATCGAGTGGCACCTATACGATCACGTCACCTACGGCAACGGTGGCCACCTTTGCC
Organism: Spirosoma luteolum; assembly: GCF_054778875.1. Taxonomy (NCBI): domain Bacteria; kingdom Pseudomonadati; phylum Bacteroidota; class Cytophagia; order Cytophagales; family Cytophagaceae; genus Spirosoma; species Spirosoma luteolum. The sequence continues at coordinate 157,377 of NZ_BAAGZE010000006.1, forward strand.
GGTGGGTCGATGGGGGCAACCAACTGCACCGGCCAAATGTCGCTTTTGTCGATCCAAAAACGGCAGCCGGCCATCATGCTCGTCAATGCCAACTCGTTTAAGTTTTTCGGCTACATGGGCCGGGCCGTGGCGTCCGCCGGCACCGAAGAATCGGCGGTAAAGCTGGTGGGGCAATGCGACAACGTGCATATTATGGGCACGATCGAGTCGTATAGCCGAATTGTCAAAGGAGGTACGGTGAGTCGTCAGTTGCACGTAAACGTCGTGACGGCCAATCATGCAACACCCACGACCGAAAGTTTCGACTTCACGGGAACGGCACTGAAAGACACGCATATCGAGGTCACGTACACCAATCCGCCCGAGTTCAACAACGGACGCATTTTTCTGTATCATGCGCCCATCGACGGAGGGGATTCACCGGCAACCGGCAATATTATGAACAGTGAATTCCATTGTTCCGAGTGGGCCGACAACACCCAATTCATTTCGGCCAATCTGCTGAAGCAGTCGGCCAACTGTCGATTCTACTCGGGTCAGCCGTTCGCCAAACGGGGGCCGGCGCTCGTCGACCTGAAAAGCTACCCGGTTCCCCTGGGCACGGTAGCCAATGGCAACCCGGCAATCGTGGGTTCAATTCTGCGGTTCAGCAAGGGGGATCGGGTTACCAAGGCCAACACGAACGGGGGATATTATCACGTCGTTGTTCGGGGGGTGGTCAGGAGCGGCCTGCTGTACCAGACGGGGGGTAACGTGGTGGCAGAAATTTCGGGTTCAGCTATCGCTGGCCAGGCGTACAACTCGACCCCTAACGTACAGGGCACGGCCAGTCAGCTGACGATTCTGACCAAAACAGCCACCAATGCCGCCTACATCGACATCACGGGTGTAACCCTGTCGATTGATCTGTCCGGTGCGATCGGGAAGGTAAACCTGAGTGTAGCCAACTCGGGATCAGGTGTTGGGGAAACGTTGGTTTTCTCGGGCACCGTCGAATTTACGGGCGATTTTGGCGTGAATCAGTCGGTTATCTTCAATTAATCGACTCGTTAAAACGGCAACGGCCTGGCAGCTGCCAGGCCGTTTGTTTGTCAACCAATGTCAACAAAATAGCCCTCCGGTCAACCATACGGGCCAATAGCAACCGGCTGATTTACAACCGTAACGGGTACGGGTTGACAATGTTGACCGGATTTACCAGCTGGGGGCGGTACTTTTTTCTGAAAGCATGAGCCCGAGCGATTTCAGATAAATTACGGTGTCCTTCAGATCGGCATGGCGCAGGTGGCGCTGAAGCCACTCGATCGACGCGCCGGCCTTCCAGGCATTCACCACGCCCGTATGTTTCCAGGAATACAGCGATAGTTCGCCGTTGTAGAGTCCGGCCCCCTCGAGGGCTTCTCGGTGGCGCTCCGACACCCGGTTGCGAACGATTGACGTCCGACCAGGCTTCAGATCATACCCAAACAGGTAATCGGTGCCCTCGTAACGATCCAGGTGCATCCCATCGATTACCGTGGCCAAGCTGGCGGTGATTTCCACGTATTCCGTGATTTGCTTGCGGCTGCCCCCCTTGGTCACCGATGAATGGCACACGATCCGCTTGTTGACAATATCAATATCTCGTACCTGCAGCCGGGTCAACTCGATCGGCCGCATAAAGGCCTGATAGACGAAACGGGTAAAGGCATATAGCTGGGGATCGTTTTTCTGCAGGTACGTTTCGAGGGTAGAGCGTTGATCAGCCACAAACGCCAGGTTGCGCCGGCTGGTCTGGAGAGGCAATGCGTCTACATTCTCGGCTGGGTTCTTCTGGAGATATTCGCGCTTAATCAAATCCTTAAATAAGGTATTCAGCGAGTCAATCAGGTTATTTCGATAACGACTGGATAAACCTTGTGTCTGTACGATGTAATCAGAGAAGCCATACAAGTGCTTGGCGCTCGTGTCGGCCAGCAGGAGTTCAGATTGACTAACCTGCTTCAAGTAGTCTTCGAGCCTACGATACGCATTCCGATAGGATTCACCTGTCCGCTGACGATAAGCTGTCGACTCACGAACGCGTACGACAATATCGAGAGCTCTAAGAAGGGTCAGAGGCAGTTCCGGAGTAACAGTCTGAACTGCTAGATTATCGAGCGTTTCTTGTTGTGCTGGCTCTGAGACGTAGAAAAAGCCATCATTCAGCAGCTTACTGATCCTAGCTACCACATCCTTTCCCCAGCGCTTACGTGACGATGCAGTTTTGTATTTGGCTGGACAATGAATTTGACGTCGAACTAAGCCTCCCTGTCCGTTATTTAGTGATCGTTGCCACACGTAGTATTCTACAGTCCAGCGTTTGGACAAGTCTCCCTTGGCAGTGCTATAGGTAGGAAGCCTGAATTTTTCCAGGGTATTTTTATCACTCACGATCGGTCTGTTGGGGTGTCATTTTTCAGCCAATCTGTTACAGATTTGTTACAACGAACCGAAAGAGCACAAAAAAAGCCTGGAACAAGCGTTCCAGGCGCATTTTGTACCGGGAGCCGGACTCGAACCGGCATGCCCTTGCAGACAATGGTGTTTGAGACCATCGCGTCTACCATTCCGCCATCCCGGCCGGAACCGGTTCAAACGACCCGAAGGCGACCTGAACCGTGAACGTGGGTGCAAACCTACGCAAAAGCCGGCAAAAGCGAAACCAGCGACGCTTTTTTCTGCACGCTATTCGTAACGGAGCGCTTCGATGGGGTCGAGTTTGGAGGCCCGTACGGCCGGGTAGATCCCCGCAAACAGGCCCACGCTGACGCATACGACCAGTCCCAGCCCCATCCAGAGCCAGGGCACCACAAAGCCGCCCGCTCCCCCGCTTACCAGCAATGCAATGAGGTTACCCACGGCCAGCCCCAGTATGACCCCGCCGACCCCGCCCAGCAGGCAGATCACGATGGCTTCGATCAGAAACTGCTGCCGGATGCGCTGGGGCGTGGCCCCCAGCGACTTGCGGATACCGATTTCCCGTGTCCGTTCCGTTACCGACACGAGCATGATGTTGAGCAGGGCGATGGCGGCCCCCAGCAGCGTAATAAACCCGATACCGAAGCCCCCGATGCGGAGGTAGCCGGTAATGTTTTCGGTTTCCTTGGCTAGATCGTCGGCCCGCTCGATCTGGAACGAGTCGGGCTGGCCCAGCGGGTCACGGCGCACCAGCCGCATGACTCCCCGCGCTTCGCCGATGGCTTCGTCCTGATCGCTCACCGACGGCACCGATGCCGTGATATCGAAGGTCAGTTTGCGGCTGCCGGCCAGCGCCCGGCCGTTGTCGAGCGGAATCAGGATAATGCGGTCGTCACCGCCCCCCGTCATACCCCCCTTTTTGTCGAGCACACCCACCACCTGGTACTGGACACCCGACACGCGGATCACCTGGTTAAGCGGGTCAATTTTGTTCTGAAACAGCGTGCCGGCTACCTCGCTGCCCAGGATGGCCACGCTCCGGGCTGCGCTCAGGTCGTTGGTGCTCAGGTTACGCCCTTTTTTAAGCGTGAATCCCTTCACGGCCAGGTAGGTATTGTCGCCACCCACCAGCTGCACGTTGGGGTTGGTTTTGCGGGAGCCGAATTTGGCCTGGGCCGCATCGGACACCACGCTCGACACGGCAATGGTAGCGCCGTAGGGGAACCGCCGTTTAAACTGCACGGCGTCGTGGTAGTCGATGGGTTCGTCCTGCTTCCGCACCCGGCCGCTCCGACGGGCTACTTCCTGCCGCGCCGTGATGTTGAAGGTGTTGGCGCCAAGGCCGGCAAAGCTGGCATCGACCGAACTCTGCAGCCCGTCGATGGCCGTCAGGATACCCACCAGCGACGTGATACCGATGGCGATGATCAGCGCAGTCAGCACCGTTCGCAGCCGGTTGCCGGCAATCGACCGCATGCCTTCGCGAATGTTTTCGATAAAATTCATACAGAACCGGAGAAATAAACTAGGTCGGAACGGAGCCGGCTGGCCGGGGGGGCCGGGGTCGGTCGTTGCCGCCCGCATCACCCCGCGAATCACGCAATTTCCGCACAGTTTTTGCGTACATTACCGTTATTACAAAACTACGAGAGGCTTCATAAACCGGGAAACCAATGAAACGGCTGCTGTTACCGCTTATCCTATTTCTAACCCTGACGAATCAGGTCTGGGCCTCCCGGATTTTGATTCCGATGGACGATACCCAGAAGAATCACCTGAAAGCGTACGGCATTGCGTATTGGGTTCTGAAAACACACGACACCGAAATCGACTGGTTGCTCAACTACCGGGGTGGCGCCTTCATGATGCCCCAGAGCCAGGCGTTTATCAAGGAAATGGTGATTCGGGGCGTCAGCTACGAAGTCATCTCCGACGCGCAGGCCGGGCAGATTCTAAGCGAAGTGGCGGCCCCCGATGCCAACATGGATGCCGTGAAACTGCAGAAGCCGCCTAAAGTGGCGGTGTATTCGCCCAAAACCAAACAGCCCTGGGACGATGCCGTGACGATGGTGATGACCTACGCCGAAATTCCGTACGACGTAATCTTCGACGAAGAAGTGCTGAATACGAAGCTGCCCGAATACGACTGGCTGCACCTGCACCACGAGGATTTTACGGGCCAGTTCGGCAAATTCTATCACTTCAAAGACCAGCCCTGGTACATTGCCCAGAAACAGGAAGCCGAGTCGATTGCCCGCAAGTTTGGCTACAGCAGCGTGCCGAAGCTGAAGCTGGGCGTTACCGAAAAAATCCGCGACTTTGTGCTGGGGGGCGGCTACCTGTTTGCCATGTGCAATGCCACCGACACCTACGACATCGCCCTGTCGGCCCGCAACACCGATATCGTCGACAGCTTTTACGATGGCACCCCCGCCGACCCGAGTGCCAGTAACAAGCTCGATTTCAGCCAGACATTCGCCTTTCGCAACTTTCAGGTGTACACCAATCCGTACCTGATCGAGTTTTCGAACATCGACAACCAGCCCGACGAACGGGGACTGACCGAACACAACGATTACTTCACGCTGTTCCAGTTTTCGGCCAAATACGACCCCATTCCGACTATGCTGACCCAGAATCACCTCAACGTGATCAAGGGCTTCATGGGACAGACCACGGCCTTCAAAAAAGCGTATATCAAACCCGAAGTGGTCATTCTGGCTGAAAACCGGGCGGCCGGCGAAGCCCGGTACCTCCACGCGCCCTACGGCCGGGGCTTCTTTACGTTCTACGGTGGTCACGACCCCGAAGATTACCGGCATGAAATTGGCGAGGAGCCCACCGACCTGAACCTGCACCCCAACTCGGCCGGCTACCGCCTGATTCTGAACAACATCCTGTTTCCGGCAGCCAAGAAAAAGAAGCAGAAAACCTAGGCCGGCCGACGACACCAGGCTTTTTTTCCGGTACCGGCTTTACCCCGTCAGCAGCCCCCACCGGGGCTGTCGGCGTTTGGGAGGGGTGGGTAAAAAGCGGGGGCGGGCGACTTCAATGCCTGGTTACCCGCTCCTGTTCATGTTTCGGTTTCTTCTGCTCCTGTTACTGCCCGGCGCGTCGCTCCTGGCCCAGTCGGTGGCGCCTGCCCCACCCGCCTACCCCACCTCCCTAACGGTCGCGGCCGACGGCAGCGGCTCGTTCCGAACCATTCAGGAAGCGGTCAACGCCGTGCGCGACCTGTCGCAGGAGCAGGTACTGATTTTTATCCGGCCGGGAACCTACCGCGAAAAGCTGGTGATCCCCGCCTGGAAAACAAAAATTTCGCTTATCGGGGAGCGGGCCGACAGCACCATCATCACGGGCGATGACTATTCGGGCAAACCCATTCCGGGGGGCGCTGAGCCAACGGGCCGGTCGACCTTTGTGACCTATACGACCCATACCGTACTGGTCGAAGGCAACGATGTGGTGCTCGAGAACCTGACCATCGAAAACACGGCCAACCGCAACCGCAGCGGGCCGCGCGTGGGGCAGGCGGTGGCGCTGCACATTGAAGGCGACCGCTGCGTGGTGCGCAACTGCCGGCTGCTGGGTCATCAGGATACGGTCTATGCCGCCACCGAAACCAGCCGGCAACTGTATCAGCAGTGCTACATCGAAGGCACCACCGACTTTATCTTTGGCGAGGCTACGGCGGTATTTCTGCGCTGTACGCTGCACAGCCTGAGCAACTCCTACATCACGGCGGCCGCCACCAGCCCACGGCAGCCCTACGGCTTTGTGTTTCTCGACTGCACGCTTACGGCCGACACGGCAGCCACGCGGGTGTTTCTGGGCCGGCCCTGGCGGCCACACGCCCGCACGGTGTTTATCCGGTCGCGGCTGGGCTCCCACATCGTGCCGGCCGGCTGGGACAACTGGCGCAACGCGGCCAACGAAAAAACAACGTTCTACGCCGAATACGGCAGCACCGGACCGGGGGCCGCGCCCGACAAACGGGCACCCTGGTCGCATCAGCTGACCGACACCCAGGCCAGTGCCTACACGCTGGCGGCCATTTTCGGGGGCTCATCCGGCTGGCGCCCCGCGCCTGGCCTCACCTACCGGCGCGACACGTCGTTTACGGTCTACAGCGCCTACACCAATGCACGCCGGCAACATCCCGCTATTCAGCTGGCGGCTCCTGACCTGGCCCGTGGGGTGCAGGAGCGGTTCAACATCTCCTACCTCGTGCGGAGCGGCAAAACCCTGTTTCTCGACGCCTGCTACCCCACCCCCGGCCGCACAAAACGCCCGGCGGTACTGCTTATCCACGGCGGGGGCTGGCGCACCGGCGACCGCTCGCACAACCGGGCGATGGCGCGCGAACTGGCCCGCAACGGCTTTGTAGCCGTAACGGCCGACTACCGCCTGTCGACCGATACGCTCTACCCCGGGGCCGTGTATGACCTGAAAGAAGCCGTGCGCTGGCTGCGGGCTCATGCCGATACCTTTGGCCTGGATACGAATCGGATAGCGGCCATGGGCTGCTCGGCCGGTGGGCAGCTGGCCGCCCTGCTGGGCATGACCGGAAAGCTGCCGGCACTGGAAGGCTGGGGTCCTTCGGCCGGGCATTCGAGCGCCGTGCAGGCCGTGGTCGATGTCGATGGCCTGCTGGCGTTCGACCACCCCGAATCGGGTGAAGGCGACGACAGCCGGTCGACCTCGGCGGCTACGTACTGGTTTGGCGGGCCGCGTAGCGAAACGCTGGCCAGCTGGCGACAGGCGTCGGCGCTGACCTACGCCCGGGCCGATGCGGGCGTACCGGCACCACCGGCTCCCATACTCCTGTTCAACAGCGCCGTCGACCGCATGCATGCCGGTCGCGATGATCTGCTGGCACAGCTAACGGCACGCGGGGTCTACACCGACGTGCGCACCTTTGCCGGCGCGCCCCATACGTTCTGGTTTTTCCACCCCTGGTTTACGCCCATGATGCAGCAGACCGTCCGGTTTCTGAACCGGGTGCTGGCTCCCTGAGCAGCGGATCGTGTTTACCGGTTGAACCATGCGTCGATCATCTGATCGGTCGCTTCGTTTTTGAGCTGCCGCTGCAGATCGGTCGGCATGAGCGGAAAAAACGTGATGCCCGTGGCCCGCTCGATGCGGCTGACGGGCACGACAAAGCTCGACAGCGGTTCGTTGGAGGCTTCGTTGTTGAGCAGAAAGCCGATCATGCGAATGGTGGGTTTGTTGCAGTAGAGCAGCACCTTGTAGAACTGCTGGGGTACGCTGACTTCGTTGACTTTTCCGATGGTGGGCAGGCCGGGCTTCAGCACGGGGCCGGTAATCACATACAGCCCCTTGTCGAGCAGCGCCCACCGCCTGACCTGCTCTTCCAGCTCTTTCCAGATACCCCGGTTGAACTGAGGAACCTGGGGGGCCATGTTGCTCATGTAGAACGTTTCCTGCATCATCAGCCGCGAAAACTTGAAATCGCCGGCGGGGGCCAGGTGGCCGCGATCGTAGCCCGAGCGGGTGTAATCGCTGGGCAGGGCCGAGCCGGTCGACACGGCGGGGTCGGGCCGAAACGAGGAGCCTTCGCGGTCGGTGTCGCCGTTGATCTCCTCAGGCAGCAGCGGGTAGGCTACCCAGTCGGCCACTTTGTAGGCATCGCGGAAGCGCAGCGTGTAGCCCTGGTGCTCGACAATCTCATCCGACGAGCGGTGAGCGGGCAGCAGAAAGCCGGGCTTCTTCTCGAAGTCGAACAGTACTTTCCCGCCCGTACTGACGGGGGGTACCGACCCGCCCGCATCCGTAGCGTCATCGCTGGCCTCGTCGGTGGCCTCATCCGACCGGGTATCGGTCGCCACATCCTCCGACCCGCGGGGTTCCGGGGCTTTGTAGGGATTATCGGCGCGCTCGCGGGAATGACGCCCCCGGCCCAGTCCCACCAGTTCGCGCACGTCGTTCCAGAGCGCCACCACGGGCTGGGTACGTCCCCCGTAGTGCAGAAACAGGCCAATCAGAAAAAAAACAAACAGCAGAACAAGCGTATTGCCCCGCAGCCGAAAGCCCCGGCGGTGGTACTTCTTGGTTGAAAAACGTGGTCCGAAAAACATGCGGTAAAGCTACGGCCTAACGGTCGTTTTCGGTAGTCGCGCGCCCCGATTCCGGTGCGCTGGTCTGCCGGACGCGACCCGGCTACCGGGCCCAAAAACCAGCCGCCCCCCAGAACTACAAACGCCTGCCCCCTGTTGTCGGTCTATGGCCGCTTTGCGTATTTATGTTATTGGCGGGGGAGCCGCCGGTTTTTTCGGGGCTATCACAGCCGCCCAGACCTTCCCCAACGCCACCGTAACAATTCTGGAAAAAAACCGGACCGTACTGAACAAAGTCCGGATCTCGGGCGGGGGGCGCTGCAACGTGACCCACGCCTGTTTCGACAACCGCCAGCTGGTGAAACACTACCCCCGGGGCGAAAAACCCCTGCGGTCGCTGCTGAATCAGTTCAGCACGACCGACACCGTGACGTGGTTTGAAACCCACGGCGTGCCCCTCAAAACCGAAGCCGACGGGCGCATGTTTCCGGCCTCCAATACCTCCGATACCATCGTCGACTGTTTGCTCACCACGGCCAAACGGCTCGGGGTTCAGGTACGCACAAGCTGTGGTGTGAGTGAACTGCGGACCAACCCCGCCGGCGGCTGGGATCTGCTGCTGCTGACAGGCGAGGTACTGACTGCCGACCGGCTGCTCGTGGCCACGGGGGGCTACCCCCAGCGCACAAGCTACGACTGGCTGCCCCACCCCGCCGAGGGGCTGGTGACGCCCGTGCCGTCGCTGTTCACGTTCAACGTGCCGACCAGCTACCTGCTGCCCCTGGCGGGCGTATCGGTGCCGATGGCGAGTGTGTCGGTGGCCGGCACGAAACAGGAGCAGCGCGGCCCCCTGCTCGTTACGCACTGGGGCTTCAGCGGGCCGGCGGTACTGCGACTGTCGGCCTGGGCCGCCCGCGAGCTGGCCGACCTCGACTACCGCTTCACGCTCCGCATCAACTGGGTACCCGATCAGAACGAAGCCCAGCTGCGGGCTACGCTGCAGCCGTACCGGCAGCTCCACGCCCGAAAGCTGGTTACGTCGCAAAACCCCTTTGGTCTGCCCGGCCGACTCTGGCAGGCTATGGCCACCGAAGCCGGCATCGACGATGCGCAGCGCTGGGCCGACCTGCCCGCCAAGCCGTTCAACCGGCTCATCGAATCGCTTACCAACAGCCGCTTCGCCGTCGAGGGCAAAAGCACGTTTAAAGACGAGTTCGTGACCTGCGGAGGCATCGAGCCCGGAAGCCTGAACCCGCAGACGCTTGAAAGCCGGCAACAGCCCGGCGTTTTCTACGCCGGCGAAGTGCTCGATATCGATGGCATCACGGGCGGGTTTAATTTTCAGAACGCCTGGACCACCGGTTACGTGGCGGGCCGGCACATCGGTCTGTAGCCGGGCCACGGTCTTGTGGCCGCGATTCCCGTACTTGCGGGCCAATCCGTATGTATTCATCAATAGCGTCGACCCATGCTCGAACAGATTCAGGAAGCGACCCGCTTTATTCAGTCGCAAACCACCGTTAAACCCACCATCGGCATTATTCTCGGCACCGGCCTGGGTGCCCTCGCGGCCGATGTGGTGATCGACACCGAACTGTCGTACGAACAGATTCCGCACTTTCCCCTCTCGACCGTCGAGTTTCATTCCGGCAAGCTGCTGCTCGGCACCCTGGCCGATCAGCCCGTTGTGGTGATGCAGGGGCGTTTTCACTTCTACGAAGGCTACTCCATGCAGCAGGTCACCTTTCCGGTGCGGGTGCTGCGCGAACTGGGCATTCAGACGCTGCTCGTATCGAACGCGGCCGGCGGTATGAACCCCGATTTTGCCATCAGCGACCTGATGGTGATCGACGACCATATCAGCCTCCTGATGCCGCAAAACCCGCTGACGGGAGCCTACGTACCGGCTTTCGGCGACCGCTTTCCCGATATGAGCCAGCCCTACGATGCCGACCTGCTCGACCGCGGCTTTACCCTCGCTGCTGAGCTGGGCATCACCCTGAAACGGGGCACCTACGTCTTTGCGCCCGGCCCGCAGCTCGAAACCAAAGCCGAGTACCGGATGCTGCGCCAGTGGGGCGCCGACGCCGTGGGCATGTCGACTGTGCCGGAGGTGATCGTGGCTCATCAGATGGGGCTGCGCGTCTTCGGCGTCTCGGTCATCACCGACATGGGCATTCCCGAAACGCTCAAAAAAGCCGAACTGAGCCATATTATCGCGGCTGCGGCTGCGGCCGAACCCCACCTCACCCGACTCATGAAAGCCCTGGTCGCGCAGCTGGGCACCACCCACTGAGCGAGTACACCCGGGTATGCAAAAGGCCCGCGAATCGGTACGGTACCGATTCGCGGGCCTTTTCACTGTAGTGGCTATTTACGGCCTTAGTTGACCCGCAGTTTCTGGCCCGGCCGAAGCCGCGACCGCGACGAAAGTCCGTTCTTGCGGCTCAGCGATGATACCGACATGCCGTAGCGGCTGGCAATGGAGCTGAGCGTTTCGCCCGACCGCACGCGGTGCAGCACGGTCCGTTTGAGTTTGGGACGACTCCCGCCCGACGACGACGACGAGGGGCGCCCTCCGCGCAGGTAATCCCAGACCGAACTGGTCAGCAGAAAATGATCGGAATTAAGCGTGTTGGCCGGAAACGAATAAATGCTCAGCGGACTGAAGGGATTTCCCTCGTAGCGCGTTTCGAAGTGCAGGTGTGAGCCGTAACTGCGGCCGGTATTGCCCCCCAGCCCCAGCTGGTCGCCCGCTTTCACCAGCTGGCCTGTTTCTACCGTTTGCTTCGACATGTGTCCGTAGAGCGTTTCGAGGCCGTTGTAGTGGCGAACCAGCACGTAGCGGCCGTAGCCGTTGCCATCCCAGCCAACCACCCGCACCACGCCGTCGAAGGCCGAATAAACGGGGTCGCCGGTTTCAAGGTCGAGGTCGGCGCCGGTATGCCAGCGGCCCCAGCGGTATCCAAAATTAGACATCAGCTTACCTTCGTTGAGCGGGGCCGACCAGTAACGGTTGGCCGCCGGGTCGTAGAGTTTGATGTCGATGGCCTCGCTGAACTCCAGCGGGTCGATATTGTAGGGGTCGATGGTGCGCGAATCCCAGATGGCGTAGTAATCAGCTACTTTCACCCACTCGTTGCCGATCAGCGCCGAGTCGATGACTTCGACCACACTGGTTTCGCCCTGGTCGATCTGGCTGGTATCTTCACTAACAACGGGGTTAAGTTCTTTTTTGGGCTCAAACTGGTTGTTAAACCGCAGCTGAGTTGTTTCCTGGTCATAGATGTCGTCCGCTTTTTGAGGCTGATCAACGACGGGGGTATTCGAATTGGATTTTGTTTTGGGCGTAATGGTCAGGTTCTTTTTAAAACGCCCTCGTTCCTGCGCCTGTACCACCAGGGTCAGACACAGGCAGGCGGTGACCAGTAGCCACCGGAAAGCCAGTTTTCTCATTCGGTTCCAGAATGGGTTTAGCGCGTTCGAAGCGGTGCCGGTAGGGGCATGCGTCAAACGCGCTAAACGGATAGGTTAGTATTACACAAGCGCCTGCTGCTCCTTCATCTCCAGCGTTACCAGGTAACGCTCGGCATCGAGGGCGGCCATACAGCCCGTACCGGCTGCCGTGATAGCCTGCCGGTAGATATTGTCCTGCGCATCGCCACAGGCAAACACACCCGGAATATTGGTACGGGTAGAGCCTTTTTCAGTCTGAATGTAGCCGTGCTCGTCGAGGTTGAGGTACGGCTCAAAAATATCAGTATTGGGTTTGTGCCCAATGGCCACGAAGAAGCCCGTTACGGCCAGTTCGCGCGTTTCGCCCGTTACTACGTTTTTCACCCGAACCCCCGTTACGTCTTCAGCGCCGAGCACTTCTTCGGTTTCGGTATGGTAGAGAATTTCGATGTTGGGCGCGGTTTTGACGCGCTGCTGCATGAAGCGCGACGCCCGCATTTCGCCCCGCCGTACCAGCATATACACTTTGCGGCAGAGGTTGGCCAGGTAGCTCGCTTCTTCAGCAGCCGTGTCGCCGGCGCCGACAATGGCGACATCCTGCCCCCGGAAGAAAAAACCATCGCAGACGGCACAGGCCGAAACGCCCCGGCCGTTGAGCCGCATTTCGGAGGGTAGGCCCAGCCATTTGGCCGATGCCCCTGTCGAAATGATGACCGCATCGGCCGTCAGTTCGTGCTGTTCATCAACGATTACGCGGTGCGGATGGCTTGAGAAGTCGACTTTGGTAACCATGCCGTAACGAACATCGGTACCAAATCGGCGGGCCTGTGCTTCGAGGTCCTGCATAAGCTGCGGCCCCTCAACACCGGTCGGATAACCCGGAAAATTATCAACTTCGGTTGTAATGGTCAGCTGGCCACCCGGCTGGGGACCCTGATACATAACCGGTTGCATATTGGCCCGTGCGGCATAGATCGCGGCCGTATAACCCGCCGGGCCGGAGCCGATAATCAGGCACTTCACATGTTCAGCATTCATTCTATTCAGGCAATAAGTTGTCGTATGGACCCGATTGACCGCTCAATAAAAAAGGCGGTATCAGGACAACATACGCAAAATTGAAAAAATTTCCTCCCGAAACCAAAGCGTGGAAATCGGTCCGGTTACAACAGCCGCCACTCGATCCGGCGGTTGAGCTGCCGGTTCTCGTCGGTCGTATTGGGCACCAGTGGCCGGGTTTTGCCGAAGCCCAGCGCTTTCATTCGCCCCGCGTCGATACCGGCCTGAGTCAGGTAGCTGACCACGGCCTGCGCCCGTTTCTGGGAGAGCAGCTGGTTGGCCGCAGCGTCGCCCCGGTCGTCGGTATGGCCGCTGATTTCAATGCGCGTCGTTGGGTTGGCCCGCAGAAAAGCCACCAGCCGGTCGAGCTCCGTGCGCGATTTGGCGGCCAGGTCGTAGCGCCCCGTATCGAAAAAGAGGTTGCTGAGTGTTTCTCTGGCCGCTGTGCCCGATACGGCCGGCTCGAGGGGTACCCGCAGCGAGAGCCCCTCCCCTTTGGTTTTCTGACTAAAGTCGAACGACAGGCTTTTGAACAGGTAACCGGGCACGGCCACATAGAGCGCGTACTCCCCGCCACTCGGCAGCACGGCCGTATAGGCCCCCGACTGGGCATCAGCCTGCACGCGCGACACCAGCTGGTTGGTTTTGAGATCGATCAGCTCGACCGTGGCAGCCAGGGGTTTGCCCGTGCGGGCATCGGCCACCACGCCCTTGAGCAGGCTGACGGGTTTCACGCGCTCGCGCAGCCTGTCGGGCAGCTCGAAGGTGTAGAGCCGCGACTTCTGCGACACGCCGTCTTTCTGTTCTTCAAACGAGTAGTAGGCCCGCCGGCCACTGGCTCCCACAAACAGCGACGCCTGGTCTTCGGAGGTGTTGATGGGATAGCCCAGGTTGGCGGGTGTCGACCAGTGTGTTGCGGCCCCCGCCCCGGACAGGCTGTCGGCGACAAACAGATCGTAGCCCCCCATCCCGACATGCCCTTCCGACGCAAAAAACAGACTCTGCCCGTTGGCGTGGATAAACGGCGATGCTTCGTTGGCGGGCGTGTTGATTGGCTCGCCTACGTTGACCGGCTCCTGCCAGCTGCCATCGGTGCCCAGATCGGCTCGCCAGATGTCGCGCCGGCCCTTCCCACCCGGCCGGTCCGACACGAAATAGAGCCGGCGCCCGTCGGCCGAGAGTGATGGCTGCGACTCGTAATAGTGGGTGTTGACCGCCGGACCCAGATTTTCCGGGGCCGACCAGTCGCTGCCCGTTTTACGACTCACGTAGAGGTCGCAGCTCCCGTAACCCTTACGTCCCTGACACACCGTAAAGACAAGCATCCGCCCATCGGCCGAGAGGCTGGCAGTGCCTTCATTGTCGGGCGTGTTGATGCCCGTGGCCAGCGATGTGGGCGGGGTCCAGGATTCGCCGTTGAAGGTGGCCGTCATCAGGTCTTCATCGCCTTCGGGTTTCAGGGCCGTAAACACCAGCGTCTGCTCGTCGGCCGTCAGCACCGGAAAGTACTGCGACAGTGTGGTGTTCAGCACGGGCGAGAGCGGCCGGGGCTCTACGGGTTGCGGGTGCAGCACGGCCTCCTGCCCAAACCGGGCGTTGTCGATCAGGCGCCCCAGGCGCGCAGCCAGGGCCGATTTGGGCGGCACCATGGTCTGGTATTTTTCGAGGTACGGCAAGGCCTCGCTGTAACGGCCCAGCCGCATGAGCGTATTGGCCAGCGCCTGGTAAGCCGCTCCCGACGCCGGACTGTCGGGCTGGAGCCGAACCGCGTCGCGGTAGGCCGCCATGGCCGGCTCGAACCGTTTGGTGAATTCGTAGAGCTGCCCCAGCTTGATATAGGCATCGGCATAGGCCGGATCGAGCTTGACAGCCTGCTCCATGTAGGGTATGGCTTCGCCCGCTTTTCGTTCGCTGAACAGCCGGATCGACTGCGCGTACAGCTCCTGCGCTTTCGGCACCTGCGCACTGGCGGCCGGTGGGCCCAGCAAGACCAGCGACGCCAGCCCGACGAGGCCGGCCGCGAACTGGCCCGCCAGCCAGCCGCCGGGTTGCCGGCGGCTGGCTGGCCGCGTTCCTACGGTATGTCTAAGTACTTGTGTGTCTGCAACGAAATCTGCCATTGCGGGTGTTCTTTTACGTACTCAACGATACGAGGCAGCATTTCATTGGAACGGCTCCATTCGGTTTGCAAAAAGAGTTTGCAGTCGGGCCGCAGAAACGGTACAAACGACTCAGCAAAGGCAAAATCCGACGCGTTGTAGATAATGACTTTCAGCTCGTCGGCACGCGCGTAGATGGCCGGATTGGGCTTTTTGAATTTCTTGGGCGAAAAGCAGATCCAGTCCCACGATCCGGTCACGGCCGCACACACTCCCGACGTTTCGATGTTTGTCTGGAAGCCGGCCGCCTGCAGCGCGCCGGTCAGCTCGTCGAGGTTGTGCATCAGCGGCTCCCCGCCCGTGATGACCGCCATGCGGCCCGGGTGGACGAGTGCGCCGGCAACAAGCCCGTCGATGGCCAGACGCGGGTGTGCATCGGCATCCCACGATTCCTTCACGTCGCACCAGTGGCAGCCCACGTCGCAGCCGCCCAGGCGGATAAAATAAGCCGCCCGGCCCGTGTGGGCGCCCTCGCCCTGAATCGTATAAAATGCTTCCATTACCGGAAGCGCGGTTGCTGTGCTGGTTTGTGGCTGTTCAGGTAGCATTCGTCTGTTGATGGAGGGGAGAAAGAGAGGAAAGAAGACAGACAAAAAGAGAAGACAGAAAAAAGAGAGGAGAGAAAAAAAGAGGGCGCAGAAACGGCCGGGCTGACGGCTGGGCGGTGTGTCGTTTACCCCGACGGCCCGCGGCTTTATCCGCACGCCTGTTTCTCTCTCCCCTGTTCTCTTACCTCTATTCCCTTATGCCTTGCCTCCCACGTCTATTCTCTTATGTCTGTTCTCTTACGTCTGTTTCCTCCGCTTGTCTGCATTGGTGCCACAAAGATACCTACTTCATACCAAACAGGAAGCGAACGGGGCGGATGGGTCGAATCAGTAGCAGGTACAGCCCGATGCAGCCGAGCCCCGACGCCAGACTGACCACCAGAAAGCCGTCGTACACGCCCAGACGGGTCCGGGTCAGCACGTAGTAGCCAATCCCGACAATCACCGTCTGGTGCAGGATGTAGAATGGGTAAACGGCTTCGTTGAGCCGCGCCAGCATGGGCCGGTCGACGTTCAGGTAGCGGTAGCCGTAGCTAACCGTCATCAGCACCGAAAACCAGGTCAGCCCCAGACCGACAAAGCTGTAGAGGGTGGTCAGCAGCTGCGATCGGTCGATGATGTCCTCGCCGGGCCAGGCGCGGGCGCCGTACAGCAACACCGTGCAGACCAGGGTTGCCAGAGCGTACAGGCGTCGCTGACTGGTCAGCACCGGCCAGAACGAGTCCCGGCTGATGAGCAGATACCCCAGCCAGAACAGGATCAGGTTTTTCATAAAATACGCCCAGTCGTTGTAAAGGGCATGCGACTCCCACGGAAACAGCCCCCCCAGCACCACATCGTTGACGAGCATCGGCACCACCAGCCAGAGTGCCCCGCCGGGCCGGCCAATCAGGCGGCCGATGCGATCGGTGAACCGCTGCCCGGCCGGGCGACGCAACCACTTGAACACCGGAATACTGACCAGCCCGTATATTAATAGGTAGAGAATAAACCAGAGGTGATGCCAGCTGAAGGCGCCACTTTTTACGCCCTCGTAGTAGGGACGAAACCGCAGCACCTCGGGGTAAAAATCGGCGTAGCTGCCCGCAAACCAGCCTTTAAACAGCCACTCGTAATAAATCTGGGGCGGCACAATCACAAACATGCCAAACACCAGCGGCACAAACAGCCTCCGGACCCGCTCACCGGCGTAGCTGCCCCAGGACCGGCGCAGCAGGGCGAAGTAGGTGCCGGCGCCGGATATAAAGAACAGCAGCGGCATGCGCCAGCCATGCAGCCACCGCATCACCTCTTCCATGGGCTGGCTGTGGGCCGTGCTTTTGATGTGCCAGCCCCACGATACGTATATCATGCCGGTATGGTAGAACAGCAGGGTAACGATGGCGATGATACGGAGCCAGTCGAGGTCGTAGCGCCGGCTGGCGCGGGGCAGCCGGGCCGCTCCCTCTTCGTCGGAAGGGGCATCGGAAACGGGGTATGGGGCCATGCGAATGGGGTTTTGGATGGATGGTCCAAAACTCGCTGCTGCGCCCGCCAGACGCCCTATGTTCCGGCCGTAACGAAGTTCATGCCGATCGGGAAGCGGTTTTCTGGCGGTACTGCGCCGGTGTCTGGCCCGTCAGCCGCTTGAACGCCGTGTGAAAGGCCGAGGTCGAGTTGTAGCCGACCCGCTCGGCGATCTCGTCGATCTTGAGGTGGGCCGTGGCCGGATCGACCAGCAGCTGCTGCGCTTCCCGAACGCGGTAGTCGGCCATGAGGTCGAAGAACGAACGGTCGAGCCGGTCGTTGAGCAGCTGCGACAGGTGATGCGGGCTGGTGTCGAGCCGGGCCGCCAGTCTGGGCAGTGAGAGGTCGCTGGACAGATACGGTTTTTCGTCGGCGAGCAGGCGATTGAGCCGCTGCAGCACCGCCGTTTCGACTTCTTCAGACAGGGCCGATTTCTCGTATTTCCGGCGGGGCTCGGGGCGCGCGGGGGCGGGTGGCACATCGGCCGGAACGGGCTGAAAAAAGGGCGCCCCCCGCATCACCAGCAGTCCGATGCCGTAGATGGTGATGGTGATGTAACTGGCAATGAGGTAATCGCCCCCATCGTGGCGAAACAAGGGTTTGACCGCCAGTACCACCAGCGGCACCAGCGCAAACAGGCCGCAGAGCCAGCGCAGGGTGGTCAGAGCGGCTGGCGGCAAGGTACTGGTGCCTGGCCGCCGGTAGCGCTGCAGCGCCAGCAGCCCCAGCACGGCATACACCACGGCACTCAGAATCGTCAGCTCGTTGATGTAATCGCGCAGACCGGTCGGGTCTTCAGACCAGTAGCGGCTGGCCGGCACAACGGCCAGCTCAGGATGCCACGAGTCGAGGTAGCTGTTGTATTTGAAGGCCGCTGGCTGATAGATCCAGGTGGCGGCATTGATCGTCCAGATACCGAACGGAACCAGATGCCACCCCCACCGACGGGGCAGCTGCTGCGTGAGCCGGCTCACGACGAAGAAGTAAAACAGCGGCCCCAGCACAAAATTGAGCGGCTCGGCCAGATCGACGGTCCAGAGCAGCCGAAACGTGTAGTTAGTATAGCTGAGAAAGATCTCGATACTGATGGCCGTGAGCGCCAGCAGAAACAGGCCAAGACAGCGGTTGGCCAGTTGCCGGCCCCGCGACCCCGTCAGCAGCAATACGCCCAGCAGGGCGCCCTGTACCACCCCCAGGAGAATTGCCAGCGCAAATAGATCGATACGAACGGGTTGTACTACCATAGCATCGTAAACGTAACGCCCTGACCAGCACTTTGCCAAACATGGCAAAAAAAGGACCCGCTGAAACGGAGGTTTCGGGCGGGTCGCTTTTTCGCAAACCAATGTTGTATCGGTACCGGACTGGCAGCGGGCCTTCGCCCGCCCCCGCCCTACCGAATATCCATCTCAAAGGGCATACGCATCTGTACGCCTTCCATGGTTTTAAGTTTCTGGAGGTATTTGACGTAGGGGGCCAGTTCGCCCAGCTGCGCGTTGAGCCGGGTTTCTTCGCCATCGCCGAGCGAGTTCATGACCTGCTCGAAAAACGGCTTCTGACGGGGCTGGATCTTCACTTTGTAGTCGCCCGTTTTCAGTTTGGCCGACTGGGCTGCCAGCTTCACGGCGTCGTCGAGACCACCCAGCTGATCGACCAGGCCCAGGGCTTTCCCCTGCGTGCCGGTCCAGACGCGGCCACCGGCAATAGCCCGCAGGCTATCGAGCGGCAGTTTACGGCCAGCGGCTGCCTTTCCCGTAAACTCGGCATATATCTGGTCGGTACGGCGCTGCATGGCCTGTTTCTGAAACGCCGACATCTCATGGGTCACCGCCGGGAAATCGGAGTTGGCATTGGTCAGTACGCGGTCGTAGGTGATACCCAGTTTATCTTTGAAGAAGGCCTGTGTGTTGAACAGCAGCGAGAATACTCCGATCGAGCCGGTGATGGTGTTGGGCTCGGCCACAATTTTGTTGCAGCCCATGAGCATATAGTAGCCACCCGAAGCCGCGTAGTCGGACATCGACCCAATCACAGGCTTCACTTTTTTGGCCAGCTCCACCTCGCGGAACATCACGTCGGAGGCCAGCGCACTACCACCGCCCGAGTTGACGCGCAACACGATGGCTTTCACCTTGTCGTCGAGCCGGGCCTTGCGAATTTCGTCGACGATGGCTTCGGAGCCAATGTTGTTCTCGCCCCCCTTGCCCGACACGATGTCGCCCGAGGCTACAATGACGGCAATGCGGTTGGCACTGCTGCCATCGGTTTTGCTGGCAGCCGCATCTTCATACTTGCTCAGGGTTACGTAGCCGATTTTCTTTTTGGCATCGATGCCGAGCTGCTGCCGGATCACGGCTTCCAGTTCATCCTGATACCCAACGTTGGTGACCAGCCTGGTCCGCAGGGCGTCGGCCGGTTTCTGAATGCTCAGGTTGTCGGCATAGCGTTTGAGCGAGTCGACACGGAGGTTGCGGCTCTGCGCCACCCGTACCAGCATATGGTCGTTGATCGAGTTGAGGAACGAGGTAACCTGCCGGCGGTTAGGCTCGCTCATATCTTCACGAATGAAAGGCTCCACGGCACTCTTGAACTCACCGACCCGGAAAATTTCGGGTTTGACGCCCAGCTTTTCGAGCGTGCCTTTGAAAAACGAGAGTTCGGCGTTCAGGCCGTTCCACTCCAGATCGCCCGCCGGATTGAGATAAATCTTATCGGCCACCGAGGCCAGATAGTATCCCTTCTCGCTCATCGTTTCGGCGTAGGCATACACGAATTTTTTCGATGTCTTGAAATCGATCAGCGCATTCCGGATCTCTTCCAGCGACGCCCAGCCGGCCTGTGGCTCCTGGGCGCTGAGGTAGATACCCTTGATGTTATCGTCGGTTTTGGCCGCTTCAAGGGCTTCTTTCAGCTCGATCAGCCCAATGGCGCTGTTGTTGTCCAGACCAAAATTACCCCCCGCAAAGCTGAAGGGATTTTCGGTCGAACGTTCTTCAACGGGTTTGTCGAGGTCGAGTTTGAGTACCGAGTTGGCGGCCACGGTGGTTGTCTTGCTGGAGCCTGCCGAGAAGGCAGCGCCCAGCCCGGC
Source organism: Spirosoma luteolum (assembly GCF_054778875.1). Classification (NCBI taxonomy): domain Bacteria; kingdom Pseudomonadati; phylum Bacteroidota; class Cytophagia; order Cytophagales; family Cytophagaceae; genus Spirosoma; species Spirosoma luteolum. Next base: position 177,709 of record NZ_BAAGZE010000006.1, read on the forward strand.
CAGCAGCAGAAAGCCCACAAAGGAGAAAAGAAGTAACCCGACTACGGTGGCCAGTACGTATTTAAGAAACTGTCGCATGAAATCTAGTGAACATGGTTTGTCTGATGTAAAGACAAACAAAAGTAACGACCATAAATGCCATCAGTTCTAAAAAATGTTAAAGGCCGTTATTCATCGGATAAATGGTTTACCAGGGGGGTCGGCCTTCGGTAGCAGGTTTTGAAAGTCGGCAACAGACTGTATTATTGTACAGTATGGCCCTGGGGGCGGGCAACGTTGCCCACCTGTAGTCGCGGCCAGCTGCTATGAAAAACGTGCTGATCCTGCTGACCGGGCTGCTCCTGACGGGCTGCGCCGACCGCGCCAAACCAACGTCGCCCCCGACCGCTGCCCATGCCCCCGGCGACACGCTCAGCCCGCCGGTAGCACCGGCCGCAGCCCCGACCGAACCGACAGCGGCACCCACCGTGGCCGGCTGGCAATACACCCGGTCGGGCACGACCCGCAAGGCAACGATCACCTCGCCCACCCGGCTCCAGTTTGCCTTTCCCTACGAAGGCGGCTCCACGGCCACCCTCACCCTCCGCCAGCGGAACGGCAGCACCAGTGTGTATATCGAAGTGTCGAAGGGTCAGTTCAACCGCAGCTTTCAGGGCGGCAGCGCGCGCGTGCGGTTCGACAACCGCCCGGCTGAATCGTTCGAGTTACTGGCCGCCGAAAATGGCCGGGCCAACATCCTGTTTTTCGGCGATGAGCAGCGCCTGATTCAGCGCATCAGGGCCGCCCGGCAGCTGGTGGTGGACATCGATTTTGCAGGACAGGGTATTCGCCGGATTCCGTTTCCGACGGCCGGCCTGGTCTGGCCAACCGAAGGCTAACCCGGCCCCGCCACAGCGGCCTACCGGGCAGACCACAGGCTTAGTATGTTGGGTCAGGTTACGGAAAGCTCAATCCGTTCATGCATTTTTGCAGTTCACACAGCCCGGCCGGCTGGCGTCGGGTTCGACGCTGACCCCTATTGGCCGGGCTGCCGATCGGTTTTTCAGCCTATGCCAACGTCACGTCCTGCTGCTTCCCTGTTCTCCATTCGTGTCAACGCCTTTGGTTCCGGCCGCCGGCTGGCAGCATCCGCCCTGGCCGGCCTGCTGAGCCTGACTACCCCGGCCGTGCAGGCCCAGCGGGTCACCAGCGGCAGTCTGGAAGCCGGCACGTTTGGCAGTTCGTCGGGACTGACGCCCTTCTGGCTGCGCAGCAACCAGTACGGCATTGTGCCGCTGGCCTCCCCCACCGGCACGCTGCGGGCGGGCGTGGCTGTCGATTACGACACGGTGGCCCTGTTTTCGCGCCGGATTTCGCTGGGGGGCGGAATCAGCGCCGTGGGCAACACGGGGGCGCAGTCGGCCCTGCTGCTGCCCGAAGCCTACGTGAAAGCCCGGTTTCGGGCGCTTGAGCTCTACGTGGGGCGCCGGCGTGAGCATTTTGGTCTGGCCGATTCGGCACTGTCAACGGGCTCCTACGCCTGGTCGGGCAATGCGCTGCCCATTCCCAAGATACAGCTGGAAATCCGGCAGTTTCAGCCCCTGCACTTTACCCGCGACTTTGTGGCCGTGCGCGGCAGCTATGCCCACGGCTGGATGGGCGGGCGTTTTGTGCAGCATACCCTGCTCCACCAGAAATCCCTTTACATCCGGCTGGGTAAACCGGTCAGCCGCCTGAAGCTGTACGGGGGTGTAAACCACCAGGTTGTCTGGGGCGGCCGCAGCGACGAACTGGTCCGGATTGGTCTGGTCAAAACGCCCCAGCTGCCCGCCACGTTTCAGGATTACCTGAGCATCATCAGTGGCCTGCGGGCGTCCGAAACGGGCGTCATCAACTCGGCTGCCTACACCGACTTCGACCTGCTCAACCGGGTGGGCAACCACCTCGGCTCGGTCGACGTGGCCGCCGAACTGACCACCGCTTCGCACAGCTTTTACGTGTACCGCGAGAATCCGTACGAAACGGGGGCCCTTTTCTACGGCACCAGCCTGGCCGACGGCCTCAACGGTTTCCGGATCCGGTCGCTGAAGCGGGGTGCGCTGGTTCAGCAGGTTGTGTTCGAGTTTCTGAATACGGCCAATCAGGGTGGCCCCGAGTTTATCATCGACGATCCGCAGCGCCGGGGCCGGGTCAATTACTTCAATCACGCCCAGTTTCGCGATGGGTGGGCCTACAAGGGACTGGGTATCGGCACGCCCTTCATCAACCCCGCCCTCGACGCCAGCAACCAGCCGCAGTACGGTATCTTCACCTATAACAACCGGGTTCAGGTCTATCATCTGGGCATTATGGGTAATCTGTTTGCCCGCCCGCAGGCCTGGCTGACCGGGCCGGTGCAGTTTCAGGGCAAGCTGTCGTACAGCCGCAACGCCGGCACGTATCTGCAACCCTTCCGCCCCATCCAGAACCAGTTTTCGGGCCTTGTGTCCCTGCTGATTCCGGTCAACGTGCTGGGTGGCCTGCAACTGAACACGGCGCTGGCCATCGACCGGGGCGCGCTCTATACACCGACCACCGGTTTCTACCTCGGCCTCCGTAAAACATGGCAATCGGGTGGCCCGGCCACCAGCCAGACCACCCGACGTATGTAAAAATCCGGGGCGTTACGGAACGGGAACGCGCTGCCCGTCAGGCGGCCTGCCGTTCTTCTGCAGGCTCGAGCCGCTGGGCCGCCTGCTTCTTCAGATTATAGACCGTGATGGGGCTGCCGAACAGATAGAGCCACGCTTCTTTCGGTGAACGCGCCTGCCGCACATCGCTGATGATTTCCGACACCTCGTGGAAATTGATGTGGATGGGATTGGCTTTCTGATCGATGTTGGTAGTAATCCCATAAATCACCTGCTCTTCTTCGGGCTCATAGGTCCCCAGAATACGGTCCCAGACGATAAACGTAGCGCCGAAATTCTTGTCGATATACTGCTCCTGCGAGCCGTGGTGCACCCGGTGGTTCGACGGCGTAGCAAAAATATACTCCAGCACGGGGTGCAGCCGCCGGATGTATTCGGTATGCTGCATAAACTGAAACAGCGTGGCGATCTGGTTGGTGACGAAGAAGATAACCGGGTGAAAACCCAGCAGCATCACCGGCATGAAAAAAATAAGCTTCACGTGCTGAATCCAGCTCAGGCGGTACGAAACCGTCAGGTTGTAATGTTCGGCGGAGTGGTGTACGACGTGGGTGGCCCAGAAAAAGCGTGATTCGTGCGATACGCGGTGCGCCCAGTAACTGGCCAGATCATAGATGATGTAACACGGGATGAGCGTCCACCAGTTGAGTTCCATCCGCCAGGGCACCAGGTTGTAGAGGACCACGGTGAACCAGATCAGCCCAAACTTGAGCAGCGCCGAAATGACCAGGCTCCCCAGACCCACCAGAATCGACCCCACCGTTTCCTGTTTGTGGTAATGGTCGTGTTCGAGCCGGTGCGACACCCACATCTCGATACCGGTCAGTAGCAGCATCACGGGTACGGCCCAGGCAATCAGGTTCGGCGCTGTCTGGCTGAGTTCGACAATCTGCTCGTACGAGATTTTACTGGCCCCAAAAAGCCCCCAGTCCGTAAACACATTGCTCAGAAAAATCATAGTTAGCAGGTTGTATTGGTTACACGGGAATCCGGCAATCGAGCCGTTTTGTAGCCGGGCCAACGCGATGCGCCTGCTTCGGAACGATTGCGGAGAAATAACGAATATAGGGCAAACCGCCGGGTTGGTCGTTACAACCGGGCCCTTTTATGCCCCGGCCAGCGCAGCGTTTCGCCCGCCGGCCCGCACGCGAAGCCCTGCCTATAGTACCGTAAAAGCCGGTAAAGTGTTATCGAACCGGAGTAGGCCGGGACAGCGATAAACCGGTTTCGACCCGAAAAAAAGGGCATTCGGCCAGATGCATTTCGGCGCCATAAGGAACGGAGACAGTTTTGAGCCGTCAATCAAAAACGGTATGAAAACGACCCTATTTACGCTACTCAACGTTTGTGCAGTACTGAGTGCCAGTGTGGCCCTCGCTCAATTTCCCGGGGGGGGCACCCCGGGCGGGATGCCCGGCGCCCGGCCCGACGGGCAGCGCCCCGACCGCAGTGCCACTATGCCGGCTACCGAGTCGGCCGAACCGACGCCCCGGGGCAACGGTAAAATCACCGGCGTGCTCATCGATTCGACCAGCGGTAAACCCGTCGAGTTCGGCACCATCGCGCTGCTCAACCCCACTTCCAACAAGCCGATCGACGGTACCACCTCCGACGACAAGGGTAAGTTTACCCTCGCCAAACTGGCCCCCGGTAAGTACCGCCTGCAGCTGTCGTTTATCGGCTACCGCGACCGCATCACCGACCTGGTTACCATTGATAAAGGCACAAGCCTCGACCTGGGCAATCTGAAGCTGGCCCCCGACACCCGTACGCTGGCCGAGGTCAACGTGGTGGGACAGGCGGCCATGATCGAAGAAAAAGTAGACCGCCTGGTCTACAACGCCGATAAAGACATCACAGCCAAGGGGGGCGATGCCGGCGATATTCTGCGCAAGGTGCCGATGCTTTCCGTTGACCTCGACGGCAACGTGACGCTGCGGGGCAGCAGCAACGTGCGGGTGCTCATTAACAACAAGCCCAGCACCATTGTGGCCAGCAGCGTGGCCGACGCGCTGAAGCAGATTCCGGCCGACATGATTAAAACGGTCGAAGTCATCACCTCGCCTTCCGCTAAGTATGATGCCGAAGGGTCGGGCGGGATCATCAACATCGTTACCAAAAAGCAGACCCTCCAGGGCGCCACGCTCAACATCGACGGCGGGGTAGGCAACCGGGGCAGCAACCTGGGTCTCAACGCCAATTACCGGACGGGTAAAATGGGCTTTAGCCTGAGCGGGTTCGGCCGGGCCGAATACAACGTGAAAGGGGCCTTCGCCAACGACCAGACCACCCGCACCTACGATGCCATCAACAACACCTACTCGGCCGGCACCCGCACCATCCAGACCGCCAACACGCTCAATCAGCGCCTGTTTGGCAACTACCAGCTGGGCTGGGACTACGACATCAACAAAACCACGTCGCTGACGGCCAGTTTGCGTTACGGCGCCCGCAATGGTACCGTGAATCAGTATAACCTGCTGACAACCACCTACCAGCCGAACGCATTTTTCCCGATCGTGAACGACCGGAACGTGCGCACCACCGACAACTCGGGCACGGTCGATGCCAATATCACCTACACCAAGACCTACAAGCCCCAGCGCGAACTAAGCGTGCTGGCCCTGTACAGCCGGAACAACCGGACCAACAATTTCGTAGCCGATATTCTGAGCAACACCGACTTTCAGACCATCACCTCGCGGCAGCGGAACGATAACCTGAGCTATAACCAGGAGTCGAACCTGCAGGTCGATTACCAGACGCCGATCAACGACAACCAGCTGCTCGAATTCGGGGGCAAGGGCATTTTCCGGCAGGTCAACAGCGAATACCAGTATTTCTTCGCCACCGGCGAAACGGGCGACTACATCAAAGACAACAGCCGCCCCGCCAACACGCTGTTCTACGATCAGAACATTGCCGCTACTTACCTCTCGTATACGCTGACCACCAAGAGCAAATACACCATCAAGGCCGGCGCCCGCTACGAATACACCTTTATCAACGCCCGGTTCAGTAACGAAAGCAACGGCACCAGCCCATCGATTCCCGACTACGGCAACCTGGTTCCGAGCATCAACATCTCGAAAAGTCTGGGCGGTGGCCGCATCATCAAGCTGGCCTATAACCGCCGGATTCAGCGCCCGGGTATTCAGTTCCTGAATCCCAACGTCAACGCATCGAACCCGACCAACATTACGCGGGGTAACATTTACCTCTCGCCCGAGCTGACCGACAACATCGAGCTGAGCACGAGTGCCAACATCAAAGGACTCTACCTGAATGCCTCGCTTTTTGCCCGCCGGACCAACAATGAAATTACGGCCGTCCGCGACGTAACGACCCAGCAGTTTGGCGACGTAGCCAACCCCGTGCTGCAGCAGGTAATCAACACCTCGTACCAGAACATCGGCTACCAGGACGCCTACGGGCTGAACCTGTTCGGGAACGGTACCTTGTTCAAGAAACTGCAGCTGGGTGGCGGTATCGATCTGTACCACGTCAACCTGACCAACAACAGCAGTTCGCCCATCTATTCGGCGTCGAACTCGGGCTGGGTAGTGGGTGGCCGCATCATGAGCAGCCTGTCGCTGGCCAATGGCTGGGGTTTCCAGCTCTTTGGCGGTGGCCGCGGCAAACAGATTCAGCTGCAGGGCTATCAGAGCCCCATGTATTTCTACAGCCTGGGCGTTCGCAAAGATTTCAACAACAAGAAAGCCAGCCTGGGCATTGCCGCCGAGAACGTGTTCAACCACCCCTTTGTGCAGCGTGCCGAACTATCGTCGCCCATCCTGACGCAGGTGTCGAGTACCAGCTTCTACAACGCCGGTGTGCGCCTGACGTTTAGCTACAAACTAGGCAAGATGAGTTTCGACGCGCCCCAGAAACGCCGGAAGTCGATCAACAACGACGACGTGAAAGACGGTGAAGGCGGTGGCGACACGCAACCCCAGGCCGCTCCGGCCGGCGGTGGCGGGGGTCGGGGCAACCGCAACGGCCGCTAAGCCGACCGGAGTACCGGATTGACCTAACCGGGCGCTGCACGAAAGCAGCGCCCGGTTTTTTTTATGCATGCGCCTGGTCGTTTGACCGGGTCAGGGCCGCATCGACGCTGGCCTTGCCGCCCCCGGCCAGCAGCACGATGCCTGTCAGGCCAAACAGCAGGATGAAGTATTCGAGTCCTTCTTCTTTATTGGCTTCGGCGTACCAGTTCATAAAAAAGCCGCTGTGCAGGTGACTCGTCAGAACAACGCCGATAAAGTTTCCGAGTATGCCGAGCGCGGCTACGCGGGTGGCCACCCCCACGATGAGCATCAGGGAGCCGAAAAACTCGATCAGGATGACCAGCAGGGCGACTATCCAGGGCAGGCCCGCCGGGCCGGTCAAAAAACCCATGGTGTCGGTAAAGCCCCCACCCCCAAACCAGCCCAGTAGTTTCTGGGCTCCGTGTGGAAACACAACAATGCCGAGGCTAAGGCGTGCAATCAGGGCAGTCAGGCTGGCCGCATTCGTGGCGAGTAACGTTTTCATCGAATAAGGTTGGTAACGGACTAAACAGATGGTACGCCCCAATCTAGCGCGAATTTCTGAGTTGTTCGGTATCGGCCCGGCGCCGGGCTTCGCCCAAAAGCAGTACTCACTTCGGAGGCAGCCCCGGGCAACCGGTGTCCCGTTCGCGTCCGTTCATTCGCCCAACGGCCCTTCCGTGGCGGCCTGAAACGCTTCTTAAATGGCCGATCCGACAAAGGGAACAGCGCTGGTGAACTGTTCCCTTTGTCGGATCGGGCCGAATGGCAACGGGTACTTACTCGGCTGCCGTTTCGGCAGGAACCACACCGGGGCTGTAGAACAGCTGGGTCAGCCGAATGGCTTTTTCGACGGGTTTACCAGCCATCCGGTCGATGGCGTCGAACAGTCCTTTTTTATCCGGCTGGTCGTAATAAACCTTGTTCAGGTTGTCGGTCGTGATGCTGTAGAGGGGCGAGTCGGGGGTGCGGCTGAAGAAATAGGCCGTTTGCGGAAACGGATCGGCATTGGCTGGCCGGCTGTACACGTAGATCCGGTCGGCATGCTCGACCTTATACTGATCCCCGTCGACCAATCGGTAATCGACATCATTGACACGCTGCCCCCAGAGGGTGCTCATCGGAATGTTATCGGCCGCCTGATCGCCCTGACGGATCGAGACGATGTGTTTCCCTTCGCGATCGCGCAGGCGGTAACCCGTCTGATTATTGTCGAACCCATCGGCCAGCCGGTGGTGGCTAAAGTCCGATGCGGAGCGGTACACCCCATTGTCGGGTACCGGCACAAACGAAGCGGGGGCCTGCGCCCGGGTCAAAAAAGGCATCGCCGTTAAGGCGGCCAGCAGGGTCATTTTCATAACGAGAAACGATTTAATTGATAACGTGTACTCGTTCGTCATAGGATGCTGTGGCCGGGGCGGGACCTCCGCGCTCCCGACCCGACAAATGTGCAGGGCCGGGATTAGCCCCGCATGAAATTCAGATTAAGTGACCATTAAGGTTACAGGAAGACGCCCCCCGCTGACAGTGCCAGCCACCCCGGCTCCCGGCGATACCGCCCGGTATCCTACTCACCCGACGGAGCAACAGCCAACCCACTCCGGCCCTCAACCCGCCCCCCGGGCATGCATTTATTAAAAAATTAATAAATATATCAAATCTGCTTTAACCTGGTGACCAACAGAGAACTTTACCCCTTAAAACGGGAGCGACTGGTGAAAATAACCCGCCTGAACGCGTCGATACGGATTGTTTATTAAGCTTTGTTTAAGTCTGTAGGGAGAAGGGCGGGACCGTTGTCTTTAGCCGGAAATTTGCACCCAGTTTAATTCCTCCGACACATGACCCAATTCTATCGTTCTTCATCACCCCCGAACCGGGTCTGGCGAACCGCCCTGTATGGTTTACTGACGGCCGCCACCCTGGGCCAGACCGGCCTGGCCACAGCCGCCCCTGCCCCTGCACCCGGCGCCACCCGACAGTCACTGGCCGATATTACCCTGACGGGGCGCGTTACCGACGCCACCACGGGTGAGGCTTTGGCGGGCTGCAGCGTGGTTATTAAAGGCACCCAGCGGGGCACCACAACCGATGCACAGGGCAACTTCAAACTGGTTGTTCCGAACAATACGGTGACGCTTGTTTTTGGCTTTATCGGTTTTGTCTCGCAGGAAGTGCCGGTTGGTAGCCAGACCGTTCTGAACATTGCCCTGAAATCGTCGGCATCCGATCTGAATCAGGTGGTGGTTATCGGGTATGGCAGCACGACCAAGCGCGACATGACCGGTTCGGTCAAGTCGATCAAGAGTACCGATTTCAACCGCGGCATCATCAACTCCCCCGAACAGCTCATTCAGGGTAAAGTAGCCGGTGTCAACGTTACGTCGGCCAGTGGCGAGCCCGGCAGCAGCCAGAGCATTACGGTGCGCGGCCCCGGTGGCGTCCGCACGGGCAGCACGCCCCTCTTCGTACTCGACGGCATCCCGCTCGACAACTCGTCGACGGGCGGAGCCACCAACCCGCTGAACTTCCTTAACCCGCAGGACATCGAATCGGTCGACGTACTGAAAGATGCGTCGGCCACGGCGATCTACGGGGCGCGGGGAGCCAACGGGGTGGTGCTGATTACCACCAAAAAAGGAAAGTCGGGCGCGTCGTCGTTCAACCTGTCGTCGAGCCTCGCCGTGTCGACCATGGCCCGCCCGCTGAACGTGTTCAAAGCCGATGAATACCGCCAGCAGGTCAAGGCCGTGGGTGGTGTGCTCGACGACCGGGGGGCCAACACCGACTGGCAGAACGAAATCAGCCGCACGGCGCTTACCCAGAACCACAACCTGTCGTTCAACGGCGGAGCTGACCGGCTCACCTACTACGGCTCGTTTGGCGTGCAGGACCAGCAGGGTATTCTGAAAAACAGCTCGCTCAAGCGCTACACCGGCCGCATCAACGCGTCGCAGAAGTTTCTGGAAGATCGCCTGACGGTCGATGTGAACCTGACGGCGTCGCAGACGGTGAATCAGCGCCCGCCCATCGGCAGTTTAGTCGGGGGTGCCATTTCGGCCAACCCTACCTACCCGGCCTATGACTCGACCGGCGCTCCGTTCAAGTACCAGGGGGGTACCAACCCGCTCACCACGCTGGCGCTGGAGAAAGACGTCACGACCATAAACCGGGTGGTAGGCAGCATTTCGCCCTCGTTCCGGATCCTGAAAAATCTGGTGTACAAACTCAACCTCGGCGTCGACAACGCCGGCTCGACCCGCGATCAGCAGTCGCTGGCAAACCTGGTGCCGCAGCAGGACGGCCGGTTGCTGAGCACCTACAACACCAACCGCAACACCCTCATTGAAAACTACTTCACTTACACCCTCACCCGCGACGATCACAACCTGACGGCGCTGCTGGGGCATTCGTACCAGAAGTTTTTTATTCAGGCGCGGCAGTGGAGCATCAACAAATTTCCGATCACGCCGGTCGAGCCGATCTACAACCCTGGTCTGGGGCAGGATCTGACGCTGGCCAACAACCGGCCTACGGGCTACGCGCTGCAAAACGAACTTCAGTCGTTTTTCGGCCGCGTGAACTACGCCTACAAAGACAAATACCTGCTGACGGCCACCGTCCGGGCCGACGGCTCGTCGAAGTTCGGCGCGAATAACAAATACGGGGTGTTCCCATCGTTTTCGGCAGGCTGGCGTCTGTCCGACGAAGCCTTCCTGCAGTCGGGGCCCTTCACCGATCTGAAACTACGCGCGGGCTGGGGGCAAACGGGTAACCAGGAAATTCCGGCCAAGATTACGCAGGCGCTCTACACAGCGCAGGTATCGGCCACCACCAGCTACCCGCTCGACGGGTCGACGGCCTACCCGGCCGGTATCTCCTACACGCGGCTGGCCAACCCCGACATCCAGTGGGAAGTTTCGTCGCAGACCGACCTGGGCCTCGACTTCGCCCTGTTTAAAGGTGCCCTGTCGGGTTCGGTCGATTACTTCAACAAGGTGTCGAAGAAAATCCTGCTCGAAGTGATTCCGGCCGATCCCATTCAGCCCGCCAGTACCTACTGGACCAACGTGCCCAACATGAGCATCCGCAACAGCGGGGTCGAGCTGGAGCTGAACTACCGCTACGCCAGCCTGAGCGGCTTCCGCTTCGACATCGGCGGCAACATGACCTTTATCAGCAACAAGGTCAGCAACTCGCCCTACTCGGTTATCACGTCGGGTTCGGCGCAGGGCTCGGGGCTGTCGTCGGCTACGGTCAACGGCTACGTCAACGGGCAGCCCATCGGCACGTTCTTCCTCAAAGACTTCACGGGCTTCGATGATAAAGGCATCAGCACCTACCGCGACACCGACGGCGACGGCCTCGTCACCGATAAAGACCGGATTGCGGCCGGCAGTGCCCTGCCCACGAAGCAGTTCAACCTCAACAGTTCGGTGGCCTACAAAGGCTTCGACCTGGCCATCAACTTCAACGGGGTGTCGGGCAACAAGGTGTATGACAATACGGCCAACGCCAACTTCTACAAGCTGCGGCTGTCGAAAGGGCTGAACACCACGCCCGAAGCCATCCAGTACACCAATGAGTCGATCAACAACGCGGCTCCGGTGTCGACCCGCTTCCTGAAAGATGCGTCGTTCTTCCGGCTCAACAACCTGGCGCTGGGCTACACCCTGAATCCCCGCCTGATTGGCCTGAACCGCTGGGTCAACAACATCCGGCTATCGGTAACGGGGCAAAACCTGTTCGTAATCACGTCCTACAACGGCTACGACCCCGAAGTAAACATCGACCAGACGGTCAACGGCATTTCGTCGTACGGTATCGACTACCTCAGCTACCCCAAAGCGCGTTCGGTTGTTTTCGGCCTGAACCTCACTTTCTAATCGCTCCGTCATCACGACCATGAAGAAATTTGTTATCTCCGTTGCGGCCCTGCTGGGGCTGGCGGGTCTCTACAGCTGTACCTCGCTCGATGAAACGGTGCTCGACGAAGCCTCCGTATCGGGCCTGTCGGACCGGCAGCTGGCCGATGGCAACATCGCCCCGGTCTACGCCCTGCTGCCCAACCTGTTTACCCATACCAACTACTTCGCCATTCAGGAAATCCCGACCGACGAGGCCATTCTGCCCTACCGGGGCGGCACCGACTGGGGCGACAATGGTATTTACCTGGCGCTGCACCAGCACACCACTACCAGCACCGACCCCAACCTGTTGAGCACCTGGAACATTCTGGTTCAGAGCCTATCGCGCTCGATCTCGGCCATCAGTGCGCTGCCTGCCCTCAAAGACCCGCAGGCGAAGGTGTATCTGGCCGAAGCCCGCGGCATGCGTGCCTACTACTCGATGGTGATGCTCGATCTGTTCGGCCTCATTTTCGTAAAAGAGGATCCGCAGGGCACCTCCAAAGTGCTGCGTGGCGAGCCGGCCTATGCCTACGTGCTGAGCGAACTGCAGGCCGTTGAGCCCGATCTGCTGCCCACCGTGGGACCGGGTCGGCTGAGCAAGGGCGCCTGCTGGGGCTTGCTGGCCCGGCTGTATCTGAATGCGGCTGTGTACCGCGACCGCTACGCCAGCCAGTATAATTTCCAGGCGGCCGATATGGACAAGGTGATCGAGTACTGCGACAAGGTCATCAACTCGGGCCAGTACCAGCTGGCCCGCGATTACTTCTCGATCTTCAACCAGAACAACCACGACAACAAGGAGCTGGTCTTTGCCGTCGACCAGCGCGCCGAGCTGAACGGTACCAACCGTCTGGCTTATTTCTCGCTGTCGGGCGACCAGTTTCCGCTGCCGGCCTACCCGGCGGCCAACGGTACCGACGGCCCGGCCATCACGCCCGACTACTACCGCAGCTGGGTCAATGCCTACAGCCCGCAGGACCCATCGGTCGATCCGCGCTTCTACCGGCAGAATCTGTCGATCTATTCGAACCCCGCCGATTCGTGCGTGGCCGCCGACGATTTCAACATCAACCGCGGTATTCTGCGCGGGCAGCAGTATGGTCTGATCCGGGTCAACGGCGCGTTTGTGAAATGTCCCGATGGGAAGTTTAAAGTCGGCAAGCTGTTCAACGTATCGCGCAACCGGCCCACCACGCCGGTCAATTTCACCGAACAGGTCAACTTCACGGTGGCCGGCAGCGACTACAGCACCGGCTACCGGGTGGAGAAATACGAGTTCAGCAAGAAGTCGACGAGTGGTCGGAACCTGGGCGATGCCGATATTTCGATCGTGCGCCTGGCCGATATCTACCTGATGCGGGCCGAAGCCAAACTGCGGAAAAGCAACGATGCCGCCGGCGCCCTGGCCGATGTGAACACCGTTCGGGCGGCCCGTACGCTGACCACCCCGCCCCCGGCCCTCACCAGCATGACCCTCGACCTGCTCTTCCGCGAGCGTGGTTTCGAGTTCTACTGGGAAATGCTGCGCCGGACCGACATGATCCGGTTTGGGAAGTACGAAGGCACCTGGACCGAGAAAACGAATACCGATCCGAAGAAGCGGGTTTTCCCGATTCCGCAAACCGCCATCGACGGTGCTTCGAATCTGCCCGGCTACCTCACCCAGAACGAAAGCTACTAACCCCTGGCCCAAACGCATCGGGGGCACCGGGTCGACACGCGTTGTGTCGACCCGGTGCCCCCGATGCTGTTATCAGGCTGTTTAATCGGTATCCCGGTCTCCGCAGTGTCGGCGAAACCGTTCTTTCAGTTGTTCCCGGCCTTCGGGGGTCATCTGCTGCCAGCGTTCGGCCATCCGGCGTTTCCAGCGGTTGGGTCCACCGGCGTCGTCGGGCATACCGCGCCGGGCTGCGCCCCAGCCGCGCGGCCCCAGTCGAAATCCCGTTAGGAGCCGGCCCAGCAGCAGCAGCCCCAGTGCCTGCCAGAACGTAATGGTCGACAGGCCCGCAATGTCGGGCAGCAGGGCGTTCCAGAGGGTACGCACGGCCAGCCCCATCAGCCCCACAACGAGCATCCCCAGGATCAGCATCCGGAAAACCCGGCCAAAATGACGTTGTTTCATCGGTCGGCGATCGGTTAGCGGCTGGTGCCGCCCGGCAAAGCTACGGGCTTTCCGGCGTTTGGGCCGCGGGTAAGCCTTAGTTTCGGTCCAGAAAGTCGTCATACAGTTCGCGGAGTCGTTTGCGCAAATGCAGCACGGCGTAGCGTTTGCGCGACAGCAGCGTGTTGACCGCTACACCCCACGCGGCCGACAGTTCGCTGAAGGAGCGCCCTTCCAGTTCGTGCTGCACAAACGTGTCGCGCTGCTCGGCAGGCAGTTCGGCCAGCGCGTCGGCCAGGGCTTCCATGACCGTTTCCCGAAAAAACTCGCTTTCCGGTCCGGCATCATCGGCAATGGCCAGCCATTCCAGCAATAAAGTGCCATCGCTGTCATCATCGGTATCGGGCGGACTGATCGACACGGTTCGGTCGCCATTGGGCCGGGCCCGCCGGTACCAGTCGCTGATTTTGTTGCGGGCCACGGCAAACAGCCACGACGCCACCCGCTCGATGGGGCGCGCCAGCTGGTAGGCTTCGGTCAGCTCCATAAACACATCCTGCATCACATCCTCGGCATCGTCGGGGTCGGGCAGTCGTTTGCGGATAAAGGCCAGCAGGCGGCTCTGCTCCCGGCGGATGGTTTCGCCCAGGGCCACGGTCGAGCGCGGCTCCGGGCTGGTTGCCGGGTCGGTGGGCCGGCTGCCCGGCGAATGCCCCACAGCGCCCCCGTCCGACGCCATTTGCAGGGTCAGGGCCGGGGTGTAGGGCGATAGCGACGAAAGCGACAGCGTCATGGCAACGTAGTAGGCCGGAGCCGGGTTGTACAGTAGAAAGCGAAACAGCAGCCGGCTGGTGCCCCGCCGATCCCACTTTGGGATAAGCGGAGCCTCAGCCAGGCTAACCGGTCTCATCGGCCCTAGCCCACCGGGATGGTCTGGGGAGGTACGTTGGTAGCCGGGTCTTTCGGCAGCGTGATGCGCAGCACCCCATTGGCGTAGGCGGCCGAAATCTGATCGGTCAGTACTTTGCCGTTGAGCCGGAACTGGCGCTCAAAGCCCGACGGCTCGTGTTCCCGATACGCCCCCTTGCCGGGCTCCTCATCGGTAGACTCGGCCCCCGGATAGCTCACCGTCAGGATATCATCCTTGACGCGCAGGCTTACCCGGTCGCGGCTGAGGCCGGCGGCAAAGAGCGATAGCTGAAAGGCATCGTCGGTCTCGTCGATATTGACGGGCGGTTGCTGCGACCCCCAGCCCGGCCGGCCCCAGAAGCCTCCGAAGCGCCCCCGGCCCCAACGGCCCCGGCCCATAGTTCCACATCCCTGTTTATACGCGTGTTGAAAATCGTGTTTCGTATGCATGGCTTTTCTGTTGTTCAGGTTGTTTACCTGTTGATGCGCGGCTGCGCGGTTTATTGAATGGAAATAATCTGCCCCGACTGGTGGGCCCAGCCCGCCCCATAGCGGGCGCTCGCGGTCTGACCCGAACGGCGCCAGGGCTGGCCGGGCCGATCCCAGTGTTCACCCATCGGCCCGAACGATTCGTCGGCGCCGTTGCCGTCGATCGACAGGATCTGCGGCTGCAGCGCCCTGGTCTGGCCCGGCCCACTGCCCCACAGGCGCATGGCCTGCCCGGCAATTACCCGGATCAGCAGGATGGTAGCTCCCGCCAGTATCATAAATTTGGCCAGTACGGCCACCAGCATCAGGGCGATGCCCGCCAGGAGCACCAGCCCCCCTATTCGCCACATTGTCATAGTCGTGTTTGGTTGGTTGTATAAGCAGAACCGGCGCGCAGCCGCCCGGCGTTTCAGTTGCACCCTGCCGCGGTTCTGTAAGGGTAGTCGCGAAATGGGGTGAGCCTATTGTACGGTTTGCCCATTTTTTTTTCGGCGGGGCACCCGGCTGGTTTCGAGTGACTAAGCCAGCCCCAACCGCCAACGGCCGGACCATACAGTAATCGGCTGGCGCCCAACCGGGGCAAACGGCTATCTTTGGAGTCGTATATACCGGTCAGTTCCGTCAGGTGTCGTTTATGATTCGACCTTTCCTCGCACTAGTTCTTCTGTTCAGTTGCCTTTTTTACGTATTCGTCTACAATTCGGGCTTCGGCTACGATGCGCTCGAGTACCTCTACGTGGCCCGGTCGCTCGACCAGGGCCACACGCTCTATGATTTCATCCCCTCCAAATCGTACCTGATCTACGCGTCGACCCACGTCCTGCTGGGGTTGCTGGGCGGCTACTCGCACGCTACCATTTCGGCGCTCATTACCCTCCTGGCCACGGGCGTTGTGCTGGCCGCCGGCTGGGCCTGCCGGCCGTTTGGGAAACGGGCCGCCGGGCTGGCAGCGGGCCTGACGGGCCTCTGCTGCTTTTTTACCGAGATGAACTTTCTGGAGCCCGAAAGCTGGATTGCCCTCACGGGGCTGCTGGCCTACGGGCTGGTGATCCGGCAGGATGGCCGGGCCTACTGGCGGTGGCTGGCGGCCGGGGTGCTGCTCGGCATCGGCATGTGCTTTAAAAGCGTGGCGGCTTTCTACGTGGTGGCCTACGGTGCCTACGTGGGGCTGCTCTGGCTGACGGGCCGGCACACCTTTGGGCAGATGGTGGCCCGGGGACTGCTGGTGCTGGGGGGCTTTGCCCTGCCGCTGCTGCTGTCGGCCGCTTATTTCTACGCCACCGGTCGGCTCAGCCCGCACGTTGAGTGGACCTACATCTACCCCTTTGGCGGCTACCCGTCGCATACCCTGTTTCTGACCAAGTTTCTGGTGAAACTAAGCTGGCTGCTGCTGCTGCTGGCGGCCTCGCTGGTGGTGGTCTGGCTGCGGCCCTACCGCGACCGCTATCGGCAAACGCCCGCCCTGTGGCTGGCGCTGCTGCTGGCCGCCTTCGGCAGCATTTCGCTGTTTAAAACCCAGGCCAGTCATTACTTCTTCCCGTCGGCCGTATTCATTGCCGTTCACCTGGGCTTTCTGGCCGACCAGCTGCTGCCCCCAACCACAACCCGGCGGCTGCCGGCCGGCGCCTGGGTGAGTGCCGTCATTACGCTGATCGTACTGGGCGTTGGTCTCTACGCGTACCGGCCCGATGCCGTCCGGCGTTTTACGCACCTGGCCGATTACAGCGGTGAAGCGTATATGGGTGAGTTTATCCGGCAGCAGACCGGCCCGACTGGGCACGCGCTTATTCTGGACAACCCCATGCTGCTGTACTTCCTGGCCGACGTTACGCCCAACGTCCCGTTTATCAACACCGAAATGCAGACGACGCACTACGTAGCCGGCCACCCCGACACCTACGCCCGGGCCCTGGCCGATACCAGCCTGAAACTAGTGATTCTGGGTAACCGCCCTACCCTTATCGACGACAGTACGGCCGTGCACCAGCCGGCCAACGCCTATGCGCTCCGGCAGCTGCAGCAGGCATTGCCGCGCTATTTCAAACCGGGCACCGACTCCCTGTTTCCCATGAAATACTGGGTGCGCAAATAATCGCCCCGGTCTCCTATCTTTGTTAAGCTCCTCCCTGTTTGTATGTTGCTTTCTGTACTAATTCCGGCTTACAACGAAATCAAGTCGATCGACGCCATTCTGGAAAAGATTCAGGCGGTACCGCTGGAAAAAGAGATTATCATTGTCGACGATGGATCGACGGACGGTACCCGCGAACGACTGGCAACCTACAGTTCGGTCTCCAACATCCGGGTTATCAACCACGAACGCAACCAAGGCAAAGGGGCTGCCATCCGTACGGCCATTCAGCACATGCGCGGCACCATCGCCATCGTGCAGGATGCCGATCTGGAATACGAACCCCAGGATTACATGAAGCTGGTGGAACCCATCGAGGCTGGACGCGAAAAGGTGATCTACGGATCGCGGTTTCTGAAGCCCGAAAACCGGCACTCCTACTTTAGCTTTTACCTGGGCGGGCAGGTGGTTACCTGGATTACCAACCTGCTCTACAACCAGCGCCTGACCGACGAGCCCACCTGCTACAAAGTATTCGAAGCCGACTTTCTGCGGTCGATTCCGCTCGAGTGCACACGCTTCGAATTCTGTCCCGAGGTCACGGCCAAGGTGGCCAAACGGGGTATTCGCATTCACGAACTGCCCATCAACTACTACCCCCGCTCGCTGGAAGAGGGCAAGAAAATCTCGTGGTTCGACGGGATCGAAGCCATCTGGGTGCTGCTGAAATACCGGGTCATGTCGTAGGCCGTTGGGCATACGGGCCGCCCGGCCACAACAAGTAACACCAGCCACCCGACGGTTTTCGAGCGGCCCGCCCCAACCTGTACCCGTATGCTGCTGCGCACCGATCAGCCCACCGTTCCCATTTACCCGCTCGAACCCGACGCGCAGACCGGCAATCCGCACTTCCGGCTCTACCAGTTCGACGGTACCCTGCCCGAGCAGGCCGACCTGCTGGTGCCGCACCGAAAAGCCTACTACCTGCTCGTGTTTATCCGGCGGGCCAGCAGCCGGCAGTGGATCGATATGACGCCCTATGCCCTCCGCGACAATACAGTGTACCTGACCACGCCCAATCAGGTCATCGTTAAAGAAGGCTTTACCCATCTCTGGAGCACGGGCATTGCCTTTACCCCCGCGTTTCTGTCGTTTCAGGAAAGTGCCGCCCTGAGCCGCTTACCCTTGCTCCAGCACCCGTCGCACGGGCCGGAGCTGCCACTGGCCGAGGCCGATGTGCAGCTGGTGGAGGAACTGCTGGGCCGCATCACGGCCGAGTACGCCCGGCCCGGCGCCTGGCAACAGCCCATGCTGACGGCGTACCTGACGGTGCTGCTGACCCACCTGAGCCGGCGCTACACAGACTACTATGCCGACCAGCCTGCCCCAACCGACCGGCTGCTGCTGACAACCTACCAGGCCACGATCGACGCGCACTTCCGGACGCTTCATCAGGTAAGCGACTATGCGGCCCTGCTCAACGTGTCGGCGGGCTATCTGAGCGAGCTGGTCAAGGCCCAGAGCGGCCAGCCGGCCATCGTGCATATCCACGACCGGCTCGTGCTCGAAGCCCGCCGACTCCTGTTTCATACGGCCTGGTCGCTCAAGGAAATCGCGTTCGACCTCGGCTTTTCGGATGCGTCGTATTTCAACCGCTTTTTCAAGCGCGAAACGGGGCAGACCCCGGCCGACTACCGGACGGCGATCCGGGAAATGTACCAGTAATGCCGGGAAATGGGCGTCGACGACCCGGTTGGGAACCCCTAGTTTTGCCCGCTAAACAGACGAATCATGAAAACGGTACTGATTACGGGAGCCAACAAAAGTATTGGCTTCGAAACCGCCCGCCAGCTACTGCGGCTGGGCTATTACGTGTACCTCGGCTGCCGCGACGGGCAGAAGGGGCAACAGGCTGCCGACCAGCTCATGGCCGAAGGGCTGACTCAGGTAGAGCCCATTTTGCTGGATGTCGACGATCCGGCTTCGGTGCGGGAAGCCCGTGTCCGGCTGGGGCAAAAAACAGATCGGCTCGATGTGCTCATCAACAATGCCGGTGTTCACGGCAACGTACCCCAGACGGCGCTCGACACCGCGGTCAGCCAGGTGCGGACGGTATTCGATACCAACTTTTTCGGGGTTATCGAGGTCACGCAGGCGTTTATCGACCTGTTGCGGGAGTCGCCCGAGCCGCGGATTGTGAACGTAACGTCGGGGCTGGGTTCGCTGGCCTCGCAGGCCGACCCGAGCTGGAAATATTACCCGGTGAAGCCAACGGCCTACGTGGCCTCTAAGGCGGCTCTCAATGCCTATACCATCGTACTGGCTTATGACCTCCGCGATACCGCGTTCAAGGTCAACGCCGTGGACCCGGGCTATACGGCCACCGATTTCAACAACCACAGCGGTCCGGGCACCGTGCCCGACGCAGCCGCCCGGGTCGTGAAAGCCGCCACCCTCGGCCCCGACGGTCCAACCGGCCTGTTCTTCAGCGACGACAACGCCCCGGACACCGGTATCAGCCGGTGGTAGGGGGAGGGTTAGTTTGGGGTTTGGGGTTTTCAGTAGGCGGTTTTCAGTTTTCAGTTGGCTGACGCTGGCATCACGACTGGTTACGGATACCGGCTGACGCCGTCAACGCAAAACGGTAGCCCTGCTCCGGCAACCATGCGTACCCACGGCAGCGCTGTAAACAGAAAACTGAAAACCCCAAACCCCAAACTACAAACCCTACTCCTCGTCCACTTCCTGCTTTAGCACGGCCAGGAACTGCTTGGGAATGGGGGCGTCGAAGCGCATGGCTGCGCCCGTGATCGGGTGCTCGAAAGCCAGCGTTTCGGCGTGGAGGCCCAGCCGGCCAATGGGGTTGGTTTCGGCCCCGTATTTGGCATCGCCCACTACGGGGTGGCCAATATCCTGCATGTGCACCCGAATCTGGTTTTTACGCCCCGTTTCGAGTTCCAGTTCCAGCAGCGCGTAGTGGTCTGAGGCCCGCATGATGCGGTAGTTGGTAATCGACAGTTGCCCGTGTTCGGGGTTCTGGCTCGAGTACACGATCAGGGCCTTGCTTTCTTTCAGGTACGACTCGATGGTGCCTTCGGCCGGATCGGGAACGCCCTCCACCAGCGCCACGTAGGTACGCTCGCGGATGGTCTGGTTCCAGGTTTCCTGCATCAGCCGCTGCACCTTCTCGCTTTTGGCAAACATCATCACGCCCGACGTTTCGCGGTCGAGCCGGTGGATAATGAAGACGCGGTTTTTGGGATTGGCCTTCTTCACGTAGTCGCTCAGAATACTGTAGGCCGTGCGGTCTTTCTCCTTGTTGGTCGACATGGAGAGCAGCCCCGCCTGTTTATTGATCACGAGCAGGTGCTGATCTTCATAGAGCAGTGTCAGGCCCCGGTACTGCGTGGTTTGGGGTGCCCGCGTAGCCGACACAGTCACCACCATGCCGGGCTTGAGCGGATGGTTGAACTGCGTATAAACTTTACCATCGACCAGGATCTGCTTATTGCTCAGCAGGGATTTGATGTTGTTGCGATTCTTATGGGGAAGCCTGGCTATCAGGAACGCCATCAGTTCGGCGGGTTCGGTAACGGCCAGTTGCTGATCGGTGCGCTGACCACGGGGCCGGTGCGGCTGATCGGGTGTATTGGTATCCATCGAACAAAGGTAGGCAGGCTTCGGTCAGGTTTGTCGTTCTTGGTTTGTTGTTTGTTGTGGGTGGTTTGTTGTTTAGCGTTTTTGCTACGCTGTTTTGGTTATCCGGTTACCGGTTTCTACCGTACGCACAACCCCGCCAGCCCTAGCCTACCCAACGAAACCTGAATACGACAAACAACAGACTACAAACCCCAAACGACAAACTCCCCTACTTCCCCAGCCACTCCTTGAATTCCGTCATGCGGTCGCCACTGACGAACACGTCGTGGCGGGGCCGGGGCTGCAGGTCGAGCTTGAGCTTACCGGCCGAAAACGCGTGGATGGTCTGAATGGCGGGCAGCGATACCAGAAACTGCCGGCTGATCCGGAAAAACTGTTTGGGATTCAGCAGCTGCGTGAGCTTGTCGAGGCTGTAGTCGACGGGCAGGTTGTGGCCCTCTTTAGTGGTCAGAAAGACCACCCGTTCCTCCAGAAAAAAGTAAGCGATGTCTTTGGTTTCGATACTCCGGATTTTGGTACCCACCGAAATCATAAAGCGGTCTTTGTACTCGGTCGTCCGCGACTGCCCCAGCAGGCTGAGCAGCGTGTCGAGGTCGGGCGCGGGCGGACTGGCCGGTACGCCTATGGTACCCATCTGCTCGAACTGCTTTTTCAGCGCCCTGAATTTGTTGATGGCCGCCGACAGCTCATCGTAGTTGATGGGTTTGAGCAGGTAATCGATACTGTTGACCTTGAAGGCCTGGATCATGTATTCATCGTAGGCGGTGGTGAAGATGACAGGCGTGGTGAGCTGCGCCTGCTCAAAAATCCGGAAACCCAGATCATCTTCCAGGTGAATATCCATAAACACCAGATCGACCGGCTCGTGGGGGGCCGACAGCCACGACACGGCCTCCGCCACCGACGGAATCCGGGCCAGCACCTGAATCGACGCGTCGTATTTGTGCAGCATCGTTTCGAGCCGCCGGGCCGTCAGGTTTTCGTCTTCAATTATCAGTACGTTCATTGGGTAGGTAGTCGTCGGCAAGCCGGCGGGTAGGGTCGTCGTTGCCTGTATCATGGCCTAGGTAAGTAGCGGAATTTTCACGATAAAACTGCCATCGGTTTCGCCCACCCAAACGGGCCGTTCCGTCAGCAGGCTGTAGCGCGTCATGATGTTCTGCAGGCCCACCCCGGTCGAATTTTCGGACTGCGGCCGCACCTGCAGGTTGTTGCGAATGACCAGGCAGTCGCCCTCCACCAGAATCTGCACCCGCAGCGGTTCGCGGGCTGACATCCGGTTGTGCTTCACCGCATTTTCGACCAGCAGCTGCAGCGTGAGAGGGGCAATGCTGTAGCGGTTCTGATCGGCATCGGGCACATCGATAAGCACGTCGAACTTATTCTCGAAGCGGATATTGAGCAGAAAGCGGTAGGCCTGTATAAACTCCAGTTCGGTCTTGAGCAGCACCCGCTCGTTGTCTTTCTGCTCCAGAATGTAGCGATAGGCCCGCGATAGCTGGTCGATGAATTTTTCGGACAGATCGGCATCGGCGTGTACCAGCGACGACAGAATGCTCAGGCTGTTGAACAGGAAGTGTGGATTGACCTGGCTTTTGAGGGCTGCAAACTGGGCCGTCACACTTTCCTTTTCGAGTCGTTCGGCCCGCACCTCCACATCTTCGAGCCGGCGGTAGGCCCGGCGGTTGGCAGCCAGGTAAAACGCCGACAGCATGGCCATCACGGTCAGCGCGTTGTTGGCGCGCCGGCGCTGGTCGCGCCCATCCTGCCGCATTTTTTCTTCGGCGGGGGTGGGCGGTGCCTTTCGGGGCGGCTGCTGCATGTGGTAGCTGGGCAGCCGGGCTTCGAGCATGTTGTCGAGGGCGTGCCAGATGGCGTAGAAACCCAGGTTGAACGAAACCGCCATCATACTGGCAATCACCAGCGTGGCCAGCTGGGCCGGCAGTTTGAACTCGACCAGAAAACGCTCGCCGAACCAGACCGAAAAAAAACGGCGGTGAAACCACTCCGACACGCCGATCCAGGCAAAGAAGAACAGTACCGACAGCACAATCTCCATCACAAAGAAAGGCAGCCGGGCCGGCTTCAGCGCCCAGACTGGATTGGTGATATTGATATAGAGACGCAGGGGCCAGTATACCACAAAAACACTCAGGGCCAGCTGCCAGCGCTGGCTTGTGGTTAGTCGGTAGGTCAGCGATTCGGTTCGGTTCACAAACAAATGTACGTTTCGGAACGAGTGGTGGCGAACGAAAGAAGCCGAACGCCCATTTCGACCGGGCGAATGGCGATGATACGCATCCGAAATCCAACCGGCCGACCCCACCTAAATGCGTTCATATCGCCGTATGTTTGCCGCCTAACTGTCTACTCCATGAAACACCTGCTGCTCGGAGCCGGCCTGCTGATGGCGGCCTGCAACCCGTCTGACAAAAAAACGGATACGTCGGCCTCGCCCGCCACGCAGGCCGATACCCCTGCCTTCTCGATGCCCTACCAGCTCGACAAACCCGATCAGCGCGCCACCCTACCCGGCAAGCTGACCGAGATTTCGGGCCTTACCTATTTCAAAGACGGCAAGCTGCTCTGCGTGCAGGATGAAGAAGCGGTGGTGTATGTGTTCGACACCAAAACCCAGTCGGTGGTGAGCGAATTTGGCTTCGGCGGCTACGGCGACTTCGAAGGCATCGAATACGTGGATGGCCATGTGTATGTGCTCGAAAGCAACGGCACGCTCTACCGCTTCGAACCCGAGTCGACCCAGATCGGGCGCACCAAAACCGACCTGCCCGCCAAAACCGAAGTCGAAGGGCTGGGCTACGACCCGCAAACCAACCGGCTGCTGATTGCGGTCAAGAAAAGCGACAACGCCAAAGCCGAAAACTCGGTGTACGCCTATGACCTGCGCAGCAAGGGGGTGTACCGCCAGCTCACCGTCAGCCGCCCCGCCCTCGACGAAGCCCACATCGACACCAAATCGTACAAGCCCTCGGGCATTGCCGTACACCCCATTACCGGCCACTGGTACATCCTCACCTCGGCCGGCAAGCGGCTGGTCGTCGTGAACCGGCAGGGGCAGATCCAGGGTAGCCAGGCCCTCGACCCCGCGCTGTTCCGGCAACCCGAAGGTATCTGCTTCGCCCCCAACGGCGACCTCTACATTGCCAGCGAAGGCAATGGCAAGAAAGGCAGCCTTATGACGTTTGCCTATCAGGGCGACAAAGCGCCGTAAGGCCAGCCCGCGCCCGTTCATTATGAACCTGCGCCGAGGCCCGTATATTTGCAAAAACCCCCACGCAGCCCTGTCATCTTATCCGTTTCTCCATGAAAACAAAGAATCTGGTTTCTCTTTCGGTCGCGCTGGCCTTTCTGGTCCTTGCCGTCACGGGCGTACTCATTTACTTCGGTCAGGGCTCACACCCCGTCGAACACACCCATGCCTGGTTCGGAATGTTATTTGTGCTGGCGGCCATGTTTCACATCGTCAACAACTGGTCGTCGATCACGGCCTACAGCCGCGACCGCCGGACGGGCGGCATCAAGAAAGAGTTTGTGATTCCGGCGGTGCTGGCAGTCGTCTTTGCCGCTGGTATTGCTACCGATCTGCCGGGGTTCAACAAGCTGGCCAACGCCGGCAAATCGCTGTTTCGGGGCGAACGGCCCAAACGGGGTGGCCCGCTGACCCAGTCGGCCGCCGACTCGATTGGCCGGCTTACCGAAGCCACTTTTGGCAAGGCCCTCAACACCGGCGACACCGCAGTGATGGCGGGCGTGATGGCCCCAACCGCTACGCTCTGGAGCGAAACCGGGGCACTGGCCAAAGCCCCGCAGATTGGCAAAGCCCCGCTCGAAGGGGTGCAGTGGATTTCCAACGTGGTCCGGGTCGACCCCGTGGGCGATCAGGTAATGGTTATCTACGGCACGCTCAACCACCCATCCGTAGCCGATCAGTTTTACCGTTTTACGCACGTGCTCAAACAGGACGAAGGCAAATGGCGCATCGTGGGCGGGCAGATGGCCCCCGCCGGCAACGCCCCCAAAACGGCGGTTCGCTAAACTGCTTTACCGGACTCGCTGCAACGGAACCCGGCTTTTCTACGTACCGATCGTGTCTGACGATCGACAACGCTCCGTCGATGACCCATCGACGGAGCGTTTTTTTTCATCACATAGTAAACTCAATTGACTAGTTCTCGGTTACGAGATTGACTCACAACTACACGATTCGGTAATGACTGTTTTCCTGAGGACCGTTCTGGCCCCCCTGGTGCTGCTGTTGGGCAGCCTGGGTCTGGCAGCGGCCCAGACCTCCTTCACCATCTCGGGCCGCGTGGTCGATGCGGCCACTGGCGAAGGTATTCCCTTTGCCAGCATTGCCCTCAAAGGCAAAACAAGCGGTACCACCTCCGATGTCGACGGGCGGTATTCCCTGCGCGTGCCGCAGCTCACCGATTCGCTGCTGGTCCTGAGCCTGGGCTACCGCACACAGGCGTTTCCGCTGGTGGCCGTGGCCCAGCAAACGATAGAGGCCCGACTGGTTTCGGCCGCGACCCGGCTGCAGGAAGTGCGGGTCTACGCCAAAGGGGGCGACCCGGCCTACCGCATTCTGCGCGAAACCGTGCGTCGGCGCGACCAGTACAACCCCGCCCGACTGGCCGCCTATCAGTACGACAGCTACACCAAGATCGAAGGCTACATCAACAATTTCAGCCAGAAGCGAAAGCACAACCGGCGTCCCGGACCCGTTGGCCGACTGCTCGGTAAACTCCCGGCCATTACTGACGAAAACGGGCAGCCCGCCGTACCGGTCTTTATCTCCGAAACCTTTTCCAACGTATTTGCCCGCACCAGCCCCGAAAAGACCAAGGAAAACGTGCAGAAGTCGCACGTGACCGGCGTTGGTGTCAGCGATGGCGGCCTGATTGCGCAGCTGACCGGAGCCTCGTTTCAACAGTATAATTTCTACCGCAACTCGCTCTACGTACTGCGCAAGGATATCCCCTCGCCCGTAGGCAGTCAGTGGGAAACCATATACACCTTCCGGCTGAAAGATACCGTGCAGGTGGGCAGCGTGGCCTGTTACGAGATTGAGTTTTCGCCAAAACGGGCGGCCGATCTGGCTTTTTCGGGCACGGTCTGGGTCGATACGACACAGCTGGCGCTGACCCAGATCGATGCCCGGGTCGACAAGCGGGCCAACATCAACTTCGTCGACGAACTGCACATTGAGCAGAACTGGGAGTCGACGGCCTCGGGCGCCCGGTTTCCGACCCTGACGCAGGTTACGATCGACACCGACGAACCGGCCCCGCGCGCGCCGGGCGCCCTGATCCGCTTCTACGCCACGGCCAGCAACCTCGTTGAAACGCAGCCCAAAGACATCGGTTTTTACGATCCGGCCATCGAACTCGCCGACGATTACCGGCAGGCCGACCCGGCTTTCTGGCAGCAGGTACGGCCGCAGTCGCTCCGGCCCGAGGAGTTCAAAGCTATGCAGGTGGTTGATTCGGTACGCAACGTACCCATTGTGAAAGCCGCCGGCGAAATCATCAAGCTGGGGGTACTGGGCTACAAGCCCATCGACCGACTCCACATCGACCTGGGCCCGGTGCTGTATTCCTATGCCTACAACAACGTAGAGGGCAACCGGTTTCGGCTCGGGCTGCGCACCAACACCGGCTTTAGCCGCAAATGGCTGCTGAGCGGCTATGTTGCTTATGGCACCCTCGACAAACAGCTGAAGTACAGCGGCAACATCGAGTACATCGTGAGTCGCAAACCCTGGACGGTGGTGGGTGTGCAGCGCACCTACGACCTCGAGCGCATCGGCGTCTCGGCCGACAACATCGGCAACAACTCCCTCTTTGCGGCTTATTCGCGCTTCGGCACCATCCGCCGGCCTTATTTTCAGGAAGACAACACCCTCTACGCCCGGCGCGAACTGGGCAGCGGCTTTACGCAGACCCTCGCCGTGCGCAACCGGACGTTCGAGCCGCTGTTTCCCTTCGCGTTTCTGCCGCAGGTGCGTGACAACGACCAGTCGATCCGGACCAGCTACCGCGTAACGGAGCTGATCTCGGAAACACGTTTCGCGCCCGACGAGATCATGCTCCAGAACGACAATGTGCGGGTAAGCGCCGGCGCTACGCGGAAACCCATTTTTACGCTACGCTACACGCTTGGGTTGCGCAACGTGATGGGCAGCGATTTTACGTACCACCGGCTGGCCTTCAGCATGAAGCACTCGGCGCGGCTGGGGGTACTAGGCCGCTCCTACTACACCCTCAGCGGGGGCCTGATTCCGTCGGCAGTGCCCTACCCGCTGCTCTACACGCCCCTCGGCAACGAATCGTCGTTCTACGTGGGCAACGCCTACAACCTCATGAACTACTTCGAGTTTGTGGCCGACCGCTGGGCGTCGGTGCAGTTCGAGCACAACTTTGGCGGCCTGCTGTTTAACCGGCTGCCGGTGTTGCGGCAACTGAAATGGCGCGAACTGATTACGGCGAAGGTGCTGGTGGGGGGCGTGTCGGCCCGCAACCTGAACGACATCCAGAAAACCGATGCGCAGGGCAACGCCGTCGAAGGGTTCAGCTCGCTCGGCAGCACCCCCTACGTCGAAGTGGGCTACGGCATCGATAATATCTTCAAGGTGCTGCGCGTCGATGCCATTCACCGGCTCACCTACCGCGACAACCTGACCCGCACGGGCATCCCCGTCACCCCCTTCGCCATCAAATTCTCCGGCTGGCTGGCGTTTTAACGGTTTTTGGTTTAACGTTTACAGTATTCAGTTTACGGCACACCGCAACCCTGAATACTGTAAACCAAATACTACACACTGAATGCCGAATAGCGCAGTCCGGAATACTGAAAACCGAATACTGTAAACTGAGTACTAAGCTACTCCCAACACCCGCTCCACGGTCAGCTGGTCGAGCGAGGGGGCTACCAGATCGGCCTGCGTGAGTACGTCGGGCTGACCCAGGCCCACCACAAACATACCGCCCCGCTTACCCGCTTCGACTCCGGCCACGGCATCTTCGAACACCACACATTCGCCCGGCTCGACACCCAGTTCGGCAGCACCCTTCGTAAACACTTCGGGGTCGGGTTTGCCCTTGCTGATTTTATTGCCGTCGATAATCGCGTCAAAGGCGTCGAGCATGCCGATCCGCTCCAGAATCAGGGGGGCGTTCTTGCTCACCGACCCCAGGGCCGTTTTCAAGCCCGCTTTTCGCACCTGCGCGAAAAAGGTCGGTACGCCGGGCAAAATATCGTCGGAGGTCATGCGGCTGACCAGTTCCAGATACCATTCGTTTTTCTGCGTGGCCAGCTCCTGCTTCCGTTCGTCGCTGAGCGTCTGCCCGCCGTGGGACAGAATCAGGTCGAGCGACTCCATTCGGCTGACGCCCTTGAGCCCCTCATTAAAGGCTTCTGAAATATCGAAGCCCAGCTCATTGGCAAGCCGGCGCCAGGCCTGATAATGGTAGATCGCGGTGTCGACAATCACACCGTCGAGATCGAATAAAAATGCCTTGATGGCCATAGTCTACATGGGTTGAACCGCAAAAATAACGCTTTCGCCTGTGTAACGGGCGATTGGCGGGTCAGATTGACCGCCCGCTCGTGAACACCCGTAAAGCCCGAACCAGCCGTTGTTCTTTTTTTCATCAGTATACCGGCCCATGGCGAATCAAATCGCTTTTTCGTTTACTTTGTAAAACAAAGTACTTTTAAACCAAAAATCCATGCCTGACCAACCAGCTGCCTCCGTGCCCCCCGCCCTGCCGGCTCCCGCCAACTCCTCGTCGATTTTGATTAAAATCGTTATCATCAGCTTTCTGGCGCTGCTGCTCCTGATTCCGACCCTACAACTCCAGGGACTGATTGAGGAACGCGAGCAGTACCGCGCCGAAGCCGTGAGCGACGTTACCCGCATGTGGGGTGCCGGGCAAACCATCAGCGGCCCCTTTATTTCGGTGCCTTACAAAACCGATTCGACGGGACTGGCGGGTCGGCCCGCCACGCGCATTGCCTACGCCCACTTCTTCCCCGAAACCCTATCGATTACCGGCACGATACGGCCGGAGCAGCGCAGCCGGGGCATTTTCGACGTGATTCTCTACAACACCCGCCTGACCGTCAGCAGTACGTTTCGGAAGCCGTCGGCGACGTCGGTGGGCCTGCCCGACGGGGTTCTGCAGTGGGACAAGGCCATCCTCTCGCTGGGCATCAGCGACCTCAAGGGGGTGCGCCAGTCGATTCGTGTGCGGGTAAACGGGCAGTCGACGCTGGCCGAGCCGGGTCTGCCAACCAACGATGTGGTATCGTCGGGGGTGATCGTTCCGATTCGGCTCGACGCCGATCAGTATCGGGTCAGCACCACCCTCGACCTCAACGGCAGCACCCAGCTCGACATGCTGCCACTGGGGCGGGAAACCCGGGTAGCGCTGCAATCGAGCTGGGCATCGCCCGGGTTTGTCGGGGCGTTTCTGCCCGATCAGCGGGTACTCGACACCAGCGGTTTCCGGGCGTCGTGGACGGTACTGCAGCTGAACCGCGATATGCCGCAGCAGGGTCTGGGTTCTTTTCTGACCAAACGACTGATTGCTGCCGGTGCCCCGATTCGGCTGGGCAACACGCCGAACCTGCCCACGTTTGGGGTGAAGCTGATGCTGCCGATCGACGAGTATCAGAAAACGACCCGCGCTACCAAATACGGTTTGCTGTTTATCCTGCTGACCTTTATTACGTTTTTCGGCATCGAGATTCTGGCGCATCGGGCCATTCACCCGGTTCAGTATCTGCTGGTGGGGCTGGCCATCTGTCTGTTTTACCTGCTGCTGCTGGCGTTTTCCGAACAGATCACGTTCAACCGATCCTATCTGCTGAGTAGTCTGCTGATCGTGGGCCTCATCACAGGTTACGTGCGCTACGTGTTCCGCAGCCCCCGGCTGACAATGGCTTTCGGGTTGCTGCTGGCGGTGCTGTACGCCTTTTTCTACGGACTGCTCCAGCTCGCTGACTACAGCCTGCTGGTAGGTACCCTCGGCCTGCTGACCCTGCTGGCCGCCGGCATGTACGCCACCCGCCATGTCGACTGGTACGGTGTGAGGGCGTGAGGGAAAGGTGGTTTGTGGTTTGGTTTTCAGTATACTGTTTACCGTATTCAGTATTGCGCATCTCGTGTGGGTCACGTATGAAAAGTACGGATTTTACTCCCTGACGAAATCCGTACACAAGACTTAGAATCGGTAGCTGATTCAGCACCTGGAGGAGTAGGCCAAGCGCTAAATCCGGAGACCTTAGGCTGAATACCGTAATCTTCACCACAGTATACCGGATACTACCCACCGACAATTGCTTACGAAAAACTGTACACTATATACTGTAAACCGAATACTGAAATACTACCACACAAACGTACCCACCGCGCCGGGGGGCAGCGTGGTGCTGAACTGACGGTTGCCATCGGCAATGGTAAAGGCGCGGGCGGTAGCCGTTTCGTTGAGCACGATCAGCGCGTGGCGGCCGGTGGGGGTCCGGAACGCCACGTTGGGCAGACCGGCGGGCAGGTTGCTCTCGATGCGGACCGAGCCGGGGCGCACAAATTTGGCCGCTAGGGCAATGATGTAGTAAGCCGGGTTGCGGGTCACGGTGTTGCCGTCGAGGGTCAGGGCGCCCAGACACTGGGTGCAGCCGCCGGGCGTGTGGGGCTGCTGAGCCGGGTCGGCGGCCAGGTTCCACTCGAGCACCGTGCGGCACCAGTTGCGGGTAGCCCCAATGATAAGGTGCCGCACGTGCCACGCCAGATCGCCCGTCAGGTTGCCCGGTGCGCCGATCCACTGCTCGGTGAAGTACAGGTTTTTGTCGGGGTGCGCGGCATGCACCGTGGCCAGCGTATCGATGGGCCCCGCGTAGAGGTGAAACGCTGACCCATCCACGTAGCGCCGGGCCTCGGCATCGTTCAGAATCGAGATCGGGTAATCGGGGCGGTCGGCGTTGTGGTCGTAGAGAATGATTTTGGTTTTCAGACCGGCCGCCCGGAACGCCGGACCCACGTGTTTTTTGATAAACAGCGCCTGCTCGGCCGGCAGCATCAGCAAACTGGGGTTGTTGCCGGGGTGCAGCGGCTCGTTTTGAAGCGTCACGGCGTCGATCCGTATGCCGGCCTGGGCCATCTCCTGTATGTACCGAACAAAATAAGCCGCGTAGGCACCGTAATAGGCCGGTTTCAGGCTGCCTCCTTTGCTGCTGCCGTTGGTTTTCATCCAGACCGGTGGCGACCAGGGCGATCCCAGTATCCTGAGGGCTGGATTGATGGTCAAAATCTCGCGCAGCACCGGAATCAGCGCGGCCCGGTCGGGGGCCAGACTAAACCGCCGGAGCGCGGGGTCGGTCTGGCCGGCGGGCAGATCATCGTACGAAAACACCCGCTCGTCGAGGTCCGATGCGCCGATGCTGATGCGCAGGTAGCTAACGCCAATGCCGGTACCGGCGGGCGAAAACAGTTCCGTCAGCAGCGCCTTCCGGGCGGCCGGCGTCATGCGTGCCAGCAACTGCGCGCTGCCCCCCGTGAGGGTGTACCCAAAGCCGTCGATAGGCTGGTAGGTCTGCCCGGCATTGACCCGGATGATGGGCTGCCCTGCGGTTACGCGCCCCATCACGGGGGCCGGCTGCGGCCTGAACAGCACCTTGCCGACGGGATCGGTCAAGTAGAACGTAACGGGCTGGGCCAGACCAGCGGTCAGGACGAAACTCAGCAGCAGCCCGCCGACAAATGACTGGATGAAGCGCATAAAAACAGGGATCAGGGTGGGCAGGCGTCAGCGAAGTTGAAGCGTCTCGCTCCGGTAGGGCGTTAGCTGGGCCGAATCGGCGGGCACTTCGGTAATCAGGTAATCGATCTGGTTGAGGTCGGCGATTTTCATGCGCATCACGCTGTTGAGCTTCTCGGTGATGGCCAGCACCGCCACCTTGGCCGACGCCTGAATCATGGCTTTTTTGGCCTGTACCGTTTCCCAGTCGGAGTCGGTAAGCCCCCCGCGGGCATCGATGGCGTTGGTGCCGATGATGCACAGATCGGCCCGAAACTCCGACAGCCGCTGGTAGACCTCGCCCCCCACGCTCATCTGGCTGTAGCGCGAAATCTGCCCCCCGATCATGATGATTTCCAGGTTGGGCTTATCCATCAGCTCCACGGCCGTCAGTGGGTTTACCGTAACGAAGGTGGCCCGCAGTTCGTTGGGGATCAGCTTGATCAGCTCGCGGATGGTAGTACCACCCCCGATCAGGATCAGCATGCCGTCGCGGAGCAGCGACAGGCTTTTTTCGGCAATGATGCGCTTGCTCTGGTGGGCGTAGGTTTCCTGCAGGGCCGAGCTGTGGTGATACGCCTTGGCCATGGCGCCCCCCCGGATTTTAATCAGTTTCCCATCATCGGCCAGTTCGTTGATATCCCGCCGAACGGTGTCTTCCGACACGTTGAGGGTTGTGGCCAAATCGCCCAGAAAGATTCGTGTGTGCAGGTTGATCTGCTGCAGAATCATGTCCTTGCGCTCTTCCTTCAATAACACAATGGCGGTGTCGGCTGACTGCATAGCGGTCGTCTGCAAATAAAGTGTTGGTACAGGACAAAGATCGGTAGTCTCGCCGACTACTGATACCGGCATTTGTTGCAACAATGGCACCAGACCCCATCACAAACCGCACAAATCTACTATTTCACGTAGTATTTGCATAGATTATCAGGCAAAAGAGGTTATTTACCTTTTTTTGTTTGCAAACCATGCGGTTAAACCGACTTTAATATGCAATATTTGCAAAACCCATTGCAACAATTGCAAATTGTACATCGCTACGTTTAAACCGGATTAGCCCATGCAACACCTATGCAAAAAAGTACCCCACCCGGGTTTATGCACCGTATTGTTAGTGGCGGGCTGGCTGTTTAGCCTCCCGGCCCTGGCCCAGACGTTGACCGGCAAAGTGAGTAATGCCACCGACGGCACCCCACTGCCGGGCGTAACCATCCTTGAAAAAGGGTCGACCAAAGGAACCGTATCCAACAGCGACGGTACCTACTCCATCAACCTGTCGGGCCGGCAGGTAACGCTGGTCTTCTCCTACATCGGCTTCGTGTCGCAGGAGCAGGCGGTGGGCGGCCGCTCGACGCTCGATGTAGCCCTTAAAGAAGATGCTACCCAGCTCGGCGAAGTGGTGGTAACGGCCCTTGGCATCACCAAAGACAAAAAAGCCCTGGCTTATTCGGTCACCGAGGTCAAAGGCAGCGACTTCACGCAGGCCCGCGAAACAAACATTGCCAATGCGCTGAGCGGCAAAATTGCCGGTGTCAACGCGTCGGGGCTGGCCACCGGATCGGGTGGGTCGAGCCGGGTGGTCATCCGGGGGAATGGCTCGCTGAACGGCAGCAACCAGCCCCTCTACGTCATCAACGGCATGCCCATCGACAACACCTCGCCGGGCGGCAGTCCCACTACCAACGGCAGCGGCCTCAACGTGGACCGGGGCGATGGCATCGGCGGTATCAACCCCGACGATATCGAGTCGATCAGCGTACTCAAAGGCGGTACGGCGGCTGCGCTCTACGGATCACGGGCGGCCAACGGGGTTATCCTGATCACGACCAAGAAAGGCCGCGCCCAGAAAGGCATCGGCGTCGACTACAACACGACCCTGATGTTCGACAGCCCGGCCGTGTTTCCAAACTTCCAGTACGAATACGGACAGGGCGATGGCGGGGTAAAACCCACCACCCAGGCGCAGGCCGTCAACTGGGGACGCCGGTCGTGGGGTACCCGCATGGACGGACAGTCGTACGTTGCGTTCGATGGCCAGCAGCATCCCTACGTGCCTCAGCGCGACAACATCAAAAACTTCTACCAGACCGGGTCGACCTTCACCAATACGGTAGCCCTCAACGGCGGCAGCGAGACCATCAACTTCCGCTTCTCGCTGGCCAACGTGGCCAACAAAAGCATACTGCCCAACTCGACCTTTAACCGCAAGATTGCCAACCTGAACGTCAATGCCATTCTGAGCAAGCGCCTGACGCTTGAAACCGTGGCCCAGTATAACCTGGAAGAAGGCGTGAACCGGCCGAGCGCGGGCGATGCGCCGGGCAACCCCAACTGGGCCGTGTATATGGTCGCCAACACGGTCGATATCCGGCAGCTTTCGCCGGGCTACGACGCCACCGGCCGCGAAACGCAGTGGAACGAAACACCTTATGCCTCGAACTCCTACTTCGTGGTGAACCGCTTCCAGAACCGCGACACCAAAAACCGGTTTATCGGTCAGGCCAACGTCAAGTTCAACATCCTCGACAACCTCTACCTGCGGGGCAGCGTGAGCCGCGATTTCTTCAATTTCCGCTCGGTCGGCATCATCCCGACGGGCACGGTCTATACGGCCAACTCGGCCGGCGAATACCACGAAATCAACTCGTCGGTCTCGGAAACCAACTCGCTGCTGACCCTGAACTACAACACGACGCTGCTGAAAAACATCGGGCTGACCGCCTTCGTGGGCGGCAACAAACGGCTCTACACCGTCAACGACACGTACATCGACGGTACGCAGTTCATTATCCCGTTCTTCTACAGCTACACCAACCTGGCCGCGTCGACCACCCGGCCCGTCAACCAGAAAACGGCCACCAACTCGATCTTTGCCTCGGCCGACCTCGACTACAAGAACATCGCGTTTCTAACCCTGACCGGACGGCAGGACTGGTTTTCGACCCTGAGCCCCCGCAACAACAGTATTTTTTACCCATCGGTGGGGGGTAGCTTCGTCCTGTCGCAGGCGGCCCGGCTGCCAGCCGTCATCAGCTTTGCCAAACTGCGGGCCTCGTGGGCGCAGGTCGGTGGTGCCACGCCCGATCCGTACATCCTGAACCAGACCTACAGCATGGTGCAGGGCGGACACGATGGCCGGCCCCTGCAGCAGGTTACGCAGTCGAACGGGGTCAATCTGGTCACCAACTCCGACCTGCGGCCGCTTACCTCGACGACCTACGAGCTGGGCCTCGACGCGAAGTTTCTGCGCAACCGGCTGGGCGTCGACCTGACGTTCTACAACCGCAAAACCACCGACGATATCGTGCGCACGGCGGTATCGCGTACGACGGGCTACCAGGATGTGCTGCTGAACATCGGGCAGGTGAACAACCGGGGGGTCGAGCTGCTGCTGTCGGGTACCCCCGTCAAGAGCCAGAACTTTACCTGGAACGTGAGCTACAACGTGGCCTACAACAAAAACGAAGTGGTAAAACTGGCCGACGGGCTGAACACCATCGAGGTGGCGAGCAGCGTGGGCGGCTGGGCCTTTATTCACAACACCGTGGGTCGGCCCTATGGCGTGATCAAAGGCTACACCATGGTGCGCGACGCTAACAACAATGTGGTGTTCAACAAGGCGACGGGGTATCCGCAGAAAAGTGCGCTGACCGAACTGGGGCAGGGTGTGCCACCCCTCACGATGGGGCTGAGCAACACGTTTACCTATAAAAACTTCTCGCTCGACGTGCTGGTCGACGGCAAGTTTGGCAACAAGATTTTCTCGACCATGGATGTCTACGCCACCCGTTTCGGCCTCCATCAGAACACGCTGGCCGGCCGGGAGTCGGGCCTGCCCGTGTCGGGTGTAACGCCGGAGGGCACCCCCTACTCGGCCACCATTCCGGTATCGGGTCTGCGGCTGTACTACGACAACCTGAAAAACTACACCGACCTGTTTCTCTACGACGGCAGCTTTGTAAAGCTGCGGCAGGTGGTGCTGAATTACAGCATCCCGACGAGTGTGCTCAAGTTTGCCCGTATTCAGGCGGCTTCGATCTCGCTCGTGGCCCGGAACCCCCTGATTCTGTATAAAAACACCGACAACTTCGACCCCGAGTCGAGCTACACCAACAGCAACGCCCAGGGTTTCGAAGCCTTCGCGCTGCCCCGTACCCGCAGTCTGGGTTTCAACCTGATGGTCAAGTTTTAAGTCTGCTCCCGGACTCCATCCCTACTTCTGAACGCAATGTCTACCATACGCTCCCATACCCGCCGATACCGCCTGCTGCTGCTGGCCAGTCTGGCAACGGGCCTGACGGCCTGCGACAACGGCTTCGAGGCTCTCAACGTCAACCCCGATGCCTCGACCACCATTACCCCTGCCTATGTGTTCACCAAAGCGCAGCTCGACGCCCTCGGCAACAGCTATTTCTCGACCGGCGTGCTCGCCAGCGGGGGATCGATGCAGCACTTTGCCACCTACAAGGACGTGCCGGGCATCGGCGACAAGTATTACTTCCAGCAGGGCAGCTACCCCTACGACTTTTTCCAGAACGCCTACCCCGGTGCCGTCAACGAAACGGCGGAGGTCATTCGGGCCGTATCAACCGACCCCAGCCAGGTCAACCTCCTCTCGGTGGCCCGCATCTGGCGGGTGTATGTCATGCACCGTATCACCGACCTCTACGGCGACATTCCGTACACCGACGCGGCCAAA
Organism: Spirosoma luteolum; assembly: GCF_054778875.1. Classification (NCBI taxonomy): domain Bacteria; kingdom Pseudomonadati; phylum Bacteroidota; class Cytophagia; order Cytophagales; family Cytophagaceae; genus Spirosoma; species Spirosoma luteolum. The sequence goes on from NZ_BAAGZE010000006.1 coordinate 214,068, forward strand.
GGGTACAGCCAGAACGTTTTCACGCCCAAATACGACGCCCAGTCGGCAATCTACGCCGATATGCTCAACGAGCTGGAGCAATCGGCAGCGGCTTTCGATGCGTCTAAAACGACCTTCGGCACGGCCGATTTGATCTACGGCGGCAACATCGACAAGTGGAAGAAACTGGCTTACTCCCTGATGTTGCGGCTCGGCATGCGCATGACCAAGGTCGACGCCGGGCTGGCCAAAACCTGGGTGCAGAAAGCCATTGCCGGGGGCGTGATCACGCAGGATGCCGATCTGGCCCGCATCAGCTACCTGGCGTCGGGGCAGGATATCAACAAGAACCCCATCGCCCTGTCGCTGCGCAACAGCGACTACAGCGCGGCCAACGGCAACGACAACATCGAGGGGGGCAAGCTGGCCCGCACGTTTATCGACCAGCTCCGCAACACCGCCGACCCGCGCCTGAACGTGATTGCGGTGGTCTGGAACGGCACCACCGCCGACACCGCCACGGCCCTGCAGAAAGGCATGCCCAATGGGCTGCTGGTGAAACCCGCCGACTTTAAGACCTACTCGGAGCCCAACCCGCTGACGGTGCTCAAACTCGACGCCCCCGTGCTGGTGATGACCGCGGCCGAAACCAACCTGCTGCTGGCCGAAGCCGCCGTGCGGGGCTGGTATACGGGCGATGCGGCCACGGCCTACGCAGCCGGCATCCGCTCGGCCATGGCCAACTGGGCCCTGTTCAACCCCACGGCCGGTGCCATTTCGGCGGCTAAAGTAACCGCCTTTCTGGCGCGTAACCCCTTCCCGGCCGACGGCACGACCGACGCCAAACTGGAGCAGATTCATACGCAGATGTGGGTATCGCTCTTCCCCGATGAGCAGGAGGTATTTGCCAACTGGCGCCGGACAGGCTATCCCAAACTAACGCCCGTCAACGTGGTGGGCAACATCACCGGGGGCGTTATACCGCGCCGGCTGCTGTACCCCCCTACCGAAGAAAGTGTCAACAACGCGCAGTACAGCGCGGCCGTTGCCCGGCAGGGTGCTAATTTGCTCACCACCCGAATCTGGTGGGATAAATAAACAGGCATGCATTTTCTGGTACGCGTTTTATCCACTATCGTGCTGATCGGAACTGGCTGGGCTGTCTTACGGGCCCAGCCAGCCCTATCGGCGCGTTTTGCCCTGATTCCGCAGCCGGTCTCCATCCGGGCGGTGCCTGGTCTGCCGGCCACGGCCCACTGCCGGCTGTCGGGCGCGGCCCGGCTGCAGGCCGACCCGACCGTAGCGCCCGCCCTGGCAGCCCTGTGCCAGGCCATCCTGCTGGAGTCGCGGCCGGCCGGCGGCCCGTCGGCGACTGTCGTGCTCGGTATCGATTCGGTGGCCGTACCGCAGCGCGAAGGCTACCGGCTCCGCCTGACCCCCACTCACCTGACCCTCACCGGCCACGATGCGGCCGGGCTGTTCTACGGCCTCCAGTCGCTGCGGCAGCTGGCCGAACAGGCCGCGCCGGCCGGGCTGCCCTGCGGCCAGATAAACGATTACCCCCGCTTTGCCTACCGGGGCATGCAGCTCGACGTGAGCCGCCACCTTTTTTCGGTCGACTTTCTAAAGAAATACCTCGACCTGCTGGCTCTGTACAAGATCAATACCTTCCACTGGCACCTGACCGACGATCAGGGCTGGCGCATCGAGATTCGCCGGTTTCCGGCCCTGCAGCAAACGGCCGCTTTCCGGCGCGAAACGCTTATTGGCCATAAGAAAGACCTTCCCCATCGCTTCGACGGCAAACGCTACGGCGGCTACTACACCCAGGATCAGATTCGCGAGCTGGTACGCTACGCGGCCGACCGCCACATCACCGTTATTCCCGAAATCGACATGCCGGGCCATGCGCTGGCTGCGCTCAGTGCCTTTCCCGAACTGGGGTGCCAGCGCCCCGACGGCCAGCCGGGCGGCCCCTACGAGGCCGCTACGTTCTGGGGCATTTTCGACGATGTATTCTGCGCCGGCACCGACAGCACCTTTACCGTACTGACCCAGATTCTCGACGAGGTTGTCTCCCTCTTCCCGTCCCGCTACATCCACATCGGGGGCGACGAGTGCCCCAAAACGCGCTGGAAAACCTGCCCCCGCTGCCAGGCCCGTATCCGGCGCGAAGGCCTGCGCGATGAGCACGAGCTGCAGCGCTACTTTATCCGGCGCATCGATGCCCATCTGACCCGGCGCGGCCGGCAGCTGTTGGGCTGGGATGAGATTCTGGAAGGCGGCAGCCCCGCCCTGACCCTCTCGCCCGGTGCCGCCGTGATGAGCTGGCGCGGCATTGCGGGGGGCGTGGCCGCCATGCGGCAGCACCACTACGCCGTGATGACGCCCGAAACCCACGTGTATTTCGACTACTACCAGTCGCTGCACCCGGGTGAGCCACTGGCCGCGGCTGGCTATACCCCCCTGCGCAAAACCTACAGCTACGAACCCCTGCCCGACAGCCTCACGGCCGACGAAGCCCGGTACCTGCTGGGCGTGCAGGGCAACGTCTGGTCGGAGTACTTACCCACAACCGGCCAGGCCGAACACCAGATTTTTCCGCGGGCGCTCGCCGTGGCCGAAATCGGCTGGAGCCCGCGGTCGCAGCGCCACTACCCCGATTTTCTGCGCCGGCTGCGGCTGCACATGCCCCGGCTGCGGGCCCGCCATGTGCAGGCCGCCGATTCCTTCGACGAACTGACCGACACGGTGCAGGTCGACGCCGACGGGCGCATCGGCCTGACGCTGCGCACCACCCGGCCCGGCGCTACCATCCGGTACACCACCAGCGGCCAGACGCCCACCGCGACCAGCCCGGTCTACACCGCTCCGCTGCGCATCAGCCGGTCGGGCACCGTACAGGCGCAGCTGTTTGCGGGTGGGCGGGCCGTGGGGCGACGCTACACGCAGGCGTTTCGGCTGTCGAAGGCCAGTGGCAAACCCGTCACGATGGATCCGCTGCCGCTGGCGCCCTACCGCCCGGGTAGTTTGCTGCGCGCCGTGAATGGCGTGGCCGGTACGAGCCGCTACAATACCGGCGAATGGCTGGGGTTGCCGGGCACCGACTTCGCCGTGACGGTCGATCTGGGCCGGGTGCAGCCCGTCGCGCGGGTAGGCACCCACGTACTCAATTACCCCTGGCAGCGGATGTGGCCACCCGTGGTGCTCACCGTGCTGTTGAGCACCGACGGCGTCACGTTCCGGCCCGTGGGCGAGCACCGGCGCTTTCCGCTGAATGGTATCAATCCAATCGAAACAGCTTTTACGACACAGCCGGCCCGCTACGTTCGCCTTACCGCCACCGCCCTGCCCATTATTCCGGTGGGGCAGTATGGTGCCGGCGGCAAGCCGTGGCTGCTGTTCGACGATATCACGGTCGACTGACCCCCGACCGCCAGACTACTTTCTGATTTACGCACAACTGTATGCTTTTTCTTCGACGCTTTTCACTTACCCGCTCACGGCTCCTGGCGCTGCTGCTGCTGCTCCCGCTCTGGAGCACGGCCCAGTCGATCGGTGCCAACCACAACAAACCCGAGCGCGAAACCTGGCTCAAAGACGCCGGCTTCGGCATGTTTATCCACTGGAACGTCGACACGCAGCTGGGTGTCGTTATCAGCCACTCGCTGGTGGGGGCCTCGCCCGACTATGTCGACCGCTACATCAATGAGCTGCCCAAGACCTTTTACCCCAAAGACTGGGACCCCGAGCGGCTGGTCATTCTGGCCAAAAATGCTGGCATGAAGTACATCATGTTTACGACCAAGCACCACGCCGGTTTCTGCATGTGGGATACCAAAACCACCGATTTCGGGGTAATGAACACGCCCTACAAAAAAGACATCGTACGCCAGTTTGTCGAGGCCTGCCGCAAGTGGGGTCTGGCCGTGGGCTTTTATTACTCACCCGAAGATTTCTCGTTTGCGTATCGCAACGGCATGAAAGACATTACCCGCGACGACCACTGGGCTAAAGCTAAACCGTTTCAGGCGACCTACAAGACCTTCGTGGAAGCCCAGTGTAAAGAGCTGATGACCCAATACGGGCCCGTCGACCTGTTCTTTATCGACAGCGACGTGCTGCGCGAGGAAGTGAAAGCCACGGTCTGGAAATACCAGCCCAACTGCCTCATTACGCGGGGGGTGCTGCAAACGCCCGAGCAATACCTGCCCGGCGAAACGCTTAGTTCGGCCTGGGAAAGCAACATGACCATGGGTACGGCCTGGAACTACAAGCCCACCAACGATCACTACAAGTCGGGCACCGAGCTCATCAATTTTCTGATCGAGTCGCGGGCCAAGGGGGGCTCCTACCTGCTCAACATTGGCCCTACGCAGTGGGGCAGCCTCAACGAAGGCCAGATGGGCCGGCTCATGGAAATCGGGGCCTGGCACTTTATCAACCACGAAGCCGTACATGACGTGCGGCCCTGGATCGTGCGGAACGAAGGCGACATCTGGCTGACGCGCCACAAAACCGATCCCACCGTGTTTGCCTACCTCACCAACCGGCCCGAGTGGCCCCGCGGGCAGCGCCGGGAGTTGCTGATCCGCTCGGTCAGGGCAACACCCAACACCCGGATCGAGGTGCTGGGCCAGACCGGCCACGTGGTCGAGTACCAGCCCGCCAACGACGGTACGGCCCGCTTCGAACAAACGCCCGACGGCCTCAAAATCTCGGTGGTACGGGCGCAGCGTATCTACAACAACCACAAGTGGCCCAACCCCATCGTCATCAAACTGACGGGGGTCGAACCCGCCCTCGAGCCCGCCCAGTTCCGAACGGTCAGTGCCGTCAGGCAGCCCGACGGGGCGCTGAAACTCACGGCCGAGGTGGTGAAACTGGGCAACGGCAAGTCGGCCCAGCTGGGCTTCGAATACCGCCCCGTGCAGAGCTCACTCGAGGAGTCGTTCAACCAGCCCTGGACCGCCACACCCGTTTACCCGGTTAGCACCACGGGCAGCCATCAGCTGACGCTCCCGCCCGCCGGTCTGGCGCCTTACGACGAAATCGAGTACCGCGCCATTCTGATTCAGGACGGGCTTAAAATCGACGGCAATACCCAGAAGATCAGCAAACTCCGGCTGGAGTAACCGAAAGCCTGCGTTTTTAGCGACGGGTTTCGGTATCATTGCGGCCGCAACGTCGATACCGACGCCATCCTGAACCCTTCTGTCAATCTGTTTCTGTTATGTCGCTCCTGCTCATTGGTTGCTGCGTCCTGCTGCTCGTATTACTGATTTCCTGGGTAAAAGTAAACCCGTTTCTGGCGTTCCTGGTCGTCTCGCTGCTGGCCGGCGGGCTGCTGGGCCTGCCCCTGACCGACGTGGCCAAATCGGTGCAGAAAGGCATCGGCGACACCCTGGGCTCGCTGGTGGCGGTGATTGCCCTGGGCGCCATGCTGGGTAAGCTGGTGGCCGAGAGTGGCGCGGCCCAGCGCATCGCCAACGTAATGATGGGTTTGTTTGGTCAGCGCTACATCCAGTGGGGACTGGTCTGCACGGGCTTCATCATTGGCATTCCGCTTTTCTATAATGTTGGTTTCGTGCTGATGGTGCCCCTGATCTTTTCAGTTGTGTATCAGTACCGGCTCCCGGCCGTGTACCTGGGTTTGCCCATGCTGGCGTCGCTGTCGGTGGCCCACGGCTTTCTGCCGCCCCATCCGTCGCCGGCGGCCCTGGTAGCGCAGTTCGGCGCCAACATGGGGCTGACGCTGCTCTACGGCCTGGCCATCGCCATCCCGACCATTATACTGGCGGGTCCGGTATTTGCCCAGACGCTTAAGGGCATCCGGTCGGAGCCGCTGGACACCTTTGCCGGCAAAACCCGCCCCGTCGACGAGCTGCCGGGGGCGGCCAATAGTTTCCTGACGGCCCTGCTGCCAGTGGTGCTGCTGGCTCTGACCACGCTGCTCAAACTCGGCTTCCCGGCCAGCCCGTCGATCCAGCAGGCAACGGCCTTCGTGGGCGATCCGGGTGTGGTGATGCTCATCTCGGTGGCGGTAGCCACGGTGAGCCTGGGTCTGGCCAACGGCCGATCGGTGCCGCAGGTGATGCGGGTGTATGAAGAAGCCGCCAAAGACGTGGCCATGATTCTGCTCATCATTGCCGGGGCCGGGGCGCTGAAGCAGGTACTGGCCGACAGTGGCATCAGCCAGGAGCTGGCCACCCGGATGCAGACCTGGTCGATGCCTCCGCTGGTACTGGGCTGGCTCATTGCGGCCATTATTCGGGTATGTCTGGGCTCGGCAACGGTAGCTGGCCTGACGGCTGCCGGCATCATTGCCCCCGTGGTAGCCCAGCAGCACGTCGATCCCAACCTGATGGTGATTGCCATCGGGGCGGGCAGCCTGATGTTTTCGCACGTCAACGACCCGGGCTTCTGGCTCTTTAAAGAATATTTCAACCTTAGCCTCAAAGACACCATCCGATCGTGGTCGCTCATGGAAACGATCGTCGCCGTGGTGGGTCTGGCGGGCGTACTGCTGTTTAATTTAGTTCTCTAAGCTGGTTTACGGTTTTCAGTTTACCGGTTTCAGTTTGTGCTGACGACCGTATACCGAATACCGTACACTGAAAACCATCAACTGTAATCATGTCTACCGACCTCCTCTCGCCCGAAGCGGCTTTTGCGCAACTCAACCTCAGCCTGCCCCCCGCGCCCCGTCCGCTGGGCGTTTATAAGCCCTACCTGATCGACGGCCGCTACCTGTATGTGTCGGGCCACGGTCCCGTGCAGGACGATAAAAGCCTGATTATAGGTCGGATCGGCACGCCGGCCAACCCCGCCGATATGGACATGGAACAGGGCAAGCTGGCCGCCCGCCAGGTGGGCCTCACCATCCTGTCGACCATCCAGACGCACCTCGGCAGCCTCGACCGCGTCAAACGCGTGATCAAGGTGCTGGGTATGGTCAACTGTACACCCGATTTCGAGCGTCACCCCTATATCATCAACGGCTGCAGCGAACTGTTTGCCCAGGTATGGGGCGAGGAAAACGGCATCGGCGTACGATCGGCGGTGGGCTTCGGCTCGCTACCCGACAACATCCCCGTCGAAATCGAAGCCCTGTTCGAACTGGTTTAAGGATGCTAACCGGACCCGCCGGCGGGTGGGTCCGCTTTTTACCGCTGCTCATGACCGATACGCCTTGGTTTACGATTACCAACGTCGACGCGCTCGACACGCCCGCCCTTGTGGTTTACCCCGATCGCGTCCGGCGCAACATCGACCGGTTGCTGGGGGCCGTTGGGGGCGATACGCGCCGGCTGCGCCCCCACGTCAAAACCCATAAGTCGCCCGAGGTGACCCGGCTGCTGCTCGATGCGGGCCTGACTCAATTTAAATGCGCCACCATTGCCGAAGCCGAGATGCTGGCCCGCGCCGGCGCGCCCGATGTGCTGCTGGCTTACCAGCCCATGCCCCCCAAGCAGGACCGGCTGTTACAGCTCATCGACACCTACCCCAACACCCTGTTTTCGTGCCTGGTCGACAACCTCGCCACGGCGCAGGCCCTCTCCGACCGGGCCCAGCGGGCGGGGGCCATCGTGCCGGTCTACGTCGACCTGAACGTGGGTATGAACCGCACCGGCATCCAGCCCGACGCGGCCGTGCTCGACCTCTACGAAGCCCTGGCTTCGCTGCCGGGGGTACAGCCGGTGGGCCTGCACGCCTACGACGGGCACCTGCGCGACCGCGACATCGACCAGCGTCGGGTGGCGATCGACGCGGCTTTTGCGCCCGTTGCCCACCTGCGTGAGCTGCTGCGGGGGCGGGGCTACGAGCCGGTAATTGTGGCCGGCGGCAGCCCCACCTTTCCGATTCATAGCCAGCGCCCCGACGTGGTGGCCAGCCCCGGCACGTTTGTCTACTGGGACGAAGGCTACGGTACGGGCCTGCCCGAACAGCCGTTCGAACCGGCCGCGCTGGTGGTAGGGCGGATTATCTCGCTCCCCACACCCACCAGCCTGACCATCGACATTGGCCACAAATCGGTAGCGGCCGAAAGCCCCCTGCCGCAGCGCATCCGCTTTCTCAATGCGCCCAACCTGCAGGCTACCGGGCAAAGCGAAGAGCACCTGGTGGTCGAGGCTGGTGCTAACCACGGCTATCAGGTGGGCGATGTGGTGTATGGCCTGCCCTACCACATTTGCCCGACCGTGGCGCTGTACGAACGCACCTATCCCGTGGTCGATGGCCAGATCGGTGCACCCTGGTTCACCACCGCCCGCGACCGGATTTTGACCGTGTAAACTGCGTATTCGGTTTACGGTTTTTCAGTTTACGGGCTGCGGTTTTCAGTGGCTGGCACGCCCGTCAGGAAGGGTGTACCAATATGCCTCCTCGCTGCGTTTCAACCGCGTAGTCTCTTTTCTCGATACACGGCTGGCCGTGCTAGCGCTGACTTACCCCGTAAACCGTAGACTGAATACTGTAAACTAAATACCGTAAACTAACCCCCTTTATGTTCACCATCGACGCCCACCTCGACCTCAGCATGAACGCGCTGGAATGGAACCGCGATCTGCGGCAAACCGCACACCAGATCCGCCAGCGCGAACGGGGCATGACCGACAAGCCCGACCGCGCCCGGGGTACGGTGTCGCTGCCCGACCTGCGCCGGGGCCAGGTAGGCCTGGTGGTGGCCACGCAGATTGCCCGCTACGTAGCCCCCGACAACCCGCTGCCCGGCTGGCAGTCGCCCGAACAGGCATGGGCGCAGACCCAGGGACAGCGCAGCTGGTACGAAACTATGGAAGAAGCCGGCGAAATGGTTCAGATTCGCGACCGGGCGGGCCTCGACGCCCACGTGGCCCGCTGGACCGATGGCACGCCCAACAACCACAAACCCATTGGCTACATCCTGAGTCTGGAAGGCGCCGATTCGCTCGTAACCGTCGACTACGTGGAACGGGCCTATCAGTACGGGCTGCGCGCCATCGGCCCCGCCCACTACGGCCCCGGCCGATACGCCCAGGGCACCGACGCTACCGGGCTCATGGGGCCCGCCGGCCACGCCCTGCTCCGCGAAATGGAGCGGCTGAACATCATTCTCGACGCCACGCACCTGTGCGACGACAGCTTCCGCGACGCCCTCGACCATTTCAGCGGGCCGGTCTGGGCCAGTCACCACAACTGCCGTGCCCTGGTAAACCACAACCGGCAGTTTACCGACGACCAGCTGCGCGAACTCATTGCCCGCGGGGCGGTGATCGGTGGGCCACTCGATGCCTGGATGATGGTGCCCAACTGGGTGCGCGGGCAGTCGACGCCCGAAAGCACCAACTGCTCGCTGTCGGTGATGATCGATCACCTCGATCACATCTGCCAGCTAGCCGGTAACGCCCACCACATCGGCATCGGCTCCGACCTCGATGGTGCTTTTGGCAAGGAGCAGTGCCCCTACGACCTCGACACCATTGCCGATCTGCAGACCATTCCCGACCTGCTGCGGCAGCGGGGCTATAGCGAAGCCGACGTAGCCAACGTCATGCACGGCAACTGGCTCCGGTTTCTGCGGCAGGCCTGGGCCTGAACGCCTACGGCAACAGATCCACCGTTTCCAGGGTAAGTGTGCTGCCCGGCCGGGCCGGGGCCGTCACTTCGAGCTTTTCGACCGCCCCAACCGCGAGGGGCGTTGCCGTTGCGGGCCGGAATCGAAGCGGCATAAAGTCCGGATACGGCCGGGGCAGCAGCAGGCCCGCGTCGGGCCGCAGGCGGCTGAGGGGCACCTCGGCGGGGGTTCCGTCGGCGGGCAAAGTCAGCGTAAGGGCATAGCAGTCGCCGGTCTGGTTAATGAGTGCCACCCGAACCGGTTCGCCCGCCCGGCCCCGGATACGTAGGCGCTGATAGCCACTGACCGAGGGCCCAACGGCCTGAATTTTATCGCCCACAAACAGCTGCAGACCCAGCAACGAATCGGGCGTTGGCCTGGGCATGGTGAGCTGGATGGCTAGCCGCGCCGGCTCCTGCCCGGCTACGTAGCGGTTTTGCCGGCCCTGCCAGTCATCGGGAAACAGCACAACGGCCCGATCGGTGGTCGCGTCGTACAGGCGCAGGGGCGCCCCCGATGGCGTCACCGCTACCTGCCAGGGCGCGTCGGGCTGGTAATCCCAGGCATCCGGATTGCCGGCTTTGTTACCCGGAAAAACCCGCACGCTGTCGGCCTGCTGCACCACCACCCGGTACTGCAACTGCCCTGCTTTCACCAAATCGGCCGGTACGTCGGCGCGGTAGGTGTACGTATCCACGGGCCGCATGGGCAGGGTGGCGTAGGACCCGCCCAGCTGATTGATCCGCAGCGATACCTGCGCCGTACGGTCGAGGCCCACCACGGTTGCTTCCAGCGGCCAGGATTGATCGGCCGGCACCGATGCGGGTACATCGTGCCGCACCAGCACGGGACCCGCCACCGGGGCAGGAGCCGCGAAGTCGCCCAGCGGCCCCAGCTCCGTTGGCGAGGTGGCCGTCCAGCCATCGGCCGACAGACCGGCCCGCACCAGCAGGTAGGTGCCGGGTTGCAGCACAACCTGCCCGCCCGAGGCCGTGCGCCGGGCCGTATTGCCCGCGTTCATACCAGTCAGCGAAAAGGCATCGCCCAGATCGGCCAGGCCCAGGCGCAGTGTCTGGTCGCGCCACACCAGTCGGGTCACTTCCCGCCCCAGCGACGGCCGCGCAAACGGGTCGCGCAGCGTAACGGCGTCGGGCAGCACTTCCAGCCGCCAGATTCCGTCGGCCAGTTTATCCAGAAAATAGGCACCCAGTCCGGTGTATCGGGCTACGGGCGAGCTACCTACCCCGGCCAGGTGCCGGAGCCCGGCGGGCTGCACCGGCTGCGCGGTTGTGGTGTTGGTGTAATAGAACCGGTCGGGCCGGTTCAGTTCGCTGAGCGAATCGGCCGGGTTCAGCCGCACCCCCGCGAAGGTGGCACTGGCCGGGTAAGCGCCGTAGTCTTTCAGGCGGGGCTGGGTATGAAACACCTGTCCGGCAATGAGCAGGCTGATGGCCTTGGCCGGGGTATAGAGCAGGTTGAGGTAGTGCGTCTGATAGTCGGGGTTGGCATAGGCCGTGGCGGTCGGGTCGTAGGCAAACTGGGTGGCCCACTGAAAGCCCGCCGTGCGGAAACTGCGCGCCATGGCCGGGTACATCACCGGCTGCAGCACATCGCCCGCGTCGAACTCGTAGATCATGCGGGCCTTGTTGCGGAACGCCGGAATGGTATCGAACGGAATGGTATAGCGGTCGACATTGGGCAGCAAATTGCCCCGCAGGGCCCGCCCGGCCACCAGCCCCGTTGGGTACCACTGAAAGCTTACCCCGTCGACGGCCGCGTTGGCCACGGCATCGGCGTAAGTGGGGTTCTGGCTGATGTTGTAGAAAACGGGCTTGCGCCAGCCCGACGCCCGAATGGCAGCCGCCAGCCGGTTGATGTAGGCCGTAACCCCCGTTTTTGGCCCGCTATGGGTGGGCTCGTTGTTGATCTCGGTGGCGATAATGGCCGGATCGTCGCTGTAGGTCAGCCCGGTATAGGGGTTCTTGTGGCGAAAAAACTGACCCAGGTAACGCTCCTGCGCCCGAATCGCCCCCTCCTCCACGGTGGCCCGGGCCTTTCCGTAGCGGTGCGAGAAACCCGGCGTAGCCTCGTCGGGTTCGGGGTAGCCATTGCCCCAGAACGCAATGGGTGTAACGATGGTTTTGATACCCCGTTTCGTCAGTTCGGCCACCAGAAAATCGAACAGCCGCAGCTGCTCGTTGGCCAGCAGATTACCCGTCGAATCCGAGATTTCGGTATCCCACACGTGCACCCGGAAAGCATCGAGCCCCAACCGGGCAATCTGGTACACATCCTGCCGGATGGCGGCCTCGGCATTCAGCCCGAAGGTGTTGTGGGCCCGGTAGGCAAAGGCAAACGGAGCCGTGTAGTTGACGCCGAAAAAAGCGGCTTCCTGCCGGCTTTTCTGCCAGCGCATGATCCCCTGTTTGTCGACGAAAATACCGTCGGTCTTCATCGACGGGCGGGCGGACTGGGCCAGGGCGCCGGATGTGCAGGTACCCAGCGCCAGCAAACCCGCCAATAAACAATAAGCGCGTTTCATAGGGCGGCAAAGGTAGGCCCAATGCGCCAATAAGCTATTTTCTTCAGCGAACAGCCGGTGTCAGGTTGCGCAGGTCGTAGGTGATATCCTGCACCCGGGCCGTTTCGCGGAAGTCGTGGAGCATGGTCCGGATGTCGTCGTCGATAAACGTGGCCCGCGCCCCGTCGACCACCACCACGTCGCCCGAATGAAGCGTGCTGAGGGCATCTTTCAGACGGGGTTTGCTCAGAAAGTAAAGGTCTTTCTCGAACTCGATCAGCACCTGCCGCCCCTCGCGCACCACCCGAAACGTCGACTCGGTATTGGTGTACAGCACGAAGCCCAGGCCCACTACCGTACCGAGGGCGATACCGATCAGCAGGTCGGTAAACACAATGCTGACGACCGTAACCATGAAGGGCACAAACTGGCTCCACCCCTTCTGATAGACAGCCCGGAACACGGCGGGTTTGGCCAGCTTGTAGCCTACCATAATCAGCAGCGTGGCCAGGCACGACAGCGGGATCCGGTTGAGCAGCCCGGCCCCTACCGCCACCGCCACCAGCAGCAGCAGCCCATGTACCACCGCCGACACCCGCGTGCGGGCACCCCCGTAAATGTTGGCCGACGTGCGGACCACGACCGACGTAACAGGCAGCCCCCCGATCAGCCCCGATACCAGATTGCCGATGCCCTGCGCAATCAGCTCCTGGTTGGTCGACGACACGCGCCGGGCCGGGTCGAGCCGGTCGGCGGCTTCGAGGTTGAGCAGCGTTTCCAGGCTGGCCACAATCGCAATGGTGGTGCCGATGCCGTAGATAGTCGGGTTGCCCAGCACACGCCAGTCCGGAAAATCCAGCACCGAGAGCAGGCTTTTGCCCGCAGCCAGCGTCGGAATCCGGACCATGTGCTGGTGGGCCGTATCGCCCCCCAGGTACCAGTCGGGCCGTACGACCCGAAACAACTCGTTGAGGCCCACCCCCACCAGCACCACCAGCAGGGCGGCCGGCAGGTTTTTAAAGAACTGCCGGTTGCTGCGGCCCGCCAGCCGCTCCCAGCCCAGCAGTATCGCCAGCGAGATCAGGCTGATGACGATGGCACCGGGACTGGCCGTAACCAGGGCCCGGTAAATTTCGGACAGGGTATTTTCGCCGTCGGCCAGCTGCTGAAACTCGAATTCGCCCTCGTAGTCGTTGTCGCGGCCCAGGGCGTGCGGAATCTGTTTAAGCATGATGACGATGCCGATGGCCGAGAGCATGCCCTTGATGACACTGTCGGGGAAGAAACCACTGAGCCGGCCCGCTTTCAGCACACCCAGCACCAGCTGAATCGCTCCGGCCACCAGCACAGCCGCCAGAAATGCGTTGTAAGACCCTACTTTTGCGATGGAATCGGCCACGATCACGGCCAGACCGGCCGCCGGCCCGCTCACGCTGACCTCCGACCCCGACAGAAACCCAATGATGATACCCCCCACAATGCCGGCCACCAGACCGGAAAACAGGGGCGCCCCCGACGCGAGGGCAATGCCCAGGCACAAGGGCAGGGCCACTAAGAAGACGGAAAGGCCGGCCGACAAATCCTGTCGGAGCCAGGCCGGCCGGTAGCTGGTTAAGGTACGGAGGGGACTAACGCGTTGCATACGGTGGTTCAGTTGAGCAGCGCCCGGCAGCTGCCTGCGCTTCGGCATTAAAAGTAGATTAAAAACCTGTTTATCACACCACCTATGCTATTATCTGCCGCCGATCAGGCTTTTATCCAGCAGCACCTCACCGACGATGTCAGGCAGCTGCTGCTGCGCAAACAACCCGACGGGCTTGATATACGCTGGCTGGCCGCGCAGATAGCCGCCCGGCAGAAAGCCCGCCACAAACTTCCCCACTGGTACGCCCGGCCCGATCTGGTGTTTCCGCCGGCCCTATCGGTCGAGCAGGCGTCGTCGGAACTTACCGCCCGATATAAGGCCAGTCTGGTCAATGGCGGGCGGCTGCTCGATCTGACGGGGGGCATGGGCGTCGATGCATGGGCCTTTGCGGAGCGCATGCAGGAAGTTGTTTACGTGGAGCGGCAGGCCGAACTGGCCCGGCTGGCGGCCGATACGCTGCCCCGGCTGGGGGCCACCAACGTGCGCATCGAAACGGGCGACGGCCTGGCCTTTCTCGACACCTTTGCCGAGCCCGTCGAGTGGCTGTACCTCGACCCCCACCGGCGCAACGAGCAGGGTGGCCGCGTGGTGCAGCTCGACGAGTATGAACCCAATCTGCTGACTTACAGGGGCCGGTTGCTGGCCAGAAGCCCCCGGCTGCTGGTGAAGGTATCGCCCATGATCGATCTGAAGCAGACCATCCGGCAGCTGGATCCGGCTGCGGTGCATGTGGTTGCGGTGGGGGGCGAAGTGCGCGAGGTGCTGCTCGTTTGCCAGCGCACGCCGACACCGCCCGGTGGGCCGGCCATGGTCGCCGTCAACCTGCTGCCCGATGGGGTGCAGACCCTGGCTTACAACTGGGCCGACGAGACGACCGCCGAGGTTTCCTTCGGCGATCCGCAGGCCTTTCTCTACGAGCCGAATGCCGCCGTGCTCAAAGCCGGCGCGTTCCGGCTGGTGGGGCAGCGCTTTGGCCTGACCAAGCTGGCGCCCAACAGTCATCTCTACACGAGCCCCGACCGGGTCGCCGGTTTTCCGGGGCGGGTATTTCGGGTTGATCAGATCAGCAAACCCGACCGGAAGGCGCTGTCGACGCTGCTGCCGGGCCTGAAAGCCAATCTGACCGTACGGAATTTTCCGCAGACGGTGGCCGATCTGCGGAAGAAACTAGCGCTGGCTGAGGGGGGCGACACCTACGCGTTTGCCACTACCCTGCTCAACGGCGACAGGCGATTGCTGCTGACCCACAAGGTCGATCAGTAAGGGCTGGCCCTAGTTGGCCCTGGGTTCGGTTTTGGGTT
This sequence comes from Spirosoma luteolum, assembly GCF_054778875.1. Lineage (NCBI taxonomy): Bacteria > Pseudomonadati > Bacteroidota > Cytophagia > Cytophagales > Cytophagaceae > Spirosoma > Spirosoma luteolum. The sequence continues at coordinate 229,109 of NZ_BAAGZE010000006.1, forward strand.
TCAGCGTACCACGGGCAATGGGCTCGGGCTTCGACTTGGGCGTCAGAAACCGCAGCAGCGTGGCGGTTGGAAATTCCGTTTTGGGCGATTTCACTACCACCAGCTGGTAAGACCGGGTGCCAACAATCAGGTTATAGTACTGCATTGCCGGGCTCCCCGTCTGGGGAAGCCCCCAGTTGGCAATGGGCTCTCTGGCCAGAATAACCCGATCCTCGTCGGTCAGGGCCGCGTAGGCCGTGTCGGGTTCAAACTGTTTACCCGTAATGCCCGCCACGGCCGACACGATGGCGGGGGGCGTTGGCTGGGCAGGTTTGGTCTGGGCAATGGCCACCGACATGGGCAGCAACAGCAGGACGACGAAGCGGTTCATGGCAGTATAACGTTGCGGGTGACACCGGTTGACTGCGCACTGAGCAGCGGTCTGTTCAGACCCCCAGTCCGACACCGGCTATGTACCTGACCCCGAAAAGCCCCCTTTTGTTTCGGCAATGCTGCCCTGAATCGCCATTGTCTATGGGCCTGGCGGGTATATATACCGCGCTGGTGCGTTTACGGCCTACAGGTTTCCAATCCCGGTTCTGGTGTCGCTGCGAGGCCGGAGCCAGTTTCTCTCATGATGTATGCGCAGTATTGACGTCCGGCTGTGGCTGGGCTGGCTGCTGTTCGGCCTGTCGGCCCTGACCTCGGCACAGCCCCGGCACGCCCCCGTTCGGGTGATCGGATTTTTCACGGCCCGGCAGGATCAGGCTCACATCGATTTTGTGCACGAAGCCAACCGGTGGCTGGCCGCGCAGGGCCCTGCCCATAACTTCACCTATGATTCGACCAGCAACTGGGCCAATCTGAACGCGGCTTTTCTGAGCCGCTACCAGGTCGTTGTTTTTCTCGACAGCCGACCCGAAGCCCCCGCGCAGCGCGCAGCGTTCGAGGCCTACATGCAGCGGGGGGGCGGCTGGCTGGGCTTCCACTTCTCGGCCTTTGCCCTGACCCCATCGGCCTACCCGCAAAACTGGAACTGGTACCACCAGCAGTTTCTGGGCTCGGGCCAGTACAGCGGCAACACCTGGCGCCCCACGGCAGCTACCCTGCGAATCGACACCCACCGGCACCCGGTTACGCAGGGTCTCGCCGATACGCTGCGTGCTGCTCCCAACGAATGGTACCGCTGGCAAAACGATTTGCGCCAGAACCCCGACATCAGGGTGCTGCTCTCGATCGACCCCAGCAGTTTCCCGCTCGGCACCGGTCCCAAAGCCCACGAAATATGGCACCAGGGCGACTACCCGGTGGTCTGGACCAACCGGCGCTACCGAATGCTGTATGTAAACATGGGACACAACGATATCGACTACGAGCACAACAGCCGGCGGGCCCTGTCGTCGACGTTCAGCAGCCCAGCCCAGAACAGGCTTATCCTCAACGGCATCGGGTGGCTGGGCCGCCGGGCGGCAAAAAAGTAAGACTTTTCAGGCAGTACCACCCCGTATTTACCGAAGAGTTCGGTGCGTTGATGAGCGGAATACACCCTAGTTTCTACGCCGTATTAGCCTTTTCGCAAAAAAATATACCGTCCAGTATATTTTTTTTGATATTAAATTTTTACGTTTAGGAAGTTTTAATCTCTACTTAATCTACCTATGCGTAATTACTACATGTCGGCAGTTCGGCTGTCGGCACTCCTCGCCCTCTCGGCCGGTCTGGCCCTCACCAGCTGTCAGCCCGTCGATCCGGATGCACAGCTGACACCCAGCGGCAGCGCCCGGGTATCGGCCAACAGCAAATTTGTCGATGGCGAGCTTTTGCTTCAGTTTGCCGATAACGTCACCGACGACCAGAAACAGAACGCGCTCGACAAGGTACAGGGCCAGTCGCTCGAGAAGATCCTGACCAAGCTCATGGAGAAGGCTGGTCGAAAAGAAGGCCTTCTGCGCGTTAAGGTAAACAAAAATATACTGGAAGCCATAAACGAGTTACAGGGTATGCCCGGTGTTGAGTTTGCCGAACCAAACTACATCTATGAACACACCGCAACGGCCGTCGATCCGCTTTTCACCAACGGATCGCTCTGGGGCATGTACGGCCCCAACACCTCACCGGCCAACGCCTTTGGCAGTAATGCCGCAGCCGCCTGGGCGGCCGGCGTGACGGGCTCGACCAACGTGTATATCGGCATCATCGATGAAGGTGTTCAGCTGACCCACCCCGACCTGGCCGGTCAGGTCTGGACCAATCCATCGGACCCCGTCGACAAGGTTGACAACGACAGAAACGGCTTGATCGACGACAGCAACGGCTGGGACTTTGCCAACAACGACCGCACCATTTACGATGGCGGCACCAACGGCCGGCTCGACGACCACGGCACCCACGTAGCGGGCACCATCGGCGGCAAAGCCGACAACCAGGGTGTTGTAGGGCTGAACTGGAAAGTTACCCTGATCTCGGCCAAGTTTCTGGGCAGCAACGGCGGTACCACCGCCAACGCCGTCAAGGCCGTCGATTACCTGACCAACCTGAAACTCAAAGGACTGAACGTGGTGGCCAGCAACAACTCGTGGGGCGGTGGCGGTTATTCGCAGGCGCTTTATGATGCCATCAGCCGGGCCAACAACGCTGGCATCCTGTTTATTGCGGCTGCCGGCAACAGCGGCACCAACAACGATGTAACGGCCAGCTACCCGGCCAACTACGACCTGCCGAACGTGATTGCGGTGGCGGCCATCGATAAAACGGGCGCCCTGGCCAGCTTCTCCCAATACGGCGCGACCACCGTCGACATCGGCGCGCCCGGCGTAGCCATCAACTCGACCACGGCCTTCAACACCTACTCGTCGTACAATGGTACGTCGATGGCGACGCCCCACGTAACGGGTGCCGTGGCGCTGTATGCCTCGACGCACCCCGGCGCTACCGTTGCCCAGATCCGCAACGCCATCCTGTCGAGCGCCGTACCGACTCCCTCGCTGGCCGGCAAAACGGTTACCGGCGGCCGGCTCGACGCCAACGCGGCTCTGGCGCGCTAACGGCACCAACCCTGCCCATACGACAACAGGACGGCTCCGGCTGTCCTGTTGCTGTTTAAGACCGGCACGAAATCACCGGTCGACGGGTTACCTTTGCGGCCGGCCGTCGTCCTGAGAGCCGACCCCGTTTAAACCGTACACGACCATGAACCGAGTTTTGTTTTTCCTGCTGCTGGGGTGCAGCCTGCTCCCCCTGAACACGCGGGCCCAGACTGTTTATGCCGGCGAAAGCACCGTCGAAAAAACGAAGGCGCAGGGCCTGTTTCTGACCCTGACCGGCGACGGACGCCAGATTGAGAAAGAGTGGGAATCCCAGCTGCGCCAGTACGGCCGGGTAACGGCTTCGCGCGGTATCTACCGCGTTACCAATGCCGATATTAAAGACGTTTCGCCCGAGCCCATCAACCTGATGAGCACCGTCAAAACGGCGCGCAACTCGGCGACGATCTTTGTGGCTTACGATCTGGGCAACGGTACGTTTCTGACAACCGGGGCGCCGGGCTATGCGGCCGCCGAAAAACTGCTGAATGACTTCGCCGGCACCGCCCGCTTCAACGAGGAAGTGCGGGTGGCCCAGGGCGGTTTCGACGAAGCGCAGAAAAACCACCAGAAGCTCGTCAAAAACGGCGAGCGCCTGCAGCGCGACATCGAGCAGAACGCCAAGGAGAAAGAGCGGCTGCTGAAGCGAATCGACGACAATGCCAAAGAGCTGGAACAGCTGAAAAAAGATATCGAAACCAACAAGACCGAACAGGCCAATGCCCTGACGGAGCTCGACAACCGCAAGAAAAACGTGGAAGCGGTGAAGGCCAAAAAGCCCTGACGAAGCAATCGGCCCGATCGACTTCATGATGCGGACGATGCCAACACAAGTGCTGCTGAGCCCTGGTGCTGCCATCGCCCGCTTTTTTTTTACCGCTGCCGGCGCGGGCTACATGAAAAACACCCGCTTGACCCGCTCGCTGACGCCGGTCAGCAGTTCGTAGGGAATGGTACCGATCACCCGGGCCAGTTCCGTAATGGGCTGATCGACCCCGAAGATCAGAGCGTCGTCGCCCGCCCGAACGGCCACGCCCGTTACGTCGACCATGGTCATATCCATGCACACGTTGCCCACCGTGGGGCAGCGGTGGCCATTGATCCAGACCCAGCCCACGCCGTTGCCCAGCCGCCGGTCGAAACCGTCGGCGTAACCGATAGCCAGCGTGGCAATCTGCGCCGTATGATCGAGCCGCCCCCGCCGGCTGTAGCCCACCGATTCACCCTCGGGCACCACCTTCACCTGGCTCACCACCGTTTTGAGCGTGCCGACGGGCCGCACGGCTCCCCGGTCGATGCCGCTGGCTTCGACGCCATAGAGACCAATACCCAGCCGGACCATGTCGAGCCGATAGTCGGGAAAGCGCACAATGCCGGCCGAGTTGAGCAGGTGCCGCGTGGGCTGGTAGCCAAGCCCTTCGCGCAGGCGGTCGGTACAACGTACGAACAGTTCGTATTGCTGCTGCGAAAACGCGTTGAACCGGGCTTCATCGGCCCCTACCAGGTGGCTGAACACCGTTTCGACCCGCAGATCGGTATGTTCGTTGAGGTAAGCGATCAGCTCGGGCAGCTCGTCGGCCAGGAAGCCGAGCCGGTGCATACCCGTGTCGATTTTCAGGTGCAGGGCCGGCACCGGGCCACCCGCCCGGGCGGCAAAGTACCCCCAGTCGTGGAGCAGCGGCAAACTGTAGATTTCGGGCTGGAGCCCATAGTCGAGCAGGGTCGTGAACGTTTCGGGCGATGGGTTCATGACCATGATGGGCAGCGTAATGCCGTGCTGGCGCAGCACTACGCCCTCATCGGCATAGGCCACGGCCAGGTAATCGACCCGGTGGAACTGCAGCAGCTGGGCCACCTCGGCACTGCCACTACCATACGCGAAGGCTTTCACCATCACCATGATCTTGGTGGCCAGCCCCACTTTTTCGCGATAGTAATTGAGGTTGTGGGTCAGCGCATCGAGATCGATTTCGAGCCGCGTGCCGTGCACTTTCCTCTCCAGCCGCGCCACAATCCGCTCAAAGCCGAAGGTCCGCGCTCCCTTCACCAACACCAGACTGTCGCGCAGCCGGTCGAGCGGCAGATCGGTCAGCAGGGCCTCGGTGGTGGGGTAAAACAGGCTGTCAGCCGGAAACAGCGCCCGATGAGCCGCCAGCACCGGCCCGACGCCGATAAACGTAGTAACGCCCATGTCGCGCACGAGGGCCGCAATCTGACCGTAGAGGTCGTCGGCCCGCTGCCCCGACTGCAGCACATCCGACAGCACCAGCGCCAGCCGGTCGCGGGTACGCTGCTGGGTCGTAAACCGCAGGGCCAGCTGCAGGCCCGCCAGGTCGTTGCTGTACGAGTCGTCGATCAGCACACTGTTGCCTACGCCTTCCTTCTGTTCGAGCCGCATCGACACCGGCCGGAGCCGTTTCAGAGCCTGCCGCAGCGCGTCGGGCGCGAGCGGGTGCAGCACCTGCACGGCTACCAGGCAGTGCAGCAGGTTCTCGACGGAAGCGGAATCGGTAAAAGGCAGTTCGAGCTGCAGCGCCCCATCCGGCCTGTCGGTTGGGGTGAGCGTGAGCCGGGTACCGCTGCGGGTAGCCTGCCAGGTGGCCGGGCGGCCCGTTTGCGACCACGTAATCAGTTGCAGGCCGGGGTTAACAGCCGTCAGCAACAACCGCACTTCTTCGTCGACTTCGGTCTGGTCGGCGCAGTAGATCAGCGTGTCGGCATGCTGAAACAAGCGCAGTTTCTCGGCAATTTTCTGTTTGCGGCTCCGGAACCCCTCGTCGTGGGCAGGGCCAATGTTGGTAAAGATACCCAGCGTCGGGCGGATGATGGGTTCCAGCGTCTGCATCTCGTGGGGCCGCGAGATACCTGCTTCGAAGATCGCCAGCGTGTGGCGCCCTCCCAGCTCCCGCACCGACAACGGTACCCCCAGCTGGGAGTTGTAGCTTTTGGGACTTTTAACAACGCTGAACGCATCGGCGAGCAGCTGCGCCAGCCACTCCTTCACGATGGTTTTGCCGTTGCTGCCCGTAATGCCGACCACCGGTATGCTGAAAGCCGCCCGGTGGTCGGCGGCCAGCCGCTGGAGCAGCGCCAGACTGCTGTCGGTTTCGATGATTTCGGCCTCGGTCAGCCGCGCCAGCCCGGCCCGGCGCTCGGGCGTGAGAGCGGTGCGCTCGACCACAAACTGCCGCACCCCCCGGTCGTAGAGGTCGTCGATGTAGGCGTGGCCGTCGTGGTGGTCGCCCCGGATGGCGAAGAAAACAGCCTGGCCGGCGTCGCCAATGGCCTGCCGGGAATCGGTGAGCCAGTGCGGCCGCAGCTGCTGAGCGGGTAATGTCTGCATACGCGTGTGCGGGGCGGGCCGCAGCCGTCGGGAAGGCTACATCCAGCCGCGCCGTTTAAAGTAAATGACCTCGGCCACCGCAATAAAAACCATGGTGCCCCAGGTGTAGTAATAGCCGTGCGGACTTTTCAGTTCGGGCATGTAATCGAAGTTCATGCCATAGACCCCCACAATAAAGGTGAGCGGAATAAAAATGGCCGACACGATGGTCAGCGTTTTCATGACCGAGTTCATGCGGTTGCTCACGATGGAGTAATACACGTCCATCAGGCCCGCCACCATATCGCGGTACGAGTCGAGCGTTTCGATGTTCTGGCTGATGTGGTCGTTCAGGTCGCGCAGGTAAGGCAGTGTGGTCGGCTTGATCAGCTCCGATTCCTCGCGCATGAGCGCCCCGACGATATCGCGCGTGGGAAAAACAACCCGACGGATGTGGGCCAGTTCGCGCTTGAGCTGATAGAGCGACGCCAGGGTCTGCTGGCTGGCGCGTTCGCCCACGATTTCTTCTTCCAGCTCGTCCATCCGCTCGCCAATGCGCTCGGTAATGACGGCATAGTGGTCGACAATGATATCCATCAGGGCGTAGAACAGATAATCGGGTCCGCTGCGCCGGGTTTTGCCCGCCGATGCCTTGATGCGGTCGATCACCGGCTCGAAGATATCCTGCGTACGCTCCTCCTGAAACGACACCAGGTAGTTGCTGCCCAGCACCAGGCTAACGTGTTCGATGTCGATTTCCTGATGCTGCCGGTTGTGGTGCAGCATTTTCAGGGTGGCAAACACCACCGGTCCGCTGCCGGGCAGGGTGCCGTTGTCGGAGGTCTGGTCGTAAAATTCGATCTTGGGCTTCTGGTCGGTATTGACCACGTCTTCGAGCAGCAGCGGGTGCAGGTGGTACTGCTTCCCGATGGCCGCTACCACCTGTGGTTCGTGAATGCCGTCGACATCGACCCAGTTGATCAGCGGGGTGCTCTGGTCGGGCACCCGGCAGTTACCCAGCCGGGCATCGTCGTCGATCCGGTACTCGTCGGCGTTGTAGTCGATACGCCGGACCCGGGTGGCGTGTTCAATATCGTCGCCTACGTACAGCAGGGTCCCGGGCGACGTGCCGAGTGTTTTCTCGGCCGAGCGAATGCGTCGGCGTTTTGTCATGATTCCGCTAAACGGTCGACTTGGTTTAGGGGTCAAAGATAAACCCCACCCGGGGTTCGCCTGTCTAACCCCCATAAAATTCAGCCTTCCTTCCCTATGAACCGTTCTCTTCCTTATCTGTTTTGGGCCGGGCTGCTGCTGCTGGGGTGCAGCAGCGGCCAGACGGCCCTCCGGCGGGGCGACTTCGACAAGGCAGTGGCTCAGGCGGCCAGCCGGCTCCAATCGGGGCATGGCCTCACCAAACGCGGCCGGCGGCTGGCCCCGCTGGTCCTGCGCAATGCGTTTGTGCAGGCCTATGCCAGCCACCAGACCCGCATCCGCGACCTGACATCCGATACCAGCCCCCCGTTCCGCTGGGAAACGGTGGTAACCCACTACCAGGCGCTGCAAACCCTGACCGACAACGCCCGCACCTGTGGCCCCTGCGCCGGCTGGCTGGCCGCCTACCCGGCCGACTACGGCAGCCCGATCCGGGAAACCCGCCAGCTGGCCGCGGCCGACCGCTACCAGGCGGCCGAACTGGCCTTCGCCTACCGCGAAACCGACCGACGGGCAGCCCGCGATGCCTATAGCCACTACCGCCGGGCCGATGAATGGGTACCCGGCTACCAACAGGCATCGACCAAAGCGCAGGAAGCCTTCGCCTACGCCCTGCTGCGCGTAGCGGTTGAACCCGTAAGCGCCGGGCCGTTGCTGACGGGCTCCGACCGGGCTACCCTGCAACGGGCCATCCTGCGGAGCCTGAATCCCGAGCCGGCTCCATTTGTGCGGCTGTATCTGCCCGCCCAGGTGCAGGCGAGCGTATTCGACGGCGCGCCGGTTGTCGACGGCTTCGGGATAGCCCAGGCGGTGCAGCTGCGCGTGACCGACCTCGATAGCTACCACGATAACGTAACGAGCAGCAGCAGCACCGTTTACAGCAACCAGCCCTACAAGGTGGGTGAGAAAAAAATCAACGACTCCACCCGGGTCGATATTTTGGAAAAGGTATCGGGTACACTTACCGTACACACCCGCACCGTTCGGGCCGACATGCAGCTGCACCTGCGGGGCCTCGAAACCGCGTCGGGGCGGGCGCTGTGGCAGGAGCCCGTTACGGCCAGCCGCAGCTGGACGACCAGCTGGGAAACCTTTACGGGGGACGAACGGGCCCTCAACGGGCATACCCTGGCCACGGCCAGTCTGCTGGTGCCAAGCCGATGGCAGCTGTTTGATGGGTTATGCGACGACATGGCTTCGTCGGTCCGGCAGCGGCTGGAACGGGTCTACCGGGCACAGGAGCAGGACTGATACGGTAAAAAGCCCAAATAGGCACCTATCCACGCCGAGTGGGTAAAAAAGTATCAGCACCCGCGAATCGGTGCGCGGCCCGGGAGCCGGCCAATTCGTAACTTCGTCCAGCAGCCACCGAAACAATCGTTCGGTCTGGTGGCTGCTCTGTCTCCAGCCCGCTTCCGCCTATGTTTCCCACGCTTCTGCCTGCCCTTCGCCGGTGGGCTGCCTTTGGTTTATTACTGACCGGCCCAGCCCTGGCCCAGCCGCGCACCGCCGGCGACTACCCCATTCAGCCGGTTCCGTTTACGGCCGTTAAAGTAACCGACGGGTTCTGGGCACCCCGCATCCGGCGCAACCACGATGTAACCATCCCGATTGCGCTGCACCACTGCTACAGCACCGGTCGGGTCGATAATTTCCGGGTGGCCGGGCATCTGAAGGAAGGCACGAAGTTCTGCACCGAATTTCCGTTCGACGATACCGACATCTACAAGATTATCGAGGGCGCCAGCTATTCGCTGCAGACCTTTCCCGACGCCCGGCTCGACGCCCGCGTCGACTCGCTGATCACCTACGTAGCGGCCGCGCAGGAGCCCGACGGCTATCTGTACACGGCCCGCACCATCGACCCGCTGCACCCGCACGAATGGGCCGGCCTCACGCGCTGGGAAAAGGAATCGGATTTGAGCCACGAACTCTACAACAGCGGCCACCTGTTCGAGGCAGCCGTGGCGCATTACCAGGCCACGGGCAAGAAAACGCTGCTCAACGTGGCGCTTAAAAACGCCGATCTGCTGGTCAGCACGTTCGGCCCGGGCAAACTGGCCCGCGCCCCCGGTCACCAGATTGTGGAAATGGGGCTGGTGAAACTCTATCGCACCACCGGCAAAAAGGCGTACCTCGACCTGGCCAAGTTTCTGCTCGACGTGCGGGGCCACGGTCAGGAATACAGCCAGGATCATAAACCCGTAACCGAGCAGCGCGAAGCCGTGGGCCACGCCGTTCGGGCGACTTACATGTATGCCGGTATGGCCGACGTAGCCGCCATTACGGGCGACCAGGCCTACCTGCACGCCATCGACCAGATCTGGAACGACGTGGTGAGCAACAAGCTGTACATTACCGGCGGCATTGGTGCCGAAGGCGGACACGAGGGTTTCGGCCCCGCCCGCAACCTGCCCAACATGGCGGCCTACAACGAAACCTGCGCGGCCATCGGCAACATCTACTGGAACCAGCGGCTCTTTCTGCTCCACGGCGATGCCCGCTATTACGACGTACTCGAACGAACCCTCTATAACGGCATGCTGTCGGGCGTGTCGCTGCGTGGCGACCGTTTTTTCTACCCCAACCCCCTCGAGTCGCGGGGACAGCACGCCCGCTCGGCCTGGTTTGGCTGCGCCTGCTGCCCAAGCAATGTCTGCCGCTTCATTCCGTCGATGCCGGGCTATGTGTATGCCCAGCGCGATAAACGGGTTTATGCCAACCTGTTTGTCAACAGCACCGCCACGCTGACCCTGGCCGGCCAGCCGCTGACGCTCCGCCAGGAAACACGCTACCCCTGGGACGGCGACATTGCCTTCGCCGTTGAGCCAGCCCGCACGCAGGCGTTCGAACTGGCCATCCGGATACCCGGCTGGGCCCGGCAGGAGCCCGTTCCGGGTACGCTCTACGCCGTGGCCGGACCGGCAGCCCCGCCCGTGCGGCTTACCCTGAACGGCCGTGCCCTGCCCTACCGGCTCGAAAACGGCTATGCCATCGTGGCCCGCACCTGGCGCAAAGGCGATGTGGTGCGGCTGGCCCTGCCCATGCCCATTCAGCGGCTGGTGGCCAGCCCCGATGTAAAAGCCGACCTGCAGAAAGTAGCCCTGCAACGCGGCCCGATGGTGTATTGCGCCGAATGGCCCGACGCACCGGATGGCCACGTGCTCGATCTGGTCCTGCCTAACGATGCCCCCCTGACGACCTCGTACGACGCCAGTCTGCTCGACGGCGTAGCGCTGATCACGGGTACCGCCCAGCGCGTCAGCCGCACGGGTGCCGCCGGTCTGACCACCCAGCCGACTCCCCTCAGGGCCATTCCATACTACGCCTGGGCCAACCGGGGCAACGGCGAAATGTCGGTCTGGCTGGCCTCGGCCACGGGAGCCGCCCGGCCACGCCCCGCCCCGACTCTGGCCTCGACCAGCACCATCACGGCTTCCCTGACGACCAAGGCGCTGGTAGCCCTCAACGATCAGGAAACCCCGAAAAGCTCGAACGACCGCGACAACCTCTACTACCACTGGTGGCCCAAAAAAGATACGCTCCAGTGGGTTCAGTATTCGTTTACCCAGCCCAGCCGCGTATCGTCGGCCAGGGTCTACTGGTTCGACGACAGCCCCTGGGGCGGCTGCCGCATTCCGGCGTCGTGGCAGCTACAGTACCAGACCGAGTCGGGTGAGTGGGCCCCCGTTCGGAATACCCAGCCTTACGCCGTTGGCAAAGACCGCTACGACACCGTAACGTTTGAGCCGGTGCAGACCAGGGCTATGCGCCTGCTGGTGCAGTTGCCCAAAGACGCATCGAGTGGTATTATGGAGTGGTCGGTTGAGTAAACCTATTTGTCTTTCCGCATGAACGTTCGCTATTCGATTGCCTGGCTGACCCTGCTGTCGGCCGTGGGTATGGCCCAGCCGGCTCCCCAGCCCCTGCCGGCCCCCGCCGTTTCCATCAACGCCATGCCGTTTGCGCCGGCCCAGGTAAGGGTGCAGGCCAGTCCGTTCCGCACCGCGCAGGAAGCCGACACGCGCTTTCTGCTCTCGCTCCAGCCCGACCGGCTGCTGTCGGGTTTCCGCACCAACGCGGGGCTGGCCCCCAAAGGCGAAAAATACGGCGGCTGGGAATCGTCGGGGCTGGCGGGCCATTCGCTGGGGCACTACCTTACTGCCTGCGCCCTGCACTATGCCGCCACCGGCGACCCGGCCTTTAAACAGCGCATCGACTACATCGTCGACGAGCTGGCCATCTGCCAGCAGGCCCGTAAAACGGGCTATATCGGCGCCATTCCCCGCGAAGATACCCTCTGGGCCGAAGTGGCCGCGGGCACCATCCGCTCGCGCGGCTTCGACCTCAACGGCGCCTGGTCGCCCTGGTACACCGTGCACAAAGTCTACGCCGGCCTGCTCGATGCGTATCAGTACGGCGGCAACCCCAACGCCCTCGGGCTGGCGGTGAAACTGGCCGACTGGACAGGCGAAACGCTGCGTAACCTGACCGATGCCCAGCTGCAGCAGATGCTGCGCTGCGAGTACGGCGGCATGAACGAATCGCTGGTGAATACCTACGCCCTGACGGGCCAGAAAAAATACCTCGACCTGTCGTACAAGTTTCACGATCGGGCGGTGCTGGACTCGCTGGCCATCGGGCGCGATGTGCTGCCCGGCAAGCACGCCAACACCCAGATTCCGAAGCTGATCGGGGCCATCCGGCGATACGAACTCACCGGCCACGCGCCCGACCTGGCCATGGCCCGCTTTTTCTGGCAAACGGTGGTCGACCACCACACCTATGCCCCCGGCGGCAACTCCAACTACGAGTACCTGAGCACGCCCGATCAGCTCAACGACAAGCTGACCGACAACACCATGGAGACCTGCAACACGTATAACATGCTGAAGCTGACGCGCCACCTGTTTGCGCTGAGCCCGCAGGCCCGCTACATGGACTACTACGAACGGGCGCTGTATAACCACATCCTGGCGTCGCAGCAGCACCAGACCGGCATGGTCTGCTACTTCGTACCGCTCCGGATGGGCACCCGCAAGCATTTCAGCGATGAAGAAGAAAGCTTTACCTGCTGCGTGGGGTCGGGTATGGAGAACCACGTCAAATACAACGAAACGATTTATTTCCGGGGGGCCGACAGCAGTTTGTTCGTCAACCTCTTTATCCCCTCGACCCTCGACTGGTCGGGGCAGGGCCTGAAACTGACGCTGGCAGCCGACCTGCCCGCCAGCCCCGACGTAGCGCTCACCGTAACGGCCGCCCGGGGGCAGGCCATCCCCATCCGCATCCGGCGCCCCAGCTGGCTCAGCGGACCCATGACCGTGAGGGTCAACGGCAAAGCCGTATCCGCCCGGCCCGACGAGACGGGCTATGTGACCATCAGCCGGCGCTGGCAGTCGGGCGACCGCATCGACCTGACCCTGCCCAGCCAGCTGCGGGCCGTAGCCATGCCCGACAATCCGGCCCGGCAGGCGTTTTTTGCGGGACCGGTGCTGCTGGCCGGCGACCTTGGCCCTACCGAGCCCGATCCACGGCAGGGCGTGCCGGTATTCGTGACGGCCACGGCCGACCCCAACCAGTGGATTAAATCCGGCCCGCGCCCGCTCGAATACCAGACCAGCCATACCGGCCAGCAGGCAACCGTGACGCTGAAGCCGTTCTACGACCTGCAGGCCAACTATTACACCGTGTACTGGGATGTCTTTACGCCCGAAAACTGGCTCAAACAGCAGGCGGTTTACGAGGCAAAACGCCGGGCCGAGGCCGACCTCGACCGGCGCACTGTCGATCAGCTGCGGCTGGGCGAAATGCAGCCCGAACGCGATCATGCCCTCGCCGGCGACCACCTCGAAACGGGTGAGGATCACCTGCGCAAATACCGGATTGCCAACAACGGGGGCTTTTTATCCTTCACGATGAAAACCAGCCCCACCGCAACCAACACCCTGATCGGCACCTACTGGGGCATGGATAACCGGGGGCGTCAGTTCGAGATTCTGGTCGACGGCACGGTGGTGGCGGGCGAAGATCTCAACAAGTACAAAGCCAGTCAGTTCTACGACATTGCCTACCCCCTGCCCCCGGCCCTCACGGCGGGCAAGTCGATGGTAACGATCCGGCTGCAGGCTAAACCGGGCCAGTCGGCCGGGCCAGTCTACGGGCTGCGCATGGTCACGAACTGACCGTACCGGCCTATGGCGTAACGGCCAACAACGAAGTCCGTCTGGCCCGGTCGCTCTGACCTGCCGGACGGACTTCGTTGTTGCCTTGTACCCGGCTGCGTCAGGCGAAGCGGTCGGGGTTGAAGGCGGTGAGCGGCATGGCTCCTTCCCGATCCGACAGGAGATCACTGACGAGTTTACCGGTGGCGGGCCCCAGGCTCAGGCCCATCATGCCGTGGCCAGTGGCCATCACCAGGTTGTCGTACCGGCGCGACCGGCCAATGTAGGGCAAGCCGTCGGGCGAGCAGGGCCGCAGCCCCCGCCATACGGTTTCGACGGCGGGCATGGCCACCGCCAAATCGGGGTAATACTGCGGAATTGACTCGACAATGCCCCGCACCCGGTTCATGTTGACACTCATGTCGGTACCCGCCACTTCAAGCGTGCCGGCAAAGCGTAGGGTCGAGCCCATGGGCGTGGCCGTAGCGCGGGCTTCGAGCAGGATGGCCGGCACCCGCACCTGCACCGGTGGCTTGGGCAGCATAAAGCTGTAGCCTTTGCCGCCCTGCATGGGTAGCGATACGCCCAGCCGGCGGGCCAGCTCAGGCGACCACGCGCCCCCGGCCACCACCACCGCGTCGACGGCGACCTCGCCCGCGGCCGTCTGCACCGACCGGATCTGGTTGCCCGAGTGCCCGAAGCCGGTAACGGCCTGCTGTTCGAGCAGCGTTACGCCCGCCCCGCGCAGGTAAGCCAGCAGCGACCGCACCAGTTCGCCGGGATTTACGTGGGCATCGCCCGGATACCAGACGCCCCCCCTCACGCTGACCCGGGCGTCGGGTTCGAGGGCCTGCACCCCCGCCTGGTCGAGCACCCGGGCGTCGATACCGGCGCGGTTGGCCACGTCGGCTTCTTCGGCCAGCTCGTGTTCGGCCCCGGCGGTTTTGTAGAGCATGAGCAGCCCCCTCTCCTGCCAGTCGAACGTCAGGTCGCCGTTGGCGGCCAGATCCTGATACAGGGTTTTGCTGAGCAGGCTCAGGTCGCGCAGGGCCGGGATGGCGCGCTGCACGTGCTCGTGGTTGGCGTGGCGATAGAACAGCCAGCCCCAGCGCGCCAGATCCAGATCGAGCCGGGGCTTGACGTAGAACGGACTCGTCGACTGGAGCATCCAGCGCAGACCCTTGCTGATCATACCCGGCTGCGCCAGCGGAATGATGTGGCTCGGCACGATCATGCCCGCATTGCCAAACGAGCAGCCATCGGCAATAGTCCCCTGATCGAAGAGCGTAACCTGGTGGCCGGCTTTCTGCAGGTAATAGGCCGTACACAGCCCGATAATCCCTCCCCCAACGATACCTGTGTGCATATTGCTGTAATTGAGTGGTTGAGCCATTGCGTGATTGAGTGATGCTGACAGCGCGACCACTGGCTTCGCACCGGTATAATCGCTCAATCACGCAACCACTCATTCGCTCAATGTTAGATAACCTGAAACCCGTG
This sequence comes from Spirosoma luteolum, assembly GCF_054778875.1. Taxonomy (NCBI): domain Bacteria; kingdom Pseudomonadati; phylum Bacteroidota; class Cytophagia; order Cytophagales; family Cytophagaceae; genus Spirosoma; species Spirosoma luteolum. The sequence goes on from NZ_BAAGZE010000006.1 coordinate 244,369, forward strand.
AACGTACGGATCGTCGTCGTCCAGGATGAGGTGGTTGTAGCCGTAGATACGGGCCCAGCCTTCAATGCTGGGCACGATGGCGGGCGATCCGGCCAGTTCGGTTTCGGCTTCGATGCGGCCGTTGAAAATGGAACCGATGATGCTTTCGTGCACGAACACCTGGCCGGGCCGCAGCCGGCCCTGTGCGTACTGCTGCGCCATACGGGCCGATGTGCCGGTGCCGCAGGGCGACCGGTCGATAGCTTTGTCGCCGTAGAACACCGCGTTGCGGGCTGTCGACGTAACCTGCAGGGGCTCGCCCGTCCAGAGGATATGGCTCAGCCCCTGAATGGTGGGGTCGGCGGGGTGTACAAAGGTGTATTGCTCGTTCAGGCGCTCGCGCAGTACCCGTGCCCAGGCAATGAGCTGCCCGGCGGTGTAATGTTCCAGCCCCGGGAAGTTAGTCTGCCGGTCAACGATGGCGTAGAAGTTACCTCCATAGGCCACATCGACGTTCAGCCTACCCAGGTCGGGGCAGTCGACGGAGAGTCCTTCGGCGGCCAGGTACGATTTTACGTTGGTGATCTTCACCGAACTTACCCGCGGGCCATCCATTACGTACTCGGCCCGCACCAGGCCGGCCGGCACTTCGAGCAGCAGCACGCCCGGCGTTTTGGGCCGCACCAGGTTGCGCTCGATGGCTACCGTGACGGTGCCGATGGTGCCGTGGCCGCACATGGGCAGGCAGCCCGACGTTTCGATAAACAGCACAGCGGCATCGTTGGCCGGGTCGATGGGCGGATAGATAATGCTGCCCGACATCATGTCGTGGCCGCGCGGTTCAAACATCAGCCCCCGCCGGATCCAGTCGTATTCCCGCAGAAAGTGCTGCCGTTTTTCGCTCATGGTTGTTCCCTGCAGAAACGGAATGCTGCCCCCGGTCACAACCCGCACGGGATTCCCCCCCGTATGCGCGTCGATGCAGAAAAAATGATACTGAGGCATGTGAAATAAGATATGGAGTGATTGTGTGGTTGAGCGATTGAGCAACAGCGCATTGGCACCGCAAAAGCTAACCGGGCCGGAACAGCGTGTATCTACCGACGTGCACTGCGTTCAGTTACTGATTCACTCAACCACACAATCACACACGCACGCAATAGCTAACCCACCAGCACCGGCCGTTTGGCCAGGGCAGTGTTGATGACCGAGAGTACCTGCTCGCGTTCGGCGCCGATCAGCGGCAGGCGGGGCGCCCGCACGTGCTCCGACCCGATGCCCGTGGCCTGAGCCGCCAGCTTGATGTACTGCACCAGTTTGGGGTGAATGTCGAGTTCGAGCAGGGGCATAAACCAGCGGTAGATATCGAGCGCTTCTGCCACCTGACCGGCTTTGGCCAGGTCGTAAATGGCCATCGTCTCCACCGGAAACGCGTCGACCAGACCACCCACCCAGCCGTCGCAGCCCAGCAGCAGGGCTTCGAGCGCCAGCGTGTCGACGCCCCCCATCAGCTTGAAGCGGTCGCCGAACGCATTGCGCATGCGGGTAATGTTGGTCAGGTCGCGGGTCGATTCTTTCACCGCCTGAATGTTGGGCAACACCGCCAGCTCCTCGAACATGGCCACGGTGGTCATGATCTTGTAGTCGTAGGGGTTGTTGTAGATCATGATGGGCAGCGATGTTTCCTGGGCCACCGATCGGAAGAACTGAACCGTTTCGCGGGCGTCGGCGGGGTAGCGCATGGGGGGCAGCAGCATCAGCCCCTGCGCCCCGTTGGCCTCGGCTTCATGAGCCCGGGCCACGGCCTGTCTGGTAGCCTGCTCGGCAATATTGACCACCACCGGCACCTGTCCGGCGCACACGGCCAGCGCCGATGCCAGCAGCGACAGCTTCTCATCACGTTCCAGCGTACTCGCTTCGCCCAGCGAACCACCAATGATGAAGCCATGCACCCCCGCGTCGAGCTGGGCATGCAGATTTTTCTCGAACAGCGGCAGATCGAGTTGCTCGTCGGCCGTGAAGGGGGTCAGAAGGGCGGGGTAAACACCCACCCATTGGGCATGCGTCGTCATGTGCAGAACTGGTTTGCGGTACGGGATTGTTCCCCCAAAGTTACAGTGCACGGGGGAGCAGCGCTTTCGTCGTAATGAGTCGGTTCTGATACTATTTTCACCAGAAAAACCGGACAAATGGTGTATATTCCCCAAAAAATTGCGCATGAAACCACTCCTGTTCAAAGTACCCGCTATCGACGACCGATCGTTTCGGATTGAACAGGACGACGGGCCGCACTTCTACGGCCACCTGCACTTTCACCCCGAGATTCAGCTTACGCTCATACAGGCTGGCGAAGGCACGCTGATTGCCGGCGACCGCATCGACCGCTTTGCCCCCCTCGACGTGCTTCTGCTGGGGGCCAACCTGCCCCACGTGCTGCGCAACGACCCGGCTTTTTTCGAGGCTGGCTCGTCGTTGCGCGCTACGGCCGTGTCGATTCTGTTTCGCCCCGAGCAACTCGAAACAACCCTGCTGACGCTGCCCGAAACCCGCCACCTCAGGCAGCTCATCCACGATGCCCAGCGCGGGGTCCGGTTCCGGTGTCCGGCCGGTCATCCGCTGGTCGATCAGCTGGCTACCCTGCCCGGCCTGCGCCCCTTTGAGCAGCTGCTGCGGCTGCTGCACGTGCTCGATTTTCTGGGCACCACCCCCGACCGCGACGTGCTGTCGGTTACGGCCTATGCCCAGCCCCGGCGGCCCGAAGACCACCGCCGGCTCGAGCAGGTTTTCTCGTATATTCTGGAGCATTACAGCGACCCCATCACGCTCGATGATGTGGCCAACATCACCAACCTGACGCCGGGTGCTTTCTGCCGCTTTTTCCGGCAGCACACGCGCAAAACCTTCTCGACGCTGCTCAACGAAGTCCGGATTGAACACGCCTGCCGCCACCTGCGCACCACCAAGCAGACCATCAGCCAGATTGCCTTCAGCTGCGGCTATACCAATCTCTCCAACTTTAACCGGCAGTTTAAAGACATCATGGGCATGCCCCCCGGCGAGTACATCCGCCGGTACCAGGATTAACCTCAACTGACCATTCGCCCGAAACCCCCAACCGCCTATGCATACCGGTACGCACTACTCGCTCGCCGAATTTCTGCGCTGGACCCGGCGCGACATTTACCGGCTGTTGCTCTTGGCCACCCTCCCTACCCTGGCCTACGTGGCCGGGCTAACCTGGGTGGCCATCCCGTGGGTTCCCGTCGCGCTGATCGGCACGGCGGCAGCCTTTATCGTGGGGTTCAAAAACACCCAGACCTACAACCGCCTGTGGGAAGCCCGCCAGATCTGGGGGGCCATCATTAACGGGAGTCGTACCCTCGGGTTGATGCTACGCGATTTTGTGCAGGTCGATCCGGCCACCCGGTGCCAGCTCATCTACCGCCACTGCGCCTGGCTGACGGCGCTGCGGTTTCAGCTGCGTAAACCCCAGCCGTGGGAAAATCAGCAGAAATCGTATAACCGCGAATACCGCCAGCATTACACGGTGCCTGAATGGCAGGAGTCGCTCGACGATGCGCTGCGCCCCTACCTCAGCGAGGCCGAGCGAACGGATATCCTGAACCGAAAGAATCGGGCTACGCAACTCATTGCGCTCCAGTCGAAACAACTGGCCGCACTGGCCGAAGCAGGGCAGATCGAACCGCTGGCTTACATCGAACTAACCCGGCGCCTGGCCGACTGTTACGATCAGCAGGGACGTTGTGAACGCATCAAAAACTTCCCATACCCGCGGCAGTTTGCCAGCATATCGCTTTTTTTCGTCTGGCTGTTTGTGGGGCTGTTGCCGCTGGGACTGCTCAACGAATTTCAGAAGCTGGGCGACGACTGTGTGTGGCTGACCATTCCGTTCAGTACGCTGGTATCGTGGGTGTTTACGGCCATGGATAAGGTCGGCGAATCGTCGGAAAACCCATTCGAGGGCGGCCCCAACGACATTCCAATGACGGCCCTGTGCCGCACTATCGAGATCGACCTGCGCGACATGATTGACGAAACCGACCTGCCCGCCCCCCTGACGCCTGTCCACAATACTCTGCTGTAGCGGGCGGTGGACCTGACCCGCGGGCTACTCTACCCTGGGCCAGCCATCGGCGTCCCAGCCCAGCGGCCGTATCTGAAGTTTCGAGCGCCCGCCGTCGGCCGCATCGTAGGCGTGGTAGATCAGGTAGTCGCGGCCGTCGAACGTATAGGTAGCCGAATGGCCCACACCATGCCAGTGCGCGTCGCCCTGTAGCAGCGGGCTGCCGCCCCCCTGTGTCAGGGGCTGCCCGGACCGGTCGAGGTAGGGGCCGGTCAGTGTGGCCGAACGCCCTACCCGGATGTTGTAGGTGCTATTGACCCCGCGGCAGCAGTAATCGAACGAGACAAAGAGGTACCAGAACGTGCCGTGCCGAAACAGAAACGGCGCTTCGATGGCCCCGGTGCCGGCCTGCCGAATGCCGCCCGAATCGGTGCGGGGACGACTGGCGAGTGTGTAGGCCTCGGCGGGCGAGGCCGGGCCAGCCAGATCGGCCCGCAGGCAGATCAGCCGAATTCCTTCCCAGAACGACCCGAAGGCAAGCCAGCCCCGCCCGGCCTCGTCGATTACCAGGTTGGGATCGATGGCGTTCCAGTTGTCGCGGCCGGGCACCGACTGCACCACCAGCCCCCGATCGACCCAGCGGTAGGCCGTATCGGCGGGGTTGAGCGTGGTATTGGTAGCCAGCCCGATGGCCGACGCATTGCGCCCGAATACCGACGACGAGTAGTAGAGGTAATACAAACCATTGTGGTACGAAATGTCGGGCGCCCAGAGGTCGTTGGGGCGCGTAGCTGGATTGGCCTGCAGGGTCCAGGGCGGGGCGGTATCGAAAACGGGCGGCTGCGGGGTCCAGTGCACCCGGTCGGGCGACGACCACAGCCGGATGCCCCGTCCGGTCCCGAACAGGTAATACTGATTGCCCTGCCGGATCAGTACGGGATCGTGCACGGCAACGGGGGGTACCGACTGGGATCGACCAGCCCGGCCCGACAGGCACAGCATCAGCAGGAACAGGCAGCGTAATCGACGTGGAAACGGGGGCATGGGCATACAGCAATGGGTATGAACGCACAAAGGCGGTACCGCTCGAGTCGATACCGCCTTTGTCAATCAAGTTACGACGCTTATTCGCCCGCCGGCACGGGTGCGGCAGCAGCACTGGGTGCCTGACCGGGCGCCTGCCCTTCGGCCGAACGGGGCCGCCGACGCTTTTTCCGGCGTTTTGGCTTGTCGGCGCCCGCACCATCGGCCTGCGGACCGGCCGTTGCTTCGGCTACGGGCATACCAGCTTCGGGGGCCGTACTTCCGTCGGGCCGTGGGCCACGGGGGTTATTACCCCGCCGACGATCGTCAGGCCGACGGCGCGGCTCGCCCGCTGGTGCGTCGCCCGTGGCCGGTTCGGCCGGCGCTGCGCCATCGCGGGGCGGACTGGCGGGGCGGCTGCTTCCCGATCCACTACCCGGGCGGTCGTTGCCCCGACCCCGACCACCACTGCGGTCGTCGGGCCGGCCCGAACCACCCCGGCCGGCACCGCCTTTACCGCGCAGGCCGCTGAAGCGTTTGGGGTCGAACACGGGCGACTTGCCCATGCCCAGTTCTTCGGTTACCGAGCGTTTTTCGAGTTCGCGCTCGATGAGTTTTTCAATGTTGACGATCCGGTTCTGGTCCTGATCGCTGATAAACGTGATGGCCGTACCGGTGGTAGCCGCCCGCGCCGTTCGCCCGATGCGGTGCACGTAATCTTCGGCGTCGCGCGGAATATCGTAGTTGACCACGTGGGTCAGGTTGTCGATGTCGATCCCGCGCGACAGCACGTCGGTGGCCACCAGAATCGGAAACGCTTTGTTTTTGAAGTCGCGCAGCACCACCTCGCGGTCATCCTGTTCCAGGTCGGAGCTGATACCCCGGGCTTCGTAGCCCAGCTTGCTCAGCGCCCGCACGATGCCGTTGACCTCCGACTTGCGCGAGGTAAAGAGCACCATGCTGGACACGGGCTTCGTGCTGTTTTTGATGAGGTGCGCCAGCAGGGGCAGCTTCTGGTTGTCGTAGGCCAGGTAAAACTGCTGGTCGATACCAGCCGCCGGTTTCGACACGGCCAGCCGGATTTCTTCGGGCTCGGTCAGAAGACGCTTCGAAAACTCCCGGATTTTGTTCGGCATGGTGGCCGAGAACAGCAGGGTCTGGCGCTGCTTGGGAATCTTGTCGACAATGTTCAGGATGTCGTCGGAGAAGCCCATGTCGAGCATCTTGTCGGCTTCATCGAGCACCAGGTAGTCAATCTTGTCGAATTTTACGTAGCCCAGCTGCATATGGGCAATAAGCCGACCCGGCGTGGCAATGATAATGTCGGCGCCGGTTTCGAGGGCTTTGCGCTGCTTGTCCCAGTCGTCGCCCTTGCCCCCGCCGTAGATGGCAATGCTGTTGGCCTGCACGAAGTAGCCGAAGCCTTCGACCTGTTCGTCGATTTGCTTGGCCAGCTCACGGGTGGGCACCAGAATCAGGGTGCTGGTGTGGTCGTGGTCGGCGTGGGAGATTTTGTCGAGGAGCGGAATGAGATAAGCCGCTGTTTTGCCGGTACCGGTCTGGGCACTGGCGATAAGGTCTTTTCCGGCCAGAATGGTCGGAATGGCCATCTCCTGAATGGGCGTTGCCTTCAGGTAGTTCATGGCATCCACGCCGGCCAGCAGGTCGTCGTGCAGATTAAATTCAGAAAATGTCAAGAGTACAGCTTGTCAAGGTGAAAAAACGCTGACCTCTCGTTTTTCTGGTCAGCAAACCGCCTGATTTAGGACAAATATAGCAAAAAGTCGGCACGAATGCCTGTGCCGGCACGCCCGAATGTGCGCTTTACTGACCGGTGGCAACGCCAAAAAAAACGGCACCATTCCGGGCGGAATGGTGCCGTCTGGCCAGCTGGCCGGGGCTTATTTGTACTGCTTCAGCTCGCGCTCTTCGTAGGCCAGGCCGTACTGTTTGAGCACGTCGTCGGGCACGCCATCCCACTGGTTAGGGGTGTTGCCCTGGTAGCCGAGGTCTTTGATCCCGATCTGGCTGCTGTAGAAGCCGCTGGCGGTCAGGTTGCGCATGAGGGTGAAAAACGACGCGCCCTGGGTCATGTCGGCTTTGGCCTTGCCGGGGTAGGCAATCTGCTCGACCATGTCGATCTGCTGGGCTTTGGTGCAGCCCACGAAGGGTTTTCCATACCGCTTGGTGCAGGTATTATCGAGCCACTTGATACCGCCCCGCATGGGGGTCTGGTTGCGGGGCTGGTCTTTCATCATGAACTCGATGAAGGCGGGCACGCCCGCCTGCGAGGCACTCCCCGAGCGGCTGTCGGCCGGAATGATGATATCCGACAGCACCGTAACGGTCTGCAGTTCGTGGGGAGTAAAAAACTTCTCGGCGTTGAGCTTCGCGTCGCGCTCGGCTTCGAATTTTTGCCGGCCACCGGGAATTTTGAGGGGTTTTACCTCGGGTGGGGCGGGCACTGCCGCTTCGGCGGGGTTCACAGCAAACCCAAATGCGGTAACGGGTATGCCTTTGAGCAGGTCTCTGCGTTTCATGGGGCGTAGGGGTTTTCAGGTTCGTTGTTCGTTGTTTGTGGTCCGTTGTTTCTGATTAGTGGCCGGTAAGCCTCCATTGCTGGTTCGTCTACTCCCGTTGGCGTTTTATACTTGAACCCTTTATAATCACTGCGTTTTAGGTAGGTAATAAATGACACCAGCATTTTACCGACGATATCAACCTGCTCATACAGTTTCGCAAACTGATCGGGGGTGAGGTGACCGCGATCCAGACTTCTGTACAGTTGGGATTTTACTTCGTCGTTCGACCCCATGGCGTAACCGAGAAACTGAATAAACTCGGTCCGACTTCCACGACCGAAGCCTTCGGCAATGTTGTCCATCACCGACCCGCTTGAACGGCTAATCTGATTACGAAGCTCAAAATCTTTTCCCAGCGACGTTGTCTGGCTAAGTTGGTAAATAAGCCGGGCTACCTCTCTGGCGCTCTGCCACGTTTTCAGGTCTTCGAATCGCTGTACTGTTGCCATATCAACAAACCACGCACCACAAACCACAAACTGACTTTACACTTTCTTCTTAGCCTGATCGATGATGTATTCCGAGGTGCGCATGGAACTGGCCAGGATGGTCCAGGTTACGTTTTTGTCGCCCTGCGAGGGGAACGGGGCTGCATCGACGACAAACAGGTTTTTCACGTCGTGCGCCTGCTGGAAGCCGTTGAGGGCCGACGTTTTGGGGTCTTTTCCCATCCGGGCCGTACCCACCTCGTGGATAATCTTGCCGGGTGCTTCGAGACCGTAGCTGGTGTCGGCGCCGGGTTTGTTGCCAAGTGCAATACCGCCCATCGAGTGAATGATTTCCTCAAACGTATCCTGCATGTGCTTGGCCTGCTTCACCTCGTAGTCCGACCATTTGTAGTTGAAGCGCAGCACCGGAATACCGTATTTGTCGACCACGTTGGGATCGATTTCGCAGTAGTTGCTTTCAAGTGGTACCGGCTCACCCCGACCGGCCATTCCTACGTAAGCCCCGTAGAACCGGCGGTAATCGTCTTTCAGACTGGCACCGTAGCCACCGCCCGGTTTCATGGCCCCGTCGCGGGCGGCAATCATGCCGTTCATGGCTTCGATGCCCCAGCCAAAGCCATAGGCCGGCATCCCCATGCCCCCCCAGTATTCGATGTGGTAACCGCGCGGGAAATCGAGTTTCTTATTGTCGAGCCACCAGGGCGTAAACACGTGCATGCCACCCACGCCATCTTCGTTGTAGCGTTTACGGTCCATGAGCGCCGGCACGAAAGCCGAGCGGCTCGCGCCCGTCGAGTCGTTGATGTAGCGCCCCACGACCCCGCTCGAGTTGGCCAGTCCGTTGGGAAAACGGCTCGACTTGGAGTTGAGCAGCAGCCGCGCCGTTTCGCCGGCACTGGCCGCGAGCACCACGGTTTTCGCTTTGATCGTTACTTCCTGCAGCGTCTGCGTGTCGACGTAGCTGACGCCCGTACAGAGACCCGTGGCCGCGTCGGTCATCACTTCGCGCACCATGGCACCGTTGATCAGCGTTACGTTGCCGGTTTTCAGGGCCGGCTTCACCAGCACCGACGACGACGAGAAATCGGCGTAGGCCTGGCAACCGCGGCCGCACTGGCTGCAGTAGAAACACTGCCCCCGCTCGTCGTTGACAGGCTTGGTCAGGATCGACAGCCGCGACGGAATAACCGGGATACCGATGCTGCGCGCGCCCTTCCGGATCATCAGCTCGTGCAGCCGGGGCTTGGGCGGGGGCAGGAAAATACCATCGGGTTCGGAGGCCATGTTCTCGACAGAGCCAAACACCCCGATCAGCCGATCGACCCGGTCGTAAAACGGCTTCAGGTCGTCGTAGCCGATGGGCCAGTCTTCGCCCACGCCGGTCATGCTCTTGCGCCGGAAATCGTCGGGGGCGAAGCGCAGCGAAATACGGCCCCAGTGGTTAGTACGGCCGCCCAGCATGCGCGAGCGGAACCAGTGAAATTCGGTGCCTTTGGCCGTGGTGTAGGGTTCGCCTTCAATGTCCCAGCCGCCCCAGGCCGCGTCGAAATCACCAAACGGCCGGGTGGTGCCGGCCCCACGCCGGGGCGACTCCCAGGGCCATTTCAGTTGAGTAATATACTTTGAGTCGGCCGGGTCGTAGTAGCCCCCGGCTTCCAGCAAAACAACTTTAGCCCCGGCCTTGGCGAGTGTGTAAGCGGCCATACCGCCCCCGGCTCCGGAGCCGACAATGGCCACGTCGTACTCGACCGGGGCTTTTTTAATCTGAAATGGGTCCATGGAATAGTTGAGATTAGGAAAACACCTGTTGTTGAACGCTGTCGGAAACAGCCCGATAAATGTACGAGCCTGCCGACAAAACTCCAGTATCCGGCCGCCTGAATCGGTGAATCGTACCGCATACCAGCGTATGTATACAACGGTGAAAGCCCCGATCCTCGTCCTTTTGCCCCCCGACTACCCGTTTTTTTTATCAGCATCGACCGGCCGAGGTGCTGAGTCACCCGGTGGGCCGGCCCCGGGCCACTTGCAGACCGACGGAATCCGGGCTACCTTTGGCGCACAACTTTAGGGGTGTCGTTTCCGGCGACTGAGAACATACCCTCACCACCTGATGCAGTTCGTACTGCCGTAGGGAAAAGTTTGCCAGCAACCACGCGTTTGCTGGCGGCTCTGGTTACTCCTGAAGTTGCGGTGTTCCCGTTTATCAACCCGTACCATGACCCTACCCAGCGCCCAGACCATCTGGCAGGATATCGAGCAGATCCGCGCCCAGTCGCCCCTGATTCAGAACATCACCAACTTTGTGGTTATGAATACCACGGCCAATGCGCTGCTGGCCCTCGGCGCGTCGCCGGCCATGGTGCATGCCTCCGACGAAGCCGCTGACTTTGCGGCCATTGCCAGTGCCCTGGTGGTCAACATCGGCACCCTCGACACCACGTTTGTGGCCGGCATGCGGGCCGCTATGGGCCGCGCCAGCGCCCTCGGCAAACCCATCGTGTTCGACCCGGTGGGGGTCGGTGCCACTCCCTACCGCAACCGCATCAGCCAGGAGCTGCTGGCGCTGGCCGTTCCCACCATTATCCGGGGCAACGCATCGGAAATTATGGCGCTGGCCGGCCTGCAGATCCAGACCAAAGGCGTCGACAGCACCGCCAGCTCGTCGGCCGCCGTTGAGAGTGCCCGGCAGCTGAGTCGGCAGCTGGGCTGCGTGGTGGTGGTGAGCGGAGCCGACGATTACGTCGTGCAGGGCGACCGGATGGCGAGGCTCAGCAACGGCCACCCTATGATGAGCCTCGTCACCGGCATGGGCTGCACGGCTACGGCCCTGACGGGTGCCTTTGCAGCCATCAACCCCAATCCGTTTGCGGCCGCGGTGGGCAGTATGGCCGTGATGGGCGTGGTGGGGCAGCTGGCCGCCCAGACTGCTCCGGGCCCCGGCACCCTCCAGGTCGATTTTCTGGATCGGCTCTATCGGCTGACCAGCCAGCAACTCACCGATACCCTCACGCTTTCGTTGTCATGACCGGCCTTTATCTCGTAACCGACCGCGCCAGTTGCCGGCAGGGGGGGCATTCAGTATCGGCGGTGGTCGACGACGCCTGCCGGGCCGGGGTGCGGTGGGTACAGCTCCGCGAAAAAGATCTCGCCACCCGTGCCTTTATCGAGCTGGCCGCCGACCTGCTGACCATTACCCGGCGCTACGGGGCGTTGTTGTTCATCAACGATCGCGTCGATGTGGCGCTGGCCGTGGATGCCGACGGCGTACACGTAGGGCAGGACGACATGCCCGTGTCGCTGGTCCGGTCGCTGCTGGGCCCCGGCAAGCTGATCGGCCTGTCCATCAATTCGGCCGACGAACTGCAGGCGCTGGCCAGCGAACCGGTTCAGCCCGATTACCTGGGCCTGGCCACGGTTTTCCCGACGGGCACCAAAACCGATACGGCCAGCCTGCTGGGCCTGTCGGGCCTGGCCGACCTCTGTCGGCAGACCACGCTGCCGACTTTTGCCATCGGCGGCATCAACGCTACATCGATTCAGGCCGTTTGTCAGACGGGGGTATCGGGCGTCGCCGTGGTTTCGGCCATCTGCGCCCAGCCGTCGCCCTACGCAGCGGCCCGGCAACTCATCTCCTTACTACCCCAATGAAGCCATACGCCCGCGTACTGACCATTGCCGGCTCCGACAGCAGTGGTGGGGCCGGCATCCAGGCCGACCTGAAAACCGTTTCGGCCCTGGGCTGCTACGGCATGTCGGTGCTGACCGCACTGACCGCCCAGAACACGACCCATGTCACGGCCATCCACCCGGTCCCCCCCGCGTTTATCACCGAACAACTGCGGGCGGTACTGAGCGACGTGGGTACCGATGCCGTAAAGATCGGCATGCTGCACTCGCCCGAGGTCATCGATGCCGTGGCGGAGTCGCTGCGATTGTTTGGGGTTACCAACATCGTTCTCGACCCCGTGATGGTGGCCAAGAGTGGCGACAAGCTTCTGCAGGACGAGGCCATTTCGGCCCTGAAAAGCCAGTTGCTGCCGCTGGCCACGGTGATCACGCCCAACTTGCCCGAAGCAAGCGTACTGCTGGGCCGGTCGGTTGAGACCCTGCCCGACATGGAGCAGGCGGCTACCGATCTGGCCGGTCTTACCCCCGGGGCCGTGTTGCTGAAGGGAGGGCACCTGCCTGCCGCCGACAGTACCGATCTGCTGCGGTTGGCGTCGGGTGAGGTACACCGTTTTTCAATCCCGCGCATTGATACCCCCAACACCCACGGTACCGGCTGCACGCTTTCGTCGGCCATAGCGGCCGGCCTGGCCCGGGGGCTGGCCCTGCCCGAGGCCGTGCAGGCGGCTAAAACCTACCTGACCGGTGCCCTCCGGGCGGGAGCCGGCTACGCGCTGGGCCACGGCCACGGCCCCGTTCACCACTTCTTTACGTACTGGACCTGATGACCCCGCTTTTCTCCGATACCCTCTGGGCTGCGATCAGCCCTGTCTACACGGCCATTCTCGACCACGGCTTTGTGGGCGAACTGACCCGGGGCACCCTGCCGCCCGACCGCTTTCATTATTACCTGCAGCAGGACGCGCTCTACCTGGCCGATTTCAGCCGGGCGCTGGTTCAGCTGGCCGTGCGGGCCGACAACCCTGCCGACCGGCTGCTGCTGATTGGCTTTGCCGACAGCGCCATCCGGGTCGAGCAGCTGCTGCACGAAGCGTATTTTACCCAGTACGGCATTAGCGCGGCACCGGCCAAACAGCCAGCCTGCTTTGCCTACACCAGCTACCTGCTGGCCACCACCGCTCTGGAGCCGCTGGCCGTTGGCGCGGCTGCGGTGCTGCCCTGCTTCTGGATCTACCGCGAGGTGGGGCGGGGCATTCACAGCCAGTCGGTTGCCAACAATCCGTTTCAGGCCTGGATCGACACCTACGCGGGTGAGGCTTTCGACACCAGTGTACGCCAGATGATCGACCTCACGAACCGGCTGGCCCAGCGCGCCGACGCGTCAACGCGGGCGCAGATGAGTGAGGCTTTCGCCCAGGCCAGCCGACTCGAATGGCTGTTCTGGAACGATGCCTACACCCGGCAGCAGTGGCTTATCTGAGAAACACCGAGCCATTGTACAGGCGGGGGCTCACCCATCCCAGCGGTCGAGGCCGAGCAGTTTGCGGCCCAGCGGGCTGAGGTCGGCGGTCTGGTAGCGGGTTTGTTCCCACTGCCGGGGGTCGCCGGGGAAGGCATAGCCTTCGGGTGCGATACGGTCGCGCCAGGAGCGGATTCGCCACTGCCGCAGCGGCTCATTGTCTTCCTCGGCCGGCATCATGGAGATATACTGCGCCAGCCGCACCTTGTTGCCCGAGCGATTGGGCCGGATGCCGTGGGCCAGCGTACTGTTGAAGATCAGCAGGTCGCCGGCGTTCATTTTCACCTTCACGAGTTTGTCTTCGAGCCCTGTCATGTCGGGCTGGAAGTGGTTGCGATCGGCGGGCTGGGTTTGTTTCCAGGTGTCGTAGTGCCGGTACAGCCAGGGTACGCATTGAAAACCGCCCATGTTTTCGTCGGTCTGATCGGCCAGCGCCAGCACGCCCTGCACGTTCTGCGGGCGGGTTTCAGGGTCGTAATCCCAGTGGATAAAGCCCTTGAAGGTGTCTTCGGGGCGCAGGGGCAGGTTGAGGTTGGCCCGATCGATGGTTACCCACAGGGCTTCGTGCCCCCAGATGTCGACAAAGGCATCATAAACGCGCTGGGTTTGCCGGTTGGCCCATTCGTAGGGGTGGTTGTAGAGTTCGACCATGCCACTGCCTACCAGTTCCTTCATCTTCATGTCGGCGCGCGGGGGCGCATACCAGGTGGTCGGGTCGGCCGGATCTTTCTCCTCAAATTCCCACAGCAGATCGGCCAGCTGCTGGGCCTGCTCGCGGGGCACGGCGTTGGGGATCACGATGTAGCCGTTTTCGATCCAGAACTGCCAGTCGGCTTCGGAGAGTACGCGCAGCGGCTGCACATCGCCCGAGCGGTCGCTGAGCCGGATGCGGCTGCTGGTGGCGGTTGAGGGATTGCCCGGAATATCCTGATGGGCGTTGCTGGGCATCATGGTCGGCGCCATGGTTGGGGTTGGGGCAGGCTGCATATAGTCAGCTGGTTTAGTTGTCAGGAATACGACAAAGGTCGGCGCTGCCCGGGCGGCCTGCTACACCCGGATCGTCAAGCTGTTGAACGCTATTGATCTTTTCGCCAACTTTCCGGCTCTTCCACGACAGCTATGTACAACCAGCCAGCCACTACCCTGGTGCGCGAAGACATTCGGCCCGATGCCAACAGCTCGTTCCGTATGCTGGTGACGCCCCACCTGAACGATTTTTACTACTGGCATTTTCACCCGGAATACGAGCTGGTGTACATCGACCGGGCCGATGGCCCCCGGCAGGTGGGCAGCCACCTGTCGCGCTACGAAGGCAGCGACCTGGTATTTATTGGCCCCTATATTCCGCATCTGAATTTCGACTACGGCGTTCGGACCGACTATCGCAAGGTGGTGGTGCAGCTGGGGAGTTCGTTTCTGGGGTCGGCACTGACCGACACGCCCGAGCTGATAGCCATCGGACAGCTGTTTGGGCGGGCGCGCCACGGACTGGCCTTTGGTGCCCACACCAAGGGGGTGCTGGGCGAGCGGCTGCTGCACCTGCCCGACCGCGATCCGTTCAGCCAGTTTATCGAACTGCTGACGCTGTTTAACGAACTGGCCCACGCCCCCGACGCCGAACTGCTGCACCCCCACCCCATCGAATCGCCCTATACGCGTCGGCAGCAGGATCGTATCCAGCTGGTCTACGCGTTTATTGCCGCCAACTACCAGCGCCGGATCGACATCGGCGAACTGGCCGACCTGACCAGCCTGACCCCGGCGGCATTCTGCCGGTATATGCGCCAGATGACGCGCATGACCTTCACCGACTACGTGAATCAGTACCGCGTACACCAGGCCAAGGCGCTGTTGCTTCAGCAGCGCTCGGTTACTGACGCCTGTTTCAGCAGCGGCTTCGAGAGCTTATCGTATTTCAACCGGGTGTTCCGGCGCGTCACCGGCGACAACCCCAGCGCGTTCAGGCAGCGTTTTTTGTAGGGAAGAGGGGGCAAGTTTGTTGTTAGTGGTTTGTGGTTTTTTGGGTTATCAGACGACTGGGCCAACAGCCTTATTTTAGCTAACGATCAGCCATCAGCCGCTGTTGTCGACTTCACGTCCAGCCTCTACACTACTAACAACGAACCACAAACCCAAAACCCTAACTCCACGTCCGATCCCAGGATTCGACTTTGTTCCAGTCGTCGGTGGGAGCGAAATACAGCTCGCCTTTGAGCAGGTGCTGCTTCGCCACGGCTTCGTTTAGTTCGACGCCCAGGCCGGGCTTGTCGGGCACGCGTATGAAGCCCTGATTCACAATCGGCTTCTCGATGCCCGTCACCAGATCCTCCCAGAACGGCACGTCGACGCCGTGGTGTTCGAGCGCCACAAAGTTCTGCGTAGCCGCGGCACAGTGCACATTGGCCATCAGTGAGATGGGCGAGCCGGCAAAGTGCATCGCCATCGGAATACCCCGCTCTTCGGCGTAATCGCCGATTTTTTTGGTTTCGAGAATACCGCCCGACGAGGCCAGGTCGGGGTGAATCATATCGACCGCCCGGGCATCGATCAGCCGGATAAACTCTTCCTTGAGGTAGATATCCTCGCCTGTCAGCGTGGGCGTTTCAATGGCTTCGGTGATCTGCCGCCACTGGTCGGTGTAGAACCAGGGCACCATATCTTCGAGCCACGCCAGCTGGTATTTCTCCAGCCGCCGACCCAGCCGAATGGCCGTATTGACATCGAAATGGCCGAAATGGTCGGCGGCCAGGGGCATATCGTAGCCGATGGCGTTCCGGACCGACTCGACGTACTGCGCCAGCAGATCGAGCCCCTTATCGGTGATCTGCACGCGGGTAAAGGGGTGTTTGGTCAGGCTGTAGCTGCCCACCTGCCGCGGGCCGGCGGGGGCCGTGCCAAATTGCCGTTTCACGTCCCACACCCCCGCGCCCACGAGCGTACCGGGCGTATCGGCCAGCAGCTCGATACCGAAATCCATTTTCAGAAACGTAAAGCCTTTGTCGATGCGCTCGGCCTTCATTTTTTTGGCAAACTCCGTTGGATTTTTCTCCTCGGGCGTGTCGGCATACATCCGGATGGTGTCGCGGTATTTGCCGCCCAGCATCTGGTACACAGGCACCCCATAGGCTTTGCCAGCCAGGTCCCACAGGGCCATTTCGACCCCACAAACGCCCCCGGCAGCCCGGCCGTGCTGCCCGAACTCTTTGATGAGCTTAAACAACTGCTCCACGTTGCACGGATTCTTGCCCAGCAGCCGGCTCTTCAGAAACAGCGCGTATTTGGCACTGGCCCCGTCGCGCACTTCGCCGTAGCCCGAAATGCCCTGGTTGGTGTCGATCCGGATGATCGGACTGGTAAACGGTACGCCCGTCAGCACCGCCACCCGCAGGTCCGTGATTTTCAGGTCGGCCGGCTTCGAGAAGCGGTTCACGTTCTGGCTGATGTAGTCGGTTTCGGCGGCCGCGTCGTGGTCGAACAGAAGGCCCAGCGACAGGCCACCGAGCGCCGTTTTCTTCAGAAAATCACGCCGGTCGGCCGGGGCCGCGGGGGCGTCGGTTTTAGGCACAGGCGGTTTGTAGGCGAACCGATCAAGGATATTTTTCATGGTTTGGCAGCGGTTTAGGAAGGTAGCTATAGAACAACAGCACCCGGCGTGGCGGGTACCGTCAGAGTGTCGAGATGCGTTTTTCGAGTTCGGCGGGGGTCAGCCTCACGTTGGCAGCATTGGCTTTCAGCCAGGCGCGAAAGGCCGTGATAATGGCGGGCGTCCATTTCATGTCGATTTCGCCGGGCGTGAATTTGCCCTCGCGCAGCATCTGGTGGCCGAAGCCATCCTGCAGGGCCACCCACTCCGAACTGGTGATGACCTTTTCGGCCAAGTGCGCCGGAATAAAAACAACCCCCTCCTTCTTGCCCAGAATCAGGTCGCCGGGCAGCACCGTGGCCCGCCCGATCCGGATGGGGTAGTTGATACCCGTCATGAGCATATCTTTGATATACGAGGGGTCGACCCCGCGCACGAACCCTACAAAGCCGTTGATTTCTTCGAGGCCTTCGAGGTCGCGCACGCCCGCATCGAACACCACGCCCGTTTTCGATTTGGCATAAATAGAATTCCCCAGATTATCGCCGATCAGCGTGCCGTCGATGATTTTGCCGTAGCCGTCGGCCACGTACACGTCGTTGGGCTGAAGCACGTCGATGGGCCACGCATTGGGCGCACCCGACCGGTTTTCCGCTTTCCCTTTGGCCCGAACCGGCTTTTCCATGTCGGGCCGCGCCGGCATGTACTGGGCCGTTACAACCCGCCCCGCCAGTACCTTGTCGGGGTGAATGATCTGCCAGCCCGCTTCGAACTGGTTGGTGTAGCCTTCATTTTTAAGCACCCCCCAGGCTTCTTCGATCGACACGTTTTTCAGGCGGCTCACCAGATCGTCCGACACCTTCGGACGGCCGTCGGGGTAGCGCTCACCGGTCCATTCCTGCGAATACGCCAGAATGGCCTCGCGGGGGGCCGCAAGCTGCTGGGCAAACGTCGCAGTACCCAGGCTGGCAGCCAGCAGGGTCGTCATCAATGCATTCCGTACAATCATCAGCTAGCGAATTAAAGGGTTAGATAACGGGACGACAGGGTTATGGGGAGGTGGGCACAGGCTGGGTCGGGAGCGGATCGGTGGCGGGCACGGCCGGCGTGCGGTTGCGCCACCAGTTGGCCAGGGTAGACCCCGACGTATTCATGAGCGGCCCGAAGATGGCGGGAGCCAGCCCGGTTGTGGCCAGCTGCCCCATCTGCAGCGCCAGTCCCGACGCCATACCGGCGTTCTGCATCCCGACTTCGAACGCCACCGACCGGCTCGACTGCTCGTCGAGGCCCACCAGGCGACAGGTCCAGTAGCCCAGTACGTAGCCCAGGGTGTTGTGCAGCAAGCAGGCCAGCAGCAGCAGCAGTCCCACGTCGAGCAGACTCTGCTGGCCGGCGGCCGTGATGATGGTGACGATAACGGTGATGCCTACCATCGACAGCAGCGACAGCACCCGGTCGAGCGTTTCGCGCCGGCCACCGGCCATCCGATTGAACAGCCAGCCGCCCACCATTGGCAGCACCAGAAACCAGAGCCCGTTCCATAGCGTTCCGGTTATCGGATCAGTGCCCCCCGTGCGATAGCCCAGGTAGTTTTTGAGGCCGATGATGGCCGCGTAGACCGCTACCTGCAGCGCAATGCTCCGGCGCGTTTGTTGGCCGTAGGCAAAGGCATTAAACAGCAGCCCGGCCACGATGGGCAGGATGGTGATGTTCAGAATTTCCATCATCATCTTCCAGAAATCGACCGGCACAAACTGCCCCGCCAGCAGCTTGAGCAAAGCGGGGGTGACGAAGGGCGACAGCAGGGTCGAAAACGCCGTTACCGTGATCGACAGCGGCACGTTGGCCCGGGCAATAAACGCCATCACGTTGGAAGCCAGCCCGCTGGGCGAGCAGCCCACCAACACAATACCCATGGCAATGGCAGGAGGCAGCGGCAGCAGCGTGGCCAGCAGGTAGCCGATTAGCGGCATAATAACGTAGTGGCTGCCCACCCCTACCAGCACGCCCTTTGGATTTTTCAGGATGCCGGCAAAATCGTCGAGACTCGACTGCGACCCCATGCCAAACATAATGAGCTGCAGCAGCGGAATAATGAGCTTCTTAAGCTCGAAACCGCCCCAGTTCTGCAGCCAGTCGGGGTGGTACATAGCCAGCGCCACCGCCACCGAGATCAGCACCGTAAACGACAGGCCGGCATAGGCCGGAAAACGGCGGACACCGATTGCCAGCAGCAGCAGACCGCCGATCACGAGCCAGTCGGTCGAGGCCCCGTGGCCGGTCAGCGCCAGTCCGGCAGCCAGGAGAAGCAGCACCCCGGCCAGCCACAGGGCCGGGGTGTGTAGTTTTGTCGTCATAAGTCGTAAGCTGTTTTCCGCAAAACCCACCGAACGGGTCGGTTTACTTATCCCAGAATACCCGCGTGTCCAGATCGTCGGCACCCTGCCGCGCCACGGCCGCGCCGTAGTTGGTTGCATTGACCGACTGTTCGTTGGAGGGATAGGTGAGCCGCCGGATAAAATCGCCCTTGAGGGTTTTGCCCGGGTAGCGGTTGGGGGTCAGCACCGGAAAGCCGCTCCGGCGCCAGTTGGCCCAGGCCTCGGGGCCATTCAGGAACGAGGCTACCCAGTACTGGTTGTTGATCTGCTCCAGCGCTTTGCCCGAATCGAAGGGGTTAGCGGCCAGGAACGCCTGGATGTCGGCAGGCGCTATCGTGGCCGACGCGTCATATTCCTTCAGCTGGTTCATGTGGGCCGTTACCCCCGCCGTGTAGTAATCGACGGCCTTGCCGGTGGTCCAGCCGCGCTGGGCGGCTTCGGCCAGCAACAGCTGGGTCTGGGCGTAGGTAATAAAGTGCTGGGGCGCGTCGATTTTGGCCACCGTACGCCGGTTCAGCTGCGAGTATTTCCAGCCGCCCGTCCCCACTGTACCGGGGTAGTTGGGTGCCGTTGGTATCGAGCCATTGTCGTAGCCGAGGGGCATCCCGATCTGGGCGGCCGGGCTGTTGTCTTCGGTGGTGGCCGATGGGTCTTTCGATGGTTCGGCATATTTGGTTGCGATGAACCGCAGCCGCGGGTCGGCCGTTGCTTTCAGGTAGTCGACAAAGGGCTGGGCCACGTAGAAGTTGGCTTTCTCGGTGCCGTTCCAGAGGTTGGCCAGCGGACTGTTGAAAATGCTGGTGTACTGAATTTTGGCGTTGTCGTCGTTCGACTGCATAACCCCGCCCTGCACCGCCTTCTGCACCAGCGCCTGTGCCCGGGCCGCATCGACTTTAGACAGGCGCATGCCCAGCCGCAGCAACAGCGAGTTGCCCAGCCGTTTCCATTTGGCCACGTTGCCCTGGTAGAACAGATCGCCCGTTTCGATGCGTTTGCTGGCGTCGAGGGCCGTGGTCGCCTGATCGACCTCGTTGATCAGATCGGCGTAGATATCCTGCTGGTTGTCGTATTTGGGCAGGTTGATCCCCTGCAGGTAAGCCAGCCCGGCTTCTTTGTAGGGTACATCGCCGTAGGTATCGACCAGCATCTGAAACACGTAGGCCCGCCAGATACGCGCCATGTTATAGAGGTTACTGCGGCTGGGGTCGTCCTTAGTCTTGGCCAGCACATCGGCCAGCAGTTTGTTGGGCCCCGTGTAGAAGGTGTTCCAGTTGGCGTTGGTATTGGCGCGGTTGTCCTGGTTGTAGTTCCCGCCGTTGTTGACCCCGCCAAAGGGCGTGACAATCTGCTGCACGATGGCTTCCTCGTAGATGATCGTCTGGGCGGTCATGGAGGTCGAAAATTCGGCGTTGGTGAACAGGTATGAGGGGTCGATGGTCGTCGATTGTACCGGATTTTTATTGATATCCTCAAACCCTTTATCGCAGCTGCTCAGGCCGATGCCCAGCAGTGTCAGGATTACGATTGCTTTCATTGGTAGTAGGTCCAGTTAAGTCTCATGAATTGGTGCCCGCCGGGGGCGGAGTCGGCCCGATCGGCCGCGAACGCCCTGCCCCGCTCCCGGCCCGTCTTACAGCTTGATGTTCAGGTTAAAGCCGTAGCTGCGCGTGGTTGGCAGTGAGTGCGTTTCGATACCCTGAATGTTATCCGATGCGCCGTTGATGGCTTCGGGATCGAGGTTGTCGATGTATTTTTTGATCAGCAGCACGTTGTTGCAGATCGCCGACAGGGTCAGGCCTTTCACGAACGATTTGTTGACGAAGCGCGACAGGTCGTAGCCGATCGACAGGGCCCGCCAGCGCACAAAGCTGCCATTGTAGATAAAGGGCTCGGCCATGTTGGTGCTGCGGTAGCTCGAGTAGAAATCTTCGGCTTCGACGGCCTTGGTATTGGGTGTACCGTCGGCGTTGACGCCGGCAAATACCACCCCGCCTTCGCGCCCCACCAGCGATGCCTGCGACAGCCCGTGCCGCAGGAAGTTGAGGTTCGAGTTGGAGATGATTTTGTTGCCCGCCTTGAAGTCGACCTGGGTGAAGATGCGGAAGCCCCGGTAGTTGATGGTGTTCAGCCAGCCGCCTGTCCATTTCGGAATGGCGCTGCCGAAGGTAGTAACCGGCCCCTGCACGGGTTTCCCGCCCGACACGATGATCTGCCCCTGGGCGTCGCGTTTATAGGCAAAGCCCCGCAGCGATGCCATCGGCAGGCCCACTTCGTGCCACACCTCGCCGAAGAAATCGCCCGTACCCACCCGCACACGATCCTGGCCGTTGGCCAGCGCCAGCACCTTGCTTTCGTTGTAGGTCACGTTGAAGGTGGTTTCCCACGTCAGCCGGTCGCGCTTGACAGGCACCAGCGTCAGCAGCATCTCGACGCCCTGGTTGCGCAGCCGCCCGATGTTTACCTTCGTTTTATCGTAGCCCGACGCGTTGGAAATATCGACGTTCAGAATCTCATCCACGGTGTTCTTGCGGTACACGGCCATGTCGAGATTGACCCGGCTGTTGAACAGGCGTAGTTCAAGCCCAACCTCCGCTTCTTTTACTTTCAGTGGCCGCAGGTTGGCGTTGGGGCTCACGGCTCCGCTGATGAAGCCCAGCCCCTGCCCCTGTATAGTGTTGGCGTTGACACCGTAGTAGAGGTTGTTCTGGTACGGATCGGTATCACCCCCTACCTCGGCGTAGGCCCCGCGTATTTTGGCGTAGTTGAGCCAGTTGGGCCGGCTTTTCAGGGCCTCGCTCAGCACCAGACTCCCACTGATCGACGGGTAGAGGTAGCTGTTCGACTCCGGGTTAAGAGTCGAAAACCAGTCGTTGCGGCCCGTTACGTTCACAAACAGGAAATTCTTGAATGAGAATTCGGCGGCTCCGTAGAGCGAGTTCACCTGCTTCTTGCTGTAGTAGTACTGGGGGTCTTTGGTAACCCCGTTGGCGATGGTATAGAGCCCCCGGATGTAGAAGTTGGTGGCCGACGCGTTGTTGTTGGTGTATTCCTGCGTGAGCTGGTTACCGCCCAGCGTCAGGTCGACGCCAAAGTTGCCGAACGTGCGGTTGGCCCCGATCAGGAAGTCGGCATTGAGCTCACGGAACGTGCTGGTTTCCTGGTAGAATACGCCGTTGAAGGTACCGGCGGGCGCGGCCGCAATGGAGCGGGTGCCGGTGGGCCGGTTATAGTCGTACGGACGGGTGTAGTAATCCTGTCCGATCCGGCCCTGCGCGTAGAGCCAGGGCGCAAACTGGTACCGGACAGTTCCGTTGCCGAACAGGCGGTCGCGGTTCACGTTTTCGGCCCGGTCGTAGGCTACCCAGTAGGGGTTGTTGCGGTTGGTGAAACGCGAGGTTGCCCGCTCGTAGCCGTTAGCATCGTAACGCCCGTTTTCAAGCGTCGCCATGTCGACCGTCGTCGCCGTGGTGTACACGGTTGTGTTGGCGTTCATGTCCTGCAGCCCGATCTGGGGCGGGTTGTGGTTATACTCCTTCGAGTAGTTCGCATTCAGCTGTACCGACAGCTTGTCGGTAAACTGATGGGTCAGGCTCAGGTTAATGATTTTCTTGTGAAAATCGGAGTTGGGAATAATTGCCTTGGCGTCGGTATTGGAGAACGACAGCCGGAATCCGCCTTTCTCACTTCCCCCCGATAGCGCCACGGTATTGGTCCAGGTGGTGCCGGTGCGGTAAAACTTGCGGATGCGGTCGCGGCTGGGCTGGTAGGGCCGCGATACCCCGTCGAACTGGGGCGTCAGCTGGTCGTCTACCTTTTCGCCGAAGCTGAACACGCCCGAACTCTGGGCCTCGCCCACGGTGGTGGGGCGCTTGCCAAACTCGCCCTGCCCGTACTGATACTGAAAGTCGGTGTAGTCGAGCGCCTGATCGGCCGTGAAGTTGGAGTTCACCTCGACCCCGATGCCGGCACCCCGCCGGCCCGACTTGGTCGTGATGACAATGGCACCGTCTTTGGCCCGGAAGCCGTAGAGCGCAGCGGCCGTCGACCCTTTCAGCACGGTCAGGTTTTCGATATCGTCCTGGTTGATACTCTGCAGCCCGTCGCCGGCGTCGGAGGCCGAGCCACTGCGGTTGGTCGTTCCGTCGACGTCGCCCTGCCGGCTCGAGAAGTTGGTATTGTTGATGGGCACGCCGTTGACGATGATCAGCGGGGAGTTATCGCCCCGAAACGACGACTGCCCCCGAATCCGGATTTTGGCCGTACCGCCCGGTCCGCCCGTTGGCGCCGTTACGTTAACGCCGGCCACTTTTCCCTGCAGGCTGTTGCCGAGGTTGGTCGTGCGGTTGGTGGTAATCTGCTCGGTGTTGACGGTAGCCGTTGCATACCCTACCTTCTTCGATTCTTTCTTGATACCGAGGGCCGTCACCACCACCTCGTTGAGGTTCTGCGACGTTTCCTTCAGCACGATGGTCAGCTGGGTCTGGTTGCCCACGATTACTTCCCGGCCTTCAAAGCCGATAGCGCTGACAACCAGCACATCCGTTGGCGACGCGCTGATGCTGAACCGGCCGGCCGCATCGGTGGTCGTACCGACCTGGCTATTTTTGACCAGAATGGTCACGCCCGGTATGGCTACCCCCGCTGCGTCGGCCACCCGTCCCGTAATGGTCTGGGGCGGTGCGGGGGCCACGGCGTTTGGGCGCTCCGCACTGGTTGCCGGCTGAACGGGCAGCGTCGAACCCGGTGCGGCCGTTTGTTTATGCAGTACGATCCGGTCACTTACTTCCTCGAAGGTGATGTCGAGTGGTGTCAGCAGCTCGGCCAGCACCACCGACAACCGGCGGTTGACCACCGAAAGCGAAACCCGCCGGCCCGTCCGAACGGTTTGCAGGTTGTAGACGAACCGCACCCGGGCCTGCTTTTCAATCTGGGTCAGCGCCGTTTTCAGATCGACCGATTCGAGCGTAATCGAGATGGGCTTGTTGAGCACTTCCTGCCCCCGGGCCGCCCGCACGGGCGTTCCGGCCATCCAGACACTCAGCACCAGCATCAGACAAAGCCACACCCGACCGGTTGCCGATTGCCTGTTTTTTTCAGCTAAAGTTTTTTCCATAGTTACAATAGGTTTTGGGGTATTTACGGTTGCTAGTTAAGGGGAGCGTTGGATAGCACGGGGTATGCCCTGACGCCGGGTCCGGGCGGGTTAGGCCGAACAGCCTTTACCTTTGATGATGATACTGGTGCCGCGCACTTCATAATCGGCGTTGATCGATTTGCAGATCAGCTCGAGCTGACTGTAGAGGGGCAGATCGTTCAGGTCGGCACTGAGCAGGCAGCCGCTCAGGGCATCGCTTTCCACCACAATATCGATTCCGTAGCTGGCCTGCAGGCGGTTCAGTACAGCCGGCAGCGGAGTTTCTGAAAACACGAAGCTGACGGGTGTGCGGGCCGCAGCCACCGGTACAGGCTGTTCGACCAGCGTCGGCACCAGCTGCCGGTTACCGGCCGACCAGGCAATCCGCTCGTTGGGTTTCAGCACCACCTCCTGCCGGTCGGCTTTGGCGCGGTCGGCGGCTTTATAGACCGACACCCGACCGGTCATGACGGCGACCTCCACGTCGTGGACGTTCGGCATCGACTTCACCGTGAAGCTGGTACCGAGCACTTCGGTGATGAGTTCGCCGGCGTGAACGATAAACGGCCGCGCCGGGTCGCGCTTCACGCTGAAATAAGCCTCGCCCGTCAGCGACACCACCCGCTGGTTCGCTCCGAACCGGGCCGGATACGTCAGGCGCGCACAGGGTTTGAGCACCACCACAGTGCCATCGCTGAGTTGCACCGAACGGGGTTTCTGATCGGACTGAATCGTTTGCACCTGGCCGCTCAGGCGCGCTGCCCCCCCGGCCCGATTATCGACCTGCAGCCAGACCGAGGTGCCGATGGCCAGCGTCAGGCAGGCCGCCGTCACCCAGGCCATCGGCATCCACCGGCGTCGGCTATCGGGCGTTTCCCCAACCAACGGCAGATGCCGGGCCAGTCGCTGCCAGATCCGGTGGCGCATGGCCGTTCTGGCCGTGTTCTCAAGCGGGAGCCACACAGACTCATCGCGGGTCATATCGTCGTACCAGGCCAGAATCAGCTGCTCCTCCTGTGGGGTACACTGGCCCGCGAGGTATTTCTGCAGCAATTCGTCGAACTCGTGTTGTGACATGATCCAGATACGGTTTGGGCAGTTTGTTGAGTGGACTTCGAGCGGATCTATGACTGCCGCGCGGGCTGCCCGATGCCGACGGGTGAAACGGTCAGTTATCGGATTGAAACGCCCGCAGGTTTTCCTTGAGCAGCTTGATCGACTTGGTAATGTGGTATTCGACCGCCTTCTCGGTCAGGTTCATGCGCTGGGCAATGTCCCGTACTGACTGGTTTTCGAAACGACTCAGCCGGAAGATTTCACTGCTACGCTCGGGGAGTCGACTCATCACAACGGCCAGGGCTTCCGACAGATCGGTAAAATTGACCAGCTCTTCCGTAGCGAATGACTGCGTCAGCTGGGTAAGCAGCAGATGCTCCTGCAACCGGCGCTGGTTGATCTGGGCCTTGATGAAGTTGGTAGACAAGTGTTTGATGGCCACGACGAGGTAGGCACCTACGTGCGTCACTACGAGTTGCTGCCGCCGGTTCCAGAGGCTTTCAAATACATCGTGAACAAGTTCTTCGGCCTCCTCCCGCAACCCGATCCGGTGGTAGGCCACCGAATACAGCTTATACCAGTACCGGTCATACAGTGCTTCAAACGCAGCCGCGTCGCCCTCTTTGATCCGGGCGATCAGCTGATCATCAGAAACAGACGGAAGCTTCATAAACAAGGCCGACAGGGTTGACGTACGTATAGTCAACAATGTCGGCCTAATCCCTAAATACTTTTAAAAAATCTTTGTAAGAGGCAATTAATTCAATCTGTGGTCGGTAGCCGGGTTTTCGGTATACAGTATACAGTATACAGGAAGCCCAGCACTATATTCACCCTAATCAGTATACGGAGAACTGCATACCGAAAACCGAAAACTGAAAACTGAACCCCCGATTTCTTAGTCGAACAGATACCAGTCGACGCCGAAGGCAAAGCCACGGCGCATCTGCAGGAAGCCGGGCGCAACGAAGTAGCCGGGCTGAAAGACCCCCTGGTTGGCGTGGGTGAGCTTGACAAACAGGCGGGTACGGTTGATGCGCAGGTTGGCAAACAGATCGGCCAGCACGTAGCCCTCTACCTTCTGCTTGTTCTGCAGGTAATACTGCTCGGTAACGGGCATGTAGGCATCGGCCAGGTAAGGCGACTTGTAGTGCAGATCGACCCCCACCTGTATATACAGTACCTTGGCGTAGAGCAGTTCGTACTGAAACCGGGCATTCATGAAAAACGGCGGTGTACGCAGATAATCCGAGCGCGACTGCAGGGTGTAGTAGGCCTGCCCCGACGCCAGGAACTTACCTACGTTCAGCTGGTAGCCCAGACCCGTCCGCAGTACGCTAAACGAGCCGGGTGCCTGCCGCACCACCCCGGCGGTATCGAAATACACGTAGTTGCTCAACAGGTAATAGTCGAGCCCCGGCTCAAGGCGGAGTTTGCGGTAACGCAGGTTCAGCTTTCCGTAGGCGTGGTTGTAGCCCCGAAGGCTGAACCCTTCGTTGCGCCAGAAATAGATATGGCTCTGGAAGCGTTCTTCGAGCAGCGTAGGCTGTACCAGCACCGCCGAATAACCGGCCGTCAGCAGCCGGCTGGTCAGCTGCCCCTGCAGCCGGAACCCTCCGCCAATCTGATACTCGGCTTCGGCCGTTACCTGCGACAGACTGTCGGGGAAATAATAACCCAGCCAGCCCCCCAGAAACGTTTCGGACCGGCGGGTTTCGTATTCATTATAGCGCGTGTTGCTGGTGTTGTAGTTGGTATACTGTCCGTAGATCCGGCTGCGCAGATAAGCCCGGTAGTTAAACGCCGAGCCCCCGCGTCGGTACACGCCCTTGAGCCCGACCTGGTTTTCGAGCAGCCTGAACCGGGCATCGACCACCACCCGCGACGTATCGCCCAGAATAGACGGGTAAAAAGCCGCGTTGACGGCCAGCGTGGTATCCTGGTAAAAATTGGTGTGCCGTTTATAGTCGAGCCGGTGAAATACCTGGATGCCCTGATCGAGTACAAACTGCTGGTAAGCGTGCCAGTCGTTGCGAATCTCGTTGCTGCGCGGTCCGCCCAGGTTTACCCCGCCCCCCGTCAGCCGGGCATCGCCCGTGTAGTTGTAGACAATCGTTTCGCCCGTGACTGACGTACCCGACAGCACGCCCCCCTGGTCTTCGAGGGTGTGATTCATATTGGTAAAGTTCAGCAGCAGCGTGTACTTCTCGTTTTTGGAGCGGTAGTTGGTATGGGCCAGCACACTCCAGTTCTGCGCCAGCAGCTTGCTGGGGTCGTTGGAGCCACCCGTACCGAACTGCTTCTGCGAGGTGAAGCGTTGCACCGCAAAGCCCACGTTCCAGCGAGGGGTTATATTCTGGGCAAAGTCGAAGCGCAGAATGTTCTGGTTGCGGCCGCCCAGCGCCACGTACATATCGGTAAAGGGCGATTTGGTATCGAAGTACTTCACGCTCTGGGGCTGGTAGCCGTAGGCATCGAACGCATTGTAGCCGGTCTGAGCGCCCAGTTGCTGCGGCACCGCCACGAATACCGGCCGCATGGGTGTGCCCAGGTTACCCAGATCCTGGTACATGTTCTGGCTGCGCTGCACGTACAGAAACCGGTGCACCTCGTCCATGGTCGTATCGACGGGATAGCGCGTCCGCCGGTTGTTCAGCACATCCTCCTCGAGTATGTAGCGGGTGGTGGTGGGCCCGTAGATCACTTTCGTCGAGTCGTCGATGCCCGAGGGGCTGCTGTTGGTGCTCGACATGGGCTGTGTGGCCCCGAAGCCCGTGTTTCCGAAGCCGGTATTACCAAATCCACCGGGTATCTGCTGCCCCAGGGCGACCCCCGCGATGCCCAGAAACAGAAGCAGGAACTGTATGCGTTTATTCATTGCCGTAAAAGTACGTCAAAAGCCCGTTGGGCCGATTCGCCCCCGGGGCCGGTTAGGCTTTTTTAAGAAACCCGCGGCCCGATTCGTCGGCCGGATAGCGCGCGTCGAAGGCGTTGAGCAGGGCCTCGAACGCCTTCCCGGATTCGCCCAGAAACTGCACCGCCACCGGCAGGTAATACAGCGGCAGCGCGGTCAATTCGGCGGGTGTCAGCAGGGCACTCAGCTTCACCCAGTCTTTCTCGGTGGTGAGCAGGGCCGCGTCGGCGGGTAATCTGGCCAACAGACGATCGAGGTCGGTACGCCGGTAGGCATAGTGGTCGGCGAAGCGGTGGTGGTGCACCAGCGAAAACGAGGTTTGTACGTACCGCTCGAGGGGGTCGGCATTGGCCAGCCCCGACACCAGCACCACCCGGTCGAGCGCCGGGTTAGGCTGCCCCGTGGCGAAGGCGGTCGGCTGGCCGTAGCGCAGGCCGGCAAACAGCACCGGCACACCCGGCCGGGTGTAGACCCCGATCCGTTCGGCGATGGCGGCCTGCCCGGTTGCCGACAGGTCTTCGGGGCATTTGGTAACAATCACGGCATCGGCCCGTTGGGCGCCCCACCGGCTTTCGCGCAGCCGCCCTCCCGGAAAGGGCCGGTCGGCATAGAACGGGCGGTTGTAGTCGGACAGGAGCAGGTTGAGGTGGGGCGTTACGGCGCGGTGCTGAAAGGCATCGTCGAGCAGCACCCGGCGCAGGGCCGGAAACGCCTGCTGCATGTGCCGGATGGCATCGGCCCGACGTTCGCCCACACACACCCGCACCCGCTGTCCGTACGTACGGTAGAGTTGCAGCGGTTCGTCGCCCAGGGTGTCGGCCGTATCGTCGGGCGAGGCTACCCGGAAGCCCTTCGTCCGGCGGCCGTAGCCCCGGCTCAGGGTGGCCGTCTGGTCGGGGCTGGCGGGGGGCTGGGCGGTGTACCGTTCAATCAAATACGCCACCATCGGCGTTTTTCCGGTGCCGCCAACGGTTAGATTTCCCACGCTGATAACCGGAACATCGGGCTGCCAGCTGGAAAACAATGCCTTGTCGTAGAACGCATTACGCAGCTGCATAACCCAGCCGTATGCCAAACTAAAGGGTACCCCTATGTTGCTGACCACCAAATCTGTGCCTAATAATTTCGTAACATTGCCCTTGTCGCGCAGTCAAAAGTAGTACTTTTAGGATTGCGAACAGCCCCCCAATACCCCGCCACCTGATGAGTCTGAAGGCCGACTACCTGAAGTATACGTTGCACTTTCGCTTCGAAGCGGGTACGTCGCGCGGTACGCTTACCGAGAAAACTTCCTACATCGTCCGGCTCATCGACGACGAGCAGCCGGGCGTGATCGGCTATGGCGAATGCGGCCCGCTGAAAGGCCTGAGCTACGACGACCGGCCCGATTTTGAAGCCTGCCTGCAACAGTGCTGCCAGCTTTTCAACGACCTCGATCTGCAACTGTTCAGCTGGAACGTGCCCATCGTACTCAACCAGCTGATCGAGCCTGAATTTCCCAGTATCCTGTTTGGGTTCGAGACGGCCATGCTCGATTTTCTGGGCGGGGGCCAGCGGGTGCTGTTTCAGAATGAGTTTTCGGCCGGGCAGCGCCCCCTGCCCATCAACGGCCTGGTCTGGATGGGCACCGAAGCCTTCATGCGCCAGCAGATCGACGAGAAGCTGGCCGCCGGCTACACCACCATAAAACTCAAAATCGGGGCCATCGACTTCGAGCGCGAATGTGATTTACTGGCCAGTATCCGGGCGCGCTATACGCCCGAACAGATCACCCTCCGGGTCGATGCCAACGGCGCGTTTAGCCCCGACGAAGCCATGCACAAGCTCGAGCGGCTGGCTACCTACGGGCTGCACTCCATCGAACAGCCCATCCGGGCCGGACAGCCCGACCTCATGGCCGACCTCTGCCGGTCGACCCCCGTACCCATTGCCCTCGACGAAGAACTGATCGGGCAAATGGAATACGTGCATAAGTTTCGGCTGCTGCGCAAAATTCAGCCGCAGTACATCATCTTGAAGCCAACGCTGCTGGGCGGCATGCGCCACTGCGACGAGTGGATCGAGCTGGCCGGCCGGCTGAACATTGGCTGGTGGCTGACCTCGGCCCTCGAATCGAACATTGGCCTTAACGCCATTGCCCAGTACACGGCCCAGTTCAAAAACCTGATGCCGCAGGGTCTGGGTACCGGGCAGCTTTACCACAACAACGTCGACAGCCCCCTGCGCATCGAGCAGGGCCACCTGCTGTACGACGCCAGCCAGCCCTGGAACCTCACGCCCATCGATCAGCCCAACCAGTAAGCCATCCTGCTGAGCGGTAGCGCAACCAACGCGTTGACGAACCCGAACCCAGTTGTGCCGGGCCGGGCCGTCGTTGCCTATACCCAGTCGATGCCTTTGACCAGTTTCGACAGCGTATAGGCCTCAGGGGTAGCGGGTTGCGTCTGAAAATCATAGACCCAGTTGGCCTGCGGGGGCATGCTCATCAGAATCGATTCGGTACGGCCGTTGGTTTCGAGGCCAAACTTGGTGCCGCGGTCCCAGACCAGATTGAACTCCACATACCGCCCCCGCCGTAACAGCTGCCACTGTTTCTGAGCCTCGCCATACGGAAGATTGCGGTTCTGATCCATAAAATGGGTGTAGATCGGCGCAAACGCATTCCCCACATCCTGCACAAAGGAAAACAGGGCCGCTTTATGATCGTTATCGGCGGGTTTCAGGTAATCGAAGAAAATGCCGCCCACGCCCCGGGTCTCCTGCCGGTGCGGAATGTAAAAATAATCGTCGGCCCAGGCTTTGAATCGGGTGTAGTAAGCCGGATCGTGCCGGTCGCAGACTGTTTTCAGAT
The DNA here is from genome assembly GCF_054778875.1 of Spirosoma luteolum. Classification (NCBI taxonomy): domain Bacteria; kingdom Pseudomonadati; phylum Bacteroidota; class Cytophagia; order Cytophagales; family Cytophagaceae; genus Spirosoma; species Spirosoma luteolum. The sequence goes on from NZ_BAAGZE010000006.1 coordinate 275,551, forward strand.
ACGTATGAAACCAGGCGGCATCGGCGTCGACCACGTAATGAGGGGTCAGGTCGATGCCCCCGCCAAACCAGCAGTGCCCGGTGCTCATCTCGAAGTACCGCACGTTCATGTGGATAATGGGCACGCAGGGGCTATGCGGGTGCAACACGATGGAAACACCGGTAGCGAAAAACTCGGCCGGTTCGGTCAGGTTGAGCGAGCGCAGCGTGGCTTCGGTAGCCTCGCCGTGCACAACCGAATAGCCAACTCCGCCTTTCTCGATTACGGCCCCACCCGCCAGCGTTCGGGACCGCCCCCCGCCACCGCCCGGACGTTCCCAACTGTCGGTGCGAAAACGGCCTGCGCCATCGGCGGTTTCGAGCGCTCCGCAGATCCGGTCTTGCAGATCGGCAAAAAAGGCGCTGATGGTTTCTTTGGTAATTTCCTGGTCAGTGATCATAACGGGGCAAAGTTCGCCCAAAAAACACGAAGTCGGAACGCTTAATCGGCCAGTTTGAGGGCATAGCGGGCCGGGCGCGGCTTGTCGACGACCAGCAGCAGCCCCTGCCCCGCCAGTTCCCGCAGCAGTTTGCCGGCCCGGTAGTCGGAGATGTTGATGAGCCTGGCGAGCTTTTCGGCGTTGATGAACTCGTTTTTACGGAGGTACTGAATCAGTGTTCGGACGGCGGGCGTTTTCAGTAGCTGCACGTCGCTGCGCTGCACATTGATAATGAGCTGGCTGGTCGGCACCGACTTGTCTTTGGCCCGGACGTAGATCGTGCGTCTGCCGTGTTCGTCGATGGCGTAGTGGGGTTTGTCGGCACTTTCGGCCACGGTGATAATCAGAATGGAGCGCCCGTCGGGCTTGAGCACTTCGTAGCTGACAGCCAGTGGCGGATCGACCAGCTGGTCGGTTGCTTCTTCGATCCGGCGCATTTCGCGCAGTTCCGAGGGGACTCCCATCATGCGCCCGTCGTCGGCCACGCCGATCAGCAGAGTGCCGCCGGCCGTGTTGGCAAAAGCGGCCAGGGTGCGGGCAATGCGGTGGGCCGCGGATATAGTCCGTTTAAATTCGAGCCGGGAGCCTTCTCCCTGCGCAATAAGGTCGTCGAGTTGGTTTCGGGTCATGCAGCCATAACAACGTGAGCCGGGCGATTGTCTCAGTCACGGCCTATTGGCCAGCCGAACCGCCCTCCCGAAAGTACCTTTTTTTGCGCATGCCCGCAACGGCCAGGTACCCGAAATTTCACGGATGGCTGGTACGCCAAATTCATCAGTCACGTCTGTATCTGAACGAGCCGGGGCCGGGCAAGGGCGGCTCCCGACCCAGCCGAACCTTATGCTGTTTCCGCTTTACTGAGTAATTGCAGAAGGTTTAGACAATTTTTACCTTCGTGTTACCGTAACCGATCCACTGAACATTGTATGAGACCCAAACCCTCCTCCGGGCCGTTCACCATCATCTCCGTTGATGATGATCCGAGCGTACATTCTTTCCTGCTTTTTGCCCAGCAAAAGGTTTTTCCGCAGGCTCAGGTTCATGCATTTCAGACCACCCACCAGCTTACCGAGCATATGCTCAGCGGCAGCCGGCCTAAGTCGCACTTGCTGCTGCTCGATCTTCACCTGCCTACCCGGACAGACGGTCTGCGCCTGCTGAAGCAGTTCAGAAATGATCCCAGGCTCAGACTGGTGCCGATCGTTGTTTTGTCAGCCTCGGATGAAAATGCCGATGTCGAAGCCGTTTATGACCTGGGCGGCAGTGCTTTTATGCAGAAACCCCAGACAATCGACGAATGGGTGCACATGGTAAGCGTACTGAAAGCGTACTGGTACGACACCGTAACGCTGCTGAACAAATAAGCCAGGAGCACCGGAGCCCGGCCAGCGTTCTGCTGGCCGGGCTCCCTAGTTTACGATGGCCGCTGCCTGGCTAGTAGGACAGTCCTTCGTCGTAGTTGAAAAGGGCATACCCCGCCCCTTCCCGGTAGCCGGGCACGTCTTCCTGCTGTCTGAGTACGGCGGCTTCTGAGATGGGGGTCGAAAACGGCATTTTACCCACCGGCCTGAAGGCTCCCCTGACCACGTCGAGCAGGGCGTCGGGAGTGGTACCAAACGTAGCCAGCACCCCCCGCACGCTGCCCCGGTCGGCATCGTCGTACACGTCAGCAATAACCCAGGGGTTGGTATAGTTTATGGCCAGAATGGTGGGTTTGCGGGCCATCAGCTCCTTCACATACGCGACATCCACGGCATTTTTCGACAGCTGCAGGCTCAGCGGACTACCATCCGAGGCAAACAGCGACTTCGACGTCGGCTTCAACCAGAGCAGAATAACGTCGGCTTCGTCGGGGGTCTTTACAAAAGTCAGCCCCGTGGCGCTGGCGTTGCCCATAATGACCTCGCCAGGCCCCTGGGTCGCCCCGCTGCGCTTCTGATACGATTCGAAATACACTTTTGTCCCGGCCTTCAGCGGCAACAGCGACCCCTGGTTCCGCAGCAGCACGATGGATTTGCGATGCGCCAGATCGGCCCGGGCCTGAAACCGCGCGTTACCCACCAGCCGCTCGGCTGCGTCGACATCGACGTACGGATTTTCGAACAGCCCCAGCTCAAATTTTTCCATCAGCAGCCGCAGTACCGAGTCATCGATCAGGCTCATGGCTACCTGACCAGTCCGGACGGTTTCGAGCAGCACCGTTGGGTCGGCCGTTCCCGAGTACAGGTTTACGCCGGCTTCGAGCGTCCGCTTGTAGCGTTCGGAAACCGTCAGTTTTTCGGCGCCCCAAGGCATCATCTCGATTGGCCCGGTGTCGGAGTTGATGATGCCCTTGAAGCCCAGCTTTGTCCGCAGCAGGTCGTGGATGATGGCCCGGTTGTAGGCATAGGCAATGGGTTCGTATTCCGTACCAACCGGCATCGAGTAATAAGGCATGATGGCCGACGTACCGGCGGCAATGGCAGCCTTAAACGGAATCAGGTTGTTGTTGAACCCATCGCCCGGAAATACTTCTTCCTTGCCCCAGTCGAAGTGCGGGTCCTGCCCGCCTTTGCCCGCCCCTCCGCCGGGAAAGTGCTTGGTGGTCATGGCCACCGAAGCGGGGCCCAGCGACCGCCCCTGAAAACCAAGTACCACCTCGGTAATGATCCGGGCTACCCAGTCGGCATTTTCGCCGAACGTGCCCTCGACCCGCTGCCAGCGCGGCTCGGTGGCCAGATCAGCCATGTACATATACCCTTTGCGCAGGCCCACGGCGGCCCACTCCTGCCGGGCAATGTCGGCAAATTCGCGTATCAGCCTGAGGTCGCGCGTGGCCGACAGCCCCAGCTCGCCGGGCCAGGCCGAAAAAACCGTTTTGCCCACACTGGTACCAAGCGCAGCCGCGTTCGTAACGTGGTTGCGAGGATTAGAGGCTACCAGCGCCGGAATACCCAGGCGCTGCGCTTCGCAAAGCGTTTGCAGCCGGTTGGCCCATTCGGCCATGACGCGGGCCGACGTATTGGCCCGCAGGATGAAATGACGAAGATGAAACTGGCTTACGCCTTTGGTCGTACCGGCTGCGGTCATGATGGGTGTAGGCAGCCGTTTCCGGGTAAACATGTTCTGCTCCGTAACCAGATCGGTTTCGTTGAACTCACCGGTAATGGGATCGGTGTTTTTGGGCGCTTCGAACGACCAGTCGTTTTTGAGCCGGGTGGTACTGATCAGCATAAACCCCACTTTTTCCTCGAGGGTCATCTGTGCCAGCAGATCACGGCTTCGCGCATCGGCCGGCAACCGCCAGTCTTCGTACGGGTCGAGCCGGCCGTTGCGGTTCAGGTCTTTAAATTGCAGCCCGCCCACCGTCAGCGGCTTTACCGATCGCATCCCCAACACGGGCTGCCGGGATGCCCCGGTAGTTATGGCAGGCGAAACAGTGGCAGGCACGCGGGCCTGGTCGACAACGAGTGCTACCAGCCCGGCAGGCAGCAGCAGACTGCTCAGCAGTAGGATGTGTTTCATAGGGTTTACTGGCGGGTTTTAGTTGCTTCTGAAAGTCAGACCCACTGAGCATTTACTGAACCCTCGGAACGCCAGCTGACACTAACTTTATGGCGCTACCGGTACATACTTGCGCGTAAGCCCGTATTTTGCACTCCCCTTTCTTACTCAACGCCATACTGACTCCTTTTCCCTATCGATAAAGAGGACGTTGGGCATACTACCCTTACCGTGGATACTCCTGCTTCCTCTGAACGACCCCAATTCGTTGCCGGCAACGGCGAGATGAGCCAGCTGATTCAGCAATACGACTGGGCGCAAACCTGGCTTGGTCCCATGTCCAGCTGGCCACAAAGCCTGAAAATCACCGTTCGGCTCATGCTTGGGTCGGCTTTCCCCATGCTTCTGTTCTGGGGAGATGAGCTGACCTGCTTCTATAACGATGCCTACCGCCCCAGCCTGGGTAGCAACGGCAGGCACCCGGCCATTGGTCAGCCCGCCCGAACCGTATGGCCCGACATCTGGGACTTTATTAGTCCCCTCATCGGTCGGGTTATGACCAGTGGCGAGCCCAGCTGGTTTGAAGATCAGCTCGTGCCCATTTATCGCAACGGACGGCTGGAGGATGTGTACTGGACCTTCAGTTACAGCCCCGCCTACGACGACGATGGTCTTATTGCCGGCGTACTGGTCGTCTGCACCGAAACAACCTCCGCTGTGCAGAGCCGGCAGCACTTACTGCGCAGTCAGCTGCGCTGGAGCAACCTTATTATGGAGTCGCCGGTAGCCACGGCGGTCTACGCCACCCGCGAGCTGATTATCGATACCGTCAATGAGGCTATGATTCGGGTATGGGGCAAAACTCCGGCGGTGCTCGGTATGAAGCTGGCCGATGCACTGCCCGAGCTCGATGGACAGCCCTTTCTCGATTTGCTGCGCGAGGTATATGATACCGGCGTTCCCTACCAATCGAGCGAACAGGTCGCTTACCTGATGGTAAACGGCCAGCTGACAGCCTCGTGGTTCACGTTTTCGTATAAGCCCCTGCTGAACGATCAGCAGGAAGTATACGCCATTCTGAATGTGGCGGTCGACGTTACCGAACGGGTACTGGCCAATCAGCACATTCGGGAAAGCCGGCAGCAACTGCTTGACTCCTTCGAGCAGGCTCCCGTTGCCATTGCCATGCTCGACCGTACCGACCTGCGGTTTCTGATGGCCAATACGCGGTACGCCAATCTTACCGGTCGCCAGATCGACGCCCTGATTGGGGTACCAATGCTGGAAGCCCTGCCCGAACTGGCCGATCAGGGTTTCGACACCCTGCTCTACCAGGTTATCGAGACGGGTGTTGCCTACAGTGCCCGCGAAGTGGCCGCTACCGTGATGCGTCACCAGCACCTCGACACCATTTATGTCGACCTGACCTATCACCCCCAGCGCGACACCCGCACCAACGAGATCATCGGGGTACTGGTTGTAGCCATCGACGTTACGCAGCAGCTGATGGACCGGCGGGCGATCGAGGAAGCGGAAGCGGCCCTGCGGGGCGCTATCGAACAGGCCGAGCTGGCCACCTGGCGCGTCGACATCCGGCAAAACCGACTCTACTGCTCGGAACGGTTTGGCTACTGGCTCGGTATCGATGCAGACACCTGTCCGGTCGAGCGGGCGTTCGATCAGATTGTTCCGGAGACCGCGCGGGAAGAGGCACGAGCAGCCTTACAGGAAGCCATTCGTCCCGGCGGTACCGGCCGTTACCTGAACGAGCACGCCATCAAAAACCGAAAAAACGGCAGCGAACGCATCATCCGCTCGCAGGCACAGGTATTGTATGACGATGCGGGCGAACCACTGCTGCTGTCGGGCACGGCGCAGGACGTTACCGACCTGCGCAATACCCAGCTGGCCCTCGAACGGCTGGTACAGGAGCGTACCGAAGAACTAATGGCGACCAACGAAGAACTGGCCGCACTCAATGAAGAATACCAGGCTACCAACGAGGAGCTGGAAGCTGCGAACGAGTTATACAGCCGGTCGAACGAAAGCCTGCGGCATTTTGCCTACGTGGCCTCCCACGATCTGCAGGAGCCCCTGCGTAAGGTGCAGCAGTTCGGCGATCTGCTACAGCACGAATACGGCGACAAACTGGGCAACGGCCTGCCTTACCTCGAGCGGATGCAGGCGGCTGCCGGTCGCATGTCGGCACTGATCAAAGACCTGCTCAGCCTGTCGCATCTCTCCACCCAGCAGCGACCCCTGGGCAGTGTGCCGCTGTCCGACGTGTTTAAAACCGTTATGACCGACCTGGAACTGCGGATTCAGGAAACACAGACCACGATTGACATCGGCCCACTGCCCACTGTGCAGGGCGACCGGACTCAGCTGGAGCAATTGTTTCTGAACCTGCTCTCCAACGCTATAAAATTCCAGCAGGTCGACGCTACGGGCACCCCCATTCCACCCCACATCCACATCGACTGTCGGACTCTTGCCTATGCCGATTTGCCCGCTACGGTGCGCGTTGCCCGGCCGGCCGGCACCTTCTATCAGCTGGCTGTGCGCGACAATGGAATTGGCTTCGACGAGAAGTACCTCGACCGGATTTTTCAGGTTTTTCAGCGGTTGCACAGCCGCGCCCAGTACAATGGCACCGGCATCGGGCTGGCCATCTGCGAACGGGTGGCCACCAACCACGGGGGTGGTATCACGGCGGCCAGCAAGCCCAGCCAGGGAGCTACGTTTACCGTGTATCTGCCCGTACAGTGAGCCCCTGTCAGGCTTGCGCGGCCGTTAGATCGGGGCCCGGCCGGTTCGGTACCGTTTCGGGTCGGCTGGGTTCGATCAGCAGCCGCCTGATGCGGGGAAAGTCGTGCTGAACCGTTTCCCGGATCCGGGCAATGGCATCGGTAAGGGCGCGGGTGGTCAGGCCCTCCTGAAACTCGATGCTCAGCATCAGAAACACCTCCTCCGGCGCCATGTACATCGACGGCGCCTGCAGCACCCGCACCACGGCCTCATCCGTTTCGACACGGGCCACCACCTGCCGGATGGCTGCCGGATCGGCACTTTCGCCCATCAGCAGGCTCCGGCTTTCGCGGGCCAGCACCAGTGATACCGCCGTCAGAATCAACCCGATAATGATCGATGCCGCTCCGTCGAGATACGGGTTATTCAGCTGATGGCTCAGCCACACGCCCAGAAAAGCCACGATCAAACCCAGCAGGTCGGCGGCATCTTCAAACAGCACCACAAAGGTAGAGGGGTCTTTACTGCGCCGGACAGCCGTCCAGAATGGCTGCGGGCCCCGTTCCCGGTTGAACTCGCGGAACGCCGTGACAAACGAAAACCCGTCGAAGGCAAAGGCCAGCCCCAGCACGGCGTAGTTCCAGACGGGGTCGGTAAGTGGTTCGGGGTGCTGCAGGTGTGTGATCCCTTCATAGAACGAAACGCCACCCCCCACGCCAAAAATCAGAATCGACACGATAAAGGCCCAGAAGTAAAGCTCCTTGCCGTAGCCAAACGGGCGCTGCTCGTCGGCCGGACGCTGGCTGCGGGCGATGCCGCGCAGCAGCAGTACCTCGTTGAGCGAATCGACCAGCGAGTGAATGCCTTCGGAAATCATGGCCGAACTACCCGTGAAGGCAGCCGCCACGAATTTGGTAATGGCGATGGCTACATTGGCGGCCAGGGCACTGTAGATGGGGGTTTTGGATGCGGGCATGGGTGGGCAGACTACATCCTACTCCAACCGGGGCCGCTCTTAATTGTTTACCGGCACCGATACCCGGCCAAATTTGTACTGGCTATCGTAGGCCAGCCCCAGCCCCACGCTCGACAGCTTGTTTTCCTGCGCGATGGCCGCCCCCGGAAACAGGGTCCGGAAAGCCGTCTGTACCGATTGTACTTCGGTAGAGCCCCCCGTCAGAATCACCAGCTCGATCGCGTCCGGCCTAACACCCGCATCGTGCAGGCACTGCTGCGCCGACGCCAGAATCAGGTCTACCTCGGGCTGGATGGCGGTTTCGAAACGGTCGCGGCTGATGGGAATGGAAAATCCCGGTTCGATGAAATCGAGCGGGGTGTTTTCGTCGGCCCGTTTGCTCAGCGTAACTTTGGCTTCTTCGGCGGCAGCCAGCAGGGCATGGCCGGTTTCTGTTTCGAGAACCTGCAGCAGCCGCCGGTAGCGGGGTTTATCGTGCGATTCGTGCAACAGCTGCCGCACCTGCATCAGGGTGCGGGGCGTGTACAGAAAGTTGACTTTGCTCCACTCCGCCAGATCATGAAACGGCTTGAGCGGCACCTCCAGGTTTTTGCCTCCGTAGGTAGACCGGTAGCCCAGTTCAGGCATGATAGCGGCCAGACTCAGGGCTTTGTCGAAGTCGTTGCCACCAACCCGTACGCCCGTGCTGGCCAGAATATCGGACGAGCGATCGGGCCTGGCGATATACTGTCGGGAGAGCCGGATCACCGTGAAATCGGCCGTTCCCCCACCCAGATCGACCACGATGGCCAGCTGCTCTCCGCTCAGTTTTACCTCGTGGGCAAAGGCGGCCGCAATGGGTTCAAACTGAAATTCAACCGCCGTGAACCCCACCCGATTGGCCATTGCCTTCAATTCGGCCTGGGCCTGGGCGTTGGCCGCCGGGTTGTTGTCGACAAACTGCACGGGGCGACCCATCACGACCTGCTCGATGGGCTGACCGGCCCCCAGTTCAGCCTGCTGCTTCAGGTGCTGCAGGAAGCCCGTGATAATGGTCGGAAAATTCATGGCCGCGCCGTTGACCATCGTTCCCTGCTTCATGAGCGGAGTACCCAGCACCCGTTTCAGACTGCGCATGAACCGGCCTTCCTCCCGGTCGAGAAAGCGCTGGATGGCACTCCGGCCGTAGCTGGCCCGGTTGTCGGTGGCGCGGAAAAACAGGGCGCTCGGGATTGTAACGTGCCCATCCTCGACCGGCATCAGGTCGACCTGACCCGCGCGGGCGATGGCAATACTGGAGTTGGAGGTACCGAAATCGATGCCGCAGGAAATTGGTGTCATGGGCAGGTGGCGCCGGCCCCGGGTGCCGCCGGTCAGCCCGTTCAGGGCGTGTCTGGGGTATGCGGGGGGCGTAGTTTGCGTAAAAGGGGGACAAATGTACCGCCAAAAATCGGCTTTTGCGCACCGTAGCCCTTTATCGGCCAGCGTCCGCCCGGCCTTACACCCAAAAAAAATCGGTGCGAAGGATGTATATCCCGCGCACCGATCGACCACTGCTGGCCAGAAAAGCTAGTTTGTGCTCAGCACCGTTGGTCCATCCGGATACTGCACGTCGATGTTGTCTTCCGCCGTGATGAACACCTTCGTCGGCTTGTCGGTCGTAACGGCACTCAGGTGCCCCTTCACCGCCTTAGACAGCAGACCCGATGTCGGATTGATCTGCCCCAGCTTCTTAGCCGAGGTATTGTCGAGCTGCGCCCAGACCACGTACAGGCCCTTGGGGGGCGTTAGTTTCTGAGCCTCCGCCAGATTCAGCACGTCGACATCGATGGTGTAGTTGTTGTTTTTGTCTTTTCGAACCGATACCTCACCCGATGCGCCCGGGACGATGGTCGAGTTGGTGAATTTCATGTTGGGCGTGCAGGCCGTGAGCAGCCCGCCCAGAAGCAGCGTAGTAAGAAAGAAATAGACCGTTTTCATAAGCGTGTGTACTAAAGGTGAACCGAAGGTGGCCCGAATCAATTGGACCAGCCGCCGTTTGGTTTATAAACTACGCCTGCGGCAGATAGTTGGGCTTACTCTGGCAATAAATCCATCGCAGACCCGGCTGGCCGCGCCCTGACCACACCGCCCCGATGCCCCCGGCTGACCAATATCAGGCGTTCAGCAACCGCCTGTCATAATTAAATCCGTCGTCATGATCGTGTTTTGATCTATATCCTTAGTTTTGGTCAGGCTATTCCATAGAGTAGCTTAAATTAGTCTGATCCATACCAACCGTTGCCGGCGATTTCGAGTCGTTGGGCAATAAATCTTCCTGCATGAATCCATGAATTTACTCGACGTTACCTGGGAACGCGAAGTGCGCCAGAGCAGCATTGTTATTCTGCCCTGTGACGACAGTTATCTGAAAGGCAGCGACATTAAAGTCTCGGCCATTATTCACCAGCTTGCCTTTGGGGAGGGGTTTGGTAAGCTGATGCATCAGTACCCCGGCCTTACCGAAGCCGATCTGCGGGCCTGCATGCTGTTCTCCTACCTGCGGGCTATACAAAAAGTATAGAGTTCCATTATTTCCGTGAAACCGTTACCCTGCCAGCTACGTGGTCGGCGGGTAGCGGCTCTGCGGCCGAACACATCCTTTTTTCCTATCCCATCGCATCAGGCCCACGTCATTATGACTCGTCTGTTCTACACTTTCCTGTTTATTGGCGCTGTTGGCCTGTCCGATACAAAGGCCCAGCTTTATGTCAACGGCAATCCCATCGATTCTGCCACTGTCTATTGCCAGCTGTTTTGCCAGAACGTGACCCCGTTGTTGCCCGCGCGCGTGGCCATCGACTACGGGCAACCGTTCCAGCTGTATCGGGCTCTTCGGCGACAGAAGATAACAGGACCTGATAAGAAACCCGTTTTTTTTGAATCGGCTGCCGGTGCGCTGAATTTTATGGATCGGAACGGCTGGGAACTGGTTTCCTTTCAGACGAACCTGTCGACGTACACCTACCTGTTGCGGAGACGCCCGCCCCTGCGTCGATAGCCCGGCCGCGCCAGACGGCGCACCGCAACGGTGAGGCTTTTTCATTGCCAACAACGTGGTGGTGGCAAACACCACGCAGGGCTACGTGGCCGCAACCATTGTCTGCAGCTCTGAAAGCCAGCGGCAGGTTACGTTTCGCAACAACGAGTTTTAGTGTCCGGCCCGCTGCGATCGAAGCGATAAAGGGCTCAACAGCGATGGCAGCCGCGGCCTGACCATCTACATGGTTACGCAGTCGGGTACGGTACTGACCATCTGCTAAGGCAATAGCGGGCTGCGGCACGCGTCTGGTCACGAAAGCCGCCTGCTTTCGTTCATCCCTTGCAGCGCCTATTGCGGGGCTCCGATCGTATACCCTTTTCCCACCACAGTCCGAATCAGGGGCTGATCGAACGGACTGTCGATCTTTCGACGCAACATACTGATGCACAACTGCGCACAGTTCGGCTTGACCCGCCCCTGCCAGACCAGCGCCAGCAGCTGCAGACACGACAGTATGTGCCCCGGTCGCTGCATAAGTACAGTCAGCAGCTGATATTCGCGCCGGCTCAGCGGAATGGTGCGCCCCTGCCGATAGGCCGTCTGCCGGGCGATGTTCAACCGCAGATCGCCCACATCGAGCCAGGCCGGTTCGGTCTGGTGCTGCTGTTCGATAGCCAGTAACCAGTCGCTGAGCCCGGCCCCGAAGCGGGGTCGGGGCATAAAGGCCGTGGCCCCGGCCAGCCGGGCCCGCTCCTCTTCTCCTTCGGACCGGGGGGTACCCAGTACCAGCACCGGCACCGTACTGCCCGCAGCCCGCAGCGACCGGATCAGTTCAAAGCCACCAATGCCGGGCAGGTTGGGCGTCAGAATAACGCCCTGGTAGGAACGTTGCCGGAACAGCCGCCAGCCAATAAATCCGTCGTAGGCCACATCAGCGGTGTGCTTTGTGGCGTCGATGGTGTCGAGGATACCCGGAATTTGGCGGGTGTCGCTTTCGATCAACAGGAAATGCATCATCGGGTCTGGATCAGTACACAATCGTCAGTACCCGGCTTCAAGCCCGGCCGTTGCAGGCCAGCCCCTGTTTTACTGCACAAGCAGCGCCCTGGTCAACTGGCCGGGGCGCTGCTTGTGCTGCCTGCCGGACAGTGACTAGCGCCTGATAAGCTTGAGTGTCTGCGTCTGGTTGGGTGTCACGACTGTAAGCAGGTAAATACCGGGGGTTGCACCCAGCCGCACCACATTTCGCTCCACCACATCGGCCTGTTCGATGTGCAGCTGACTGATGGTTTTGCCACGTTCGTCGGCGATGCGCAGGTCGAGCGGTTGCCCCAGGGCTCCATTTACCTCCACCGACACGCTTTGATCGATGCCCGGATTGGGCATCGCCACCACCCGAAACGTCGAGACAACCTCATCGGCCGCGCGCCGGGCCCCCAGCGGACAGCTGCTGACCCAGTTGAATGCATAGGTAGCCTCGCCCGGCGTACCGGCCTGGGTTGCTTTAAGGGTCACCACCGGATTGTCGCGGTAAACGCTCATGGTGTAAGGCCCCGCAGCGGTAGTGGGTACCAGTTCGTTGGCTACCCAGAATGTGATCGGCTGACCGCTGACGCCCGTGTACTGGGGGGTAAACGTTATCCGCCGTTGATTGCCATCGCCGACGGTGCAGGTTACTCCAGTGATGCCGATGAAACTAAAAACAGACGGGGTGCCAGACTGATCGATCCGAACCAGTCTGAAACGGTTATTGGCATCCAGGTAGCGGCCATACAGTCCGTTGTTGAAAATGGTCAGGACAGATGCTCCGAAGAAGCCCAGGCCATTGTCGGGGTTGGGAAGCAGGGTTAGGCGCTGACCATCGTATTTGGCCAGGTGCCCAACTCCGTTCCCGCTGTACTGTACATAGATGGCATGGTCGAACGCCACCATATTGCCGTATACGCCGGGATTGGTATCCGGGTTGTCGATAAGGGTTAACCGCGTCCCGTCGAACTTGACGAGGCATCCTTTGCCACGTGCATCCACATAGCGCCCATACAGCGCGTTATCCATTTCAATCAGGGGCTCAAATGAACCATTGTTGAACGGATCCGTATAGCCGCCCCCATTGTCTGGGTTGGGCATCATGGTTACTGTTTGTGCCGAAAGCACCGGGCTGATCAGGGAGCTACCCACGATCAGGCCGGCCATGCACAGGTGTCTGCGTAGCAATTTATTCATGACCTTATGGAGTTAGAAACTCAAAACTACCCTGAATCCGAGTGAATTGTGTGCCTACTCCGGGGCCATTCAATAAGGTTGTTTTAAAACGACCGCCCGCCGGGCCTTTGCCAGACGAAGGTGGCTCTCAGTTGGCCCGTGGACCGGTTCGGGTGCTGGCGACCCGGCTGTGAAGCGGCTGCATGGACCGGCGCCGGGACGGTGCAGAACCGGCTGGATTATCGGCATCTGTATCGGCTACGACGCTGAAAACCAGTGCCAGCAATGCCAGAATCAACAGGGCATGAATCAGCAGACCCAAGTGAAGCGATGTCAGCCCGAAGGGATCGAATACAAAGCCCAGTCCCCAGGCAGTTAACAGTACGAAGGACGTGTTTTTGCAGAAGGTATACATAACAGTACGGTGGACAGGTAATAATCAGACGCTATTCGTACGCTTCAGCCAGCAGGATGACCCAATCGGCCTACGAAACAAATAACACTATTATTACACTAAGTTATACTAATTCAATAAAACAGAAAACTTGTTATCAGAATTTTCTGGAAAAATTCAATCAAAACGAAATGGTTATCCTACCCAGTTCTGAACATGATCATAGCCGTTACCAGACTGACGGACGACTATGACCAGTTTCAAGGCCGGTATGGCCCGGTCGCTACTTGCGCCAACCGATGTCTCATCCCCAACCGATCGGATCAGACGAGGGCCTGACAGCCTGATCAGTCAAAATTCAGGGTTGAGACGGGCCTGACAACCCGACGCCACACCACTACATCACTATTCCCTCTTTTTTTTTAACATTTTTTTAATTTTTTGCTAGTCAACCAAAACTGAGCAAACTACCTTTTCGTATGTATCCTACTCAGACGTTCCAGGTTATAGCTTCCACATCAACAGAGCCTTATGAGCTATCGTCTACCCCGAAAACCTTCTACTTCTGCATGGGCTAAACTGCCCGTATCGCCTTCGCCCCTGTCGCAGTGGGCCGACGCACTCGACCGCTGTCATACCCTCCACGCTCAGTTGCGGCAACTGCTCGACCCGATCTGTTCGGTATCACCTGATAAAATCCCGGTCTACATCGGGCAGTGTGCCACGGCCGACATGATGGCGCTATGCCTGAAGTTCCGGCGGCTGATGCAGTCGTTGGCCGGGCAGCCACTGCCGCCTTCCGGCTTGCCGGCTTTCGCGGCCCTGCTCCGTGAACACACCCGCCAGCTGTCGCAGCTCAACGAACAGGCCGCCCGTTATCTGCATCTGGCCAGCCAGCGACCCAACTAGCGGCATCGGTGGCCGCCCGGTCAATCTGACTATTCCCAGTTCCGCTCAAGGGCGGCTGTATTTTTCGGGCGGCAGCGCAGGCCCCAGGAAAGGCATGTAGAAGCCGGCAATGATCCGCGCCAGTCGGGGCAGTAGTTCACCATCGTTCGAGAGTACGATGCAGGTATAGCCATCGGCCGGAAACCGCCAGATATCGCCTAAGCCGGGTCCGCCACTATGCCCCGCGTAGACCGTAGAACCTGCCTTTTCGTAGATCCACCCTACCCGCGTAAATTCCGACAGTGAGTCGCCCACCCGATCGCGCCCCAGGGCCAACGGCTCGGCAAACCGCCACGGAAACAGCTGGTCGCGGTCCAGCCCTACCGCCCAGCGGGCCAGATCGCTGATCGACGCGTAGTAGCCGCCAGCCGTGTAGGTGTGCTGGGGGTACAGGAATTTATACCCATAGGTCTGCCCCTGATCGCCTTCGTAGTAGGTAGTGGCCCGTTGCGGAATCAGGCCCGTTCGCCGGTACGACCCGACGGTGGTTTCAAAGTCGAAGCCCCCGTCGGTCATGCCCAGGGGTTTGGTTACCTCGTCGGCCAGCAACGTCGGAAAAGGCTTGCCATACCGTTGTTCGAGCAGGTAGCCGGCAAGCATGAAATCATGCTGGGCATAAGCCTGGCGGGTACCGGTTGGATAGGCCAGCGTTGAATCGCGTAGCGCGCGCACCACCGCAGCCGTGGGCGTGTTCGGATCGCCCGCGAACGCCCGCAACCCGCTTGAATGATTCATCAGGTGCCGTACCGTCAGCCCCCGCCAGGCTGCGGGAATGGAGTCGACATAGCGGCTTACCGAATCGTCGAGGGAGAGCCGGCGTTCGTAGAGCGCCTTCAGCAGCAGCGTCGAGGTCAGCAGCTTGGTACACGACGCGATCTGAAAGTTGGTGTGCGCCGTGACGGGCGTATTCCACTCCCGGTTGGCCACGCCGTAGGTACGCAGCAACACGATGTTGCCCCGGTGAACCACGGCCACCGCCAGACCGGGAACGCACAGCCGGTCCATGGTGGTGCGAACAAAGGAATCGACCCGGGCGGTGGCGGGGCCTGAAATCTGGGCCAGCGTTACCTGTGCCCACAGGAGCAAAATCGATACATAACGAGCGAACGCCATAGACGGATTTGAGGGGGTTAAGCAGCGACCAGACGCTGGTCTTGCCCGCCAAGGACCCTACTGCCCCCGCCCGCGTTGCACCATCTACGAAAAGATTCGTATATTTTTCAGCCCAGCCCCAATCTGTCTGGAACATACGGGCGACCCGATCAGGCCTAGCGGGTGGTGATATCGACAGTCCCCCCGTTTCTGAACAGGTCGTGGCTGATCAGGTAGCCGTCGATCGGCCTGCCATCGACCCGGATCGCCGTCAGGCCCCGCCCCCTGCCGGGCTTGCGGATCGTGAGCGTTTTACCGCTGCTGGTGGTCCAGACCACTTCGTCGAACAGCGGAGCCGTCACCAGATAGCTTGGATCGGTAGCCGAGAACGGATACAGGCCCAGCGCGCTGAACACGTACCACGACGACAGTTCGCCGGCATCGTCCATCCCGCACAGCGCCAGTTCGCCGGGGCCAATACCGTAGAGGGTGTTCAGAATCTGGTCGATGCGCTGCTGGGACTTCTCGGGTTTGCCGATGAAATGGTAAGCAAAGGGCGCTTCGTGGTCGGGCTGGTTGCCGTGGCAGTACTGCCCGATCATCGACTCGACATTGCGGGCAATATAGTGGGGGTTCCAGGGCACGGTAAAGAGTGAATCGAGTTTACGCTCGAACGCGGCCGGGCCGCCGTAAAGGCCAATCAGCCCCGGCATGTCGTGCGGAGCGTAGAAGGACACCTGCCAGGCGTTGGCTTCCCGGTACATGTATTCGTAGTACGGAAACTGCGGATTGAAGGGTGTAATCCAGCTGCCGTCGGCCAGCCGCCCCCGCATAAAGCGGGTTACCGGGTCGAACATGTTGCGGTAGTTCCGGGAGCGCTCCATCAGGACACGGTAGTTGGCCGTATCGCCCAGCTTACGGGCCAGCTGCGCCACCGAGTAATCGTCGTAGGCGTATTCGAGCGTTTTCGACACGCCCGCGCTGGCTTTGGTCTCGACCTGCGGATTGGCGATCACCGGCTCCGAAATAAACCCTTTCTGGATGTATTCGGCCACATGGGGCCGGGCACCACCGGGGGTGTTGGCGTTTTTCAGCAGAATCTGGTAGGTACCCCGCACGTCGAACTGGTCGATGCCGCGCAGGTAAGCCCCGACAATGCTCGAAGTTCCGTGGTCGCCGTGGAAAAACGTGGGAATAAATCCTTTCTTATCGCCGACATCCTTCATCGACTTAATCACGTCGAGGGTTACGTCGGGCGTCAGCAGTCCCAGCAACACGTCTTTGTTGCGGTACGTATCCCAAAGCGACGGTTCGGTATAGTAGCGAAAATTGCCCCGTACCACCTGATTAGCCGCATCGGTAAACTCGCCATTGACATCGCTGCGAAGGGCGGGCCACAGCAGCGACCGGTACAGGCACGAATACAGCATCCGCTGCTGCCTGTCGGTCCCGCCTTTGACCCGCACCGCCGACAGCCGCTGCTCCCACGTCTGGGTAGCCGCCTGCCGAATGGTCTCGAACGACTGGGTACCGATCTCGGCTTCGAGATTCTGCCGCGCATTGGCCACGCTCACAAACGACAGCCCGATGGTCAGTTCAACGGGCTGGCGGCTCCCGTTGCTGAGGTGTACGATGGCATGACCGTCGCGCCGGCCCGAGTCCTGGCGGGTGATGCGGTCGATGGGCGTGTTCAGCCGGGCGTAGAAGTAAATTTTTTCGCCCGTTTGCTGGTAACCCTGCACCGCCGTGGGGCCCACCTGCTCGATCGCCCAGTTGGACACGCGGTTGTTGGCCCGGCCCAGGTCGAAGAGCACTTGTCGGTTGGTCGGGTCGGCAAAGGTGTACTGGTGGTAGCCGCAGCGAAGCGTCGACGTTAGCCGGACGTCGATGCGGGAATCGTCCAGGTAGACCTGGTAGTAGCCGGGGGCTGCCTGCTCGCGCTGGTGGCTGAAGTGCGACGCCAGCCGCCTGCCCGGTTTCGAGAGGGGCAACACCGGAATGTTGCACAGGTTCCAGTGCCCTTTGTTGGTGTGGGTGAAACCGTAGATGAGCGTATCTTCATACTGGTAGCCGGCGCCCGACCCGTATTCGGTAACAGGGCTCAGCTGCACCATGGCGTTGGGCAGCGAACTGCCGGGGAAGGTCAGCCCCGCCCACGAGCGCCACCCCTTCGGGTACACGTAGCCAATGATGGCCGGGTCGTAGAGGGGCGCCGTACCGAGAAAAGGATTGACGTAACGCGTGTAAACGGGTTTGGGCTTTGCCAGGCTGCCGGTGGCCAGCAGGCCCACGAGCACCACCAGGGCAGCGCTCACGCTCAGGAAGTTTTTCATAACGGATGCAGGCAGGCGGGCCACGGAGCCAGTACCGGGGGCGCCTACCGACTAAAGCAGTTTTGCCCCGATTCTATCCCCATGGCGCGCCCAAACCGGCGTCCTATTGCTTCGGACTCAGTTCCACAGCTGGTTGGCCGCCGTCAGAATAATGGGTTCCCGATCGGTTACCACAATGGTATGTTCGTGCTGAACGGCCAGGCTGTTTTTGGCCACCATGGTCCAGCCATCCCCGGTTTCCTCGGCATACCGGGCCCGGGTCGACAGAAACGTTTCGACGGCGACCACCGTATTTTTTTTGAAGCGGTTTTTATTCGACCGGTCGGCGTAGCACAGAATATCGAACGGCGCTTCGTGCAGACTCCGCCCCACGCCGTGGCCGGCCAGGTTGCGGATAACGCGGTAGCCCCGCTTTTTGGCTTCGGTTTCGATCAGCTCGCCGATGTCGGCAATCAGTACGCCCCCGCGGATGCGGCTGATCGCTTTGGCCAGAATCTGTTTCGATGCGTCGACCAGGGCCCCGTGCTGGTGGATATCCTGCCCCACCACAAACGACCCGCCGTTGTCGGCCCAGAAGCCGTTTCGTTCGGCCGACACGTCGATGTTCACCAGATCGCCCTCGCGCAGCACGCGCCGGGCCGACGGGATGCCGTGGCAGACTTCGTCGTTCAGGCTGATGCACGTCCAGCCGGGAAAACCATACGTCAGCTTCGGGGCCGACCGGGCACCACTGGCGTTCAGCAACTGCCCCCCGTACTGATCCAGGGCCAGGGTCGACATACCGGGGCGGGCGTGTAGCTGCATGCGCCGGAGGGTGTCGCCCACAATCTGGCTGATGGCCTGCATACCCTTAAAATCGTCTTCGGATGTAAGCGACATAACGTTGATTGGTTTGTGTAACGGGCGGCTCCCGGTCGAAAACCGGTTAACGGTCCGTTACGGTATCTGCGGCAAGTTAATGCTATTCGTCTTGTTCGTTGCCATCAGCGCCCCACGGCCGACTGGCTTCTAAGGGCGGTCTGGTTATCTTTGGCGTCGAACCAATCGTATTTGTGTACTTTATGTCTTTTTCTACCTCCCGAGAGCTGACCATCCTCAAACTTGACTTATCGGCCAAAGCCAAAAACGGCATCAACTTCATTCTGGCCGCGATCATCGTCTGGTCGCTGGTAACCGTTGTCTGGACACTGCCCTACACCACCAACACCAAAGCTATTTTTACCTTCATCATCGGCTCTCTCCTGCTTCCGCTGGCGTGGCTGTTTTCCCGTTTGCTGGGCACCAGCTGGACCATTCCCGACAACCCGCTGCAACCGCTGGGCCTGTGGCTCAACCTAGCGCAGTTGCTGTATTTCCCCATTCTGATTTTCGTTTTTCTGCGCCACGTCGATTATTTCCTGCTGGTCTACGTCGTCATTACGGGCGCCCATTTCTTCCCCTATTCCTGGTTCTACAGCACGCGCTCCTACGCCGTTATGGCCGGTCTGATTTCGGTTGGAACGATGCTGCTGGGGCTGTACACCCAGCCCGAACAGGCCTTTCTGATGCCGGCGCTGCTGGTTGGCTGTCTGGTCATACTGGTTATCTGGAACGTGGCCGACTACCGAAAAAGTGCGCAATTGTACCAGGCCGCCCTGAACGCCTGACTGGTCGGCATCTCAACTATACGAAAGAACGCGTTGTGCCTGCAGGGACAACGCGTTCTTTGCTTATACGCTTCTCAAAATCGACCATCCGTAGGACAATTTCGGGGGACGCTGTATAACCAGGAATTATATATGGACAGTATTCCAGTAACGGAGCGTAGAGTCGGATTATGCCAATAGTATAAGTGTCTCCAGTCAGGGTGACTTCCGGGCTAACCTATCGAAAGGAGGTAACGGTTGGTCGATCACGTTATCTGAATCCGAAACTGATATGTGTGTCAAGGCAGCTAAGGCCATAGGGCTTGAGTTTGCCGGGGTTGATCTAATACGGGAGAAGATGGGGCAAACTTACGTAACAGAAGTGAATGGCAATCCGGGTACTGGAATCATTCACGTTACAGGTCAAAACTATTTCAATTACTTGATAAAACACATTGAGACACGGGCAAAAAATAACGAAGCAGTAACGATTCCTGTGCCTTTACCTAACGAAGAAAAGAATGAATAACAGGAACAAGAAAGAGAAGAAGAAGCGTCAATTAAAAGATACCAAGAACTTATTAGTAAGAAAAACAATAATCTTTTTTATAATGAAGGAGGACTTTTATCATTTCTAAAAATTAAGTTTAGCAACTAGTAGAAAGCTTATATGGGGACAACCTGATCTAAGATTGTTCCCATATAAGCTTTCTACTATTTAATACACGGATTGTTTTCAATATCGTCTATGATTATACTATTGTAATTGTTCTGTTCATATTCTTCGAATTTTTCTAACAAGAACTTTTTACAAGCAGAATTAGGCAGTTCATTTAAGAAAATTTTGAAGTCTGAATATGACCCAAATATTTGAGGTATAGTTGGGTCGAAAACATACTCGTTTTCCATTGGTGGAGTATATTTAGATCTTATAGCATATTTAATAAATTCAGTATAGTGACTCTCTAAGTAAGATTTCATCATCAAGTTAGCACTAGGATGGAAATTAATTCTTCTAGTTTCTGATGATACTGTGTCCCAGTTGAACGTATAAAGTTGTTTTATTTTACTTTCATTTTCAGGTTCACTTTTTATTGTTTCTTCCATCACTGTCAATAACATTTGTTTTACTTCTTGTACTTCTAAAATCTTAGGGTCTTCATTTCTTAAGTGAAACTTTAGAATTTCGTGCAATATTTTCCCTCTAATTAAACTATCGTAGTCTTCACTAAGAAGGGTCTCTTTGACAAACTGATCGTAATCATTTTCGTTTTCAAAATACGTATCAATATTAAATTGCTTTCTAACGATCAATACTGTGGCTTGATTTATAGCCCTTTCGTAATTATGAATCAATAATAAATTACGAACAACGTCTTTTAATTCTTTTACATTTTCAAATGTTACAATCATATCTATATAGTCTATCATTTCATCTAGTTTTTTATTATTTGTAATTTTTATAAAATAGTCTCTCAATGACGACTCTCCTTTCCTAAGAGAAGTGTTAAATTCACTAATTGAGATCGAACCAGCAAGTTGGTAAAAGAAATATATATTAAAATTGTAAGCTCTAATTATAGATCGGCTTGTTTGCTCCCTCTCTTCATCAAATAAAGTTTTTAAGTTGTCTTTTATATAATCAATTTTATTTAGTGGAATGTTTAGGCTTGCAGCCGTGATATCGTTTACATATTTTTTGAAATTATCTTCTGAAAATTGCCAAGTTTTACTGGCGCGAATAAGTTGAATTAAAATCTTCTCTTCAGAAATGAGCGAGTAAATACTTGGAAATCGATATTTTATAAGCTCAAGCGTAAATAAATCATATAAATCTACTTCGCTACCAATTGTCACATAAGCAAGCTGGAATGAATTCACAAATCTTTTGACATCTCTTAGATTATATAAATATTGGCTTATGAATATCTTTGGTGATGACCGTTTAGACGCACTAAAAAACCCAGTAAATGGGTCCATATCTGGGTTTGGAAATATTCGTTCAAATCTAGTTTTTTCGAGTAAAGGAAGAGAGTCTAATTTGAGGTAGTTTTTCAAAGCTTCTTCCACAATGTTTTTTCTAATAGGAGGTAAAGTAATTTCTAATTGGAAGACTTTCTGTAGAAAGTTTTCTTTGTTATTGTACGTTTTTCCATTTGCCAAAGTATTTAATACGTAGTTTTGATCGAATGCGGCTATAAAGAATGTGTTGGAAAAATCGGCAGTATTTCTAATAAGACGAATAATAGATATTAGCTCATCTGACATTAAACGATCAATGTCATCTATAAAAACAACGAGTCTTTTTCCTGACTTTATTATTGCTTTATTTAGAGAATCATACCTTTCTTTCAAACTTTTTTCCTTACCTGTAAGCTTTTCTATCGATTGTTTTACTATCTTAGAAAATTTTGAGTCATCAATTTCAGTCAGCTTGTCTGAGTAATCTTTTATTTTAGAAATAATATCATTATCGTCAAACTCGTCTTCAATGGCTTCGAAGAAATGAGACAACATTTGTCCAGACTTTTCAAATTTCCATGGGTTAAAATTTACAACCACGCTGTTTTTATCAAGGTTAGATTTGATGAAGTTTAAAAAAGTTGTCTTTCCATATCCCCATTCTGCTATAACCGCAATAGCTATTGCTTTACTTGGAACAGTAGAATTAATTATTTTGGATACGTGTATTGCATACTCCGACCTTAATAGTTTATCATTAGCAGAGTTTATAGTATCAGGTAGGTCTTCCAAAAGTTGAAAATTAGGGTCGGGTTCAAGAGGTGATTTGTTATAAGAGTAGGCAGAGGTTAAGAGTAAAAAACTGGTAAAAATCAAATCTCCCAATGCGACACTTGTATCTCCTATGTTGTAAAAGCTAAACTTATCAGAAGATCTGATTGTTAAATACACTACTAAAAAATAAAGAGTGTAATATAAAGTATAAGAATTCGGATATTTGTTCTCTCTTATATTTGATATGAAATAATATATCCCGTAAACAAAAGTGCATATAGATAAAGTAGAGACGATAAAGTCTACCTTAAAATTTTCGAATAGAGCTATAGAAACAGGTTTGAGAAGTTCTATAATCTTTATCCTGAAGAAGAGAAATATTGTAAGTAAAAACAAAGATGGTCTAATCTTTTTAAAAGAGAAATCGGACAAATAGATTTTCAATAAGCTCATATAGTTATTTTTTATAGTGTGATTCCTGCTTTTGAAGATTTTATAGTTAAGTAGCTTATTAATCCACAACAAGCTATCAGCGTAAATTGTGAGTCTTCAATGTCAACTGTATCATTTGATTTTAGAGAATGTCTAATTCCGCTCTCGTCTCCAGCCCATGCATAGAGACTATTAATTGTATTAATTATGCTAGGATGAATATTAATCAACTCGGAGTTTTTGATTTTTTTTATTGAATCTGTTAGAGTTGCTTTGGGAGATTTAACGACTAGTTTTAATAAAGATTCTAGAGCTGATATAGATTCTTTAGCTGAATTTCTATAATCAGGATTTTCCCTATCAGAAAAAAGTTGAAGAGCCTGTTTAAGATGAGTGTGTACAGTATTTATGTTTGCTGTCTTATCCAGACTATCTGCTATCGTAAATATCTCATTCTCGTTTGCAATTGGCACAAATAAGTCTTCAACAAGTCTATATGTGCAAAGTTCTTTTTTTAGGACTTTATTTATTCCACGGTGGAAGTTGTCTTTTGTTTCTGTATAAACGTCACTGTTAGAAAAGGTTTTAAATTCTTTTATCAGAAACTCTATAAAATCGTAGTATCTGTACCACGTACACTTATCTAAGAATTCATCGCAGATTCTAATAACTCTATCTTCATATTCGTAGTCACTGGGAAAATAATTTATCTTCAAGTTAAAAAAGCCTGCCCAAATTCTAATGAAGAAATTTTTAGGTTTATCGAACTCATCATTATTCGAATCATAGCTTGCCCTATACTCATCACCAAACGTGAGAATCCAACTGTGTATTTGATTCCACAATTGAATTCTGGTTGAATCGTTGATTGAGTCGATTTGAACTAACTTCTTTGTGTATTCGTACCTCTCAGAGAAACTCATTTGTCGAAGATCAACTACCTAGATATTTTTACACCCTATCTTATTACCTATAAAAAACCCCGAAACTGAATCAATTTCGGGGTTTTTTGCCTTTTTGTGGAGACGGAGAGATTCGAACTCTCGTCCAGTCAAGGAAACCGACGTGCTTTCTACATGCTTAGGTCTACTTAGGATTGTCGGGAATCCGCCCGGTGCAGACCAGACCAAGCTTCATCCGTAGGTGCTTTTGTCTTACCCGTTGTCAACACCATTATCCGGGCCAGCGCTGCGAGTCGATGCCTCCTGATCCAGCCAGCAGCACGTAGGCCGGGGAGACAATGGCTATTGCTTAATCCTCCGGATTAGGCAGCCATGGCGTAGTTATACTCGCCAGTTATTGTTTTGACGATTTGTTCGGGTCGGGAAATTCCGTCAACTCCCGGCATGCTTACCCGCGACCTCTGCAAGCTGTCAATTCCGGTCGTCCCCAGAAACGACACCCGAGTGGGGCGTGTATAGGCTAACCCCGCTACGCCCTGTTTAGTTCGTCCCGATCGCTAAAATCCTGTATTCGAATTGCACAACTTTTCCTAAACTTATTCGTACTTAAGATGTTAGACGCGTAGCCAGTTTCCGTATTTTTTTCTCCTACCCTGCCTGCCCCATGACGCTCTCATCCTTCGAAACCGAACTCTACCAACACCTGACCCCTTTTTTTGCCGCCCACGACTTTGCCCTCGTGGCCGACCGCAAACAGTATCGCCGGAAAACCGATACGGGGTTTCAGAACGTCATCTTGTCGCCCGCCTTTTACGGCGACGAAACCCTGCTCGAAGTCAACTTTGGCTGCCGCAACGAACAGGTCGAGCAGATTGCCCAGCAGTTTCTGAACAACCTCACCGATTACCGCAACGAAGCCAATACGGTTATTCTGTCGATCGGCAAGTTCAGCGGGGTGCATTATTTCCGCTATAAGATTCACTCGCCCCGCGAGATGAGTCAGGTGTGCGACGAGATCGAGTCGTTTTTCAGCGAACAAGGCTTTCGCTTCCTCCAAACGGCCTGTAGCCTGGCCCACCTCAACGAGTTGCTGAACGATGACCCCAGCGTGCCCTGCCGTTACGTATATAACCAGACGCACCGCTGTTACAAAGGCATGATTGTGGCCCGGCTGCTGCACAACCCCCACTTCGACGGGCTGGCCGACAGCTACCGGCACCTGATGAGCCGGCAAAGCAACAACCCCTACGAGCTGCTTCATTTCGAGCGGCTCATCACCTACCTCCGCCATTACTCGGCAAACTGAGCAGGCGAGCTACTGCCGGGCAAACGTGGCAATCAGCGACGCTACGCCCGGCGCCAGCGCCAGGCCGGGCTTGTTGTAGGTTTGCCGGTTGCCGGTCAGGCTGGTGCCGGCGTCGGCCTTGAGCTGGTGGGTCATCTGATCGACCAGCACGAACCGGTCGGCCGGGCGGGCGGCCCGCAGCCGCTGGGCATCGGCCGGGCTCAGCTGGGTATCGCGGCCGCCCTGAATGATGAGCACCGGCCCGCCAAACGCCCTGATTTCCTCGGCCGGATCATACCGCATCCAGGACCGGTAGATGGGCTGATAAACCGGCGCAAACTGGGCTTTAAACTGAACACTGCGGGGGTGCACCACCTGCCCGGCCCGCAGCGAATCGAGCAGCCCATCGATTTCGGCGCGGATATCGGCCGGGGCGCCCGGCGGGGCCAGCTGTTCTTTCAGCAGGTCGGCGAGGTTGCGCCCGGCCCCGGCCAGCGAGATCAGCCCGTGTGCTTCGGCCTGCCGCGCGGCCAGCATTCCGACCAGCGATCCTTCGTCATGACCCAGCACCAGCACCCGTTTGAAGCGCCTGTCGGCCTGCAGCAGCCGGATGAAGCCGACGGCATCGCTGACCGTTTCGTCGAGCGTGGGGCCCGCCTTGGGGAGCCGGGCCAGGGCCGCCGTGCGGTTGGTGCCGGCATATCGTTTGTCGTAACGGGCCACGGCCAGCCCCTGCCCCACCAGACTGTCGGCCAGTAGCTGATAGGCATTCGACGCCAGGCCATAAGCACTGTTGCCGTTGCGGTCGGTTGGCCCCACGCCCCCCACAATCAGGAGTACCGTTGGGGGGCCGGCGGGGTGCTGGGGCAGCGTCAGGCTCCCGTCCAGCGTCAGGCCGGTCTGGGCCGGCGTGGTAATGGTATAATGGATGGGTTCGGTCGACTGACCCCAGGTACGGGTCGCTAACAGGCTTGTCAGCCATAAAACAGACAGCAGTCGGGTAAAAGCTGGACGCATTGGAACGTATGGAGGTGGATGGCGGCAAATTACAACCGCCCGCCTTCTTTCGCCACAACTGGCTCCGTGAATCAACCAGACGGTCAGATCGGACGCACCTCGGCCAGTTGCAGCTGCACCGGCCCGATCAGCCCCGAATCGAGCAGGGGCGACTCGGCCGTGTAGTGCTGCCAGGTCGTAAAGGTTACGCGCCCCCCCGCCGGTTTGGGTTGCCCCGCCCGGTACCAGTCGGGCAGTGCCTCGATGGCGCCATTGCTCAGACTGGCAAACCCGCCCGCCCCGCCCCCCGGCGTATAGCGCGCTTCGGGCGGCAGCTGCTCGTCGCCGATTAGCCGGTTGGGCCAGAGGTTCGTCACCTGGATTTCCAGTTGGTTTGTCCCGCTCCTGACCACCCCTGTGATGTCGACCCGGTAGGGCCGTGTCCACAGAATACCCAGCGACTGGCCGTTGACCGCTACCTCGGCAATCACCTCCACCCGACCCAGATCGAGCCACAGCTGCTTGCCCGCGGGCCGTTGGGCATCGGTCAGCTCAACCGACAGCGTGTAGGTTGCCGTGCCCGAAAAATACCGCACCCCCGGCTCGGGGTGTTGGTTGAGGGGTAGCAGCGCGGGCAGGCTGATCTGGGCCGGTGCACCGAGGTCGGGCGGAAACGAAACTGTCCAGGGGCCCGTCAGTGTCCGGTCGGGGGCGAGCCCGGCTATGGTCAGGGAGGTTGTTTGCCCGCCTGTGTCGCGCAGCGTATAGCGGCCGTTGGCCCGAAACAGCAGCGCCGGCCGATCCTGTCCGGCCAGTGCCACCACCGGGAGCGCCGGTTCGGCCGGGCGCGGTTCGGCCGCCAGCTGCCGGATGGCAGCCTCGCTCAGGGCGGTGGGGTGCAGGCGCGGTGGCGTCAGGTCACCGTTGTAATACGAAGCTCCTTCCTGGAGGTAAGCGGGGCACGTACCCGGGTGTACCGTAGCGCCCGATACGGTACCGGTCTGCGCGAGCTGGCCGTCGACGTAGACCGACGGGATACCCGCGCGGTACACAAGCGTTACGTGGGTCCAGCCCGACAGGGGGCGGGCTGCCGCCAGCACCAGCACGGGCGCCCCACCCCCGTGTTGCCAGACCGCCACGCCGTTGCGCCCGATGGTGAGCCCGGCGGTCGCGTGGCCAATGCCGTAGAGCGCCTGGCCGTCGGGCGGGTAAATGGCGTAGTAATCGGTCCAGGGATCGGCAATCTGGCCCATATAGTTGCGGGTGCCGAGCATGCAATTCAGTTCGGGCTTAGCCCACAGGCTGATCGTAAACGAGCCCGACACGGTGGGGTGCAGTTGCCGGGGCGTGGGCGCAAACGGACGCGTTTGCAGCAGCGTCTGGCTGCCCCGCCCGACCGAAACGAGTGCGCGCGCAGGCTGCCCCGGCCAGATCACGATAAAAGCCGAGCCCGAAGGTCCCAGCTGTACCGGCAGCCGCAGGTGGGTACTGCCTACGCGTTCGCAGACGCCCACCGGCACCCGCTCACCCGTAACGGCATCCCAGCGTTCGGCCTGTCCGTTGGTGGTACGGAAGGTGCAGACCAGTTCTTCGGTGGTTCGGCGCTGATTGGCCAGCAAATAAACGTCGGTCTGATCGACCCGCCGGTGAATCCAGGTAATCGGCGCGTCGCCGGAGCGCGAACTGAGCTGCACGTCGGGCCCGACACCCGCCTGCGCCAGCACAGTAGCCAGCGAAGCAGCGGGCCGGATGTGCCGGGGTAGGGATGTATCCCACAGGGCTGCTACAGCCTTCGTAAATACCCCATCGCCCCCCGCATCGGGCCGGAGCCCCGGCGTCTGGGTCGGGGGGGCGCCCACAACCGCCAGCCCCTGCGCCACAAAGGCCGTGAGCCGGCGCACCAGGGCCAGGGTCATACGGCCGGCGGGCGGCAACACCAGCACCCGGTACTGCATACCGTCGGGCAGCGTCAGCCGGCCATCGACCACGCGGGCGCGGGTCAGCAGCGTTTCGGCGTTGATGAGATCGTAGTCGTAGCCCGCCAGCGGTGCGGGGGTCAGCTCGTCGGGGCTTACCCGGGTGTAGGTGCCGGCGTCTTCGCCGACGAAGTAAGCCAGGTCGGCCACGAACAGCCCCTGCTGCAGCAGGTACTGGCAGCGGGCTATGTAATCGAGCCAGCCCCGCCCCACCGACCACCAGGTTGTGGTGCGGTCGAAGTGGATGCCCCACGGCCCCATGGTCATGCCGGGGCGGGCAGTGGGGTGCGGCTGGTGGGCGTAACGGTGAAAAATAATTCGGTTGAGACCCTGCGTGAAGTAGCTATCACCGAGGGCTTTCATGGCAAACGGGTACTCCTGCCAGCGGGCCGATTCGGGCTCGCCCGTAAAAGCCTCGGCCCCGACCACGCGCTGCCCGTTGGTATGCGCAATCGACGCGGCCAGCTTGGTGGTCCGGCGCATCGACCGGTTGTTCTGAAACAGCGTCGACAGGCCATTCCAGAACTCGCCCATGTTTACGTCTACGCGCGCTCCGATCTGCATTTCCTCCATGGGTCCCCGGTCGTAGGGTTCGGCGTAGGCCGTCAGGCCGTGCTGGTGGCAGAGCGTTGTAAACGTGCCGTAGTAGGCATCGGCCATCAGGTCGGCCTGGGTACGGCGCAGGTCCCACAGGAAGCGTTCGGTGGTGTCGGGGCTGCCCACCCGGCGCCCCGTCAGCGCGGGCAGGTACGGCAGCAGGTCGTAGCCGGCCCGGCGGCTGAACTCCTCGGGAAAGCGGGCGGTCCAGTTCTGCATGCCCACCTCGTAGCTATCGATCAGCAACCCTACCCGGCCATCTTTGGCCAAGGGGCCAAGCGTGGGCAGCAGCTGCGCCATCATGTTCGTGAAATGAAACCGGATGGCGTCGGCGCTGTATTTATCGCACTCCAGGCCAATACCGGTATCGGGGGCCGAGCGGTTCAGTTCGCCCACGGGCGTGTAACCCAGGCGCAGGATGGTCCAGTTGCCGGCCGGAGCCGTCCAGCGCAGCACACCGGCCGCATCAACCTGATCCGTCAGGTCGACCAGCGTGGCGGGATCGATAGCCGGTTCGCCACCCCGGTCGGGCGGAGGGGGTGTGCCGTTGAAAACCGTGTTCGTTTTTTTGCGCCAGTCGACTAGCCGGGACGTACCCGATGGCCGTAGCTGCGTAACCGTTCGGGGCGACGTGCTGCTGATGCGCAGGTAGCGCGTCGTAGCGGTTAGCCCGTCGAACACCGTGCGCTCGGGTCCGGTGGCCGCACCGATGGGCATCCGGGCCAGGCTGCGGTAGGTTTGCCCGTCGTCGGATATGGCCAGTTCGAGGGTGATGCCGGGACCACCAAACGCCATAGCGCCCGCAGCCGGGGTGCCAGAGGGGTCGGCCACGGGCTCACTCACCAGCGAAAGCGACCGCAGGGCGTAGGGCTCCCGAAAGGTCAGTGTGAGGGCTCCGCTGTCAGCATTGCGCACGACCACACCACCGGGCTGTTCGCCCGTCAGGCGGGCATACGCCACCGCGCCATCGCCCGTTCGGGCTTCGGCCAGCAGCGCTGTCAGCGGAGCCTCGCCGGGCAGGGCCGGAAACGCCAGCACGCGCACCGCCCGGTAGTAGCCCAGGCGGGTCAGCGGTTGCGGCAGCGCCACGGTCAGCGCCCCGCCCGACACGGCGGTTTCGCTCCAGGTGAGTTGCTGCATGGCCCATTCGGGCGTGATCCAGGGCCCACCGCTCGACGACCAGCCGGGGCAGTTGTGCATGGTAAACTCCAGTCCGAGCCGCTGCGCTTCGCGGATAGCGTGCTGCTTGAGGGCCAGCCACTCGGGACTCAGGTACACCACCGGCCCTTTGGGAATGCCGGTGCCCGCGTCGAAGTTCTGGAAACCGCCCAGGCCAATGGCCTTCATGGCTTCGAGGTCGCGCGTGATGCCGTCGGCCGTTACGTTGCCGTTCATCCAGTGCCACCACGTCTGGGCGCGGGCCGTGCGGGGCGGCTGCCGAAACCCGTCGATCAGCGAATCGGCTCCGGGGTCGGCGGGGCTGGCCTGTATCAGACCGGTGGGCGTAATGAGGGTGAGCAGGCCGGCGGCCGAGCTTGTTTTCAGGAAGGTACGTCGTTGCATCGGTGGGTCGTGTCGTTGCCCAAGAAGCCGAAAACAACCCGTTCCTACCAGTCGGCATGGCCCTAAAAAAAGGCTGGCAGCCGACGAAGCCCCGTGCGGGTGCTTCGCTGGCTGCCAGCCGCCTATACCCGGGTCAGCGTCGAACCGGACCGATTGGCCCCGGCTACACCAGGGCGTGCGACCGTTGCAGCTGCCGGGCCGCTTCGACCATGTGCTCGAGCGCCTGCCGCGTTTCGGGCCACGCCCGGGTTTTCAGCCCGCAGTCGGGGTTGACCCACAGGTTGCGGGCGGGGATATGCACCAGCGCCTTTTCGAGCAGCGTCACCATCTCGGCAACCGTCGGCACGCGGGGCGAATGGATGTCGTACACGCCGGGGCCGATTTCGTTGGGGTACTGAAAATGGGCGAAGGCATCGAGCAGTTCCATCTGCGACCGCGACGTTTCAATGGTAATTACGTCGGCATCCAGCCGGGCAATCGAGTCGATGATGTCGTTGAACTCCGAGTAGCACATGTGGGTATGGATCTGGGTCTGATCGGCCACCCCGGCCGCGCTCAGCCGGAAGGCGTCGACGGCCCACTGCAGGTAGGCCGGCCAGTCGGCCCGGCGCAGCGGCAGCCCTTCGCGAATGGCCGGCTCGTCGATCTGGATGATCCGGATACCCGCCCGTTCGAGGTCCACCACTTCATCGCGGATGGCCAGGGCCAGCTGAAACGCCGTGGTCCGGCGGGGCTGATCGTCGCGCACAAACGACCATTGCAGCATCGTGATCGGGCCGGTCAGCATGCCTTTCATGAACCGGTCGGTGCGCGATTGGGCAAAGGCCGTCCAGCGCACGGTCATGGGCCGGGGGCGCTCCACATCGCCGTAGATAATGGGCGGCTTCACGCAGCGGCTGCCGTAGCTCTGCACCCAGCCGTTCTGCGTAAACACGTAGCCCGCCAGCTGCTCGCCAAAGTATTCGACCATGTCGTTGCGCTCGAACTCGCCGTGTACCAGCACATCGAGCCCAACGGCCTCCTGCCAGCGAATCGCGGCTTCGGTTTCGGCTTCCAGCGCCTGGTTGTAATCGGCAACCGTCAGTTCACCCTTTTTAAAGCGCGCCCGCAGCTGCCGGACGGCGTCGGTCTGCGGAAACGAGCCGATGGTGGTGGTTGGAAACAGCGGTAACCGCAGACTGGCCGTCTGCAGCACCTGCCGACTGACAAAGGCACTCTGCCGATTAAAATCGGCGGGCTCGATGGCCTGCACGCGGGCCGCCACCCGGGGCTTGTGAATCAGGGGCGAGGTGCGCCGGCTGTCGATGGCGGCCTGATTGTCGGCCAGCAACGCGCCCACGCTGTCGCTGGTTGTGGCCGTAGCCAGTTTGCCCAGCGTCACCACCTCATCGAGTTTCTGGCGGGCAAACGCCATCCAGCGCTTCATGGCGGGTGTCAGTACAGCCTCGTTCTGTTCAAGGTCCAGATCACAGGGGCTGTGCAGCAGCGAACAGGAAGGCGCCAGCATCAGCCGGTCGGCACCGAACCCGTCGATGGCCTGCCGAATGAGGTTGAGCGACCGAACAAAGTCATTTTTCCAGATGTTGCGGCCATCGACCACGCCCAGCGACAGGCACTTGACCGTTGCGGCCAGCCGGGTATCGGCCAGCAGATCGCCCAGCTGCGACGGGCACCGCACCAGATCGAGGTGCAGACAGTCGACGGGCAGTTGGGCACCGGTCTGGAGGTTGGCCCCCAGGCATTCAAAATACGTGGCCACCATCAGCTTCAGCCCCGGCACGGCCTGCCGGATGGTCTGGTAGGCCCGCCCGTACGCCTGCTGTTCATCGGGCGTGAGGTCGAGCGTCAGGCAGGGCTCGTCGAGCTGCACCCACTCCGCCCCGTGCCGGGCCAGCTCCTGCAGCAGACTGACGTAGACGGGCAGCAGGTTGTCGAGCAGGTCGATGCGCCGGAAGCCCGGCTCCTTTTCTTTACCGAGCAGCAGAAACGACACGGGGCCGAGCAGCACGGGCTTGGTCGTCAGGCCCAGATCCCGGGCCTCGTCGAACTCCCGGACAAGTTTGTCGCCGTAGCGCCGGAACGACTGGTTGCGGCTGAATTCGGGCACCAGGTAGTGGTAGTTGGTATCGAACCACTTGGTCATCTCCATAGCCGGTATGTCGACTCCAGCGCGCTGGATGCCCCGCGCCATGGCGAAATACAGCGTCAGATCGGGCCGCTCGGCCAGGAGGGGCTGGTAGCGGTCGGGCACGGCCCCCACGAGCAGGGCCGTGTCGAGCACCTGGTCGTAGAACGAAAAATCATTGACCGGCAGCAGGTCGATACCGGCCGCCTGCTGGGTGAGCCAGTTGGCCCGGCGAATGGCCTGGCCGGTGGCCAGCAGCTCGTCGGCGGTGATGCGGCCGGCCCAGAACTGTTCGCAGGCCCGTTTGAGTTCGCGGTGGCTCCCGATGCGCGGGTAGCCGAGGTTATGCGTCAGCATACGTACTGTGTGTTAAAAGGTGTTAGACAAACGCCCCTGAAACACCCACCCGCCAAAAAAACCGGTGGACCTACCCCGTTGGCACAGACCTCCCCCACACCCGCAGCCGGCCAGCCCGACGCGGCCTGTACAACGCACAGCCACGCCACGGCCGGCACGCCTGACGCGCGCGGTGTTGGCACTCTCCCTACGGTAGTAAATCAATGCGTGAACCGGGCCCCGGATCGTGAGGGCACAGCCATTGAGAAGGTCGGCAAGTCTCCTGGCTCGTATCATCGGTACCGCCCTTCTCATCCGGTACCGGACAATGGGCCTGCTGGGCAACGACTTGTTTCTGTTCAGAAACGGATACTTACAGTAGCACGTCTGCTCGTGATTTACACACGATTCCTTTTTTAATTCCTGTGGTGCCTGGTGAAGCGGGGCAACCACCGAAACCGACCATCCGATTGACGGGTGTTACAAAGAACAGCGCAAAGGTATCGAAATAAGCGTGTAAATGCCGAATGGGTAGTTTTTGTTTAGCCGCTAGTGCGCCGACCGGTATCTTTACGGCGTCTTATCCCCTGCCTGACCTATGGCTTTTTTGCTCGTCGGTATCACCCTTCCGACCCTCGCCGACCGGCAGTGGGCGCTGCTGCCCGCCCTCTTCGACGCGGGTCTCGATTACCTCTACGTGCGTCAGCCCGACACCCCTGCCCTGCGCAACCAGCTGCTCACCACCACCCTGCAGCCGTGGCAGTCGCAGCTGCTGCTCCCCTTCGATCGGCCCGCCGGTTTCTTCCGGCGTCACTGGACCGAGCAGGCCCGCCGGCAGGCACCAGCGGACCAACGGGCGTATTCGACCAGCGTGCATAGCCTCGCCGACTGGCCCGGACTGGCGGGGCGCGTCAGCCTCGCGTTTTTCAGTCCCCTGTTTCCCAGCCTCAGCAAGCCCGGCTATAGCCCCACGGTACCGCTGCCGGCGCTGGCCACCCACGTTCAGTTGCTCCGTCAGGCGTCGGTACCGCTGCCCCGGCTGATCGGACTCGGCGGGGTGCAGGCCAGCAACATCGATCAGGTGCGGGCGGCCGGCTTCGACGGGGCGGCCGTGCTGGGCACGCTCTGGCAGGCCCCCGACCCGGTCGCTGCGGTTCGGGACCTGCGCGCCATCTGTTGAGGGGCCGCCGGCCGAATAGCTATCATTCAGCGCCCCTGCATGCCCCCGCGCAGACTGGCAACCCGCTCGTAGCCGTGCGCCAACAGAAAAGCCACGGCTTTCCGGCTACGCTGTCCCGACTGGCAGTACACCACTACGGGCCGGTCGGCGGGCACCAGACCGGGATCGGCCAGCAGCCTAGCCAGGGGAATGGACTGCCCCCCCAGCGACGCCACAATCCGTTCGGCGGGTTCGCGCACATCCACCAGCAACAGATCGGGTTCCGTTTTCAGGCGGTACTGCAGGGTGGCGTAGGTCAGCTCGGGGAGAGTGGGCTCACAACCGGGCAGCGCGTCGGGCAGCTGGCTGCGGTTCTTATTAGCCGGGTCGGCCTCGAACCCAAACTGCCGGAACTGCAGGGTCAGCGCGTCGACGACCAGCAGCTGCCCGCTCAGCACGGTGCCGATGCCCGTACAGAGTTTAATGACCTCACTGGCCATCAGACAGCCCACTACACCGGGCAGTACGCCCAGCACCCCCGCTTCGGCGCAGCCGGGCAAATCGCCCGGGTCGGGATAGAGACAGCGGTAGGTAGGGCCGTCGCCCAGGTTCAGCACCGTTACCTGGCCTTCGAAGCGGTGAATCGCCCCCGACACGAGCGGTTTTCCCAGTACCACGCAGGCGTCGCTGACGAGGTAGCGCGTGGCAAAATTATCCGACCCGTCGACCACCAGATCGTAGTCGGCCAGCGTATCGAGTACCGTGTCGGCGGTAAGCCAGTGGGTGTGGGCCCGCAGTGTGATAAGCGGGTTTTGCGCCGACAGCCGGGCCACGGCTACGGTGGCTTTCAGGTACCCCACGTCGGCGGGGCCAAACAGAATCTGGCGCTGCAGGTTGCTCTCGGCCACGGTGTCGCCATCGATTACGCCGAGTGTACCGATGCCCGCAGCCGTCAGGTACTGCAATACGGGGCAGCCCAGCCCCCCCGCCCCCACCACCAGTACCCGGGCGTTTTTGAGCGCTTCCTGTCCGGCGTCGCCCAGTTCGGGCAGCAGCAGGTGCCGGCTATACCGGCGTCGGTCGGCGTCGGTTAGTGGCATAGCGGCATCAGCGAAGCATCCCAGTCTTTCCAGACCGGCTCGTAGCCCGCCCGGCGAATAACGGCGGCCATCTCGGCGGGCGACCGCTCGTCCGAGATGTCAAACTGTTCCAGCGACTGCGGGTCGACCACGTAGCCGCCGGGGTTGGTTCGGGAGCC
This sequence comes from Spirosoma luteolum, assembly GCF_054778875.1. Taxonomy (NCBI): domain Bacteria; kingdom Pseudomonadati; phylum Bacteroidota; class Cytophagia; order Cytophagales; family Cytophagaceae; genus Spirosoma; species Spirosoma luteolum. The sequence continues at coordinate 310,196 of NZ_BAAGZE010000006.1, forward strand.
GGCGCTGAGGCTGGTGATGCCCAGCGACAGCACATGATCGCGAAACCGCGGGCTTTCGCGCGTCGACAGCGATAGTTCGAGGTCGGGGCTAAACAGCCGGTAGGCGCAGATCAGCTGTACCAGTTCGCGGTCGGTCATGCAGGCGCCAAACGCGTGGCTGCTGACGCCCTCGGCCCCGAGCCGGTCGATGGGGCGCAGGCGGGGAAACGAAAGGCTGTAGCGGGTTTTCCAGTACGTCCGCTCGAGGTAGCGCAGGTGCAGGGCGGTAAACACACTGTCGGTGCGCCAGTCGGCCAGCCCCAGCAGCGCCCCCAGGCCCATGCGGTGGATACCGGCGCGCCCCAGCCGGTCGGGCGTTTCCACGCGGTAGCCGAAGTTGGCTTTGCGTCCTTTGGGGTGGTGCAGGCGGTAGCGATCGGGGTCGTAGGTTTCCTGGTACACCAGCACCGTATGGAGGCCGTCGGCCATCAGCTGTTCGTAATCGATCTGGTCCAGCGGCTGCACTTCCATCGACACCTGGGCAAACCGGCCCCGCAGCTGCCGCAGGGCGTTTTGCAGGTACGGCACGCCCACCGTCTGCTGGGCCTCGCCCGTCACCAGCAGCACGTGCTCGTAACCCATGCCCCGCAACGCATCGGCCTCGCGGCCCATCTCGTCGTCGGTGAGGGTGCGCCGGCGAATTTTGTTGTCGACGCTGAAGGCGCAGTAGGTGCAGATGTTCTGGCACTCGTTCGAGAGATACAGGGGGGCGTAGAGCTGCATGGTTTTGCCAAACCGCTGCTGGGTCAGGCGCTGGCTCTGGCGCGCCATCTCCTCCAGATACGGCGCGGCCGCCGGCGAGATTAGCGCCTGAAAGTCGGCAAGCGACCGGTCGGTACGGGCGAGGGCACGCTCCACATCGGCGCTTGTTTTGGTGGCCCAGGCCGCCCGGGTAGCCGCCCAGGCGTGGTGCGCGAGGATGTCGGTAAACATAAGAAGGGAAACAGACGGTGACTACAGATCCAGAAAGGCAGTGAGGGGGCTGCTGGCGTCGGCCCGGTCGAGTACGGCCCCCAGCCGGGCTTCGTAGGCCAGCCGGCCGGCTTCTACCGCCAGTCGGAACGCGGTGGCCATCTGCACCGGGTTATCGCTGACCGCAATAGCCGTGTTGACCAGTACAGCGTCGGCGCCCAGCTCCATGGCTTCGGCCGCGTGTGAGGGTGCGCCGATACCCGCATCGACCACCACGGGTACGCTGCTTTGTTCGATAATCAGCGCCAGAAAATCGCGGGTGCGCAGCCCCCGGTTAGAGCCGATGGGGGCACCCAGCGGCATCACGGCCGCCACGCCCACCGCTTCGAGCCGCTTGCAGAGCACCGGATCGGCGTGGCAGTACGGCAGCACCACAAAGCCCCGCTTCACCAGTTCTTCGGCGGCCCTGAGCGTTTCGATGGGGTCGGGCAGCAGGTAGCGCGGGTCGGGGTGAATTTCCAGTTTGATCCAGTTCGTTTCGAGGGCTTCGCGGGCCAGTTCGGCGGCAAAAACGGCTTCGTGGGCCGTCCTGACACCCGAAGTGTTGGGCAGCAGGTGCTGGTGGGGCGCGTTGAGGTGCGCCAGCGTATCGTCGGCTGGGTTGGCCACGTCGACCCGCTTGAGGGCCACCGTAACCAGCTCCGAGCCCGACGCCCGCAGCGCATCGGCCATCAGGGCCATCGAACTAAACTTGCCGGTGCCGGTAAACAGCCGCGACGTAAACTGCCGGTCGGCCAGGTAAAAGGGTTGTGCAGTCATAAGGTTGTCGGATAAGCGGTGATGGGTTGAATGCCCGACAGGGCAGCCAGCAGGGCTGGCACCTGGGCGTCGGGATCGCGGGTGATGGCCTGCGAAACGGCAATGCCCGCTACGCCTGTTGCCAGCAGGTCGGGCACGTCGGCGAGCTGAATGCCCCCGATGGCTACCACCGGCAGCGGCATACCGACCGACCGGCAGTAGGCCAGGATGCGGGTGTAACCCGCCAGCCCGAGCACCGGGCTGAGACCGGTCTTGGTGGTGGTGAACCGGTAGGGCCCCAGCCCGATGTAGCTGGCTCCACCGGCCCAGTGCCGGGTAATGTGCTCGGGGGTATTGGCCGTGCCGCCGATGATAACGCCGGGGCCCAGCAGCCGCCGGGCGTCGGCCACGGGCAGGTCGTCGTTGCCGACGTGCACCCCATCGGCGCCGATGTCGCCGGCCAGCGCCACGTTGTCGTTCAGGATGAAACGGGCGCCAAACTGCCGGCAGATGGCCTGCGTGTCGAGGGCCATGGCTTTCCAGTCGGCGGGACGAACGTTTTTCACCCGCAACTGTACCCAGTCGACACCGGCGCGGCAGGCGCGTTCGGCCTCGGCCGGGTGGGCCGTAATGTAGTGCAGCGAACTGATCATGGGATGGGCGGTTAGTGGTACAGAGCGCTTCCCTGTTCAACAAAGGCGCGGGCTTTGGCGGCCATGGCTTCCTGCAGGGCATCGGCCTCGGCCAGCCCCTGCTGGTCGGCGTAGTCGCGCACGTCCTGGGTGATTTTCATGGAGCAGAAATTCGGACCGCACATCGAGCAGAAGTGCGCCGTTTTAGCCCCTTCGGCCGGCAGCGTTTCGTCGTGGTACGACCGGGCCGTATCGGGGTCGAGGGCGAGGTTGAACTGATCCTCCCAGCGAAACTCGAAGCGGGCCTTGCTCAGCGCGTTGTCGCGGTACTGCGCGCCCGGGTGCCCTTTGGCCAGATCGGCCGCGTGGGCGGCAATTTTGTAGGTAATCACCCCGTCTTTTACGTCCTGCCGGTTGGGTAATCCCAGGTGTTCTTTGGGCGTCACGTAACAGAGCATGGCCGTGCCGTACCAGCCGATCATGGCGGCCCCGATGGCCGAGGTGATGTGGTCGTAGCCCGGCGCGATGTCGGTGGTGAGCGGCCCCAGCGTATAGAACGGCGCTTCGTCGCAATGCGCCAGCTGCTTTTCCATGTTGGCTTTGATGAGGTGCATCGGCACATGGCCGGGCCCTTCGACCATGACCTGCACATCGTGCTGCCAGGCGATCTTGGTTAGTTCGCCCAGCGTTTCGAGTTCGGCAAACTGAGCCGCGTCGTTGGCGTCGGCAATAGAGCCGGGGCGCAGCCCGTCGCCCAGCGAAAACGACACATCGTAGGCCTTCATGATGGCGCAGATTTCCTCGAAATGCGTATAGAGGAAGTTTTCCCGGTGATGGGCCAGGCACCACTTGGCCATGATGCTGCCCCCACGCGACACGATGCCGGTTACGCGCCGGGCCGTCAGCGGAATGTAGCGCAGCAACACCCCCGCGTGGATGGTGAAATAATCGACCCCCTGCTCGGCCTGCTCGATCAGCGTGTCGCGAAACAGCTCCCAGCTCAGGTTTTCGGCTTTTCCGTTTACTTTTTCGAGGGCCTGGTAGATCGGTACGGTACCCACCGGAACGGGGCAGTTGCGGATAATCCATTCGCGGGTTTCGTGAATGTTTTTGCCCGTCGAGAGATCCATCAGCGTATCGCCCCCCCACCGGCAGCTCCACACGGCTTTCTCGACTTCTTCGTCGATGCCCGACGTAACCACCGAGTTGCCGATGTTGGTGTTGATCTTGACCAGGAAGTTGCGCCCGATAATCATGGGCTCGCTTTCGGGGTGGTTGATGTTGGCCGGGATAATGGCCCGCCCGGCGGCCACCTCCTGCCGCACAAACTCGGGCGTGATACGGTTGGCTGGCGTATGGGCGCCGAAGCTGTTGCCGGGGTGCTGCTGCCGGAGCGGGTCGGTAGCCGGCAGGGCATCGATGCGCTGGTTTTCGCGAATGGCGATATACTCCATCTCGGGCGTGATGATACCGCGCCGGGCATAGTGCAGCTGGGTCACGGTCTGGCCGGCCCGCGCCCGCAGGGGCGGCCGGATGTGCTCGAACCGCAGCGCATCGAGTCCCGGATCGGCCTGCCGCTGCTGCCCGTAGGCCGACGACAGACCGGGCAGTTCTTCCACGTCGGCCCGGTCGCGAATCCAGGCCTCGCGCAGGCGCGGCAACCCTTTTTTGAGATCGATGGTCACGTCCGGGTCGGTGTAGGGGCCACTGGTGTCGTAGACAGTGACGGGCGGGTTGGGCGTGCGTACCGTACGACCGCCGACCTGACTCACGGTATCGGAAACCCTGATTTCGCGCATGGCGACCTGAATGGCGTGTAGCTGACCGGGCACGTAGATTTTGCGCGAGCCGGTCAGTGGCTGGCGGCTGATGGGCTCAGCCACGGGCGTTGGTTTCGATGACTGGCTCATGGCTATCCTCCCTGCGTGGCCTGAATAAGCGTGATCGAATCGTTTTCGGCCAGCTGGGTCTGTGCCCAGCGGCTGCGGGGCACAATGCGGTCGTTGCAGGCCACGGCCGTGCCGTTGCGGTCGGCAAGACCGAGACTGTCGAGCAGGGCCAGCAGGGTGCCGGCGGGCGGACAGTCGACGGGTTGTGAATTGAGTTGAATGAGCATGGTTTGGCAACCGGTTTTGGTTAGGCCAAACAGCAGGGGAAGAACAGCGCCGACCCGACTCGACAAACGCCAGGGGCGCGCCGGTACAGGCTGGTCAGCCGGATCACTTTTCCCTTCGCAGGCATTATCCTGTTCAGGTTCAAAGGGTATCATCTCAGCCCGCCCGAAAGCGAACACCCCTAAAGTCTGGCTTGAAGTAAGCAGCGGTAAAGGTAACCGTTTTTTAGAACGCCAAAAAAGTAAACGCCACAAAAAAGCCCGCTGCAGCGCAGTCGGGCTTTTCGTGGGATCGGTCAGCGGGCGTTGATAAAGCGGGCCATGGCCGTGGCCAGCCCGGGCGTCAGCGGCAGATCGGGCCGGACGTAGGTTTGCAGGTTGGCCAGCTGGTCGGTACCGTCGACGTTTTTGAGCATATGGGTCATGCCCGGAAAGAGCAGCAGCAGGGCGTCGGGGCGGGCGGCTTTGAGGGCCTTCGCTTCATCGACACCCACCTGCATGTCGCGCTCACCGTTGACCAGCAGCACCTTTCCCCTGAAGCCCCGCAGTTCGGCGGCCGGGTCATAGCGCATCCACGACATCATCAGCGGCTGGGTCGACGGTTGCAGTACGGCCATGGCCACCGGCTCCGGCTGGCGCACCGGCAGACCCGCCCGCAGCGAATCGAGGTCGGCCCAGACGCGCTGCCGCTGGGCCTCGGGCAGCCCACCATACTGGGTTTTCAGTACTTCGGCAATGCTGCGCCCCGCGCCCGAGAGCGAGATGTAGGCCGGCACCCCGGCCCGTTTGGCCGCCAGCATACCCACGAGCGACCCTTCGCTGTGGCCGGCTACGATGACCCGCGAAAAGCGCCTGTCGGCCTGCAGCTGCCGGATGAAGCCCAGCGCATCGCTGACGTAGTAATCGAACCGGAAATCCCTGATGGGCAGCCGCGCACTGCCCGCCAGCTGTTTGGCACCGGCGTAGCGTTTGTCGTAGCGGGCCACGGCAATCCCCAGCCGTGCCAGGCTGTCGGCCAGCATCCGGAACGGAGCCCCCTTCACCGTACCCAGCGTACCGAGGGGTACGGGGCTGTTGCCATCGCGGTCGGTCGGGCCCGAGCCGGCAATGAGCAGCACTACCGGCACGGGGCCTTTGGTGCCGTTCGGCAGCGTAAGGGTGCCATCGAGCGTAAAGTCGATGCCGGCCGGTTCGCTGATGCGGGCCGACATGGGCTCTTCGGTCTGGGCACTGGCCGCGGGCAATAGCCCCAGCAGCAGCATAAATAGTGGTAGAACAGGTCGCATACGCATAAAAAAATGGCGGGTGGCAGGAAAGCGGATTGATCGCACTGGCTATTGGTCGGTTAGCTGTCCGGCCTGCTCCTGCCGGTAATACACGTAGGAATACACCACGGGAATGAGCGCCGTTATAAGCACCATAGTCACCACCGCGCCGATCATGTAGGGCGCCGGCACCAGCAGGGCCAGCACACTGCTCAACAGGCCCCCCGCTACCATCAGCCGGCCACCCAGCCGGTTCGACCGCATCCAGACGCGCTCGCTGCGCAGGGTCCAGGGTGTGCGCACCCCCACATACGGATTCGGTTTGATGGAAATGGTGTAGTTGCCCACGGCCGCAATAAACAGCCCTGTCAGGGCCATGATGGTTACGTTGCCGGTGGCCAGTTGGTCGGTACCGGTAGCCATATAGAACAGTCCGGCCGGCAGGGCCGCCATAAACAGATTGACCACAAACCGCAACCGATCGAGCAGGTGCCGCTTTGCCGCAGGCAGCGACGGGCGGGCAGTTGTGCGCAGCAACCCGTACACGAATACACCCAGCGCCAGCGAGGTCAGCAGCAGGCCGGGCTTACCCATCCAGCCATTGGGCTGGCCAGTCAGATCGAAGTGGGTAGCGAGCCGATCGGGTATCTGGTGCCACACCAGGGCTATATAGGTCAGCGACAGTATCCAGGGAATAGCCATCAGGTATTCGTCGGCACTAGTTTTCTTGTTCATGGTTGACAGGGGGATTTAGATCGTTTCGGATGGAGCGCTGGTAGTCGATGGTTCGGGGGCAGGCACCGGGGCGGTTGATGGCTGCAGGCTCAGCAGCCAGCCCAGCAGTTCGTCGAGCACGGTGGTATTGAGGGTGTAGACCACAAACTGCCCCTGCTTGAGGGAGTCGACCAGGCCGGCCTGTTTCAGCAGGTCGAGGTGGTGCGAAATGCTGGGTTTCGACATGGCAAAACAGTCGGCAATATCGCCGGCATTGCGGTCGCCCCCGCGCAGCAGCTCGAGGATGGCCCGGCGGGTCGGATCGTTCAGGGCCTTGAAAAGCAGGTTCATAGCGGGCCGAATTGGTTGACGGATGAAATATTCGTTTAGTTATTTAGACAATCATCTAACTATATACAAACGGTTCGGCCGGCGGGTGGGCGGTCTGCTGCCGGCCGCCCACCCGTTACTCCCTTACTTTTTAGGCACCACGCTGACGCTGCCGCTGCCTTCGAGGTAGCAGGTTTTTACGTCGGCCGGGTCGTCGATACCATTGATACGCAGCAACCCCAGCAGTTCCTCCTCCGAAATCAGTTCGCGCTTCATGGTCTGGCGCTGCAGCACCCCGTTGTGCACCAGCAGGGCGGGCTCGGGCGTGCTAATCCGGTTAACGAACATCGATCGATACCCCAGCCAGTTGAGGGCATAATCCCAGCCTACCAGCGTACCCACCAGCACCACCCCTTCCGTTACCGACTCGTAGGTGCCGGCCATGGCATTCTGGGCCGCGTCGGAAATAAGCGTGATAAGCAAAATATCACTGATCATGAGCTGCCCCGAGCTGCGCCGGAAAAACCGGATGTAGAGAAAGCAGAACCAGTAGGTCAGCGATCCCCGGATAAGCATTTCGGCCACCGAGCTGCTCGGTACAAACATCGTTTCCCAATCCACTCCCAGTAGTTTGTCCATTTTTCGGCGCGTTTATCTGGGGGTGTGAACTGATTTCGGCGCGTTGGGTTTTCTTTTGCGTCTGCCATTGGGCCGCCACGCTATTTTTTCGACCGGGTGGCCCTGTCCGGGCAGCCCTGCTTATGCTTACAGAACGCGTACGTCACCGCATCGACAACAAAACAAAACCCCTGGGTGCTCTGGGTCAGCTCGAAACGCTGGCGCTCCAGCTGGCCCTCATTCAGCAAACCGAAACGCCGGTCCTGCGCAACCCCCACCTGCTGGTTTTTGCCGCCGACCACGGTCTGGCTGCCGAAGGCATCAGCGCCTATCCGGCCAGTATCACCTACGGCATGGTGCAGAATTTCGTGGCCGGGGGAGCCGCCATCAACGTGTTCTGCCGCCAGAACGGCCTTACCCTGCTGGTCTGCGACGTGGGTGTCGACGGCACCTTCGAGCAGAATACCGAAACACTCGTCAAGTTTAAAGTCCGCGCCGGCACCCGCAACATGCGCCACGAGCCCGCCATGACGGCCGACGAGTGCGCGGCTGCCCTCGACGCCGGCCGGACGCTGGTCAACGGCATTCAGTACCGCGACTGCAACGTGGTGGGCTTCGGCGAAATGGGTATCGGCAATACCTCGGCTGCCTCCCTGCTGATGCATCGCTTTACGGGGCTGCCTCTGGACCAGTGCATCGGGCGGGGCACCGGCCTCGACGACGCGGGCCTGGCCCGCAAGCAGGCGCTGCTGCACGAGGTCGCCGATCAGTATGCGCACCTGACCGACCCGCTGGCGGTGCTGGCGGCTATGGGTGGCCTCGAACTGGCGGCCATGGCCGGCGGTATGCTGCAGGCGGCCGACAACGGGATGGTTATTCTGATCGACGGGTTCATTGCCACGTCGGCGCTGCTGGTGGCCCTGGCGATCAACCCCGCCGTGCGCGACCACTGTGTTTTCTGCCACCTGTCCGACGAAGCAGGGCACCGGCTGCTGCTCGACTACCTGCAGGCCACACCCCTGCTCCGGCTGGGCATGCGGCTGGGCGAAGGCACCGGCTGTGCGCTGGCCTACCCCCTCGTTACGGCGGCCGTGGCCATGCTCAACGAGATGGCCGACATGGACGTGCTGCAGCGGGTTTAGTACCCCGGTCCGGGGATTTTTAGGCGACTGGTTTGTGGCCAGTCGTTGCTGTTCACGGTGGCCGAGTGCCGCCTTTCTGCTTCGCTATGCGCTTGTTTTTTACCGCCCTGATGTTTTATACGCGCCTGCCGGTGCCCAAATCGATCGACCACTCGGCCGACGCACTCAACCGGTCGACCCAGTTTTTTCCGCTTATCGGCTGGATCGTGGGGGCCATCGGCGCCGGCACCTACTGGCTGGGCACCCTACTGTTCCCACCCGGCTACCTGCCCGTGCTGCTGAGCGTGGCGGCTACGGTCTGGGCCACGGGCGCTTTCCACGAAGATGGCTTTGCCGACGTCTGCGACGGGTTCGGGGGCGGCTGGTCGAAGGAGCAGATTCTGACCATTATGAAAGACAGCCGGCTGGGTACCTACGGCACCATCGGGCTGGGGCTGCTGCTGGCCGTCAAGGTGGTTGCGCTGCAGTCGATGCTGACCGTCGAAGCCTTTGGCTGGGCTGCCGCCCTTAAATACGTGGTGGGGCACAGCCTGAGTCGCTTCACGGCCGCATCGGTGATCCGGGCGCTGCCCTACGCCCGCGAAGACGCCGACAGCAAGGCCAAACCCATTGCGCAGGGCATCACGGGCGGACAGCTGGCCGTGGCCGCCCTGTTCGGGCTGGCTCCGCTGGTGGCGCTGATCGTGGTGTCGGGGCTCTGGATCTATAGCCTCTTCCTGCTGCCGGTGGCGCTGGTGCGCGGGCGGCTGATCGGGTTTTTCCGGCGCTGGCTCGCGGGCTATACCGGCGACTGCCTGGGGGCCACCCAGCAGCTCACCGAGGTTGTCATTTACCTGTCGTTCGTGTCGCTGCTCTGGGTTTCGGTCTGACGGCCGGGCACGGCTTAGCCCCCTTCACGGAATTTATCGGGCTATCGCCGATCATTTTCCCGTTTCTGTTGTTCTTTTGTCGTACATCAACCGGCAGAGCCGATCGTTATGCAAATCACAAAACACAAAGTAGCAGCCATCCACTACACCCTGACCGATGATTCGGGCAACGTGCTCGATTCGAGCGAAGGCCGTGAGCCGCTGTACTATCTTCATGGCGAAGGCAACCTGATTCCCGGCATGGAAGAAGGGCTGGAAGGCCGGTCGAAAGGCGATAAAACCAAAATCGACGTAGCCCCCGAAAAAGGTTATGGCGTCCGGAATCCGGCACTGGTCGAAGAAGTCCCCATCCGGGCCTTTGGCGGACAGAAAGTTGAAGTGGGCATGCAGTTCGAAACCAACGAAGGCGAGCTGATTACGGTTACCAACGTAACCCCCGAGACAGTTACGGTCGATGCCAACCATCCCCTGGCCGATCAGAACCTGCACTTCGATGTCGAAGTAGTCGACGTGCGCGAGGCTACGGCCGACGAGCTGGCCCATGGCCACGTTCATGGCCCCGGTGGCGCTCACCACTAAGCAACGGATTCAGACGGGTCCCGTCCGTACCGGGCGACGTACCCTCCGTATTCCCGGCTGGCAGTATCCCTGCCGGCCGGGCTTTTTTTTAGCCTGTCGACGCTGGTCAGTCTTTCGTAAAAATGCCCTTGGCGATCAGGTAGGGAATAATCAGCCAGAGGAGTCCCTTGATTAGAAAGAACAGAAACCCCAGCCAGCCTACGCGCTTCAGCCACTGCTTTACCCGATCGTTCATAAACGGATTGTGTTTAAAGCAAAGATAAGCGCCCGGCCGGCCTTTGCCATACCGACCGCGTTTCCTGCGTATCTTTGCCCCCACATTATGACACAGATAGGGCAGGATATTGCGCAGGCCAGCAGCCTGCTGAAGCAGGGTGACGTGGTTGGCATACCAACCGAGACGGTATATGGACTGGCGGGCAACGCCCTCGACCCCGACGCCGTACTGCGCATTTTCCGGGTGAAGAACCGCCCCGCCTTCGACCCCCTTATCGTGCACACCAACAGCCTTGACCGCGTTACCGACTACGTGGCCGGACTCCCCGACGAGGCCCGACAACTGGCCCGTGCCTGCTGGCCCGGCCCGCTGACGCTGCTGCTGCCCAAACACGCCTGTATTCCCGATCTGGTTACGTCGGGGCTGCCCAACGTAGCCATCCGGATTCCGAACCACCCGCTGACGCTGGCCCTGCTGGCCTCGCTCGACTTTCCGCTGGCGGCTCCCAGCGCCAATCCGTTCGGCTACATCAGCCCCACCTCCGCGCAGCACGTTGCCGATCAGCTCGGTGGTCAGGTACCGTATGTACTCGATGGAGGCCCGGCGCAGGTTGGCCTCGAATCGACCATCGTAGGGTTCGAAGCCGACGGGCCGGTGGTATACCGGCTGGGCGGCATGGCGCTCGAACAGCTCGAGGGCCTCATCGGACCGGTGCGGGTGCAGGCGCATTCGACCTCCAACCCCCAGGCGCCCGGTATGCTCAGCAGCCATTATGCCCCCCGCAAACCGCTGACCCTGCTGGCCCCCGGCAGCAGCCCCGCGCCGGCCCCCCGCATCGGGGCGCTGGCGTTTCGCGAACCCTTCGGCGGTATCGACCCCGCCCACCAGCGCGTGCTGTCGCCCACCGGCGATCTGGCCGAAGCGGCTAAAAATCTGTTTGCCCATTTGCGCGCGCTCGATGCCCTCGACCTCGATCGGCTTTACGCCGAGCCTCTCCCACCCCACGGACTGGGACTGGCCATCAACGACCGGCTTCGACGCGCCAGTGTGCAGCCCTGAGCAGGCCGACGCCCGCATCTGCCTGGTCGATACCGATACATTACAACACCTGCGACTCCAGTTAGTTATACTGGTTGTAGTACCCTCAATCCCGACTGTAGTCGTACGGAGTCGGGCTACCCCGTCTTAACTTTTGTATGACCTACCGAGATACGGCCAATTCATTCCCTTTTCTGCCGGCCGAGGGAACCATGAGTACCCTGATTGCCCAAACCGACTGGGTGGCCGCTGGACTGGGACACCCCGACAGCTGGCCGTCGGTGCTGAAAACCACCCTGTCCCTGTTACTTTCGTGTCGACTGTCCAGCGTGTTGTTCTGGGGCGATGAACTGATCCAGCTTTACAACGACGAGGCCCGGCTCAGCCTGGAGCGCAGTGGCAAACACCCAGCCGGGCTTGGCCAGCGCGCCGACGTTTGCTGGGCCGACATCTGGCCAATGATTGCCCCCCTGTTTGCCCGGGCGCAGCAGGGGCAGTCGGTGGGTGGCGAAAACCAGCGCATGCCGGTTTACCGCAACAATCAGCTTGTTGATGCCTACTGGACCTATAGTTACAGCCCCGTTCGCGACGAGATGGGGGTGGTACGGGGGGTGCTGATTACGTTTAACGAAACCACCCAGACCGTAATGGCCCTGCAACAGGTGGCCGAAAGCGAGGCTCAGCTGCGTTTTGCCATCGATGCCGCCGAACTGGGATCGTGGGATCTGAACCCGCAGACCAACCGATTTACCGCCAACGAGCGGCTGCAAAACTGGCTTGGCTTTACGCCCAGCGCCGATATCAGTCTCGACGAAACCTTCCTCCGCATTGCCGAGCCCGATCGGGAGCGGGTGCAGCAGGCAATGGCGGATGCGATGAACAACCCCCTGACGGGCCATTACGACATCACGTTTACCCTGCTTGGCCAGGCTACTCCTGCCGAGCGCATTGTACGGGCCCGGGGCAAAGTGCGGTTTTCGCCCGAGGGTAAACCCATCCGCTTTAACGGCACCCTGCAGGATATTACCCGCGAAGTGGTTAGTCAGCAGCAGCTCGAGGCCATCAACCGGACGCTGCATCGCAACATCGAGCAGTTTACGTTCGTCACCGACTTCATGCCGCAGATCGTATGGGCCACGCAGCCCGATGGCACCCACGATTTTTACAACAAACGCTGGTATGATTTTACGGGCCTCACGCCCGATGAGTCGATGGGCCAGGGCTGGGCTTCGGTGCTTCACCCCGACGATGTGGAACGCACTACGCAGGTCTGGCAACACTGTCTGGCTACGGGTACGCCCTACGAGATTGAGTACCGGATGAAACGCTTCGACGGAGCCTACCGCTGGTTGCTGGCGCGGGCCCTGCCCATGCGTGCCACCGACACTATCCGTCGGCCGGGCGCCATTGTGCGCTGGTTTGGCACCTGCACCGACATCCACGACCAGAAAACACTGGCCGTCGACCTGGAGCAGCAGATTGCCCAGCGAACCAGTGCGCTGCTGCAGGCCAATGCCGACCTGCAACGATCGAACGAGAACCTCGAACGGTTTGCCTACGTGGCTTCCCACGATCTGCAGGAACCCCTGCGCAAGATTCAGTCGTTTGGCGACCTGCTCCGGGCCGATTATGCCGCGGAACTTGGTGGCGGCCTGCCCTACCTCGACCGCATGCAGCAGGCCGCCAAACGCATGTCGGTGCTGATCCGTGATCTGCTCCTGTATTCGCGCATTCGCCCCGACCGGGATCAGATTGGCCCGGTCGCGCTCAACGCTGTGTTTACCGGCATACTCTCCGACCTCGAGCTGGTGATTCAGGAGTCGGACGCCCTGATCGACGTGGGCGCGCTGCCCACCGTGCAGGGAAACAGCCAGCAGCTGGGTCAGTTGTTTCAGAACCTGATGAGCAATGCCCTGAAGTTCCGAAAACCTGACGTTCCTCCACATGTAACCGTCCGGGCCGCGTATGTGTCTACCGACACGCTGCCCGAAGCCATCCAGGCCCAGCTAAGCCCGGGTGCCTACGTGCAGATCCGGGTTACCGACAACGGCATTGGATTCGACAGCCGCTATGCCGAACAGATTTTTCAGGTGTTTCAGCGCCTGCACAATCGGAGTCAGTACGGCGGTACGGGCATTGGCCTGGCCATTGTACAGAAAGTAGCCGAGGCCCATGGCGGCACCATTGTCGCGACGAGCACCCCCAACCAGGGAGCCACCTTTGCCGTCTACCTGCCGGTGCCGGCCTAGTCAGGCATCGAGCTGGGGCGTGCGGCCCTGCAGCCCACCCGTGTGGATCGCCACGACCCGGGCATCCGGCGCGAAATAACCGCGCCGGGCCAGCTGCCAGATTCCGTAGAGCAGCTTACCCGTGTACACCTGCTCCAGCCGGATACCCGTTCGGGCTTCGAAGCCCCGGATAAATGTCAGCAGCTCGGGCGTGGTGCGGGCGTAGCCGCCAAAGTGAAAATCGGGGGCCCACAGGGCACCCGCCAGCAAAACCGGGTCGGGTTCCAGTCCCTTCAGCACCGGCAGCGCCAGCACCCGGGTCGCAGCCGGCGCGGCCCGCAGCAGCCCAGCCGTCGTGCCGCCCGTACCAACGGCACAGGCCACCACATCGGGCGCCCAGCCCAGCTGCGCTACCAGTTCAGTCATCCCCTCGGCCGTACCCCGAATAGCCAGTTCGTTGGTGCCCCCTTCGGGCACCACGTAGCACGGTCCCGCAGCGGCCTGCCACCGCGCCACCCAGGCCGCATCGTGCCGCTGGTCGTACTCGGCGCGGGACACGAACCAGAGCGTCATGCCGGCGGCTTCGCAGGCCGCCAGGGTTGGGTTGCGCGGACGACTGGCCAGCTCGTCGCCCCGCACGATGCCGATTGTGCGGAACCCGAATACCTGCCCGGCAGCGGCCGTGGCAAACAGGTGGTTCGAAAAAGCCCCACCGAACGTCAGGAGCGTGGGGCACTGCTGCCGGCGGGCTTCGAGCAGATTATACAGCAGCTTCCGCCATTTGTTGCCCGATACCAGCGGGTGCAGCTGGTCGTCGCGCTTCAGAAACAACCGAATCGGGACCGGCTCACCAAACGGATCGGGCAGCAACTCGACGGGCGACGGCTGCACCAAATCACGCAGCTGCCGTTCCAGTTCGTCCATAAAGCCGTATTTTTGTTTTCAACATAAGCCACAACACGCGTGACCGAAGCAGACGACGAATTACCGGAAGACGACGAATTATACGAACATCACCGCATCGTGGTCGATAAGGGACAAAGCCTGGTGCGCATCGACCGTTTCCTGATGGATCGGCTCCCGCACGCGTCGCGCACCAAAATCCAGGCGGGTATCGACGTCGAATCGGTTCGGGTAAACGACCAGCCTACCAAGGCCAGCTACCGGATCAAACCCCTCGACGTCATAACGGTATCGCTGCCGCACCCACCCCGCGAAACCGACATTCTGCCCGAGAACATTCCCCTCAACATTGTTTTCGAGGATGACGACGTGCTGGTGCTCAACAAACCCGCCGGGCTGGTGGTTCACCCCGCCCACGGCAACTGGGACGGCACCCTGGTCAACGCGCTGGTCTATCACTTTCAGAACCTGCCTACCACCCGCAACGGCGCCATCCGGCCGGGTCTTGTGCACCGCATCGACAAAGATACATCGGGGCTGATGGTGATTGCCAAGACCGAGTACGCCATGACGCACCTGGCGCGGCAGTTTTTCGAGCACTCCATTGAGCGTACCTACAACGCGCTGGTCTGGGGCATTCCCGACCCCGCCGACGGTACCATCACGGGCTATATTGGCCGCAGCGCCCGCGACCGCAAGGTGCAGATGGTGTATGACGATGAAACGAAGGGCAAGTGGTCGGTAACGCACTACAAAACGCTCGAAGCGCTGCGCTATGTAACGCTGGTGCAGTGTAATCTCGAAACCGGCCGTACCCACCAGATCCGGGCGCACTTCAAACATATAGGCCACCCCCTCTTCAACGACGCCATGTATGGGGGCGACCGGGTGCTGCGCGGCCAGCCGGTGGGCAGCTTCAAAGCCTTCGTCGAGAACGCCTTCAAGCTGATGCCCCGGCAGGCGCTGCATGCCAAATCGCTCGGTTTCATGCACCCCCGCACCAACCAGTGGCTCCAGTTCGACTCGCCCCTGCCCGACGATATGCAGGCTGCTCTAACCAAGTGGCAGGGTTTGGTCAGCAATTGAGGGAAAAGGCTGGGGTAGCTGGAAAGGGTTACAGGGTTGAAGGGTTGACAGTCGTAGGGTTATACGGTTGCCACCATTCTGTCGATCAGCTGGCTGCCCTGCTCGTTAACGCCCTAACCATGTAACGCATCAACACTGCCGCACAAGCCTCAAACGCGCCAACCACGCAACCGCGTAACCCAACAACAATTCAACCGCGTAACTCAACAACTCCCTATAACTTTACAACGCTACAACTTCCTTTCCCCCGTTCTCGCTATGATTTCGATTCGCCCGGGTACCCGCGCCGATATTCCCCAGGCTTTTGCCCTGGTCACCGAACTGGCCGTTTATGAAAAAGCGGCCGAGCAGGTTTCCAACACAGCCGAACAGATGGCCGAAGATGGCTTCGGCCCCAACCCGCTGTTCGGCATGCTGGTTGCCGAAGAATCCGACAGCCAGAAAATCGTCGGAATGGCGCTTTATTACTTTCGCTATTCGACCTGGAAAGGCAAACGGCTCTACCTCGAAGACATTATCGTGACCGAAGATTACCGCGGCTACGGCATTGGCAAACTGCTGCTCGACGCGACCGTGGAGATGGCTCACGAAACCAAATGCACGGGTATGATGTGGCAGGTGCTCGACTGGAATGAGCCCGCCATCGGCTTCTACCGGCAGTTCGGCACCCGCTTCGACGATGGCTGGACCAACTGCCACCTCGACTTTTAAGAACCCCGTGGCCCGTGGCCCGGCCAGTGATCGCGCCGGGCCACGACAATGACCGGGCGTCAGACCTGCCCCATTCTCGACAAAGACGATTATCTTTGTCGTACTGCGTACCTATTTTTTAAGCATGACGGATCGTCAACGTAAAGCCCTCCGGATCGCGGGCAGTATCTTCCTCAGTTTGCTGCTCATCGCCGGAGTCGGGGCGGGCATCGCTTTCAACAAACGCGAAAGCCTGTTGCAGACCGCCCTCGCCAAAGTCACCCGAAAAGCCCAGCGCGATTACCAGCTCGATCTGAAAATTGGCTCTGCCCGATTCACCGGCCTGACGTCAGTAGCCTTCACCAACATCACGGCCGTGCCCGAAGACCGCGACAGCCTGGCCCGGATCGAGCGCATGGAAGTGTCGGTACGGCTCTGGCCCCTGCTGTTTGGCAAAGTGGGTCTGTCGGCCATGAGCCTCGAAAACGGCATGATCCAGGTTGTCAAACGGGATTCGCTCACCAACATCGATTTTCTGCTGCACCGCCGGCAGGATTCCACGGCCACCACCCGCCCCCAGTCGACCCGCCAGACCGATCTGGCCGATGTAGCCGAAAACCTGATCGACAACATTCTGTCGAAGATCCCCAACGACCTGAACGTCAAGAACCTGTCGTTTACAGGGCGCGACAATGACGATACGCTGCGGCTGCTGACCACAACGGCTACCATCGACAACGAACAGGTGCAGTCGACCATTCTGCTCAACGGCACCGAAGCGACCTGGCACATCACCGGCACCGCCGATCCCGCCGGCCGCGAATACGATCTGGCGCTCTACGCCGACGGGCAGGCCGGTAAGCCCAGGCCCCTCGAACTGTCGTATATCCAGACCCATTACAACCTGCTGCTGCAGGCCGATACCCTGCGGGCGCAGCTCCGCGATGTCGACCGGTCGGGCGGTGAGTTCCGGCTCGACGGGGCCGGGTCGGTGCGGAATCTGCGCATCAACCACCCCGCCATTGCCCGTACCGATGTACTCGTGCCCGATGCCGCCATCGACGCCAAACTTTTTGTAGGCGAAAACTACGTGGGCGTCGATAGCGCGTCGGTGCTGCGGCTGGGCAGCGTGAAGGCGCGGCCGTTTCTGAAATACACCCTCCCCAGCGAATCGGCGGGTACGGGTAAACGGTACGAACTGCAGCTGCACACCGACCCGCTCGAGGCACAGGCGCTGTTCAATTCCTTCCCCCAGGGCCTGTTCGAATCGCTCGAAGGCATGCAGGTGACCGGTAAGCTCCGGTACGACCTGAATTTTGAGCTCGACATGGCGCTGCCCGATTCGCTTAAATTCAGTTCGGGCCTGACGGCCGACGGGTTCCGGATTCTGAAGATGGGGCGCACCGATTTTGGCTCCATCAACCAGCCCTTCGATTACACGCCCTACGAAAAAGGGAAACCCGTCCGCACGATTCATATCGGCCCCGGCAACCCCAATTACACTCCCCTCAACCAGATCGCCCCCGACCTGCGGAATGCGCTGCTGACATCGGAAGACTACAACTTCTTCACCCACAAAGGCTTCAACGAAAAAGCTTTCCGGGTGTCGATTGCCACCAACATCAAGGAAAAATCCTTTAAGCGCGGGGCCAGTACGGTTTCGATGCAGCTGGTCAAAAACGCGTTCCTGAGCCGCAACAAAACCCTCTCCCGCAAGGTCGAGGAAATCCTGATCGTGTGGCTGATCGAGAACCAGCACATCGTGCCCAAAGATCGGATGTACGAGGTGTACCTGAACATCATCGAGTGGGGCCGCAACATTTACGGCATCGGCGAGGCTTCCCGCTACTACTTTGCCAAAAGCCCCGCCCAGCTGTCGCTGGGTGAAAGCATCTTTCTGGCGTTTGTCGTGCCCCGCCCCAAAGCGGCCCTCAACTGGTTTGTGCCGGGCGGCTACCTGCAAACCCGCAACGTGCGGGGCTATTTTCGGCTTATCGGCCGCATTATGGCCAAGCGTGGCCTGACCGCCCCCGACTCCGGCGCCTACGGATTCTACGATGTGCGGCTGCGCGAAGGCCTGCGGCAGGCCGTTGTACCCGTCGATACCGTCAGTACTTCGGACAGCCTGATGGTCGACCCGATTGAAAGTGATATCGACGACGAAGCCGACGGTACGGGCATCGGCACGTTTTTCCGCCGGTTATTCAAAGGTCGCCAGGAGAAAACCACGACCGACGAGCCAGCCACTGTACAGCCCGACAACAACGCCGATGGTGCAGCGCCGGCCGATACGGTAAAAACCCGGAAGCAGCTGCGGCAGGAACGGCGCGAACGCAAACGGCGCGAGCGTGAAGCCCAGCAGGCCCTCGAAAGCGGGCAGTAGCCGGAGGTAGATCAGGCGGGCAGGTACACGGTAAAGGTAGTTCCTTCACCCGGTTCGCTCTCGGCCGTTACGGTGCCGCCGTGGTTTTCGGCCACCTTGCGCACCACGGCCAGCCCGATACCGGTACCGGCGTATTTGTTGCGCACGTGCAGCCGCTGAAACACCTTGAACACCCGTTCGCTGTGCTCGCTCTCGAAGCCGATCCCATTGTCGCTGATGCGAATGGCCCAGTAGTCGTTCCGGCGATTCATGGTAGCCGGCAAATGATCGGGCAACTGATAGGGCGTAATGCGTTCGCACTGAAAGGACACCACCGGTTTACGCCCCTCCACAATGAATTTAAGGGCATTACTGAGCAGATTCTGAAACAGCTGCCGCAGCTGAATCCGGTCGCCGTTGATCATGGGCAGGGGCCCTACCTCGACCAGCGCCCCACTGGTCTGGATCGGATACCAGAGATCTTCGATCAGTTCGTCGATCATGCCCCCCAGCCGCACCGGTGCAAAGGCTTCCTGCTGTGAGCCCACGCGGGCGTAAGTAAGCAGGTCGCGAATCAGGGCGGCCATGCGTTCGGCCGCGTGCTGCATGCGGCTGACAATTTCTTCTCCGTCGGCCCCCAGCTGGGGAGCATGCCGGTCGTGCAGAATCGACCCGAACGAAATAATTTTTCGCAGGGGCTCCTGCAAATCGTGCGAGGCTACATAGGCAAAGGCCTGCAGGTTCTCGTTCGACCGTTTCAGCTCGACGTTTATTTCCTCGAGCTTCTGCCGGTACTGACGGTCGGCCGTCACGTCGACGGTCGATACGACGACCCCATCGCCCGACCGGGCGGTGTTGATGTCCAGCACCCGATCGGCCGCGGTTACTTCGAATCGATCGGGCTGCCCCGTTTCGACCACCCGCCGGAATCGGCTCAGGTTTTCGTGCACATCATCACCCGTCATCAGTTCCAGATAGGTGCGGGTCATGAACTCTTCGGCCCGGCCGCCCCAGAGCTGCAGGGCCTGCCGGTTGGCCTGTACCGTTTCGAAGTCGATGATCTGCCCCCCGGCGTCGCGGATGGTACGGTGGAGCGCAATACCGGTCTGGGCATTGTCCAGAATATCCTGCAACAGCTGCGACTGCGACTGCACCAGTGCCTCGGCCTGCTTCACGGGCGTAATATCGAGCGAGGTCTGGATAAAACCATTGCCGTGGGGAACGCACCGGACATACAGCCACCGGTCTGTATGATCATCCTGGTAATGGGTTTCCTGAACGAGCGGCTCCCGTGTTTCGACTACCCGGCAGAACGCAGTGAACATGCCCGAAGCGCGGTCGCCCGGAAACGTTTCGAGCAGCCGCCGGCCCAGCAGGCTATCGCCGGGTGCCAGATTCCCCAACCGGTCGGCCTCGCTGCTGGCCAGCTGATACTCGAAATCGACGATCTGCCCGGTCTCGTCGCGCACGGCCTGCGTTACCACGATGGATACGGGCGAGTTGTCGAGCACCTTCTGCAAAAGGTCGGCCTGTTTTCTGTTTTCCTCCAGCACCTGGTGGTAGTTGGTGATATCCGAAAACATCACCATGAAGCCATCGTTGAAACGGGTACCGGTTACGTCGAGCCAGCGCTGGGTAGTGGTCGAATAGCGCTCGCGCCGGTTGGTCCTGTTGTTCTCGACCAGATCGACATAATGGTCGAACAGGTCTGGTTCGCGCCCAAAAAGCGTCCGAAACGACTGGGTCGTCAGCTCGTAGCTGGTTAGCCCGGTCATGGGCAGTACGGCCTGGTTGTGGAAAAGCAACTCAAAATCGACAATGTGACCGGCCTCGTCGCGTACCGCCTGCGAGATTATCACGCCCACCGAAGACAGTTCGATCAGCTGTTCGAGAAAGGCCGCCTGCTCCCGAATCTGGCCGGTGGTCTGGGTAATCCGGTCGTGCATAAGGGAGGCCTGTACCTGCC
This sequence comes from Spirosoma luteolum, assembly GCF_054778875.1. Classification (NCBI taxonomy): domain Bacteria; kingdom Pseudomonadati; phylum Bacteroidota; class Cytophagia; order Cytophagales; family Cytophagaceae; genus Spirosoma; species Spirosoma luteolum. The sequence continues at coordinate 330,697 of NZ_BAAGZE010000006.1, forward strand.
CTACACTGGCCTGGTGTTCGGCCTGCCAGCGCGCCAGCACCAGTTCGGTGATGTCTGTTTCGATCAGGCCGATGCCGGCCGACTGTGTATCGGTGGCCGGCAACACGGTAAGGGTAAGCGAGAGGTAGCGTACTGCCTGGCTGGGCCGGTGATCGACGGGCAGTTCGACGCCGGTCTGCGACTGCCCGGTGGCAAAGACCATCTCGAGCAGCGGTCGGTACAGGTGTGCCGTGGGCTCGCCCAGTACGCTCAGCAGGGGCTGCCCTGCTGCTACATCGCCCGGTTTCGCCCAAAACGTGGCCCAGGCTTCGTTTAGCGTTTCGATTACATAATCAGTTCCGCGCACAATGACCATCGGAACGGAAGAATGCTGAAAAAATGTAGTAAACGAATCCATTAAACGAGTCGGCTTAATGCAACGATCGGTACTGGTTAAAGCTACTAAACCCCCTGCACATTTACCATACCTTTTTTATGGTAATATAGGCAAAAGGGCATATGACTGATTCCAGGGGGTTACTTACCGGTAACAATCAGCGTTTTACCCACATACGTGCTACTGTCGAGCTGATCGAGCAGAAAAGCGGCCACATCGCTCCGACTGATCCGGGGCATGGCAAACAGCGGAAATTTCATGGATTCGGCCACGGCGATTTGCCCGGTGGCGGGGTCGTTGGTGAGCCGGGGAGGCCGCACAATGAGGTAGTCGAGGCCACTGCCCCGCACGGCCTGCTCCTGTTCTTCTTTCTGGGCGATGGGCCCACTCAGCACGGTTCGGATAAACAGTTTACTGGGCAGCGATGCACCGGCAAAACTGTCGCCTACGCCCAGCGATGAGACGACCAGCAGCCGGTTGACAGACGCCTGCTTCATGGCGGCAATGAGGTTGACGGTGCCATCGGCCACGGCCCGATCCGATTGCCCCGGCCGGCCACCCAGCGAACAGATGACGGCATCCTGCCGGCGAACGGCGGGCAGCAGCGCATTGGGATCGAGCACATCGCCCGTCACCACCGTCAGGTGCGGGTGTGTCAGCGGTAGCCGGGCCGGGTCGCGCACGAAAGCCGTGACATAATGCCCCCGGTCAAGTGCCTGCCCGACAGTTGCCAGTCCGGTGCCGCCAGTGGCACCTACGACAAGAATTTGCATGGTAAAACGGGTAGTTAGTTGTTAGTCAACAACTAACCAGCCCGCCATTTGATTAAACCCGGCGCCGGAAATCCCTCAGGAGTCGAGCAGATCGGGCCGGCGGGCACGGGTACGGGCCAGTGCCTGCTCGTGGCGCCAGTCGTCGATTCGGGCTTCGTGTCCCGACAGCAGAATATCGGGTACGCGGTGCCCTTCGAACTCGGCGGGGCGGGTATAGACCGGCGGGGCCAGCAGATTATCCTGAAACGAGTCGGTCAGGGCCGACGTTTCGTCGTTGAGTACGCCAGGCAGCAGCCGGATAATGGCGTCGGACAGCACGCAGGCTGCCAGTTCGCCCCCCGACAACACGTAGTCGCCGATGCTGATTTCTTTGGTCACGAACAGCTCCCGCACCCGCTCATCGACTCCTTTGTAATGGCCGCACAGAATGATCAGGTTCTGCCGCAGCGAGAGCGCGTTGGTTGTCTGCTGGTTGAGCCGGGCCCCGTCGGGGGTCATGTAAATAACCTCGTCGTAAGGGCGATCGGCCTGCAGGGCGCGTATACAGCGGGCAATGGGCTCGATCTGCATCACCATGCCGGCCCCACCCCCAAACGCATAATCGTCGACGCGCCGATGCTTGTCGAGGGTATAGTCGCGCAGGTCGTGGACCACCACCTCTACATAGCCCCCCTGCTGCGCCCGCTGCAGAATCGAGTGCGCAAAAAAGCTGTCGAGCAGCCGGGGCAGGCAGGTAATGATATCAATCCTCATCGGTATCGCTGTCATCGGTATCGCCATCGACCTCGGGTTTGTCGCTATCGTCGGCCATGTAAATGTCCAGCAACCCGTCGGGCAGCACCACATTGAGCTTCTGAGTCGCCCGGTCGACCGTCCGGACGATGTCGCTGTTGATCGGAATCAGGACTTCCTTACCCTGGTAGTCCATGGCAATCAGGTCCTGTGCATTCATGGCGTAGACGCCCTGCACAATGCCCAGTTCACCAGCCTCGGCGTCGACGACCTGATAGCCCACGATTTCGTGGAAATAAAAGCGGGTCGGGTCGGTAATGGGTTCGAGTTCGTCGAGGGGCAGAAAGGCCCCGCAGTTGATGAGCCGTTCGGCCTGCTCGATGGTATCGATGTCTTCGAAAGCCACGATCGCCCGGCTGCCTTTGACAATGGCAATCGACTCGATAAAGTACGGAATCAGTTCGCCCTTCACCTCCAGCAGCACTGAGTCGAGTTCGGCGTATTCACCCGGCTGGTCGACGTCAAGAAACAGCACCAGTTCACCGTTGACCCCGTGGGTTTTGGTGATGTGGCCTACCTGATAGCAATCGTCTTTGGTCATGATTGTTAGTTGGTATAAAAAGAGCCTGTCCAGTAAGGAACAGGCTCTTTGTCAACAGATCGCAGGGATAGCCTATTCAGCTGCCGGAGTTTCGTCGGCGGCTGCTTCGGTGGCCGGAGCCTCCTCAGCGGCAGGTTCCTCAGCAGGGGTTTCTGCTACGGGTTCTTCCACCTTGTTTTTCTTGGCAATCGCTTCAGCGCGGGCTTCGTTTACCTTGCGCTCAGCTTCCAGACGCGCGGCCCGGGCCTGCTCTTTGGTTTGCGTTTTGGTATCGGCTACACCGGCTTTACGGTTCTCCTTGTCTTCTTTCCAGGCGTTGAATTTCTCGTCGGCCTGCTCCTGCGTGATCGCGCCTTTGTTCACGCCAACCTGCAGGTGTTTTTTGTACATCAGCCCCTCGTGCGACAGAACGGCGCGCGCGGTATCGGTCGGCTGAGCGCCCACCATAAGCCAATAAACGGCCCGCTCGCCCTTGAGGACAACGGCAGCCGGGTCAGTGTTTGGGTTGTACGTACCGATTTTTTCGATAAACCGGCCATCGCGTGGAGCTACTGACTCTGCGATCACGATGTCGTACATCGCCATTTTTTTGCGTCCGCGACGCTGTAAACGAATTTTAACAGCCATTTGTGCTTGTTGGTTTTGATGAGGGGGCGCACCCCCCGCGTAAAACGTGGCCGCAAAGGTACGAAAAACTTTCCGGTATTCGGTATGTAGTTTTCAGTTTTAAGCAGTCCGTTCATTGGAGCGTCCGTTTCGGCGGGGCGTTTTCAGCGGGCGGCCGTCAGCGGGCGATATAGCACATTCGCCGATGCGGGGCAGACGCTTCTGAACTGACCCGTTTGCCGGATTGAATCGGGAACCTGTTCGCGCCCGATGGGCCGAAACCCCTGCCGTTCGAAGTACCCGGCCGCCGTTGTGGTCAGCAGATAAACGGCCGTCAGCCCCTCCGCCCGGGCCGCTGCCAGCCGGTCGGCAATCAGGCGGGCCGCCAGACCCTGCCCCCGAACAGCCGGATCGACAGCGACCGAGCGCAGGAGCCCTGCGCTACCGTACGATTCCAGACCCGCCACCCCCACGAGTGAATCGCCCGTTCGGGCCACTACAAAAGCCGCCAGATCGGCGGGCAAATCATGGGTAGGCAGGTTGACCTGACCAAGCAGCGCTTCGAGGGCGGGCCGATCAGCCGCCTGGGCGGGTTGCATTCGTATCATAACAGTACTTCGGTTTTGCAGGCCCTACTACGTTACGCACCTTTTTTTTGTCGGTCTAACCACGCCCGGCTGATGTAGAACGTGCCGAAGGGCACCACCGACGCCAGCAGTACCTTCCAGGTTGTGCGCCAGAACGACCAGCGTTCATCAATACTGACACTGATGGCTGCCAGCACGTAGAAAACAAACAGCAGCCCATGGATGGGACCGATTACCCTGACCAGGGTTGGATCGCCAGCCAGGTATTTGACGGGCATGGCGATGCCCAGCAGGGCCAGAAAAGACAGCCCTTCGAACAGGCCGATGGCATGGAGCCGGCCCAGGCCGGTTTTGAGCGATGAAAACATAAGTTAGAAAAAACGAAGATAAGGCCGTTGCGCCAATGGTGAAAATGGCCAGGGGATAGCAATCAGCAAAACCAGCAGCGCGCCGGCAAACCAGATTACCAGCGTGCGGAACTTAGCCGGATCGGTGGGTTGCCGTTTGGCCGCCGATGAGCCAATGGTCAGCAGCACAACGACCACTGTCATCAGCAGTGGGTGCAGCCAGCCGAAAAACCGGAGCGCGTTTGCCGGATGCGGCTGTGCCCCGGCGCGAAAGGCCGCGACCAGCGGACTCACGAAGTAGAGCGTATAGCCAATCAGCAACTGCACGTGGGCGAAGGTCGCCGTGAGGTGCCGTGCGGTGTTGTCGATGCGCGTAAACGACCGCCGGCCCCTCCAGCCCCGAACACCACGCCCCAGGGCAAACAGTACACTCAGCAGCACCAGCCAGCGCACGACGGCGTGCACCGAGAGTAGAAACAGGTACATAGATCGAACAAAACCGGGTGAAATGGCAGCGGCCGATGGCAGAACATTGTCCGGGTGCCGGTCCGGTGCCACAAAAGTCGGACGGGACAGGCCTGGCGGGTAGGACAAATGCCGCTAGGTACCGGACGGTTCAATCCGTCGCCGAAAGGCACTGGGGGTTAGGCCTTCATAACGCCGGAACAGGCGGCTGAAATACGAGGGGTCGGCAAAGCCCAGCTGGTCGGCAATCATCGCAATGGTATCCGGCGTTTGCGACAGCCGCACTTTAGCTTCGAGCAACAGCGCTTCGTCGATCCAGCGCGTGGGCGCTTTGCCGGTTGTTTCGCGCAGGACTTTATTGAGGTGGTTGGGGGTGATGTGGAGCTGCGCGGCATAGTCGGCCACGCGGTGTTGCCGGCACACACGCTCGGCCAACAACGCCTTGAAGGCGTGCGTGAGCCGGTGGGCGGCCGGCTGAATCGTGGCCGTGACCGGTTGGTACACCTGCGCCACTTCGCTCAGGAAAGCCATCAGATACGATTGGATCAGCAGCCGGCCCTGCAGGCCCCGGGCCTGATAACGCACCAGCATCCGCCGGCTCAGAAACAGCAGGGCCTCCAGCGAGTCGGCCGGCGGGCAAACCAGCAGGTTACCCCAGGGCGTCAGAAACTCAAAGTCGGCCGTACCGGCGCTGGCTACGGGCCGGTCGGCCAGGAAATGGGGATGGACGTGAAACAGGTAGCCTTCGTTCATGTCGTCGCTGCCGAACGAAAACACCTGCCCGGCCGGCACAAACAACAGCGAACCCGCCGTGGCCGTATAGGTATCGTAGCCGATGGTCATGGTAGCGGCACCGGCCGTGAGCAGCAGAAAACTGTGGGCTATCGACCGCGACGGGGGAACGGGCCGGGTTACCTGGCGGTACATCGCTTCCAGCCGGACAACAAAAAACTGACCGGGATCGGCCTGAAGTTGCGCGTCGCGCTCAGCCGACGGCGCCATAAACCGGCGCAGAAAGGCCTGTGTGTCGTAGGTCTGGATACTCATGCCCTGCCGGCCGTGCTCCGGCTACCGAAGCGGATCGCCAACCTGGGTGTCAGCGCCTGGATGCCGGCCATTTGTCAAAAAAAACCGATGTGGTACGGATCGATAAGCCGGGTTCTGTCGGCCGGTTTTGCAACCGGCGTCTTATCATTTATCTGGGATGGCCGTCACCGACCACCTCGTTCGACCTACCCGCTCCGGTTTTCACCCGACCGAGGCCGGGCTGCTGGCGACGAGCAGCCGCGCGTCCGGAGCTTATTTGGTCTTTCAGCCCATAAGGGTTGCCATGCCCCGCCGGTCACCCGCCGGGCGGTGGGCTCTTACCCCACCGGTTCGCCCTTACCAACTTTGTTGAGTGATGGAGCGGTTTAGTGATTGAGTGGATAAACCAGCGTGCGCTTTATTACTCACTCAACCACGCAACTACTCAATCGCCATTAAAGATTGGCGGTATATTTTCTGTTGTCCTGTCTGTCAGCCGGTCGTCGCCAACCGACTGCCTTGCCGTTAGCAAGTATGGCGCTCTGTGCTGCCCGGACTTTCCTCACCGACCCCAAAGGCCAGCGCGATAAGATGACCCGTACCACGTCGGTCGGGGCAAAGGTACGGGTTTCGGGGGTAGGTTGGCGTGTGTGGTTTGTAGTTTGGGGTTTTTGGTTTGTAGTTTTCTGTTTACAGTTTTCAGGGAGTCGTATGTGGGTATCCGTTGAACAGGGTATTGCCCGGCTTTCAGCATGCGATACTGAACGTACCGGCTGCGCACCATATGCCCGTCTGCAAGCATCATCCCCCACCTTGCCCCCACTAGCCCCACCAGGCGGTGGCATTACCCGAATACGGTAAACCGCAAACTGTAAACTACAAACTACAAACCACAAACTGAAAACCACAAACCGTACCCCTCGCCTACTCCAGCCCCTCAACCCGCACGTTGACGCGGCCGGTAGCGTTGACGACGGCCAGCATAGAACCCGGCGTCAGATAGACCTGGTCGGGCTGAATCCGGTCGATGGTGCCGTTGACCGTTACCCCTTTGGCCAGCTGGTTGTTACGGAGTCGCGCCTGCAGTTGTTGCTGTACGTCGGCCAGTTGCGAGCCAACGGGAATCGTCAGCTGTTTCTGGAGCGTTTTGGCAAAAGCCCCCTGCAGCAGCCAGCTGGCCGACCGCTGCAGAATGTTGCGCGTGTCGAGGTCGTAGGTCAGGTCTTTAAGCGAGATGGTCTGTGTCTGGGGGTCGTAGGCAGGCCGCCCTTTCAGGTAGATATGGCCGTTGATGGTGCCCGACAGGCCCGCTTTCACAATCAGGTTATCGTTCTGGCCGTACAGGTCGATATCGGTGAGCGTAACGCTGTAACCGCCCGAGATCGGAAACGTTTTACCCACAAAATTTTCCGACGCCAGCCGGGCCGCTTCTTCGTAGCTTATTTCGCTCAGCAACCCAATCCGGAAGTCGTCGGGCACCTGCGGCACCACCGTCAGGTCGGGCAGGGTCACGGCCGGCCGCACCTCGGGGCGCGCGCCGGTGCTGGTCAGCGTAAAGGCTTCGATCCCGATTGTCGACCGGATCACGCGCCCATCGAACCGCAGCGGAGTAATCAGCACCCGTTTCGGAACCACCTGCAGGTAGGTGCGGTAGGCTTCCGAAATCAGGTACGGCTCCCGCAGCAGATTCCAGGCCCGCAGCACCGGCGTTTTCAGATCGACGTTCTTGCGCACCTGCTGGTCGATGGCCGTGCTGATGCTGCTCAGGTTTTTATCGATGGTGCGGCTGACGAGGCCCGTAATTGGAATATTGAGCCCGATAAACCGCACCGTGGGCTGGCGTACCCAGCTGTAGCCATCGGCCTGGGTCTGGGTCTGTACCGTCCAGTCGGTACCCAGCTCGAATTTGCTGTTAAAGCGCAGGTCGAGCTCGAACTCGGTTTCCTTGTACTGCGTAAAGCCCAGCACCGACACCCCGGCCCGCACCCAGATCCGCAGCGGCACCGTAAACCGAAACAAACTGTCGTCGGCCGCAACCAGGATGGGGGCCCGCTTCCAGACCTTGGTCAGCAATTTATCGCCGTTGTTGTCGTCGGGGCTATTGTCTTCGTAGATCAGCCCGTTTACCTGGGCGTTGAGCTGCCGCTCGACATCGGCCAGGCCAATGCTGACGGGTACGTGGACGGTAGACAGAAAGCGTTCGCTGCGAACTTCCATTTCGGTGAATTTATACGCTTCTTTCGGGGCGGTGGGGTCGAGCCGGATGCCGGACTGACAGCCGGTCAGTAGTCCCATCAGCAGCAGCCATCCGACCCAGCGGCTGCCACCGGCCGGGACGACCTTACCGGAGCGTGACCTTCGTGGCCCCATAGCCAAACTTCTGTTTCTGGGCATCTTCAAAAAACCGAACGTGGCTGTGCTGACCGAGTCGTTTATGCAGCTCGGTGCGCAGAGCCCCCGACCCGACCCCGTGAATAAACGTAATATCGCTCATACTGCTGGCAATGGCGTTTTCGAGGGCTTTGTCGAAGGTATCGAGCTGCAGTTTGAGCAGATCGGCCGCCGAGCGGTTACCGGCCCCTTTGGGCAGCAGCGCTTCGATGTGCAGGTCGACAACCGAGGTGGGGCGTTCGATCGATACGGTGTCGGGATCGTTTTTCGGTTTCAGCATCTCAGCCTTCAGCTCGTCGGGCCGGATGGTCATGGGCTTGGGACGGTTCGACGCCGTCGCGGCTGGGGTTTGATCGGCGGGGTTGGCGTCGGCATCGAGCTGCGTAACGTAACCGGGCTGGTTGAGCACCGGTGCGGTGGCTTTCTGCTTGAAGAAGCTGGCCGCCCGGGCTTTGAATCGCTTCAGAAACGGTGGCCGCAGCGACGACTTGCCCGCCCGGAACCAGAGCCCCTGCACCACAAAGGTGGGCCAGTTTTCGAACGTCGCGTGGGTGTAGTGGTCGTTGAATTTCTGGCTTGACTTCGGCTTCAGCACGCCCGCCTGCAGGCCCCGAAACTGCACCCCGCCCGTGGGCGCGGCCGACTCTTCGCCCAGCGTGTAGGGAAACTCCCAGTCGGTATTGTTGATCAGGTGCAGCGCGTACTCCCGATCGTTGACCGGCATAAACGCCAGATAGATACCCTGGTTGGCCACAATGGCCGATGCGGCTGCCGTTGGAGGGGCCTGTTTCTGGGGCGCAAACGTTGTTGGCCGCAGCAGTTTCTCGGCTTCGAGGGGCGAGACCGTTACCAGGTCCGACCGCATCACTTCAATCCGAAAGCCATCCTCGATTTCAATTTCAATCATGCCGTTGGGCAGAAACCGGGATACCACGCCCTGTTCTTTGGCTCGCAACAGCCGCACTTTATCGCCAATATTCATGTGTTCTGTGTGTTTAACATCGGTTGCCAGACAAACCGGGCGCATTGCCCACGGAGCGCACCGGCCGAATACAAGTAACCCAAACAGACCGCTCTGAGTTTGCCGGGGCGCAAATGTATCGAACGGACTTCCCCCGTAATACTTTTTTTAATGCTTTTGCCGCCGGGCGCGTTAGTAAGGCATTCATCCGTTCTGCCGCTGCCTGCTTATGTGGATTCTTTTTTCGCTGGGTGCCGCCCTCACCGCGGCTACCGTTGTTACCCTCTCCAAAATTGGCATCAAACAGGTCGATTCGAGCCTGGCCTTTGCCATTCAGTCGGTCCTGATCCTGATCGTGTCGTGGACCACGGTGCTGGTGCAGGGCAACCTGAACGAGCTGAGCCGCGTGGACCGGCGCAGCTGGCTGTTTCTGATCGGGGCGGGGGTGCTTACCTGCGTGTCGTCGCTGCTGTCGTTTCGGGCGCTCAAGCTGGGCAATGCCTCGCAGGTATCGCCCATGACCAACCTCTCGCTTGTTTTTGCCGTGCTGCTGGCAGGCCTTTTTCTGCGCGAGAAACTGACCTGGCCAGTGCTGGTGGGCGTGGGGCTGATGGGAGCCGGCGCCCTGCTCATTGCCTTCGGCCGCGAGTAGTCCGGCGGCCCGAAAAACGCCCGAAAAGCCGTATCTTTAAGGCTCGCTAACGCCCACCGCTTCATGGCAGCCCCCGTCAACGAAACCCTCGAACTAGCCCACAATTTCGTTCTTCATACCAACCGCAACGTGTTTCTGACCGGCAAGGCCGGCACCGGCAAAACCACGTTTCTGCGCCAGATCCGGCAGCTGGCGGCTAAACGGCTGGTGGTCGTAGCGCCCACGGGCGTAGCCGCCATCAACGCCGGGGGCGTCACCATTCACTCGCTGTTTCAGCTGCCGTTCGGACCACTGGTGCCGGGAGCCGTACAACGCGACGCCCGCAAATTCAACCGCGATAAAATCAGGCTGCTGCGTACCCTCGATCTGCTGGTGATCGACGAGATCAGTATGGTGCGGGCCGACGTGCTCGATGGTATAGACGCCGTGCTGCGCCGGTACCGCAACCGCGACGAACCCTTCGGCGGGGTGCAGCTCCTGCTCATTGGCGACATGCAGCAGCTGCCGCCCGTGATCCGCGATGAAGACTGGCAGCTGCTGCGCCCCCACTACGATACGGGCTATTTCTTCGGGAGCCGGGCCCTGCGCGAAACACCCTACGTAGCCATCGAACTGACCCACATCTACCGGCAGTCCGACGAGCGGTTCATTGCCCTGCTCAACAGCATTCGCGAAAAGCGCATCACCCCGGCCCAGCTGGCCGACCTTAACGAGCGCTACCGACCCAACTTCGACCCCGACGATGCCGAAGGGTACATCACCCTCTCAACCCACAACCAGAACGCCCAGCAGATCAATACCCAGAAACTGGCCGCGCTGAAAGGCAAACCCCGCCGGTTTACGGCTACGGTCGAAAACGATTTTCCGGCGCACACCTTTCCTACCGACGAGGTGCTGGAGCTGAAAGTAGGCGCGCAGGTCATGTTTATCAAGAACGACCTCTCGCGCGACAAGCTGTATTACAACGGTAAAATTGGCCGCATCACCGCCATCGACGACGAGCTGATCTACGTGCGCAGCCTCGACGACGACACGGAACTGGCCGTGGGGCCGGCCATCTGGGAGAATATCCGCTACACGCTCGACGCCCAGACCAACGAAATCCGGACCGATATCATCGGCACCTTCACGCAGTATCCGCTGCGGCTGGCCTGGGCCATTACCATCCACAAAAGTCAGGGCCTGACGTTCGAGAAAGCCATTATCGATGCCTCGGCGGCCTTTGCCCACGGCCAGGTCTACGTGGCGCTGAGCCGCTGCAAAACGCTGGACGGGCTGGTGCTGCGCGCGCCCATTCCCTCGTCGAGTATCAAAACCGAGCAGATGCTCGAGGATTTCCACGAGCAGGTGCAGCAGCAGACCCCCACCGAACAGCAGCTGCACGACGCCAAACGCCTGAACCAGGAGCAGCTGCTCTACGAACTGGTTTCGTTCGAGGGCATCCATGCGCAGCTGTACCGCTGCCGCCGGGTAGCGGGCGAACACGCCGGTTCACTACCCGACGAACTGCTGCCGCTGCTCACCGAACTCACCGAACTGCTGACCGAGAAAGCCCGCGATGTGGCCCGTCGGTTTGCCCAGCAGCTGCCTACCTACTTTGCCGCCGATACCCTACCCGAAACTCACCCGGCCCTGCAGGAACGCGTGGCCAAAGCCGGCGCGTATTTCGACAGCCTGCTCGGCAGCGAAGCCCTGCCGCTCTTCTACCGATGCCCCACCGATACCGACAACAAACAGGTGCGGGAACTGCTGCTCGACGCGATGGATGAGCTGGAGAAAGCCCTGGTGAGCAAACAGCAAAGCTTCCGGCGGGTGCAACAGGGCTTTGAGGCACTGGGCTATCTGCAGGCCCGCAACCACGCCGAACTCGACTTTGTGCCCCTCCGCAAACAGCACGAGCCTGCCGGCAATGGCGGGGGCGGCAGCCGCGACGACCTCTACGGCGCGCTCATCAGCTGGCGCAACGACCTGGCGGGACAACACAACACCACGGGCTTTATGGTCCTGCCCGGCAAAACCGTTACCGAGCTGGCGCGCACCCGCCCCACCACCATGGATGAGCTGCTGGCCATCAAAGGCTTTGGTAAAACCAGAGCCCGGCAGATTGGGGCCGATGTGCTGCGCATCATTCAGGAATTCGGCCAGCGCAAACCCGCCCGGGAGTCGAAACCCAAAGCCGCTAAAGGCGATTCGCTGGCGACCACGCTGGCGCAGTTTCGGGAAGGCAACACCGCGGCCGAGATTGCACAGGCACGGGGCATGGCCCAGTCGACCATCGAAGGCCACTTGGCTAAACTCATTGCCGCCGGCGAACTGTCAGTCGACGATGTACTGTCGGACAGCAAGCTGAACGCCATCCGATCCTACCTGACCGACCATCCCGACAGCGTGCTGACCGACGTGGTCAGGGCGCTGGGCGACCCCATCACGTTTGCCGACGTGCGTATGGTGCTTAGTTCGATGCGGGTCGAAGAAGCGTAGCGGCTGATCACTACGCCTACAGGCTTTTTACCGGCCGGGCCGGCACCCCGGCTACTACCGTATTGGGCGGCACGTCGCGACTAACCACGGCCCCGGCCGCCACAACGGCGTTTTCACCGATCGTCACGCCGGGCAGGATGGTGGCGCCCGCCCCAATCCAGGCGTTGCGTTTCACCACGATGGGCGCCACCAGCAGCGTTTTCCGGTCGGCGGGATCGAGTGGATGGTTTTCAGTGGTCAGATTGACCCGGGGACCAATCTGCACATCGTCTTCAATGGTGATGCCGCCAATGTCCAGAAAGGAGCAGACGTGGTTTATAAACACATTTTTACCCAGACTGATGAACCGGCCGAAATTGGTATGAAACGGCGGAAAAATCGTGGTAGACTGATCAATCTGGGTACCAATGATATCACTTAACCGGCTACGAACCTGATCGACATCGGTGACGGTGGCGTTCATTTCTACGCACAGTCGGATGGTGCGGGCAACGGCTTCGCCGAACCGGGCATAGTCCGGGTCATCTTTTCGGAGCGGCATACCGGCTCGCAGCCGGGCAAATACATCGGTCGAACGTTCAGGCATATCAGATAAATGGGGTTGAAGCAGTGGCGCCCGGCCCACCCGGGTGCGCGCTGTGCTGACTAAAAAAGGGCCGGGTGTTTTGCGCCCGGCCCCGTCACGATGGTTATCAGCCGGTTACACCAGCTTCTGCATAACCTTATCGGGCGTAATGGGCAGGTCGCGGATGCGCTGGCCGCTGGCGTTGAATACGGCATTGGCCACGGCACCGGCAAACCCGATCAGGGCAATCTCGCCCATGCCCTTGGCCCCCATCGGGTTGATGATCGGGTCAGGTTTATCGATCATGATGGTTTCGATGGCCGGTACATCGGCATGCACCGCCACGTGGTAATCGCCCAGGTTGTTGTTGACAAACCGACCAAAGCGGTGATCGATCATCCCCTCCTCGGTGAGTGCCATGCCGATACCACCCGCTACCCCACCAATCATTTGACTGGCGGCCGTTTTAGGACTGACGATGCGGCCCGAATCAGCCACGCTGACGGCTTTCGTGACCCGCACTACGCCGGTCAGCGGATTCACCCGCACCTGCACGAAGTGCACCGAGAACGAATACATCGAGTAGTTGCCCTGCTCGGGTCCCCCCTTCGAGGCACCGCTTTTCGTGATCTCGGTGAGGTTGGCGGCCCGCATCAGGTCGGTCAGGCTTACCGTCCGGCGCGGCTCTTTTTCTACCAGCAGTGCCCCGTCGGCCAGCGTCAGCTCGTCGGCCTGCCGGCCCGCCAATGCCCCGCCCTGCCGGGTGGCCAGTTGGGTCAGCTGCGCCCGGATCTGGGTGCAGACATCGTGCACCGCCGAACCCACCGCCGACACAATGGCCGACCCGCCCTGCGTGGGCGCTTTGGGCAGCGATGTATCGCCGTATTCGACCTTGATGCGGTCGAACGGAATCCCCAGCACATTGTGGGCAATCATGGTCAGGGCGGTGCCGGTACCCGGCCCGATATCGGTTACGGCACTCTGCACCGTAAGGGAGCCATCGGCGCGGAGCTGTACGCGGGCCGTGGCATCCCAGCGAAACGCGTTGAACGTACCGGTGCTCATGCCGTAGCCCACGAGCCACTCGCCCTCCCGCAGGCTTTTCGGTTCGTTTTTGCGGTTGGTCCAGCCAATCGCTTCCGCGCCCCGCTGGTACGCTTCGCGCAGGTGTTTGCTGGAGTACGGGCGGTTGTGCTCGGGGTCTGTTTCGGTATAGTTGCGCAGGCGAAACTCGATGGGGTCGAGGTTGAGCTTGTAGGCCATTTCATCCATGGCCGATTCCAGCGCAAACGCACCCGTTGCTTCGCCCGGGCCGCGCATCCAGATGGGCACGCTCCGGTCGAGCCGCACCAGGCGGTAGCGCGTGCTGACGTTGGGGCATTCGTAGAGAAACTTGGTCATGTTGACGGTAGCCTCCGTAAAGTCCTCGTAGCTCGCCGTTTCGGCGGTGGCTGCGTGCGCCAGTCCGATGAGTTTCCCGTTGGTGTCGGCGCCCATATTGATGGTCTGCACCGTGTAGGGGCGGTGGCCCACCAGCGTAAACATCTGCGCCCGGGTCACCACCAGCTTGAGCGGCCGGCCCAGCTTGCGGGCAATGGCCACCACAGCCGTTTCCTGAGGCCAGGTACGAAGCCCCATCCCGAAGCCGCCCCCCATAAACTCCGTATGCACGTGCACGTTTTTGGGGTCGATTTTGAACGCCTGTGCCATGGCCTCCTGGGTAGCGTTGACACCCTGCGTTTTGGCATAGAGCATTAGCCTGTCGGGGCCCGTCCAGTGGGCCAGAATGCCGTGCAGCTCCATCGGGTTGTGCACTTCGATGGGTATGGTGTAGTTGGCCTCCAGCGTCACCGGGGCCGACTGGTACGCATCGGCTTTACCGCGCAGGTAATCGCCCTGACCGGGCCGGCCGGGGGCTACTCCCTCGCCCAGGTGCTTTTCTAGCTTTGTGCGGGCCGCCTGTTTCTGGTAGGCCACCTTCACCAGCGAAGCCGCGTAGGTAGCCCGCTCGAATGTATCGGCAACCACCATGGCTACGGGCTGCCCGTCGAACAGGATTTTGGGGCTGCTCAGAATACGGTAGGTTTCTTCGGTCTTGGGTTTAGGCGCCGGGCCGTCGGCCTGTCCGCCCACGGGCGCATCCCAGCCCGGAATGGGGGGCATGTTCTGGTGCGTAAAAACGCCCAGCACACCCGGAGCGGCCAGCGCCCGTTTGGTATCGAGGCTGGTGATGCTGCCGCGGGCAATCGCACTGCCGACGATCACGCAGTAAGCCATCCGGGGCAGTTCGAAATCGGCGAAGTACTGCGCCCCGCCCGTTACTTTCAGTCGCCCGTCGACGCGGTCGATCGGCGGATTTTTCGTTTCGTTGCGCATAATCAGGCGATGTTAGTAGCGGTTTTCAGGGCGTCGATCAGGGTATTGGGGGCCAGCGTCAGTTTAAAGTCATTTTCGCCGTAGCCTTTGGCGCCGGCCATGGCCAGCTGGGCGGCCTGCCGGAAATGGGCTTCCGTGGCGGGCTTGCCTTTCAGGTACCGTTCGGCTTCGGTCAGTCGCCAGGGTTTATGCGCTACGCCCCCCATGGCCAGCCGGATATCCTGGATGGTCCGTTCGCCCCCCCGCTTCCCGCTCAGATCGACCGCTACCCCCACCGACACCAGCGCAAAGGCGTAGGATGCCCGGTCGCGCACTTTCAGGTAGTGCGAATGCTCGGCAAACGGGTTGTCGGGCAGGTCGACCGACAGTATCAGCTCGCCGGGCAGCAGCGTGTTATCGCGCTGGGGCGCATCGCCGGGCAGGCGGTGAAAATCGCGGAACGGAATGGACCGGTCGCCTTTGGGGCCGGTCACGTTGACGGTGGCATCCAGCGCAGCCAGCGCGATGCACATATCGCTGGGGTGAACGGCGATACACTGACTGGCCTTGCTGCTGCCGGCGGCTTCGGTGCCGAAAATGGCGTGCATCCGGTTGGCACCCCCAATCGCGCCACAGCCCGTCGGGCCGTTGGCCTGGCCTTTGTCTGGTCCCGCCTGCACGGGGCCGCGCTTGTTGCAGGGCATCGACGGATCATAGAAATAAGCACAGCGGGTGCGCTGCATCATGTTGCCGCCTACCGTGGCCATGTTGCGCAGCTGCGCCGACGCGCCCGCGTTGAGCGCCATGGCCAGCAGGGGTGCGTGTTTTTTCACGAGCGGATGCTCGGCCACGGCTGAATTTTTGGCCAGCGCGCCCAGGCGCAGCCCGCCGGCGGTTTTCTCGATGGTGGCCAGCGGCAGGCGGTTGATATCGACCAGCCGCTCGGGAATCACCACCTGGCGCTTCATCAGGTCGATGAGGTTGGTACCCCCCGCCAGAAAGTACGTGCCGGCTTCTTTGGCCACGGTCGCCACCGCGCCCTTCGGGCTGGTAGCCCGGGTAAACTGAAACGGATTCATACTTTGCGCCCTCCCTGTTTTACGTCCATAATAGCGGCCACAATGTTGGCGTAGGCCCCGCACCGGCAGATGTTGCCACTCATGTATTCCCGCACTTCGTCGGGGCTGCTGGCGTGGCCCTCCCGAATACAGGCCACCGCCGACATAATCTGGCCGGGGGTGCAGTATCCACACTGAAAGCCATCGTGTTTGATGAATGCTTCCTGCATGGGATGCAGCTGATCGCCACTGGACAGCCCTTCGATAGTCGTGACCTGGCTGCCTTCGGTGGTCATCGCCAGCGTCAGACAGGCGTTTACGCGCTGCCCGTCGACGTGCACCGTACAGGCACCACACTGGCCGTGGTCGCAGCCTTTCTTGGTGCCGGTCAGGTGCAGCTGTTCGCGCAGCAGATCGAGCAGCGTCACGCGGGGTTCGATGCTGAGTTGTTGTGCGGTGCCGTTGATGGTCAGCCGCAGGGGCATCTGCTCAAAAGCGGTAGCCAGCTTTTCATCCAGCCCATTGTCGACAGCCGCGCTGGCGGCAGCGGGTGTCAGCGCCAGTGCGGCCAGCACCGACGACTGCTTGAGAAAATTCCGTCGGGACGAGTCGGCATCACCCGGATCGTCGCTAGTGTGTTGATGCTCAATCATACGAGTCTGTTTAGTAACCCTGCAAAATATGTCGTCCAGTGTACCGGATAGCCGGCTCAGTCAGGCTCAAAAGTGACTGTTACGCTGCCCCTACCCAGGGCAGCCGCCAGTGCGGTGCTCTTCGCGATACGTCCCAGGCTGGTATAACTGTAGGTTGTTGGAAACGTTTTGTAAAAAAGCACCAGCGTAGTTGCCCCATAGAGCATCAGATCGCCCGCCTGAATGGTGCCGGGGGTATGGGCGCTGACGGGCAAACCAGCCGACAGTTGCCCATACTTCTCGTTGCCATTTAGTTCGTTCAGTGTAAGGGTCATTGGCAACCGCGCGTAGAAAGCCGCTGCGGCCGTGGTAGTCAACAGCGCGCCCGAAAACGTTTGATCGCCTACCCTGATGCGGATGGAGTATATTCGGGCAGCAGGGTATCAGCCGAACCGGTTGTACGGGGGCCATCGTTTTCGGTGCCGGTCGGCACCGAACGGATCGGGTTGGTCATAGCAAGAATGAGCAGGAGTGAACCAAGAAATCCAGCTGATTTTTTCCTAGGCAGGCCAGTCAGACTAGTCGTGAGCACCGTTGTACTCGGCCTCCGTTACGGCCTCCAGCCAGTTCACGGCGCCCCCCTTACTGACATTCGGGTTGATGGCCAGGTGGATAAACGCGCCAGTGGGGCCTGCCCCGTGCCAGTGGGTAACCTGGGGTGGAATGGTTACGGAGTCGCCTTCCCGGATGATGCGCGCGGGCTGGCCGGCTTCCTGATAGTAGCCGATACCTTTCGTCACGACGAGCAGCTGGCCGTTGGGATGGCTGTGCCAGAACGTGCGGGCCCCGGGATCGAAGGCCACGCTGCTTACGATGCAGTCGGTTTCGGGGTTAGGGCCCCACCAGCGTGGTTACCCAAACGGTACCGGTAAAGCTGGAGGCTGCCCCCCGGGTCGCTGCCCCTGTGTTTCCTGTTGTTTTCTGCTGAGCCATAATCGATTGCGTTGTTCCCAAAAAACAGACACCCCAAAAGGCAGTATCTGGCCAGGCTTTTCGATGCTTTTTTAGCCATACCAACGGTCGCCGGTCACGTTGCTGGCAAACCGCCGATACGCCTGCAAACCTACCGGAACAAACGGGGATCGTTTATAGCAAAATCAGCGCTTTTTTTATGAAAATCGCACACCCCGCACGTACGTTTTTTTTGATCCGATCTCCTCCCCGATCACCCGAGCAAAATCGTTTTATGCTGACGACCAGCTTTTTGTACCGGTCATGCATCGCCCAATGGGTTAAGCCGTACTTTTGTCAATCAGCTATTGGTTTCAGGGTTTATGAAAACACACCGCAGCCGGGATGCCGGACCACGGGATGCCGGACCACGGAATGCCGGACCACGTCGAACCAGCGAAGCGCAGCCCATCACGATGGTGTACGATATGCCATCTGTCTTGCCGCCCGGCACCACACCGGTTAGCCGGCTTTATTACGAAGACTGGAATATCAAAGTGGTCGATCGGGAGAAAACCGGCTGCGACAATTACCTGACGCCCGACCGCCGTGATTTCTACAAAATCATGTTTATGACCAGCGGCACGGGTCTGAAAACCCTGGGCAAAGCGAATTACTTTATCGACGAACAGACCATTCTGTTTCTGCACCCGAATGAAATCGTCTGCTGGCGAAATGCCTCGCCCCAGGTGGGCAGAGGTATTTTCTGCATGTTCAAGAAGCGGTACCTCGACCAGCACCCGTCACTTAAACTGGTTATCGACCGGTATCGATTCTTCAGCGAGAAAAAGATTTTGCGCCTGTCGGCCGAGTCGGCCCGAATGATTCATCGGCTGCTGACCCAGATGAAAGCCGAAGCCGCCACCGGTGGCCCGCTGGCCGAAGAAGCCATGCAGGCTTATGTACAGCTCCTTCTGGTTGAGAGTCTGAAAGGCACCGACTACGTTCCCGTGGGCGAAGTTACCGGCGACTATCACCACGTGCATGCCTTTTTCGAACTCCTCGAACAGGAAACCAATCTGGCTAATCTGGACAACCCGATCCGTATACGGTCGGCCCGTGCTTATGCCGAGCGACTCAACCTGAACCCGAACTACCTCAATGGCCTGGTAAAAAAACACACGGGGCAACCCATCAGCACGCTGATCAAACAGCGGCTGGTGGAGGAAAGTAAAGCGCTGCTGATTCAGACCGACTGGCCCCTGCAGGCCATCAGTCAGATCATCGGCTTTGCCGACCAGCCCAATTTTAGTCAGTTCTTTAAAAAGTACGTGGGCGTCACCCCAACCGAATTCAGGCGCTCGCCCATATCACCCGACTACGAAGGTCCGGGGCCATCGGGCAACCCTGCCTGACTCGTTACGAGCCGGTCAGTAGCCGCCGTAAAATTTGCGCAGGCCCCACTCGGCGGTCATCAGCACCAGCAGTATCCCGAAGAGCCACCGCCAGTTGATCAGCTCGTTCATCTCTTCGGTGCTGGTCAGCCGGGCGGGGTGCGGCCGGGCGACCAGCGTGTTGACCAGCGCATCGACCTGGTTGGGGCGGTAGAACTGCCCGCCGGTCTGGCTGGCCAGCTGCCGCAGCATGCCATGATCGGCCGTGGTGTTGAGGGCTTCGAGCTGCTGATCGCGCACGACAAACTGCCCCGCCGACTGCTCGTTCTTACCCCGTAGCGATACCGATGCCCGAAACCGGTAGGCTCCTTTAGGCAACTGGCTGATCTCGTACCGGCTGTTGGCGGCCGTGGGCGTGTAGGTGTAGGTGCGGGTCTGGTTGCTTTCGTTTGTCAGTTCGAGCCGCACCGGCACGTCGTAGAGCCGCTCGTAGATGTCGTTATAGAGTTCCGTTTCGAACAGCACCTTCTCGCCCGTCACAAACTCATTCCGGATGGGGTACACCCGCAGCTTGCGCCGGTCTTCCTTCACCGAAATCAGCTGAATGACTTTCTGCATCAGCTCGTCGACCACGTCCTGCCGGTCGGTAAGGGCATATTCTTCGAGCCGCCACGACCACAGGCCTTCACCGGCCAGCACGGCCGTTTTGCGGGGGCTGGTCACGTTGAGCGCCAGCAGCGGTTTGGTCGTACGCACGCTGCCAACCTGCTGCCATAGCACCACTTCGCTGCCCGGCTGCAGGCGGTAGTCGCCGTAGGGCACATACATGGGCGGAAGCTTTGCCAGCAGTTCGAGTCTGGTCGGGTCGAAATTGAGTTGTTTGAAATCGGGATTGAATACGCCCGTCACCTTGTCTGACTGACCGGGCTGGCCCATCACCTGCATCACCGGGTTGGCCGTACTGAAAGGGCCCGTAGCCGACTGGGTACCCAATACGAAAAGTATAGGCGTAGGCTGCGCCAGCAATGGTTGCAGTACCGACGTACCGATGCCGCGGTTGTCGGGCAGCTGGTGCAGAATTAGCAGATCGTATTTTTTGCCGGCGGGGGGCGCGGGGTCGACCGAGCCGGTCAGCAGCCGCACGTCGACTTCGTAGTTTTGATTGCGCTCCAGCATGGCCCGGATGGCGCGAATGTCGGGGTGCGGAGCCAGGCCCAGCAGCAGCACCTTTTCCTTACCATCGATCACGTCGATGTACACATCCTGCCGGTTGTTCTGCGCGGTAAACTCACCCGACTGGGGCAGCACATCGACCACGTAATGCTGCACGCCTTTCTGGGTAGCCGTAGTCTGGAACGTCAGCTGGTTGAAGGTGTCGGTCCGCCCGAACCGGATCGTTTGCCGGCCCAGTTCGCGGGTGCCGCCCGCACCGACCTGCCGCAGCACCACCGTGGCGGCCCCGCCCTGAAAGCCGTTACTGACCACTTCGGCCTGTATGGGAAAGCTGTTGCCGAGATATGCGATTCGGTTGGCGACCACGCCTTTCAGCTGCACATCTTTTTTGGCCAGCGTATCGCCCAGCCCGATGGTGCTGATGGCGAAGGGATACTGCCCGAACGTGGGCGCGAGCCCCTGATTCACGATGCCGTCGGTCACGAGTACCACGTCGGTCAGGTTGCGTCCTTCGTAGTCGGAGCGAATGCCCCCCAGCAGGCTCGACAAGTCGGTGGTGCGCTGGGTGAAGGGCAGTTGCGTCAGGTCGGCGCTGCCGGCGCTCGTGTCGGTCAGGGTACGCACCGACACATCCATACCCTTGTCGGTCAGTTGCTGCCGCAGGGTTTGCAGCGCCGTGAGGGCCCGGTTGAGGGCCGGACGCCCGGCAGCCGCCACCGACTCCGAGTTGTCGACGGCCAGCACGATGCGTGGTTTTTCGGTCAGCGTGCGCAGGCTGCGGATCAGTGGGTTGAGCAGCAGAAAACACAGCAGACTAACTGCCACAAACCGCACCGCGGCCAGCCCGTAGGTGGTGCGCCGGTCGAAACCGCCGGCGGTAGCGCCCCCGGCCAGCAGCGGCAGGGGCCGGTAGAGGGCATAGGCATAAGCGGCCCCCACCCCGACACACACCAGCAACCACCAGGGCGACGACTGAAAAATAACGTTGGACAGCATGAAATCAGGTTTTCAGTATTCAGTTTACGGACAACAGTGTACGGGCTGCGCGCTCCATTCGGGCTCACCTTCGTAAACCGAATACCGAAAACCGGTAATGGCTACGTTAACATCCCCCCGTCGACCTGCAGCACCTGACCGGTGATGTAGCGCGACAGGTCGGATGCCAGGAAGATGGCGCAGTCGGCCACCTCGTCGGGCTGGCCACCCCGTTTCATCGGGATTTGCTGTTTCCATTCCTCAACGGCTTTTTCGTTTATTTCGCCGGTCATCTCGGTTTCGATGAAGCCCGGCGCAATGGCGTTGGAGCGGATGTTGCGCGACCCCAGTTCGAGCGCCACCGATTTGGTGAAGCCGATAATGCCCGCTTTCGAAGCCGCGTAGTTGGCCTGCCCCGCGTTGCCCCGGATACCGACCACCGATGTCAGGTTGATAATCGAGCCCGACTTGGCTTTCATCATGGGCTTGATGGCCGCTTTAGTCAGGTTAAATACCGACTTAAGGTTAACGTTGATAACGGTATCCCATTGCTCTTCCGACATCCGCATCAGCAGCCCATCTTTGGTGATGCCGGCGTTGTTGATCAGAATATCGAGTTTGCCAAAATCGGCGAGTACCTGTGTGATCAGGTCGTCGGCGGCTTTGTGGTCCGACGCGTCGGAGCGGTAGCCTTTCACCTGGCCGCCAAAGGCGCGGAGTTCTTCTTCCAGCGCCTGTCCTTTTTCAACGCTCGACAGGTAGGTAAATGCGATCGACGCACCTTCCTGCGCAAACCGCAGGGCCATCGCCCGCCCGATACCGCGGGATGCCCCCGTGATGAGGGCCACTTTTCCAGTTAGTAAGTTCATTGGTTAACAAGAACGAGTCGGGCTGATGAGCCGGCCGGGTCGCCTTCAGGTGCGCCTGACAACCGATTCATCAGCCCTTCTGCATGTGTATAATGTTGGCCAAAAATAGCGGATTAGGCTATACTGGACAACCGTATTCGTACCGATGCCCGGTACGGCTAGCAGCAGCCACCGCCATCGTAGTGCCAGGTCGAGGGCGAAATAAAGATATCGTCGCGGTTGAGCCGGGCCAGCGCACCCGCCGTTTTGTCGCAAACAGCCAGGGGTTGGTTGGGCAGCAGCACGTGGCCCTTATGGTCGTCGAAGTGATCGTCGGTGCCGTAGTAGATGGCCGTTTTGCCGGTGAAGATGCAGGGACCATCGGCCGGCATGGGGTCTTTGATGGCGCACACTTCCACGCTCTCGATATAGAGCAGCTCGTCGGTAGCGTACTGGCCCGGCGGCAGCACCCGGTAGGCGCGTTTGGCCCGTACCTCCACGGTACCGAATCCGACGCTCGTAATGAGATCGAGGTATTCCTGCAGCGGCACCGAACCGGTCAGGCACAGCGCCCGCAGCCGGGCGTCGTTGCGCAGCTCGTCGGACATGGGCTGTTCGCAGGTGGGGTCCGACATGACGAGCCGGCCATGGGGCTTCAGAATCCGGTAAGTTTCCTGCAGCGCCCGTTTCAGATCCTCGGTCTTGAAGATATTGAACAGGCAGTTCTGGGCGGCTACGTCGACGCTGTTGTCATCGACGGGCAAATCGAGGGCACTGCCTTCGCGCAGATCGATAAAGCTTTTGCTAAACCACTCGTTCTGCGCTTCGGCATCCAGCAGGTTATCCTGGCAGGCCTGAATCATTTCGGGCACCACGTCGACGCCGATGATGGCGCCCGGCCGGCGGCTGAAGTAGGCAAACTGGAGCAGCTCCATCCCACCACCCACGCCCACGTACATAACGGTGGGGCTGTTGACCAGATCGCGGGGGTTCACCGTGCTGCCGCAGCCGTAGTTCATGTCGAGCATCCGCTTGGGCATGCTCAGGCCCGGCAGTTGCCAGACCGGATTTGTGGTACAGCACAGGCCTACCTGTGGCTCTTCGGCAGCCTGCCGGTACACATCAACCGTTGTTTCAAGATAGCTCATGAACCAGAATACGCGTAAACCGGTCCGCTGGATTGACCGGGGGGTTAGTAAACAGGCTTAAATGTACTCATTTGTCCATGGTTCGCCAACCGCTCAGCGGGGTCGATTCAGGATGTAGCGCGCCGTGATGGCCTGCCCGGCGGGGCCGGCACTCAGCTGCGACTGCCAGTTTTGGTAACCTAGCCCGCCGGACGCCGTTTCGCGGTTTACGGTCAGACTGAGCAGGGCCAGCTCGAACATGAACCGGTCGCCCAGCCGGTAGGCCACGCCCAGATCGAGGGCTCCGCCAAACTGATGCACTACGGGGTCCGGGGTGTCCAGCGATCGTAGCTGACCGTACGCCAGCCCGATACGGCCAAATCCGCTGAGCCGCCCCGACCCGGTATACCGCTGGTAGTACGGATTGATGCGGACGGACAGCTGCGCATTGCGCGTAGTGGCCATACCCGCGCCAATCGTCTGGCGGGTCAGGCTAACCGGCAGGCGCAGTCCGATCAAACTGTTTTTGCGCACGAAGTACCCAACCGCCGGACTAATGGTCAGCGTAGTGGTGGTCAGGCGGCCAGCATTGTCCATACCGGTCAGCAGCTCTCCCTCCGTAGAAACCCGGTTGAGCCCGAAGGTGCCTTCGAGCAGCCAGTTGCCCGCGTTGGTCTGTGGCAACACCGCCTGATCGGCTGGCAGGTTGGCCTGCCGGCCAGCGCCCGTCCAGTAAACGAGCCCGGCCCCGAACGAACTGACGGGTGCCGGCAACGCCCCCTGCCGCACCAGCAGCTGCAGCGCCAGCCGCTCGTTCAGCGCGTACATGGCGCCCCCTTCCAGCTGCGGAAACAAGCTGAGCGCGTTGGCCCTGGCTTCCGGGCTGGCTGACTGGCGCAGCACCACGTGCCGCGAATACCCAATCCCTATGCCAGCCCCGGCAAACAGCTGCCAGTTGCCCACGTCAAAATACCGACGCACGTAGGGCCTTAGTTCAACCTGCGTCTGCCTGATTTGTGTCGCATCCGGGTCATTCTCGCCCCGCACCTGGCTCCAGCCTGCCTGCACCCCACCCCCAACCAGCCATCGATCAGACACGAAACGGCCGTATTCCAGATACAGGGCCGGCTGTATCGAGCTGGCCCTGCGCTGGTTTACCGCGTTTTTGGTCGTACTATACGAAGTAGTGAGTGAAGCGGTAAGCACGGCATCGCCCTGCCGGGTCTGGGCCGACGCCCGTGCGCCGAGTAACATAACGGTTACCACTATTAGTCTTTTTAGCATACTACGTTGAGCTATATCAAGATCGGAAAGATATAGACTCAACTGGCTGGTAGGGAGCCCACCAATGCTTAATAAACCTTAAATACACTAAACGGTCGTTGCGCCATTTCGCCGGGGGTTGCTTACCTTGCCCCCTCATCCAGCTACTGCCATGGTTCGTTTTTGTCTGTTTATCGTTGGCTACTGTCTCGCCACGAGCGGGTTGGCGCAGAAAATTTTCGCCCACAACGACTATGCCCAGCCGCAGCCCTTCTCGGCCGCCTATGCCCAGCGCGCCGACTACATCGAAGCCGACGTGTGGCTACTCAACGGGCAACTGGTGGTGTCGCACGAGCGGCCCACGGCGGGTGCCCCAACCCTCGACTCGCTTTACATCCGGCCCATTGCCGCCCTGTTTGCCCAGCACAATGGCCGGGTCAGCGCCGACCGTAGCTATACGTTCAGCCTGATGATCGACGTGAAAGAAAATCCCGACGAGGTGCTGCCTGCCCTGATGAAACTGCTCCAGGCCAACCTGCCGAGTTTCAACCGGGCGGCCTCGGCGCAGGCTGTGCAGGTTATTATCAGCGGCAACCGCCCCAAAATAGACCGATATTTCGACTATCCCCTGCTGCAATTCGACGGGCGGCCGAGCGAAGTGTATGACACCGAAACGCTGCAGCACATCGCCCTGATCAGCGACAGCTTCAGCTCCTACTCGCGCTGGGACGGCACCGGCGAACTGCCCGAAGCCGACCGCGACAAACTGAAACGGGTGATCAAACGGGCCCACAGCGACGGCAAACCCGTTCGGTTCTGGGCCATTCCCGATGGGCTCAATGCCTGGAAGCAACTGAAAAAACTGGGCGTCGACATCATCAACACCGACCACGTAGCCGAAGCCGTTCGTCAGTTGCGCTAGGCAGACTACCCTTACCGGATTTGTTGCCCAAAAAAGCGCAGGGCTTCGAGGTGTACGTCGATATCGCCGGGGTAGTCGTGTTTGCCCCCGATTACTTTCAGCAGCACAACGTCGGGCTTACCGGCTGCGTGGTAGGTATAGCGTTCGACGGTGCGGCCATCGCCCGGATTGGTGTCGGGCAGTTTTTCCAACGTGGGCTGCCCCGTATGGTGCGCCAGTCCGGCCCAGTACGCCAGCGTCTGCCCGGTCGAGCGCACCCGGCCCATATTCATGTTACCCCCCAGCACAACTGCCCCCCCTTCGTAGGGGTTGATGGGGTCTTCGGTCCCATTGACGATCATAACCGGCAGCGCCCGCCCCGACGGCACACAGTCGAGGTTGGTCGAGTCGGGCAGGTTGGCGATAATGGCCGTGATGGCCCGGAAAGTGCGCGGCATGGTCAGGCCCAGCTTGTAGGCCATGTGCCCGCCCCCCGACGTACCGACCACAAATACCTGCTTCGGATCGATGCCGTACTGCTTTTGCAGGGCGGCAATCATACCGCTGAAAAAGCCCTGCTCATCGACATCTTCCTGATTGGCAGCCGCCGGCGAGGCTTTACGGCATTCGTTCCAGAACCGTTTGTATGCGTCGGGATATACCACGAGTGTTTGCTGCCGGCGGGCTACCGGCTCGAGCGTGGGCACGGCCCGCTGCATGGACCGCCCATCGCCCCCCGACCCGTGCAGCACGAAAACCAGACTACGCGGCCGATCGGTGCCCGACGGTTTGGTGTAATGATAAGTCCGGTAATGCGGCCCCACCCGTACCGAATCGGACACGAGCTGCGCCCGTACCACCCCGACTGACCCAAAAACGGTCAGAAACCCTGCCAGTACATACCGCCCATACGAGGCCATTCCCTGAATCATAAGCTGACGTTGACGCGCTGAATCTGTGGTTTTGCACCCCTAACATACGCAAAAGTAAAGGGATGAGGGCGCCTGCCTATACGATAACGCTATTGAACGCTACTGGCCGGCGAAGGGCGTACCGAAGATACCAACGGCCAGTTCGAGCCAGACGAGCACAAACACCACCAGTACCAGACAGCCGATCGCCAGTCGGTAGCCGGGTATTTTGATTCGGTGCCAGACCAGATCGAGGCTCAACCCCAGCCCCGACAGCAACAGACCAGCGGCCAGGAAGTCGGCACCCGTCCACTGCACGTCCGGCGTGAACTGCATGGCAACGAGCGGAATAAGCAGCAACAGCGCGACGCCCAGCGCAATACCAATCAGGCGTTTAGGATATAGTGCCATATAATTGTTGTTTTTATTAAAAGCACTTTGCAAAACAAAGTTAGGAAATTAATCTGCTTGTTTGTACCCCTCCTTCCTAAAAATATCACCAGCGCTAACGTCGGACTTACTGACCTGAGCCGGTCACCTTTTTATAACTTCATGCGTATCCGCTACGCGGTCTCACCGAACGAGCAAGACAGTGCCGCGCTGGGGCGGGCGTTCAGGGTGGGTGTATAACGTGTACGGATACGGCCCCGCCGGCAGCAGAGTTCCCGCCAGTTGCCCATCGAACGGGCGAAACAGGATGGCCGATGACCGATAAATAACCGTTCCCCAACGGTCGTACACGGTCAGCACAGCTTCGGGGTAAGCTTCCAGCCCAATCAGCTGCCAGACATCATTGACCCCATCGTCGTTGGGTGAAAACGCATCCGGGATAAGCACCCGCGCGGCCAGCCGAATCAGCACCGACCGGGTGGCCGTGCAGCCAGCAGCGGTCGTCACGGTTAGCTCGTAGCGACTGTCGCCCGCTAGTGGCCCTACCCTGGGGGTGGCACTGGCGGGGTTGTCCAGATCGCGGGCCGGCGACCACAAAAACGAGATCGGGTCACCCGTCAGGGCTGGGCGCAGGGTCAGCACCGCGCCCGTCGCGGAGAGCAGCGTGTCGGGCAGTAGAATGGTGGGCAGCGGAGCCACAACGACCGTTCGCGAGGCTGTCACAGCGGGGCAGTCCGGCACCGGCGCAACGGTGTAGGTCAGCACGTGGCGCCCCAAACCCGCCCGAAGCGACTCAAAGTAAGCATCCCGAACACCCGGCCCGCTGTATGTGCCGCCGGCCGGACTGCCCAGCAGCTGAACGGGCGGGGCCTCGGTGCCGCAGACCGGCGCGATGGAATCGAGGGTGACCGGCGCACTGGCAACGCCCGTCAGGTCGACCACTGGCGCTGTTCCCGCACACCCGTCGGGCGCTACAGCCGTAACCATATACTGGCCCGGTGCTTTGACCACGAAGCGGGGACCCGTTATGCCCGGCACCGGCGTTCCGTTTTGCTGCCATTGGTAAGCCGCCCCACCCGTAGCCAGCAGCGCCACTGAATCGGCCGGGCAGAGTCGGGTTTTTCCACCAGCGGCCTGCAGCGTGGCCACTATGGGCGCTGACCGGGTCAGGCTGACCGGTTCGGTCGTAATTACGCAGCCCAGCGTTTTGTGGGTCAGCGTCAGGCCGTAGAGCCCCGGCTGGGCCGTGGGCAGCGAATCGGCCGTGCGGTTGGGCAGCGGCACGCCCCCCAGCAGCCATTGATAGCCATACGCGGGGTCGGGCCGGGTGCGGAGCGTTACCTGCCCCGATTGGGCACATAGGCGCCCCTCGGCCGTGATGGCGGCCTCGCCCCCTAACACCGACACCGTCAGGCTTTGCGACCCACTGCTCTGCCCGCACACCGCCGTTGCCGACACCACCAGACTATACTGCCCGCTCGTCTGCACCGCCAGCGTTGCTCCGGTCTGGCCGGCCAGGTTGACGCCGTTCTGCTGCCACTGGTAATGCAGCCCCGGATCGGCAAGGGCCTCCAGCGTAGTCGATTTGCCCCGGCAGATCGTGGTCGACTGCACGTCGGCCGATTGCCCGGTTAACCGCACCGCAGGCGTTGGCACCGCGGCAGGTCCGCAGTCGACGACCAGCAGTTGCAGCTCACGCCGAACCTCGCCGATTTTTACGCCCTGCCGAAACTCCTGCACGCTCACGGCGAAGGCAAACAGGCCCGTCTGGCTGGGCCGCACGGTAAGCTGGCCCGTCTGCGCATCGACCGACAGGGCCGGGTTGCCGGGAATAGCTTTGGTGGCACTGTAACCCGCCCCCCAGGTCACGTTGGGATAGGGCCCGGCCGTGGCCAGATTCTGGGCCGCCGTGGCGCTGCTGAGCGGATTGACCAGCGCGTAGCGCAGCTCGTCGCCATCGGGGTCGGTGCCGGCGAGGCTGGTGGTATAGATTTCGTTGAGACAGGCGACATCGCCATTGAGTGGCCCAAACCGGGGCGACGAGTTGGCAAACGGACGCGCGTCGCGGGTCAGGGGCGGAAATTCGAGGTAGAACGTAAAGCCACTCTGCGCTGGGTTGGCGATGTTGGTAAGTGCGCCCATCCGAAAGCGCGTCTGGAAACCGATGTAGTAGCCGTCGGGCTCGAAATACACGGCCGGATCGAGCTGGATGGTGGTTTCGTAGGTTACTTCGGTCAGGTTGATGCGGTTGGCTTCGGCGCAGCCCGGGTTGGCAAACACCAATGGCTGGCGTACACCGGTCTCACTCACGTTGAAGGTGGCTACCAGCAGGTTATCGCGCCGGCGGCAAATGCCCAGAATCACACCAGCCTTGTCGGGCGCAGCGGTATTGTCGATGTAGGTGGTAACGGTGATCCGGAAGCGCCCCGGCACGTTGTCGATGGTCTGCATCGAGAGGTGCCCGCCCGTCTGATTGCCGGCCCATGCCGGGCCACCCACGCCCCACAACACCCACCCGTAAACCTGACCAAGCAAAAGAAGCCAACGCATACCCCTGATTACTCCCTTATTTTTATCGACTAATACCCCTGTCGCCCTGTAAGTTACGTAAGTTTCGGCGTGTACCCTAGTAGGTCTTACGCCCGAAAGCCGGCCGGCAGCAACACCCCTCAGCCTAGTTGGACCGTCAGGCTTGTTTGCCAGAGGCCGCCATCGACCTGTTCGATCAGCGAAACCGTCCGGAAGAGCAGCCCCGTAGGCAGATCCATTGCCTGTATCCGGGCAAACTGCTCGTCGGTGCAGGTTGCATTGCGGGGATGGATGAGGGTGATGTGGGGTTCTGGCTGGGCAGGACTATCGACCACGCCCCGCAGCACCTGTTCGCGCAATTGCTGGTAGGGCAGATAGGGCGCTACAGCGGGCAGCAACACACCCGCCCCGCCGGCCACGCGCCGGACCGGGCCAAACCGGATCGGGATCGGCGCCTGCCGGAGCCGGACCATATTGGCCAGCACCAAGTCGAGCCGAAGCAACTCGTCATCCCGACACAGGGTAACGTGACTATCGATCAGGGCGTGCTGTACGGGGTTGAACTGCCGCCGGATCATGTCGATGGCACGGCTTTCGGTTGGTGACACAAACAGGGTCAGCTGGCGTCGGATATGGGTCATGGGCAGGCACGGTCGGCGTTAGTCCAGCGCTTTGACCAATCGGTCGGGTGGTCCGGGCAAAGCGCTACGGCCCGGTTGCTACGCCAAAAATACCACTCCACGCGGGTCCGAACTCCGTGGTGAAGGCCCGCTCCAGCACAATCCGGACGGGGGTCAGCGCATTGACATTGTTGATAGCCCGGCGTAGATCATCGACCGCTGTCTGGGCCGTGGCCCCCACCCGGTGGGTAACCAGGGTTGTCGCGGGCAGGTAAACCGGCCGGTTGGTACTGTCGTGCAGGGTATGGGTGTAGCCCAGCTTTCGCAGTTCCTGCGTGATGGCTGTCTGGTTGGTCGATACGTCGAAGGTAAGCAGAACGGGCATGGCTCGGGTCAGTTGGTCACGCCGGTTTATCGGCGATGGACGCAAAAGGTGATCCCCCCCGGCCCAAGCCTACGGCAGGCTGGCGGCAAGCTGACGGTGGTATTCGGCCTGCAGCCCCGGCGGCATTAGGTAATGAATAACCTCGGCCCGGTTATCCCGTGTGTCGAGCACCATACTCAGGTGGTAGACATAGATGGTGCAGACGGCGTTACTGCAGCGTCTGTTGTCGGACAGCAAAAGCGATTCGGCCGCCAGCAGGCAACGCTTGACGGCCCTGAACCGATGCTGCCTGGCCAGTTCGTCGGTTACCTCGAAAAGTTTGTACAGGGTTATGTAGAGCGACACATTGTCGGACAAGGCCATGAAGTTGGTTTCGGCTTCGGGGATGCGGGCGGCCAACCAGGCCCGCAGCGTTGATTGATCCATACTGGATTCCATAGACTGGATACACGATTTTGCCTGATCGTGCCAATGCAGGGCCAGTTCCACCACCAATCGCACAATAACCTGATCCGCTGCCGGTTAGGCCCGCAGGCCGCCCCCGCATAAAGGCAGAACCCTGCCATTCTGAAAGCCTTGTTTTTCAGAATGGCAGGGTTCTGCTTACCGGGCAGAACGGGTGGGCCGTCAGTCGGGCTCGACGTGAATCATTACGTCGTATATGTTGGGCCTGGCCGCCATAATGGTGCGTTTGACAGCGTGGGCAATGTCGTGGCCCTGCCGCACGGTGAGCTCGCCCGGCACATGAATATGCATGTCGACGAAGTATTCGAACCCGGTTTTGCGCACGAGGCATTTCTGCACGGTACGCACCTGGGGTACCGACAGGGCCAGTTGTTCGAGTTCGGTTTGCCAGTCGCCGGCCGGCGTTTCGTCCATGATTTCGCCAAACGAGGGCCGGAAAATATGGTAGGCGTTGACCAGAATAAAGGCCGACCCGACCAGAGCCGCCCAGTCGTCGGCACTTTCGTAGCCCGGCCCGCCGATGAGCGCGATGCTGATGCCGATAAAAGCCGTAGCCGAGGTAATGGCGTCGGAGCGGTGGTGCCAGGCGTCGGCCTTGACGGCACTGCTTTCAACTTCTACCCCCACCTGCGCAATGCGCCGAAACAGCACTTCCTTCACCAGCACCACACCGGCCAGCACAAACAGCGTAAAGGGTTTGGGAATGGCGTGGGGCTCCTGAATGTGCTGCACACTCTGCACGGCAATCATCACGGCGGCTCCGACCAGCGCCAGCGAAACCACCATGGCCGCCAGTGGTTCGGCCTTGCCATGGCCGTAAGGATGATTTTCGTCGGGCTCGCGGGCGGCCACCCGCAAACCGAACCAGACAAATACAGACGTAACGATATCGGTAGCCGACTCAACGGCATCGGCCACGAGGGCGTAGGAGTTACCCAGCAGGCCGGCTGTTCCTTTCACGAGCGCCAGCCCAACGTTTACACCGATGCCTACGAGGGTACTCTGCTGCCCGCGTTCAGCCTGCGTCAGTTTTGACGATTGTTCCATACTCAGTCGGGCGCTGGTTACTGTCAGCTACGCCCCCGCCCCGGGGCCGGCGCAACTGCATCCGATGAAGCGACAACCCGCCCCCCGTGGGCCGATTGCCTTTCCCTAGTAACCGCACTTTTGTCCGATAGGTTTACGGGGCAACGGCTGGCCACCTGCCCCGCTCCTTACCGCGCCAGCACCAGGTGTTCATCATCGAGCGGCTCCCGGTTGTCGAGCATCAGCTGTTCGCTGGTCGATGCCGCGTTCAGGTTCCAGCTTTTCGTTATGGTTTTCACCGGCTTGTCGTTGCCGAATGTGAGCGTTACGGTGGCCACCGCCGGAGCCGCCCCGTAGTAGGTTACGCCCCCCTGGGTCGACGACCAGCTGCCGCCAAATGAGCGGCCGTTCTGGGTTGCCGTCAGGGCACCGTTGCGGGCAAAAACAAACGTCAGGCCGGCAAAATCG
The DNA here is from genome assembly GCF_054778875.1 of Spirosoma luteolum. Lineage (NCBI taxonomy): Bacteria > Pseudomonadati > Bacteroidota > Cytophagia > Cytophagales > Cytophagaceae > Spirosoma > Spirosoma luteolum. Next base: position 362,731 of record NZ_BAAGZE010000006.1, read on the forward strand.
CCCGTCTTGTCTTCGGCGCGCTGCCGGTAGCTGCGCACGGTCCAGCTACCGGTAGTCAACACCGGCGCTACGTCGGTCAGGGCGTTGGGGGCCGGCGTTACGGCCGGGGTCGTCGATGGGGAACAGGCACCGAGTAGCATCGGCAGCAGGAGCGCGGTACAGATGGTCAGCGTTTTCATGGTTATCCGGTTTACAGGGTTTGGCTCCTGTACGGACCCAGTGCTCAACGGGTTGCGTGGGGCCAGCCACCGGTGCGACAAACAGCTGATCACAAAATCACGAATCGGCGTGCAACACGAAGCCGGCAAAACCCGTATAGGGGGATATACTCAGGTAATTGTTCACTTGCTGATGACACGCTTCGACTTTTTAAAATCGCTCGGCTTCACCGGTGCCGCGCTGATGGCGGCCCTTACTTCCTGCGTGCATCCCGACGATTCGGTCGTGGACGCGCTGACCATTCCCGGTCCAAATGCCACGACGCCTGGCACCGCCACCACGACCCCGGTAACCACGACCACCACCACGGGCGGTGCCGACCTGAGCACCATCACGAATCGCCTGCTGACCCTCGACCTGAACAGTTCGGCCGCTGCGAATCTGAAAAGCGTGGGGGGCTACATTACCCAGAACGGCGTAGTTGTGGCGCAGGTCAGCCAGGGCGTTTATGTAGCGGTAACGCAGACGTGCAGCCACGAGCCCAAGAAAAATGTCATTTTCAACAAAACTGAATTTTACTGCACCGTCCACGGCGCCCGTTTCGACCTGACGGGTAAAGGCAAAAACAGCTTCGGCAGCCGGGGCATTGCCGTTTATAAAGTAGCCACCAGTGGCAGCACCCTGGTGGTCTATAGTTAATGCATCGTTCCGAACTTGTTCTCCCCGTTTATCCAATGAAACTCCTGCTTATCTCACTCCTTACGCTGTTTACCGTCGCGGCCCCCGGCTGGCAGCTCAATTTCGAGCAGGCCAAAGCCGAAGCCCGGCAGGACCATAAACTTATTCTGCTCAATTTCTCGGGCTCCGACTGGTGCGGCCCCTGCATCAAACTCAAGAAAGACATTTTTGAGTCGGCCGAGTTTGGGCAATTTGCCACCGAAAAGCTGGTGCTGGTCCGGGCTGATTTTCCGCGGCTGTCGAAAAACCAGCTCGACGCCCGCCAGACCGCCCACAACGAAGCCCTGGCCGAACGCTACAACCCACAGGGAAAATTCCCGTTCACGGTGCTGCTCGACCCTACGGGCAAAGTGCTTAAATCGTGGGAGGGCTACCCGGCCTCGCTGACCGTCCCTTCGTTCAAGGCCGCTATCGAAGCCGCCGGCCAATGAGCAGCCAGCCGGGTCTGCACCGACGCGTGCAGCGGTTGATGGGCAACCGGTTCGAGCTGACGGTGGTAAGCGATGATGCCGACTGGGCCAGCGACTGCCTCGACGCGGCCATTGCCGAAATCAGCCGCATCGAACGGCTGCTGACGACCTACGACGAGCGGAGCCAGACCAGTCAGATCAACGCCAGTGCCGGCCGCCGGCCCGTGCGGGTCGATGCCGAGGTGCTGGCCCTGATTCAGCGGTCGCTGCAGCTGTCGGTGCTTACGCAGGGCGCGTTCGACATCACCTACGGCTCGCTCGACAAGCGGCTCTGGAATTTCGACACCACGCTGACGGCCCTCCCCGACCCCAGAACGGCCCGGCGCCTGGTACGGCTGATCGATTACCGCAAGGTGCTGGTCGACCCCGCTGCGGGCACGGTGATGCTTGCCGAAGCGGGGATGCGCCTGGGCTTCGGCGGCATCGGTAAGGGCTATGCGGCCGAGCAGGCCAAACGACTGCTGCAGGCCCGGGGCGTTACGAGCGGCATTGTCAACGCGGCCGGCGACCTGACCACCTGGGGGCTGCAGCCCAACGGCAAGCCCTGGACCATTGGCATTGCCGACCCCGACGCGCCCTACCGCGCGGCCGATGGCGACCGGGCCTTCTCTTACCTGGCCATCAGCGACCGGGCGGTAGCCACGTCGGGCAACTACGAGAAATACGCGATCATCGACGGCCGACGCTATTCGCACACCATCGACCCCAAAACGGGCTATCCTGTAACGGGCATCAAGAGCGTGACCGTGCTGGCTCCCAGCGCCGAGCTGGCCGATGCCCTAGCCACCCCCGTGCTGGTGATGGGCGTTCGGGTCGGGCTCGACCTGATCAATCAGCTACCGCAGGTAGCCTGCATCGTTATCGACGACACCAATCGACTATACACCTCCACCAATATTCGGCTGACCACCGCCGGGCAACCGGCCAACGGCTGAACCAACCAGACACGTATGACCAGACAACGAACCGGCGCGGGGCTACTCCTGACGCTGCTGGCCCTGACGACCACGGCCTGTACCACCGTAAAAGAATACCAGAAAAGCCGTATCAACGATGCCGACATGGAGCTGTCGGCCCGCAAATCGGAAAAGTTCGAGCAGAATTTTTACCTCTACCGCGAAGGCGCGGCCGGGGCCAACGGGGGTAAAAGTGGGGGCGGCTGCGGCTGTAATTAAGCGATACCGACATGAAGAAAATCTGCCTATCGGTAAGCCTGCTGCTCGGTCTGATGCGGGCCGGCTATGCCCAGACAACCGCACCGGCCTACGAAGCCCGCAAGCTGAAAATTGAGGAGCTAAACCTGGTATCGAGCTACTACAACCAGGACGGTAACAACTCGGCCGTGACGGGGGGCATCGGCAGCGAAAAACTAACCGACTACGCCCAGTCGTTCGACCTCGTACTGAAATCGACCGACCGCCGGAACCGGCAGCACAGCCTGGTGTTCGACCTCAACATCGACCACTACACCTCGGCCTCGTCGGACAAGATCGATCCGCTCACCGTGTCGTCGGCGTCGCGGAGCGATACGCATATATACCCCACCGTGTCGTGGAGTGTACACGACGACGCCAGCCGCACCACCAAAGGCATTGCGCTGTCGTACTCCACCGAATACGATTACAAGTCGTATGGCATCAACCTGAGTTTTGTGAAAGCGTCGGCCGATAACAACCGCGAGCTGAGTGTGAAGGCCGGCGCTTTTTTCGATACCTGGACGGTGATTCTGCCGGCCGAACTGCGACCCGAGGGCTACGGCTCGGGGGCCGAGGGCGATACCGACCCCGTCGACCACAAACCCCGCAACTCCTACAACGCCGGCCTGTCGCTTTCGCAGATCGTCAACAAGCGGATGCAGGTGCTGCTGACGGTTGAGCCCGCTTTTCAGCAGGGGCTGCTGAGCACGCCCTTCCACCGGATGTATTTTACCGATGGGTCGGAAACGGTGGAGCGGCTGCCCGGCACACGGCTCAAACTGCCCGTGGGCCTGCGGCTGCACTATTTCTTCGGCGACCGGGTAATTCTGCGCAGCTTCTACCGCTATTACGTCGACGACTGGGGTATGCAGGCGCACACGGTCAACCTCGAAACGCCCATCAAAATTACGTCCTTTGCGTCGGTCAGTCCGTTTTACCGCTACAGCCGGCAAACGGCCGTGCGCTACTTTGCCGCCTACGGGCAGCACGCGCCCACCGACCGCTATTACACGAGCGACTACGACATTTCGGGCTTCACGAGTCAGTTTCTGGGGGCCGGCGTTCGGCTGGCGCCCCCCGGCGGCCTGCTCGGCATCCGGTCCTGGCAGAGCGTCGAACTGCGCTACGGCCACTACACCCGCAGCACCGGCATGGTAGCCAACAGCATCACATTACTGGCGAAGTTCAAATAACGTACCCCCCTCGGCCAGCTGAGCCGCACCGGCCTGACATTCATGGGCATCTGTTTGCCAAAAAGGGCCTGTACGCACTGTACAGGCCCTTTTCTTTGTCGACCAATTGCCTAGGGTTTTCACTAATTTTTGGGCAACTGGGGTTTCCCCTAGTAGACAGACACTCGACCAATCCTAATTTTGCTAAACAAAGTTCAATTTTTGATAGAGCTGTGCCCCAGCTTTGTCATCATTGGTTAAGTAGGTTTGCCTTCCTCTTTTTTTGCCTTACCGATTTGTACATGATCCGCTTACTGATCGCCGACGATCATGCTGTGTTTGCCGATGGCATTGGTGCCCTGCTGGCCGGAACAGCGGATATCAAGGTGGTCAGCTGCTGCTACAGCGTTCCCATGGTGCTCGACACCCTGGCCCGCGAACCGGTCGATGTGATTTTGCTGGATCTGTCGTTTCCGCAACTTACCGACGGGCTCGCCTTATGCGAGCAGCTTGCCGCCCGCCACCCCGCCCTGCACGTGATTGCGCTGACCATGCACGACGATGTGAGCGTTATCCAGCGCATTTTTCGCCAGGGTGCCAAAGGATACGTGCTCAAGAACACCACCCGAACCGAACTCATCCAGGCTGTTCGCACGGTCTATCAGGGTCAGCCCTACGTGAGCCCCTCGCTCCACCCCGTCATGCTGGCGGCTACAGCCGCCGATCAGGCAGCGGGCCGGACGACCAGCCGCCCCACCCTGACCTCCCGCGAAGCCGACGTGCTGCTGCTGCTGCGGCAGGGGCTGTCGACCCAGCAGATTGCCCATCAACTCTGTACCAGTGCCGATGCCGTGGATTTTCACCGGAGCAGCCTGCTGATGAAGTTCAACGTGCCGACCGTGCCCCAGCTGGTGCAAACCCTTGCCAATGCCGTCAATACCGATTAACCCGGCCCCTGCGGCCCCATGCTCCCGTTTATGACCAATACCCCTGCCTGCACAGGCTCCCCGACCCTATTTTCTACTAGTTCCATCACCTTACTCCATTAACCAACCGCTACCCCCTATGATCAACCGTTTTCTAACCGGAACCGTCCTGTCCGGCGCCATCCTGCTCAGCTGCTGGCAATCGGTACAGGCACAGGATCGGCCGGCCAGCCGGCGCCCGGCCGATTCGAACCGGGCTGCGCAGGCCCCCGCCCGGCCGGCAGCCGACAACAAAGCCCTTATTCGGGGCACCGTTTCCGACGAAAAAGGCAACGGCCTACCCGGCGCAACCGTATCGGTAAAAGGCACCCAGATCGGTACGACCACCGATGTCAACGGGGCTTTCGCGCTCACCATGCCCAACGGCGCCAAAACGCTCGTGATTTCCTTCATCGGCATGAAAACGCAGGAGGTGGAGCTGGGCAGCCGCACCAACCTCAACATCACGCTGCAATCGGGCGATCAGTCGCTCGACGAGGTGGTCGTGATTGGCTACGGTACGGCCAAACGGTCGGACGTAACCTCGTCGATCACGACTGTAAAAGCCGCCGACCTGAAAGACATTCCGGCGGCCGGGGTCGATCAGCTGCTGCAGGGCAAAGCAGCCGGCGTTACCGTTACGAGCAACGGCGGCCAGCCGGGCGGTGGTGTATCGGTAAAAGTGCGGGGCGTTACGTCCATCAACAGCAACGACCCGCTGTTTGTGATCGACGGCGTGCCGTTTGTGGGCGGCAACACCTCGGCCAGCAGTGGCTTCTCGGGTCTCGGTGGCAGCGACGGGCAGACCGGCAACTCGGTCATGGCCATGCTCAACCCCAACGATATTGAAAGCATCGACGTGCTGAAAGATGCTTCGGCGCAGGCCATCTACGGCTCGCAGGCGGCCAACGGGGTTATCTTGATTACGACCAAGAAAGGCAAACAGGGCGAAGGCAAAATCAACTACGAGATGTACACGGGCGTATCGGAAGTGGCCCGCCGGCTCGACCTGATGAAGCTGCCCGATTTTGCCCGCTACCAGAACGAAGTGCTGCCGCTGATCGGCAGTCCCCGCGCCGACGAGTTCAAGAACCCCGACCTGCTGGGACCCGGCACCGACTGGCAGGACGCCATGTTTCAGCGCGGCAAGATCAACAACCACCAGCTGAGCTTCTCGGGCGGGCGCGACCGCACCACGTACTACCTGTCGCTCAACTACTTCGACAACAAGGGTATCCTACTAGGTTCCGACTTCAAACGCTACGCATCGCGGTTCAGCCTCGACACCCAGCTGAAAACCTGGGCCAAGGTAGGCATCAGCGCCAACGTGTCGCGCAGCATCCAGAACATCTCGCTGGCCGATGCCGCCGAAGGAACCATCTGGTGGGGGGCCTCGACCAGCCCGCTCACGCCCGTCAAAAACCTCGACGGTACCTGGGGCGGTGGCCAGACGGTTGGCGGGGTGCAGTACTACGGCTCCAACCTGGTGGGCAACAGCCAGTATCGGGGCAATACCAAAACCACCAACAACATCTTCGGTAGCCTCTACGCCGAGTTTCAGCTGCTCAAAGACCTCTCGTTCCGCAACGAACTGTCGTACTCGCTGGGGCAGGACAACAACGTGGCCTACCAGAAAGCCGGCAACGTGGGCACCACGGCCTTCCGCAGCAAACTAATCGACTCGCGCTCCGACAGCTACTACTGGTCGCTGACGAATTACCTGACATACAACAAGTACGTGAAGAAACACGGCATCCAGGCCACGGTCGGGCATCAGGCTCAGAACTCGTACTACCAGGCCATTTCGGGAACGAAGGTCGACCTGCAGGCCAACATCTTCGACCTCAGCACGGGCAGTTCGGACCAGACCACCTGGGGCCTCAACGGCGGCAAGGGTCAGTGGGCCATGGAATCGTACTTTGCCCGCGCCAACTACACCTACGACGATCGCTACTCGGTATCGGCCAGCTTCCGTACCGATGGGTCGTCGAACTTCGGCCCCAACAACCGCTGGGGGTATTTTCCGGGCGTATCGCTGGGCTGGACGGTCTCGAACGAGAAATTTATGAAGGGTTCGATTGCCAACGTGCTGAGCTATGCCAAGCTGCGGCTGGGCTACGGGGCGGTGGGCAACCAGAACTTCCCCGGTGGTGCGCCTAACCCGGCCTACGTGGGCGCGGTGCAGTTTTTCTCGGGTCCGGTGGGCTTCGGCTCGTCGAACATGATCAACGGTATTCCCAACCCGAACCTGAAATGGGAGTCGGTGAAAACGGCCAACGCCGGGGTCGACCTGGGCTTCTTCAACGGCCGCATCGACGCGACGATCGACGTGTACAAGAAGGTAACGTCCGACATGATTATCTTCCTGACGGGTCCCAACCTGATCGGGGTAGGCGATCAGTGGGATGACCTGAAAGCTCCGCTGGGCAACGCCGGCCAGATGACCAACACGGGTGTCGACATCGGCATCACGACCAACAACATCAAGAAGGGCAACTTCAGCTGGAAGACCAACCTGGTATTTACCCAGTTTACCAACCGCTACGACAAAGCGGCCAGCGCGGCCTCGGCTCTCGATGGCAAGGTGTATTACAACAACTACCTCATCACCCACACCACCCCCGGCCGGCCCGTGGGTTCGTTCTGGGGCCTGATGACGGATGGGCTGTTCCGCACCCAGGCCGACCTCGACAAGAGTCTGCCGCAGTTTGGCTACAAGGTGAATACCAACGAAACCTGGCTGGGTGATGTGCGGTACAAAGACATCAACGGCGACGGAAAGATCGACGCACAGGACTACACCTTCATCGGCAGTCCGCTGCCGAAGTTCAGCTGGGGTTTTACCAACTCGTTCAACTACGGTGATTTCGACCTGTCGATTTTCCTGCAGGGCAGTCAGGGCGCCAAAGCGTTCAACTTCCTGCGGTGGCAGCTCGAGGGTCTCAACAACGCCTATACCAACCAGCTCCGCACGGTTACCGACCGCTACACCGAGCAGAATCCTGACGGCAGCCTGCCCCGCTTCACGGCCACCAACAAAAACAACACGGCCATGTCGGATCGCTATGTCGAAGACGCGTCGTACGCCCGGATTCAGAACATCACGCTGGGTTACCGACTGCCAAAGGCGCTGCTCAACCGGGTAAAGATTCAGAACCTGCGCATCTACGGCTCGATCCAGAACCTCAAAACCTTCACCAGCTATTCGGGCTACGATCCGGAGATCGGCTCGTTCAACAACAGCATCAAGCTGATGAACGTCGATATGGGCCACTACCCCAACCCCCGCACGTTTACCGTGGGTGCTAATCTTCAGTTTTAACGTTCATTGGGCGATTGAGGGATTGAGTGGTTGAGTGGGCAAGCCGTCTGGCACCCACTCCCGACACGATCACACTCATGCTCCCAATCGCTCAATCACTCATTTTATTTATGAAACGCAACTTCCTATATGCTGCCCTGGTGCTGCCGGCGCTGCTGTCGGCCTGCAGCAAAGACTTTATCGACCGCCCTTCGCTCTCGGGCACCACAACCGGCAACTACTACAACAATGCCGACGAGGTGCGGGCGGCTACCAGCACGCTCTACAGCGGACTGCCCTGGCGCAACTACGAAAGCCGGGCGCAGGATGCCATCGGCGATGTTATGGCCGGCAACATGTTTACCTACACCGACGTCGAATACCTCAACTTTACCGTTTCGTCGGCCTCCGACCGGATCGGGGCGGCCTGGGGGGCTTTCTACAAGATCATCGGCTACGCCAACGTGATGATCAAAACCTTTGAGGAAAAGAAAGCCGCCGGTGGCGATGCCAGCTACCTCGACCCCGCCATTGCCGAATGTCATTTCATCCGGGGCACCATCTATTTCTACATCGCCCGCACCTGGGGAGCCGCGCCCATCATCACCGACCCCGGCGCTACGGCCCTGTCGGGCAACTTCAACATTCCCCGTTACCGCCAGCAGGATGTGCTGCGCTTTGCGCTCGAGGAGCTGCAGATGGCCGAAAAAGGACTCCCCGACACCGACGCGCCGGGCCGCCTGACCAAGACCGTTGCCAGGGGCATGATGGCCAAGCTGTACCTCTACAACAAGGACTACGCCAACGCCAAAGCCAAGGCCGACGAGGTGATCAACTCGGGTAAGTACACGCTCGTGAACGACTACAACGGGATGTTTACCAAGAGCAGCATGAACAACAACCCTGAGGCCCTCTTCTCCATTCAGCACCAGTTTTCGCAGGACCCATGGGGTACGGGCAACATCAAAAACCCCGACCGCGGGGCCGGGGCCCTGCGTACGTCCGAAGCCGACGCCTGGGAAATGTACGTGCCCTCGCTCGACCTGCTGAACGAATACGAATTTGGCGACCTGCGCCGGAAATGGTCGGTGATGGAACACGGCTGGACCAACCCCACCTGGAAGCCCCAGCGCGCCAACGCCCCCAAATACAACGCCTTTATGGCCAACGGTTTCAAATACGATACCCTGCAGCCGGTTGAAGAGGGTGGTAGCCTGAGCCCCACCCGCGCCAACATCACCAAGTATTTTGCCGGTCCCGGCAAAACCTACGGAGGTGAGCCCGTGCTGGGTCAGAACTCGGGCAACAACGTGGTGCTGCTGCGCTACGCCGATGTGCTGCTGATTTACGCCGAAGCCGTGCTGGGCACCAACGCGTCGACCAGCGATGCCAAAGCCCTCGACGCCTTCAACAAGGTGCGGGCGCGGGCTGGGCTGCCGGCCAAAACAGCCATCACCCTGAACGACGTGCTGCACGAGCGCCGGGTTGAGTTTGCTTTCGAAGGCGACTACTGGTACGACATTCAGCGGCAGGGCTTTGCCAGGGCCAAAGCCATCATCGAAAAGCAGAACCGCGGCTCGAAGGGCAACCCCAACTACATCACCACCTTTACCCAGGACAAGATGTACCTGCCCATTCCGGCCGGCGAAATCGTGCAGGATCCCGAGCTGGGCAAAGACCCCGTTCCGTACTACAACTAATTCGTTGCCGGGTCGGGCGCAGCCACCCGCTGGTACGCGTCTGACCCGCAACCCAACCGTTTTCTAACAAGCATCGCCATGAATTTCCATACAATCAGTCGGCTGGCCGGCCTGTCGCTGCTGACCGCCTGCACCGCCCTGCTGACCACCTCCTGCGAAAAAGACACCGACGGTCGGCCGCCGATCAGTCCCGGCACGCCCGTGGCCACCAAACTCATGCCCGACTCGGCCGCCGGGGGCAGCGTGGTTACGCTGACCGGCACCGGCCTGGGCGACATCCGGACCATCGTGTTCGAAAAACAGGGTGTACCGGCGGCCTTTCAGCCCACGCTAAACACCGCCGAAGCCCTTATTTTCCGGGTACCGTCCGAAGCGTCGGGCGGGATGCAGAAAGTGACCTTTACCAACAGCGCCGGACAGAGCGTTGCCGTACCGTTCAAGGTATTGGCCTACCCCACCGTATCGGACGTATCGGCCTATGATTTCACGAAGGGATCGACCATCACCATCACGGGCAACAACCTCGACGACGTGTCGGCCGTGGCCTTTGCCGATTCGGTAAAAGGCATTTCGGATGCGGCAACGATTGTCTCGAAAGCCAAGAAGCAGCTGGTGGTGCAGATGCCGGCTTCGACGCTCACCCGCGCTACGCTGAGTATCACCAACGGTACGGGCCGCATCCGGACCCGCCAGGAGTTCATCAACCTCGACAAGGCCTATCAGATCGTGGCCGACGGGTATATGAACGGATTCCAGGACAACTCCTGGGGCGATGCCGGCACCATCAGCACCAAAGAAGCCAAGATGGGCACCTCGTCGGCCACCAAAACCTACCAGAAAGGCAACTGGCACCTGATCGGGTTTGCCAACTGGTCGGGCGTCGACTACTCGAAAGACTATACCTACATTGCGGGCTGGGTGAAAGGCGCATCGGCCGATTACTCGCTCTACATCTCGACCGACGTAAGCGCGGGGGGCATGGGCGGCTTCGACGAGAAAAACCGCATCGACGTGAAAGCCGGCACCTGGACGTATTTCAAGCTCAGGCTGTCGGACATGGACTTCTGGTCGGCGGGTAAAACCCTGAAGCAGATCGCCTTCCGGATCAAAGGCCCCGACAAGCAGGACGAAACGTTTTACTTCGACAACATCGTGCTGGTGAAATAAGCAGCCCGGTCCACCAAAGCCACCCGACCAGCAGTTTCCTGACGGCGGGTGGCTTTGTGCTGTCTGGACATTTAGGGCCGGCAGCTGGGGTAAAACGCTCCGGCCGACGCCTTTACCGCCACACAGCGCCGGCCCCGTCTTCTTCCTGGCCAATTGCTTTCCTTTCCTAAACTCCTCCTGCTATGACGTTGCGCATCTGCCGGGCCGTTCTATTCGGCCTGCTCTGTTTTTCATTGGCGCCCGGTTCGGCGCAGCCGCTGGGCCTCTTCGATGGCCATACCGACATTGGCCGGGTTCGCAAAGCCGGCTCGGCCCGCTTCGATGCCCGTACGGGGCAGTATCGGCTCAGGGGCGCCGGCTACAACATCTGGTTCGACCACGATGAATTTCAGTTTGCCTGGAAAAAACTCAAGGGCGATTTTATTCTCTACACCCGGGCCGCACTGGTGGGCAAGGGCGTCGATCCGCACCGCAAAGTGGGCTGGATGGTCCGCAACAGTCTCGACACCAATGCAGCTCACATCAACGCCGTGGTGCACGGCGATGGCCTGACCTCGCTGCAGTTTCGGCGCACCACCGGGGCCAACACCGAGGAACAACGGTCGGCACTCACCCAGGCCGATGTGATTCAGCTGGCCCGGCGCGGCACCACCTACACCATGTCGGTCGCGCGCTTCGGGCAGCCCTTCGTGACGCAGCAGGTTACCGACCTGGCGCTGGGCGATGACGTGTATGTGGGGCTTTTTGTGGGGTCGCATAACGCCGACGTGCTCGAAGAAGGTACGTTCGATGATGTACGGATCAGCCTGCCCGCCCGGCCCAACTTTGTGCCCTACCGCGAATACATTGGCAGTAACCTTGAAACACTCGACGTGGCCACGGGCCGGCGCACCATCCTGCACTACAGCCCCGAATCGCTGCAGGCACCCAACTGGACACCCGACAACCGTTCACTGATCTACAACAGCAACGGCCGGATCTACCGCTTCGATTTTAAAAGCAAAGCCGTTAGCCCTATCAATACCGGCACGGTTACCAGCAACAACAACGATCACGTGCTCTCGTTCGATGGCAGGCAGCTGGGGCTGAGCAGCAGTGTCGACGGCAAGTCCATCGTCTTTACGGTGCCGGTGCAGGGGGGCACGCCCAAACGCATCACGCCGGTGGGCCATTCGTACCTGCACAGCTGGTCGCCCGACGGGCAATCGCTCATCTTCACCGGCGAGCGCAACGGCGATTTCGACATCTACCGCGTAGGCGCCAACGGAGGTCCCGAAACCCAGCTGACCAAGGTCAAAGGCCTCGACGACGGAGCCGAGTACGCGCCCGACGGCCGGCATATCTACTTTAACTCGACCCGCAGCGGCACCATGCAGATCTGGCGCATGAACGCCGATGGCAGCAACCCCGAACCCATCACCAGCGACGGCTTCAACAACTGGTTTCCGCACATTTCGCCCGACGGCAAACAGCTGGTGATGCTGTCGTTCGGCACCGACGTATCGCCCGACGACCATCCGTTTTACCGGCATGTGTACCTGCGCCACATGAACCTGGTAAACGGCCGGCCCGACCCGGCCTCACTGCGCGTGATTGCGTATGTTTATGGCGGGCAGGGCACCATCAACACCCCGTCGTGGTCGCCCGACAGCCGCCGGGTGGCTTTTATCAGTAATTCGGCCCCGCTGCCCGCTTCCACATCCGGCCGCTAACCCCGATCGCTTCAATTCCATGTACCCGATGCTTGTTACCATGACCCGTTTTCTGTTCCTGAGTTTGTTGTTTGTCAGTTCCGTTGCCGGCGCGCAGGTGCGGCTGGCCCGGCTGTTTTCCGATCATGTTGTGCTGCAACGGCAGCAGCCCCTGCCGGTCTGGGGCTGGGCCAAACCGGGCGAAACCGTTACGGTCCGGCTGGCTGGCCAGCAGCAGACGGCCAAAGCCGATGCGGCCGGCAAGTGGATGGTGCGGTTCAGCCCCCTCGAGGCAGGCGGCCCCCATACGCTGGCCGTGTCGGCCCGCTCGGGTAAGGCCGGGGCGGCCGATGTGCTGATCGGCGATGTCTGGCTTTGCTCGGGCCAGTCGAACATGGAGTGGCCCGTGAAGCAGGCGGATCACTACGCTACCGAAAAAGCCACCGCCAACTACCCCCGCATACGCCACTTCCGGGTCGATCACCAGCTGGCGCTCACGCCCCAGGCCGACCTGACCGCGGGCGAGTGGGCTGTCTGTTCGCCCCAGACCGTGGGCGAGTTTACGGCCGTGGGCTATTACTTCGCCCAGGCCGTGGCCCGGCAGGTCGACGTGCCCATCGGGTTGCTGCACACCTCATGGGGCGGCTCGCAGGCCGAGGGCTGGATCAGTAAGGAAGCCATGCTGACCGATCCCGAGCTGCGCACCTACGCCGAACACCTGCCCACCAGCTGGGCCCAGGCCGACAGCCTGGTCGATCAGAAACTGCGCCGGCAACTGCTGGGCGCGGACAACCTGACCCCTACCCCGGCCGACGAACAGCGTTACCGCGACCCGGCCTACGACTTTTCGGGCTGGCGTAAAGCCGACCCCATGGGGCAGTGGGACTGGAAAGACATGAAAGGGTTTCGGGGGCAGGGCTACATGGCCCGCCTGATCGAGATTCCGGCCGAGCTGGTCGGGGTAGAAACCACGCTGAGTCTGGCCCAGAACGACAGCCCCAACCAGATTTACATCAACGGCCGGCTGGTGGCCAACGGGGTGCTGACCGGCAACCGCCGGCTTACGCTGCCGCCCAACACCTGGCAGGCCGGCACCAACCGCCTGCTGATCCGGATGGGCAACATGCAGAACCCGGCGTGGTTCGGGCTGGGCCTGATGGGCTCGGCGAACGATCTGGCGGTCGATGGCAACGGACAGCACATGGCGCTCGGGGGCGACTGGTTTTTGCGACCCGCCTTTGCCGAACCGCACACCTACACCCGGTTCATGAACAATGTAGGCGTCAGTATCTACAACGCCATGATTGCCCCCCTGTTGCCGTTCGGCATCCGCGGAGCCCTCTGGTACCAGGGCGAAACCAACGCCGGCCGTGCCTATCAGTACCGACAAACGTTTCCGCTGCTGATCAACGACTGGCGAAAACGGTGGGGCCATACGTTCCCCTTTTATTTCGTACAGCTGTCGAGCTACGGGGCCAACCAGAGCAGTAACCAGGGCAGTAACTGGGCCGAGCTGCGCGAAGCTCAGACCATGACCCTGCAGCTGCCGCAGACGGGCATGGCCGTAACGACCGATGTGGGCAACCCCGCCGATATTCACCCGACTGACAAAAAAACGGTGGGTCAGCGGCTGGCCGCCGTTGCCCTGAAACAGACCTACGGCCTTGCCCAGCCTGCTGGCTCCCCGCTTTACCAAGCCATGCGGCTGGAGGGCAGCAAAGCCCTGCTTACGTTTACCAACACCGAAGGCGGCCTGACCACCCGGGGACGTTACCCCTACCTGACCGGCTTCGAAATTGCCGGCGACGACAAGGTGTTTCATTACGCCGAAGCCCACATTCGCCCCGACAACACGGTGGAGGTGATGCACCCGGCCGTGACCAAACCCGTAGCCGTGCGCTACGGCTGGGCCGATGCGCCTGTCGATGCCAACCTGTTCAACAAAGCGGGCTTCCCGGCCAGCCCCTTCCGCACCGATACCTGGCCGGGCGTTACCGTGGCCGATAAATTTGACTGATGCCCAGACAGATCGGGATGAGCAAGCCGCATCTTCACCCCGACCGCCAAAGTGGGTTTCCTAAACCCCACCCGTCAGTGTTAAACGACACTCGATCCGCTACTGGCAACCAGGCGAGTCTGCACGTGTTCGGCTGGACGTCGAAGCCTATCGAATCAGCACATCCCGTTGAGTAAATACAATTTGTGCCTTAGTTACTTATCCCTAGATTCCGACTAAATGTGATGGTCACTTGATATCCAGATTCACGCTATCATGAAGTTTGTGCTTTTGACTTCTCTACTACTGATTGCTGGTAGCCCGTTTGCGCAGGGTCAGCGAAGCGATACCATTCGGGTAGTGCTGCAACATAAGCTTGGCAATAGAGATATGGTGCGTAGCACTATACCAACCTCGACCCGGGCCTTCGATTCAGTTTATACAGGGATGCCATCCTGTGAAGCCTCGCGCATTGGCATTGCAGCCATCAATGTCTATCAGCTTTGGTACAGCGAGTATGTATGTGGAAAACGGGACCGGACCACCTTCCTGAAGTCGGTCCGTGATTACAGAATTGACACAACCACCCTCTCCAGGAATTTCATAAAATCGTACGTCGGAATTTTCTCCGGGTTGAAAGGATCGAAAAAAATCGTTGTTGTCGATAGCAACAACAATCACGATTTTCTCGACGACACCGTGTATGCGTTTGATACGTTGACGGTGGAAAAAAGGTACCGGGATGATTCGCTGGAACTGGCTCCTACCGTACTTGTCACCTACGAATTGTTCCGTAATAACCGAATCGTTCAGAAACAGACGGCAGTCAAACTAAAACCATTCGACCTGGCTTATTCCTACCCCAATAAACTGGAAGGGAAACTTCAGGTTTATACGCTGAGCTATAGACAATCTCAGGGCACTTTTTCGGTCCGGGATACTACGTTTAAAGTTGTGATAGCCCCCAGCGTACCGGGCCAACTCGACGACCCCAGAAATTTCTGGATAAAGATTCAAAAAGAAAACCTGGAATACCAGCGCGAATCTCCCGATCGAAACGGAGAGGGCCTCTCCGTCGGTGGGCATCTATTCAGATCAGTGGCGTACAACCCCGAAACCAATACATTGACCCTGGTTTACAACGGGTATGACAAACGCCCGAACGGTGGGTATGTCACAAACCAGATCCCCGATTTAACGGGTACGACCCTGGATAGTGGAACGGTTTCAGTCAAGTCATTTCTGAAACGAAACAAATACGTCCTGCTCGATTTCTGGGGCTCCTGGTGCGGTCCATGCCTTCGAAGTATCCCACTGACTAAGAAGGTGTACGATGCCGCTGATCGTAACAAACTCGAAATTATTGGCGTGGCCAATGAGTATAAGGCCGCAGACTTCGCCAAATCAGCTTCGATCGTACGCGAAAACAACATTAAATGGCTTCAGATTGGTGAGCTGATCGGACAGGCTAATGCGCGACGGTTCAGCCATTTGCTAACGATCAAAAGCTACCCGTCTTATCTGCTCATTTCGCCGGAGGGTCAGGTCGTAAGTCGTGAAGTTGGCGAAGAGGGGCTCCGCAAATTACTTGAAACCCTCGCCAAACTAAACATCGTAGACCGACGGGTTAACTAGCCATTCCCCTGGTGTGGGCCTGACGCTTTCATTGGCTGCGGCAAAGCCGACACCCTTCGCCCGGTCTGTCTTGGAAAATCAGTCCGATTCCACAGCGACAGGAAGGCCATCGGGTTTGGTTACCTAAAAAAAGCCCGGCGCGTTGACCAACGTGCCGGGCTTTTTTTTACTCCGCCACGACGGCGGGGCGCTTCCGGCGTTTGAGCCGCCAGAGGTTACTGCCCGCTTCTTCGGGCGTCTGGTCGCCCAGCAGCACACCCCACGCCCGCAGGCTCTCGACCCGGTCGAAAATCACTTTCATAATGGCGATGGCCGGAATGGACAGAAACATGCCCGACACGCCCGCCAGCGCGCCCCCCACCAGCACGCCTACAATCGATACCAGCGCGTTGACCCGCACTTTGGAACCCACAATAAGCGGCACCAGCAGGTTGTTATCGATAAACTGCACGACGATAAACACGATCAGCACCCCCAGCATGATAGACGGGTCGGGCTGATTGCCAAACGTAACCAGTACCGTCAGTACGGTTGCCACCAGCCCCCCGATGTAGGGAATCAGGTTCAGAATGGCCGCAATCACGCTCAGGAGCAGGGCATATTGCACATTCAGAATCACCAGCCCAATGGCGTTGAGGCCCGCTACGGCGGCCGTTTCGATCAGCAGCCCCACCACATAGCTCTGGATAACGGCCTTTACTTCACTCATTACTTCTTTCACGCGGGCGGTGTGGCGCTCCGGAAACAGCACCACCACAAAATGCAGCAGCATGGTGCGGTAATACAGCAGCAGAAACACGTAGATCGGAATCAGGGTCAGCGTGCCCAGGGGGCCCGTAATCACACCCAGCGTATCGGGGCTCTGCAGTGTATCGAGCGTCTGAGTCTGCGCTTTCTGCAGGTATTTAGCCTGCTGCCGATAACTCACGTTGTACTCGTTACGCACCCAGCGCTGGGCTTTGTGCACCAGCTCGTTGAGGTTGTCGCGCAGTTTGGGCAGATCGTCGGTAAACTCCGAGAGCTGCATCGAGATCAGTACGGCCAACCCCGCTACCAGCACGATGGCCAGCAGCAGCGCCAGACTGATGGCAATAACCTTGTGAACACCCCAGCGGATGAGCCGGTCTTCGATGGGGCGCAGCAACACAGCAATCAGGCCGGCCATAGCCAGCGGCACCAGAATATCCTGCCCCAGGTAGATGGCGGCTGTGATGATTGCCACCGATAGTAGCGACAGGGAAAACTGATGATAATGCGGTCGGGAAGTAGTTTCTGGTAGCATAGCGCGTTTCGAATGGGAGATTGAGTAACGTAACGCTATTAACGCTAAAACGGGCCAGTTATCCTCGACCAGCCGCATCTTTGTCCGGTCGGTACCGGCCAGCAACAGGCTGATCAGGGGGTAGCCGCCGGGTTGAAAATCGCCCGCAGGTCGCGCGGACCAGCCTGAACCCTTATCTTCGATGTTCTTCTTTGGCTGTAAGCAGCCTTTACTCACGTTTGGAAGCGACCGTATGACGCAGCAAAGCAGTCGATCTGCCCCTCCCCCCAAAACCGATTTTTTCAGCCGGCTGAGTGCGCAGTTACGCGACCGGTTTAGCCTGGACGACGACAAGGAAGACGAAGCGGCCATCATCCAGTCGATCAGCCGGGGCGCCGAGTTCAGGGGCGTCAATCTCTGGACCCTGATCTTCGCCATCTTCATCGCGTCGATCGGGCTCAACGTCAATTCGGCGTCGATCATCATTGGTGCCATGCTTATTTCGCCCCTGATGGGGCCGATCATGGGTATCGGGCTGGGCATCGGCATCAATGACCTCGATCTGATTCTGAAGTCGCTGAAAAACCTCGGGATCGCCGTGTTTATCAGCCTGCTTACCTCAACGGTCTACTTCCTGATCAGTCCGCTCCACGTTGCGCAGTCGGAATTGCTGGCCCGCACCTCGCCCAGCGTGTGGGATGCGTTTATCGCGTTTTTCGGGGGGTTGGTGGGCATTGTAGCCGCGTCGCGCCGGGATAAGGTAACCAACGTTATTCCGGGCGTTGCCATCGCCACCGCCCTCATGCCGCCCCTCTGTACGGCAGGCTACGGCCTCTCGTCAGGCAACCTGTATTATTTTGCCGGCGCGTTCTACCTCTTCCTGATCAACAGCGTCTGCATCAGCATCGCCACCTTCCTGATCGTGCGCTTTCTGGGCTACCACCAGAAAGCCTATGCCACGCCCGAGATCGAACGGCGCATTCGCACTACCATCTGGCTGGCGGTGCTGGTCGTAGTCGTGCCCAGCAGTTACCTGGGCTATCAGATCGTCCGAAAAACAATCTTCGAGCAGGAAGCCAAGCGGTTTGTGACCCGAGAGTGCAACTTTCAGTTCCGGCAGGTGGTCAGCTACAACGCCCGCTTCAACCGAAACCAGTCGACCCTCGAGCTGACCCTGGTGGGCGAACCGCTGCCGGCCGACTCCATTGCGCTGCTCAAAGCCAGAATGCTGCCCTACGGTCTCGACCATACGCAGCTTGTTGTTCGGCAGGGTAGCTTCAAGGATGCCGAGATCGATGTCGACGCCCTCAAGAACACCATCACCGATCAGGTCATCAAATACAGCCAGGGCTCCATTGCCCGTAAAGATCAGATTATCGATTCGCTGCGCAGGTCGGCAACGACCTGGGTCTGACGACGCCCATGGTCGTTGCCGACCTGCGCGATGAACTGCGCACGCTGATGCCCGATGTGCAGGCGTTTACAGCAGCCCCGTCGCTGCTGATGACGGGCAACCGCACCCGGCCCGACACGGTTCTGCTGGTGTACGCCCGCTTTTCGCGACGCCATACGCCCGCCGAACGGCGTCGCATCGAGCAATGGCTACAGCGTCGGACTAAAAGCAAACGGGTCAAGCTGCTGGTCGACTAGCGAAAAGGCTCAGAATAGATCGGGCAGATCGACGAGCCACAGCAGCAGCACGCTCAACAGCAGCAGCACCCCAATCAGCAGCGGCAGCCAGTCGGGCTGGCGGGGCGGCTTGGGGGCGGGGCCGCCCGCCGTGCCGGGGGTTGGCTGCACGGAAACCGGCGGCAGGAAGGGCGAAAAGGCCAGGCGGTATTGAGGGTCGATCATAGGCTGGAGCCGACCCGTCTAGCGTGTGTCGACCGGTACAAACCTAGCCGTGCCGCCTTATGATTTCCTGAAAAACACCTTAGAAACTCCTTAGAATCCAATACTCAGCGGGGCAGCCAAATGGCAAATACGGTGGGTTGTCCGGCGGCCGACTGCACCTCGATCTGTCCGCCGTGAAGCCGAACGATACGCTCAACCAGCGACAGCCCTACCCCGTAGCCCCGTACCCCGGCGGTTTGCCGGCTCCGGTAGAAAGGCTCAAAAATATACGGTAGTTCGGCCGCCGGTATGGCCGGCCCCGTGTTCTGAATGCCAATCAGCAGGGCCGACGGGGTGTAGCGGACCTGCACCAGTGCCTGCCCGTCGTCCGAAAATTTACAGGCGTTTTCGGTCAGGTTTCTGAGCGCCGTAGCCAGCAGCGTCCGGTTGCCCGGAACCGTCAGCTGGTCGGGGTCGTCGGGCAGATCGTCGAGCGTTACCACCACATGGTTGCGGGGGGCCATCGCCGACACCACCTCCCGGATATCCCACACCAGTTCGTCTATCCGGACGCGGTCGGTCAGCAATCCGGCGGTATGGTCCTGACTAACCTGCGATAACTGCAGCAGCTCGTGGGTCAGCGCCGACAGCTGGGTCACGTCGTCGAGCACCGACCGAATGGTTTGCCGGTAGGCTTCGGGCTGCCGCTGGTTGAGCAGGCTTACCTCGAGCTGCGAGCTGATCTGGGTGAGCGGGTTCTTTAGCTCGTGCGATACGTTGGCCACGAACATACGCTGCAGCCGAAACGACTCGCCCACGCGGTCGAGCAGCCGGTTGATGGTCGTGGAAAGGCGGCTGATTTCGTCATCGTCGGCGCTGACGGCCAGCCGTTCGTCGCGGTTGTTGGGAAAAATAGCGCTGACAATGTCGTCGATCTGCTGCATGGGCCGGAGCGCATCGCCGGCAAAGAGCCAGCCGGCCAGCCCCGTAATGGCGGCAATCAGGCAGAACAGGCCAAACAGCGCCCACAGCAACCGCCGGAGAAACGCATCGCCGTAGGTGTTGCGGGCCCCGGCCACCACAATGTACTGCCCTGCCCCGGTCGAGAACCGGATGGCCGACACGTAGTAGCGGTTCGACTGATAATCGCGGTGAATATCGCGCCGGATCGAGGCCAGCCGGGCCGAGTCGATATTGAGCAGGTGAGCCTCGTCGGTGCCGAAGATCAGCGAATCGCGCGCGTCGAAGATCAGGATACGCTGTTCCGGGAGCTGGTCTTTACGGATCCGGTTGAGCTGCCGGACCAGCTGCGCGTCGAGCCGGTGCCGGATGAGCAATTCGCCGGCGGTGTAGGCCTTCCGGTCGAGCCGCCGGTAGAAATCCGACGAAATAAAGTACCAGCAAAAGGCGTAAATGCTGACAAAGGTGAGCATCAGAATGCTGCACACCAGACTCAGAAACCGGAACGTCAGTCGATTGCGGATGGTCATACCTGCGGGGCCAGCGTGGCCGTGCCTACTCCTCGTTCAGCATATAACCCATACCGAAGTGGGTATGAATCAGCTTCTTGGAAAAACCACGGTCGATTTTTTTACGCAGGTAGTTGATATACACTTCTACCACGTTGGTGCCCGTATCGAAATTCAGATCCCAGACGTGTTCGGCAATGAGCGGCTTCGACAGAACCCGCCCCTGGTTGCGCATCAGAAATTCGAGCAGGGCAAACTCGCGGGCCGTCAGCTCGATGGCCTGCCCGTCGCGCATCACGGTTTTGGCATCCAGGTTCATCTCGATCCCCCCGTAGCGCAGCGACTGCGCCGTGCGGGTCACCTGCGTGCCTCGCTTGGTAAGCGAACGCACCCGGGCCAGCAGCTCCGAAAACTGGAACGGCTTGGTCAGATACTGATCGGCACCGGCATCGAACCCCATTATTTTGTCGTCGGTTTCGCCCAGGGCCGTCAGCATCAGCAGGGGCGTAGTGATGCCCTCGGCCCGTAGCTGCCGGCACAGCTCATAGCCATTGAGCCCCGGCAGAATCAGGTCGGTGATAATGGCCGCGTAATTGTTTTTCAGGGCCAGCCGCTTGGCCAGCAGGCCATCGTAGGCGATGTCGACTTCAAACTGACTTTCTTCGAGCCCCTGCTGAATGGCCTGCAGCGTTTTGGGTTCGTCTTCAACAACCAGCACTTTCATATCCGATTCGGTTTAGGACCGGGGGTGGGCAGTCTCATGCAGACGGCAGCCCACCTCCGGATGCGCAATATTCGGAAAACCCGGTCAGTTGAACGCTATGTCACGCCCGATCGGCCGACGGGGAGTGTCCACTCAGGCCTCGACCATCGATTCGTTCAGCTGCTCCAGCAGCGTATCGACATCGCGCTGCCGGGCCACCCGGTACCGCGCATACGATTGTCCGGCACCAACCTTTACGGTATAGGCCCAGTTGGGCATCTGCCGGAACATATCCTCGTCGGTGGTATCGTCGCCGATACTCACGATGAAGTCGTAGGGGCGCTGCTCCAGAATCCGCAGCGCCACCGTGCCTTTCGAATGCTGGGCGGGTTTCACCTCGACCACCTTGCTGCCCTGGATCACCGCCAGCGCAACCGCCGACTCGGCTCCCCGCAGCTGCGCGGCCAGTTCAACCGCCTGTCCTTCGATATCGTCGGCCTCGGCGTTGCGGTAATGCCAGGCAATGGCCGTTTCCTTCTGTTCGATAAACGAACCCGGATACCGCGCCACCAGGGGTTCGATCAGCGCCCGGACGGGCATGACCCAGTCGTCGGTGGTCAGGTCGAGCCGCTCCCAGTCCTGATCGGCTTTTTTCAGGAAAGCGCCGTGTTCAGCCACCAGACAAATCGGCACGCCGGCAAACGTTTTTTCGAGAAAGGCCCGGTCGCGGCCGCTGATCACCACCAGGTCATTGCGCTCGGCCAGCTGCCGCAGCGTATCGAGGATGCCATCGGCGGGGCGGGCCTGTGCCGGATCGTTTACGAGCGGGGCAAGGGTGCCGTCGAAATCGAACAGCAGCAACCGCTGCGAGGCATGGCTGAAACCCGCCAGAAACTCAGGAATCGGCAGGTCGGTTTCGATAGTGGGCTGATCGGTCATCGTATGATTGAAGGCAGTGAGAAAGTCGTGACTCCACCGGAACACGGTGTGATTCTGCAGATGTCGGCGCATGGTTTTCATCCGGCGCGTCTGCTCGGCAGGCGGCATCGACAGCGCCTGCTCGATGGCGTCGGCAACCTCCTGCGTATCGGTCGGGTTAATGATGATGGCGTCGGGCAGCTCCTGGGCGGCTCCCGCCAGCTCGCTCAGAATCAGTACGCCCTGCTCATCCTGCCGACTGCCCACAAACTCCTTGCAGACCAGATTCATGCCGTCGCGGATAGGTGTAATCAGGGCCACATCGCAGCCCGTGTAGAGCGCCATCAGCTCCGTAAAGGTCAGCGAGGCATAGGAATACACAATCGGGCGCCAGCCGATACTGCCGAACAAGCCGTTGATGCGCCCCACCGACTCCTCGATCTCCCGTTTCAACTCCTGGTACTGCCCGATCTTGTCGCGCGAGGGCACCACCGTCATCACAAACGTAACCTTGTTCTGCCACTCGGGGTACTGAATCAGAAACCGCTCATAGCCCAGCAGCCGGCTGATGATGCCTTTGGTATAATCGAGACGGTCGACCGAGAAAATAAGCCGGTTGTTGCCCAGCAGCCGCAGATACCGCTCCCGCTTCTCGACCACATCGGGATCGACAGCGGCCTCGTTGAATTTATTGAAATCGATGCTGATGGGGTATTCGCCGACCTGCACACTGCGCTCGGGCAGCACAATGCGCGAACCAATGATGGGCCGGTTCAGTACTTCCGACACGCTTTGCAGAAAATGCTGTTTGTAGTCGGCGGTATGAAAACCCACCACATCGGCCCCGAGCAGACCGCCGATCAGCTGCTGTCGCCAGGCGCGGGGCAGCAGCTTCACGATTTCGTAGGTCGGAAACGGAATATGGAAGAAAAAGCCGATCGTGGCGTCGGGTACGGCCTGCCGCAGCATCTCGGGCAGCAGCATTAGCTGAAAATCGTGGATCCAGACCAGATCGCCGGGTTCGATCAGCGCTGTCAGCTCTTCCAGAAAGCGGGTGTTGGCCTGCTGATAGCAGTTGAAGTCGCTCTCCCGGAATGACGCATAGGAAGGGAAATAATGGAAGAGAGGCCAGATCAGGTTGTTGCTGAAGCCCTCGTAAAAGCCAGTATGGACGGCTTCATCCATAAAGACCGGGTGGGCCACAAACCGATCGTTCTCGAGCGCCGTGGACTGGTATTGCTCCAGGGCGGCATCGCCATGCCCTACCCAGTGAATTTTGGCGGCCTGGCTGCCAGCCGGGTGTCCCAGCTGTTCGGCCATCGACAGCACCGCCGATACCAGCCCACCTGAATTCTGCACCAGTTCGGGCCCATTGTCTGAGGGTTTTACCGCGAAGGGCAGCCGGTACGAAACGATCAGTAAGCGTTTGTTCATCGATTTGTCAGTTTGCATAAAGAGGATTGGCTATGTAACGCGCATGGTACGGCCCACAAAGGTCTTTCGGCGCACTTAGAACCACCTTAACCGGATCTTAGAAACTCCTTAGAAGCCCCACTGGCCCGGCTCCGGCGATTCATCCCATTTTCAGAGGGGTTCATCCCTTTTGGCCCCCATACCCCACCACGCCGTTTAGTTTTGGTAAAAAAAAAGCATGCAACCACCTAGTGTAACCCGCCGGTACGAGCTGATGTTTGTCACGGCCGCCCTCGCTCTCTACGTAGTCCGTACGTTGCTGGTAGCTGCCGATCGCCTGGACGGGCTGATCGGCCTGGCCTCGACAGGCAACGGTATTGCCGCTGGTACCTTCTGGCCCATGCTGGCGCACTACGATCATACCCTGAACCGAAATGTGCCGCTCATTGGCGGGGCGCTGCTCGTGCTGGGGGCCTGGTCGGTCGTGCATCAGGAAGCAGTACCGCGCCTGCAAACCAGCCTGGTCAACCGGCCCGCCTGGCTGCTGCTGGGCCTTGCCGCCGGACTGCTGCTGGCGGGCGTTGGGCTCTACCATTACCTTACCCTGTACGTTCGCTACCAGCACAACCAGGCCGGCGCCATCATCGGTCTGAAAACCTATTCGCTCTTTCGCCTGCGCACCGTGCTGGCCGATACCATTGGGTTTGGGATTCTGATGGGCGCCTACGAGCTGCTGTATCAGTACTACCAGTTTCTGGTTCGCCGAGCGACCCGCGACAGCGAGTCTCCTTCCGGTCTGGTGCGGTACGGCCTGCCCGCGCTGCTGGCGCTGTACCTGCTACATCTGGCGGTTGCCAGTAACCTGCCCGTTACCCTGTGGCGCGGTGACCTGCGCGATGGCCTGCTGCTGCTGGGCTTCGGCGAGATCATACTATTGGCACAGGCTTATCTGTACACCCGTGTGCTGCCCCTGCTGCGGCCACCCCGTGCCACCGAGTCGCAGCTGCTGCTCCGCCTGGGGGGCCTGGTGCTGGGCACAGCCGGGGCCACTGCGGTGGTCTTCCTGGCTTC
Source organism: Spirosoma luteolum (assembly GCF_054778875.1). Taxonomy (NCBI): domain Bacteria; kingdom Pseudomonadati; phylum Bacteroidota; class Cytophagia; order Cytophagales; family Cytophagaceae; genus Spirosoma; species Spirosoma luteolum. Next base: position 387,589 of record NZ_BAAGZE010000006.1, read on the forward strand.
GCTGAATTTTGGCTTCCGGGTCGTTGATCCTATTCTGGTGTTTATCGCCCTGATTCTGCTCAGTGCCGTTGGCATAGCCTACGGCCGGCAGGCGCTCAACCGCGAAAAAACGGTGCTCCAGGCCCAGGTGTCGACGGGAGCGGCCGAACTGGCCAGCCTGCGGGCCCAGATCAACCCGCACTTTCTGTTCAATGCCCTAAACAGCCTCTACGCCACGGCACTCACCGAAAAAAGCGAAAAAACGGCCGACGGCATTCAGAAACTCGGCGACATGATGCGGTTTATGCTCCACGAAAACAACCGCGACCGCATTCCGCTCGACAAAGAAGTCGAGTACCTGCAAAACTACATTGCCCTGCAGCGGCTGCGCATCGACGAAACCCACCCGATCGACATCCGGGTTACGCTGCAGGAGCCCGATCGCCCGATCTTTATCGCCCCCATGCTGCTGACACCCTTCATCGAAAATGCGTTCAAGTATGGAATCAGCCTGCGGCATGCATCCTGGTTGTACATTACGCTTACCTTCGACAGCACCCAGCTATACCTGAAAGTGCACAACAGCCGGCACCAGCGCCCCGCCGACCCGCCGGCCGCCCCCCGCGGAACGGGCGTTGGCCTCGACAACGTGCGCAAACGGCTCCAGCTGATTTATCCGGGCCGGCACGAGCTGATGCTGCAGACCTCCGATCAGGATTATTTTGTTTCACTCAGGCTGGTTTACTAACTATCGGCCGATTTTCACCAGCCACTCCTCCGCTACGTCATGCGACCTATTCTCTTTACTGCGCTGCTGCTGCTCTGGTTACTGCCGCTCGCCTTTAGCCAGCCGGTTGCGCCCGCCGTTACCCAGCGCATCCGTCAGGTCGAAACAGGCCTGATGCCGGCCGTTCAGCTGGCGGGGCAACCCGACCAGCATTACGCACTGGCCGACCGGATGCGCCACTTCCGGGTTCCGGCGGTAAGCATTGCGCTGGTCAACAACGGGCAGGTCGAATGGGCCCGCGCCTACGGTTTTCTGAGCAGCGACAGCACCCGCCCGGCCAACGCACAAACGCTGTTTCAGGCCGCGTCGATCAGCAAACCAATCTCGGCAATGGGCGCACTGAAACTGGTGGAGCAGGGCAAACTGCACCTCGACACCGCCATAAACCGGTACCTGACAAGCTGGCAGGTGCCTTCGTCGCCGTTTACGGCCGCCCGACCCATTACGCTGCGGGGCCTGCTGTCGCACTCGGCCGGGCTCACCGTGCACGGCTTTAGCGGCTACCAGGCGGGCCGGCCCGTACCGACGCTGGTGCAGATTTTGACGGGCCAGCCACCCGCCAACTCCCCCGCTGTGGTGTCGGATACCATGCCCGGCCTGCGGTGGTCGTATTCGGGCGGGGGCTATGTGCTGCTGCAGCAAGCCCTCGAAGACGTCACCGGCCAGCCGCTGGCGACCTTCATGCAGCAAACGGTACTGGCCCCGCTGGGCATGACCCACTCGACCTTCGAGCAGCCACTGCCCACCAGCCTCACGGCCAATGCGGCCATCGGCCATTTCGCTAACGGCCGCCCCATTGCCGGCAACTGGCGCACCCACCCCGAGCAGGCGGCCGCCGGCCTCTGGACAACCCCCTCCGATCTGGCCCGCTACCTGATCGAAGTGCAACAGGCCTACAACAACCGGTCGAACCGGGTGCTGTCGTCGGCAACGACCCGGACCATGATGACCCCGCAGGTGGGCGATCAGGGACTGGGCCCCGGCCTGGATACCACCCAGGGGGCATTTGGCCACAGCGGTGGCAACGTGGGCTACCGCTGCCTGCTCTACGCCTTTACGCCCAGCGGGCAGGGCGCCGTTGTGATGACCAATTCCGACGCCGGCATGGATCTGGTCAACGAGATTTTTCGGAGCATCGCTCACACCTACCACTGGCCCGCCTACCAGCCCGTTCGTAAAACCGTTATGCCGCTCTCGGCCGGGCAGCTGACCTCACTCACCGGGACCTATGCCGGACTGGGCGACCGTAAGCCCACGCTGACCATAACCGCCGTCGACGGCGGCCTGCAGGTTCGGCAAAGCTGGGATAACGCGACCTTCGTGCTGCTCCCGGAGGCCACCCACCAGTTTTTCATGCGTGAAACCGGCGCGCCGTTTACGTTTACGGTCGATAGCCGGGGGGCGGCAACCAGCCTGCTCGCGTTCGGACGGGATCGGTGGACCAAACTGGACTGATGGCGATGGCCCTCACGGCACTGGCCATCGACGACGAGCCCCACGCGCTCGACATTATCGGCCTGCACGCGGCTAAAGTGCCGTTTCTGGACCTGAAAGCCCGCTTCACCGATGCCTACGAAGGCATTGCGTGGCTCCAGTCGAATCCCGTCGATCTGCTGTTTCTCGATATCCAGATGCCCGACATTTCGGGTATCGAGCTGCTGCATTGTCTGGCGCGCCCTCCGCTCGTGGTATTCACGACGGCCTATGCCGAGTACGCGGTGCAGGGTTTCGAGCTCGACGCGGTCGATTACCTACTCAAACCGTTCTCGCCCGCCCGGTTTCTGAAAGCCTGCACCAAAGCCTTCGACCTGCACGCCTTTCGGATCGGCAACGCCCCCGACCACCTGTTTGTGCGGACGGGCTTCGACGACGAAAAGGTTTGTTTCGACGAGTTACTGTATATCGAGGCCGACGGTAATTACCTGACGCTGGTGCTGCCCACCCGCCGGCTCCTGACCCGCCAGACCCTCGCCGACCTGATGCAGCAGCTCCCGCCCGATCGCTTCGTGCGGGTTCACCGCTCCTTTGGTGTTGCGGTCGATAAAATAACGCGGCTGGGCCGGCAGGATATGACCATTGCGGCCAGCCACCTGATTCCGATCGGGGCGTCGTATGAAGAAGCCGTTGCCCGTTTACGGGCGCGGTTGTGAGGCCGGCCTTGTGGTATGCAGCCGTTGCGTACCTTTAGACCATGGAAACAAACCCCACCCTGGCCGACGATATTGCCCGCCTGGCGCGGCAGGAAGAGGCCCTGCAGTTCGACCATTTCACGGCCCATACCGCCTGGGAGCTGGGCTGCCGGCTCAAGGCCGCCGTTGAAGCGCGGGGCCAGGCCGTGGCCATTGCCATTCAGCTGGCCGGGCAGCCGCTTTTTTTCTACGCCATGCCCGGCACTACCCCCGACAACGGCGACTGGATTCGGCGCAAGGTCAACGTAGTCGAGCATTATCACCGCAGTTCGTATGCCGTGGGGCTGCACCTGCGCCACCAGCAGACTACGCTGACCGACAAGGCCGGTCTGCCCGCGCGCGACTATGCTCCGCACGGGGGTTCGTTCCCGATCCGGCTGCGCGGTTCGGGCCTGGTCGGAACCATTACCATCTCGGGCCTGCCCCAGCGCGACGACCACAGTGTGATTGTGGCGGTACTGGCCGACTACCTGGGTCTGCCGCTTGCCGACATGGCCCTCGACCCACTGAGCTAGCGGTCGCAGATAGCCCGGAAGTCGCAGTATTCACAGGTCGATAGCTGGGTGGTGCGCTGGAATGGTACATCAGGGTCCAGCATGGCCCGTACCATGTCGCGCAGCAGTTCTTCCGACTGCGTAATGTAATCGGCGGGGTTGTCTTCAGCGCTGAAGTTGACCGGGTTCGATTTAAAGCCGCCGTTGACATCGCGAAACGAGTAGAAGCCCGCTTCGACGGGCATCCCGGCGGCCGGATAGATGGTACGCCCCCCTTTGTCGAGGGGTAGTCCGCCCTTTTCGGCAATCGTTTTCAGGGCCAGGTAGCGATACAGCCACAACTGCCTGATTTTGTCTTCCTGCCCGTTTTCCTTCAGCAAGGTCGGCAGGTCGCCTGTTTTCTTTTTCACATCGACGGCACCGGTCTTGTAGTCGACAATCCGGATGCGGTGGCCATAGCGTTCGATGCGGTCGATTTTGCCGGCAATCCGCACCTGCAGGTCGGGCTGTCCCTTGATCATCGACACATCGAGCCGGGTCGAGAGCGTTTGCTCGGTACCCAGCACGGTCAGGTCGGTGAGCTGGCTCTGCTGTCGCTGAAAATCGAGCATCAGCTGTTTGGCCAGATCATACAGCAGCAGGTTCATACCCGACTCCACCACGCGGCCCTTCATACTGTTCGAGAACTCCTCGTCGAGCAGTCGCCGGACATCGGCTTCCTCAAACGTTTTGTTCTGCAGCCGATACTCCAGGTCGAGCCGTTCGAGCACCTTGTGCAGCCAGTCGCCAAACTCGGCCGCACCCATCCGCTCCTCAATGTCGTCGTCTTCGGCAATCCGCACCAGCCGGCTGAAATAAAAGCGCATGGAGCAGCTGATGAACTGGTTGAGCTGCGACGGATACAGGCCCCGTGTCGACAGCATGCTGCGCAGTTCGTCGATCAGGGCCGGCGTTTTGGGTACGGTTGGTTCGGCAGGGTCGTCGGCCAGCAGGTCGCGCTCCCGACCAAAGCGCACCTGTGGCCAGCTCAGGGTGATGGTGTTGCGGGCCTTCGGCACCAGTTCGTGTTCGATCTGACGCACAAACCGGCTGGCTTCGCCTTTACTGCTGCCATAGGCATCGGGCGAGGTCGTATGAATGAGCACGACATCGCTGGCCCGTTGCAGCAGGCGGTAGAAGTGGTAGGCCATCACGGCTTCCTGCTCCCGATACGTCGGCATACCCAGCTTGCTGGCGATATCGAACGGAATCAGCGAGTTCAGCTTTCGCGCCTGCGGCAGCACCCCCTCGTTGACCGACAGCACGATTACGCGGTCGAAATCGAGCGCCCGTGTTTCCAGCATCCCCATCAGCTGCAGCGACCGATCGCCTTCACTCGTAAACGGAATGCTCGTCTGCCGGATCAGTTCGTATAGAAAATGCCGAAAACTGCGCACCGTGACGGGCACGCCGAGGTTGGCTGCGGCCTGCCGCTGCAGGGTAGTTTCGAGCTGCCGGAGCAGCGTATGGAACAGGTAGAGGTACTCGATCTCGATGGCATCCTGACCCGTCCGGTACACCTCGCGCAGCAGGTCGATCAGGTCGTAGAACGACTGGATAGCCTGTATCGGGCTGTCGGCACGCCAGCGCCGGAACAGCACCCGCACCAGGGCATCGTCCTGCCCCAGCTCGATCAGTTCGCGCTCGGTCATGTACACCCGCTGGTCTTTCACGATGTTCCTGGCCATCCACTGAAACAGCGGCTCGGCGGGCAGCACCTCACCCGATTCCGAGAGGCCGCCCGGCCACTGGCAATTGTGAATCCGCTCGTACTGCTTTACAAACGGGTGATTCAGCAGTTTCACGATGTGGCGGTGGTGAAACTTCGGGATGCGCAGGTCGCGGCCGTCGCGGGTCCGGAATTCATGGACCGTGCGCTGCATTTCAAACAGCGTATCGACCAGGGTAAACAGCAGCGAGTGGCGCAGCGAGAGGCCCATCGTGATGTTGAGGTCGGTTACTTTTTCGTCGAGGGCGTAGAGTACCGGCACCAGCAGCGTTTCGTCGGCCAGTACGATGGCGGTACGCAGGGGCTGGCCGGGTGTGGCCGGGTTGCCGGCCGGTTGAGGACTATCAGCGGGCTGTCGGTCGGCGGCCAGCCAGTCCTGGTGAAGCTTACCCGCCACTTTAGCCTGCATACTGGCATTGGGCACCCCCACCACCCGAATGGTTTTAGGCACGTTGAGCAGCGCGTTGGCTTCGTTCAGATCGGCCCGGTTGGTTTCCGAGAACAGCAGCGGGTCGTCGCGGTACCGACGCAGAAAATTACCCGCTTCCTGCATCGGATCGTCGATGTAGTAGCGATCCGAATCCCAGATCAGCTCGGCCTTGCCGGCTTTGGTCAGCACCTGAATAATGCGTTCCTCGGCCGCACTGAGTGCGTTGAACCCCACAAACCACACGCGCTGGTAAGCGGCATTGTCGCGGATGGTTGTTTTTACCGTTTCGGCCAGCTGCCGGTAGGCCATGCCCCGGTAGGCAAGTCCCTGCGCCTGCAACCGCTCCCGAAGGGCATGGTAAGCCGTTTTCAGGTTCTCGAACAGCTGGAAGTACTGGCTGATCGTTTTGGTTTCGGTGATCGGACTGGCGCCTTTGGGCAGCTCCAGATTCCAGGCTTCGAGCCGTTTGATGGCGGAGAGGTTCTCAAACAGCTGATCGGGCTCGATCAGGTACTGGTCGATCCGGTCGAAGTCGGTTAGCAACACCGAGGCCCAGCCGACAAACTGTTCAAACTCGACGGCCGGATCGATTGTCCGAAACACGTCGTAGAGCTCGAACAACAGGTTGACGGAGTCGATCAGCTGCACGCCCGCTCCCTGCGTTATAAAATCATCGACCGCCAGGGTATGGGGGGCCAGAAAAGGCTTATCGGCGTGGCGGGCCAGCTCGTCCAGAAAAACGGTTACCGCCCGGCGCGTCGGCAGAATCACCCATACGTCGCGCAGATCGATTGGCCGGTCGGAATCGGCCGGCTGATGGTGCGTAAAGATGCGCTGGGCCGCCAGTTGAAGAAAGGTCATTGAGCAATCGGGCAGCGTGTGGGGCACTACCGGACTGTAAAGATACACAGCCCTCAGTGCATCCGGTCGCTGCGAACGGCCAGATTCGCCACGATATCGGCCTCTACGGCCAGAAATTCTTTCCAGCGCGCCCGCACCCGCTCGGCGGGCAGGTAGGCTTCGGCCAGTTCGATAAAGGTGCGGTAGTGGCCCGCTTCGGAAATCATCAGTTCGCGGTAAAACTTACGCAGCCCCTCATCGCCGATGTGCTCCGACAACAGCTTGAACCGCTCGCAGCTCCGGGCTTCGATCAGGGCGTTTATTAGCAGGTTGTCGAGCAGTTGCTCGCGGGCGTCGCCGATGGGCCGGCGCAGCCGACTCCGCAGCTGATTGACGTACTCATCTTTGCGCTGCCGCCCCAGCGGAATGTTGCGTTTCCGCAGTTCGGCGAGCACCCGGTGAAAATGGCCCCACTCCTCGGCCACGATCGGCGTCAGCACCGACACGATGGTTTCTTTATCGGCATACTGCACGATCAGCGAAATGCACGACGAAGCGGCTTTCTGCTCGCACCAGGCGTGGTCGATCAGGATGTCGCCGATGTTCATTTCGGCAATGCCGACCCAGCGAGGGTCGGTTGGTAATGCTAATCCAAGAGTTGTCAGTGACATAGACAAAAGCGGCCGAAACAGCCTTGTTTACGCCCGAAAGATACGCATTTGGTCACCGCCACGCCAGTTCTCCCGCCGAACCGATCACGGCTATAAACCGTTTAGGAGGCATGCAACGTATTTCACTGTATTTACTCCTGGTCCTGACGGGTCTGCTCATGGCCTGCAACTCGTCGTCGACAACCAAGACTACTGAAACGGCCAAGGATACCCGCCCGGCTACCCTGCCTACCCTGCAGCCCGGCGAAGCCGTCGCTACGCTGGCCGGGGGCTGCTTCTGGTGTCTGCAGGAAGAGCTGCAATCGCTGAAGGGCGTGCGGGCCGTCGTTTCGGGCTACGCGGGCGGCACGCTCGAGAACCCCACCTATGAGCAGGTAGGCACCGACCAGACCGGCCACGCCGAATCGGTTCAGGTGTATTACGACCCGAATGTGCTGCCCTTTGGGGTGCTGCTCGACGGCTTCTTTGCCGGCCACGACCCCACCACCCCCAACCAGGAGGGTCCCGATGTGGGTTCGCAGTACCGCTCGATTGCCTTTTACCGCACCCCGGCCGAGAAAGCCGCCATCGAGGCTGCCATCAAACGCGCCAATGCGTCGGGTTATTTCCGCGATCCGGTCGTGACGCAGGTGGTGCCCTTCAAGGCCTTTTACCCGGCCGAGGTATACCACCAGGGCTACTACGCTCTCCACCCCGACGAAGCGTATATCCAGCGGGTGTCACTGCCTAAAGTAACCGAATTCCGCAAGCGGATGGCGGCCTATCTGAAATCATCCACGGCGGCTCAATAAGTGCTGTCGACACGATTCAGCTAAACAGCCCCGGTCTGTGCAATGCGCACGGACCGGGGCTGTTGGCCGTTAAAGCGGTTACTAGCCCAGGCTCAGAATCAGTTCAAACTCATCGGGTCGCACGGGCATCACCGATAGCCGCGACTGTTTGATCAGCCCCATGTTGGCCAGCAGCGGCTCGGCCTTGATCTGCGCCAGGGTTACGGGCCGGGCAAGGGGCATCACCGGCTCCAGCTCGACCACCACCCAGCGCAGATCGTCGGGGCTGGTCGGGTCGGGATAGGCTTCGCGTACCACGGTGGCCAGACCCACTACACCGGGCTTCGTTACACTATGGTAAAACAGGACCTGATCGCCCTGCTTCATGGCATTGAGGTTGTTGCGGGCCTGGTAGTTCCGAACGCCATCCCAGACGGCGCGTCCCTGTTCCACAAATTGGTTCCACCCGTAGGTATCGGGTTCTGATTTGACAAGCCAGTAAGTCAAGGTCGTACATAAACGAGCCGACCGGCACCCTGTGGGGCACCGGTCGGCTCGTCGTTGATGGGGTTATCAATAATAATCGTCGTGGTCCTGTCCGGTGCCGAAGGGGTTGCCGTATTCATCCTCCTCGTCTTCGTAGCGCGAGCCGGCGTTCATATACGTCAGCGCTTTCTTCAGAATCATCACCTGACCGGTGTGGTACATATCGTGGTTGATGATACCGTGGAGCATGTCGTAGTAGGTATAATCACGGCCCGGCACGATGTCTTCCAGGAACTCATCGTCGTCGCGTTTGTCGAGCTCGTTGATCAGTTCTTCCTGGCTGAGGCTAAGCTCCATTTCAAGCGCTTCCCACTCAAAATCATCGATTTTATCGGGCAGGGCACCAAAGTTTTTTTCGGGCGTCAGGATATCGAAATCGGCATCGCCCTGCATTTTCTTCACGCAGAAAATGCGCCAGCTGGTCATGTGAAAAACAAGCTCGGCAATGCTGTGCGTATTAGGAGCAATCCGGCGTCCGGCCAGATCAGGTGTCACCCCACGCAGCGCTTCCACAACCGACGGGCCATGCCAGGCCTCCTCGCCTTCGTAGGTGGTATTCAGTAAATCAATGATTCGTATCAGTTCGTCATTCTGAACCATAGCACTTCGTTATTTCCGGGAGAATGGCGGCAAAGCCCGTCGCCTTCTCGTTGTTAATGAATTGTATAACCCACACGCGAGACCAGCGGTTCGGTCGGCTTCTGGCCTGACGCCTGCGGTGGGGTAAGCAACAGGGCCTGATCGCTAAAACGGTTCTACCCGCCGGGATTCAGTATCCTGCCTCAGACAAAGGTAAATTAATATTACCCGTGTCGCGCAAAAAAAAGCCGATCGACACGGCAAAAACTCCTTCGGCTGCCCCCGGCTCCGGCCTGCCCGGCCCCAGCGACTGGCCCCGACGCTGCCCATAGCAGGAACCCATGCTGACCGTACGCTCAGGAAGGCTACCCAACCAATCAGGTACGTCAACTTTTGTAACCTCTTCTATACAAAATATACTTATATTGCTGATATCAAAGTTTTTACTAATTTATTCATAGCCTCTTTCACCTTTACCGCGCTAAAGTTGTCATATTTGCCTAAACCTAAGAATAAGTAATTATTTTCAGTAATAATACTTAATTTTCAGGCACTTGTATCCTATTCGTTGTTTGCTTAACCCATGAAATATGTATCATCAACTGAAAGACGAAGAACTCATACGTGAGTATGTGCTGACGCGACAGAATAACTACTTCGAAACGCTGTATAAGCGGTACGTCAGCAAGGTTTATCGCCGGTGTCTTTCACTGACCAAAGACTCTGCCCGGGCCGAAGATTTTACCCACGACATTTTTTTGCGGGTCTACGGCAACCTCAACACGTTTAAAGAACGTTCGGCCTTTTCGACCTGGCTCTACTCGATCTCCTACAACTACTGCATGGACCAGCTGCGCCATGCCAACCGGACGTCGCTTGTTTCGCTCGACAGCGACCAGGAGTACGAGTTTGCCGATCCCGTCGAGTCGGATGGCGTTGACGGGCAGTTACAACAACTGGCGCAGGTGATGGGAACGATTTCGCCCGACGAGATCCGGATGCTGCGGCTCAAGTATGAGGAAGGGCTCGATATCCGCGAAATCGCCGAGCAGTTCAACCTGAAAGACAGCGCGGTCAAGATGCGGCTCAAACGCACCCGCGACAAGATCCGGCGTCTGTACGACAACCAGTCTTATTAGTCCTGAGCTACTAGTTGAGGTTCAGCCCGATCGTTACACCCAGATAAGGTTTGTTTCGATAGATCCAAAGTGGGTTATCCGAACTGGCCAGGTTTTCGAACCCCAGGGCCAGCCCCGCCGTGAACGTTTTGTAGCCTACTATGCTGGCCAGACCATAGTTCAGGCCGAGGGCTTCGTATTCGTCGGTGATGGCTCCGTTCGTCGTAAATGTACTGACCAGCGCCGACCCAACACTGGCGAATCCGCCGAGTCCGAAGCTGAACGACCGGATCTCCGACCGTCGCTCCTTACGGAAGAACAGCGTTCGGTACCCACCCCGGTCGTACCGCAGGCCCACATACACGCCGATGTTCGGATTGGTGTTGAGTTGACCGGGATGGCCATCCTGCCGAAACCGGTACTTGAAAGGCACCGTAAACAGGTCGACATCGAACGATTTGAGCTGGTAGTTGAACCAGGGACTTTCTTCCTTTATCCGCTTCAGCACCGGGTTGTGATGCACGAACAGAATAGCTGCCGAATCGGTGCGGTCGAGAGTTTCGGGGTCGTAATCGGCGGGGGGGAGCGATGCCGCAATAAACTCGGCAAAGAGGGTGTCGTTCCGCTCATAGAGCCCTGCCTTCGACAGGGTTCTATTCCGTTTTTCCTGCACCCGCCCACCCCTGTCGTAGGTAAACAGCGTCTGGTTGGGCCGCACCTGAAAAATATCGTTCAGCTCCAGAATTTCGGATCGCTGCCGTACACTGGCACAACCGCTCAGGAGCCCCGCCAGGAGGCCGAATATCAGGATAAGTCGTTTCATCGACGCTACTAACAAGGGCCACCCCGGCCCTGTTCCCGCCCCGGTAGATTTACGGGTGGGAACCAGTTGCCCGGATGGCCCCGCTACCTACCGCGCCGTACCGAAATCGGTTACCCAGTAGTGCTTGTACGTACTGGCGCTGTTGTAGGTGTAGCCAACGCCAACCTCCCTGAAATTAGCGCTCATGATGTTTTTGCAGTGCCCCGGCGATTTGAGCCAGCCGTCGACCACCGCCCGCACGGTGGGATAGCCAGCCGCAATGTTTTCGCCGGCGGCCCGCCAGCTGTAGCCCGCCCGGGTCATGCGATCCCAGGGTTGCGAACCGTCGCGACCGGTGTGGCTGAAGTAATTGTTAGCGGCCATGTCGGCGGCATGCCCTTCCGACGCCGTGTTGAGCAGCCCGTTCAGCGTCAGGGCCGGCACGGCCGGATAGGTCGTGGTACCACACTGGCAGGGCTTCGATCGGGCCTGGTTCAGGTAGGTAAGTAGTTCCTGTTGCTGCGCCGTGGTAGCCAGGCGGGCCCCACCGGTACTGGCCGGCGTGGTGGTGCTCCCACCAGCCACATCGGTATAAACCGAAGATGCAACCGGAGCGGGCGTCTGTACGCCGGTTTCGTCGGCCGACTGACAGCCGGTAAGCGCGCCCAGTACAAGCAGTGACGACAGTAGCGAATACGTAGTTTTCATAGGGTAGTTTACTTGGTCGATTTGTTGAGTAAACGGTAGACAATACCCGTTCAGTACATCAACACACCCAAAAAACTACCGTCTAATAAACAAACAGCGCTTTACCAGTCATAACGCCGGCGCTTTCAAAGAGTTAGGCGTAGTGGCTTATTTACGCTGCCAGTTGCTTGTTTCGACCGTAGGACGGAGCAGATACACGTCGAGGAGCGCGTAGGGCCGGGCCAGGTATTCGCGGACCAGCGTCCGGAACGAATAGCCGTCGGGCACATCCTGGGCGGCAAAGGCAATGGCTTCGATGCCCTCGTGGTTGCCGATAAACAGCGCCCGGGTGTTGTGAAAATTCTGGGAGATAATCGTGATCTTCTCTTGGTTGAACACCTCCTTGCAGCGCACCACCGAATCGAAGGTTCGGTAGCCGGCATAGTCGAGGGTCATGACCGATGCCGGTACACCCAGCCGCACCAGTGCCCGCTGCATATCGGCGGGCTCGTTGTAGTATTCAGAATCGTTGTTGCCGCTCAGCACCAGGTATTTCACCTTGCCTTCTTTCCAGAGCCGCGCCGAGGCTTCCATGCGGTACCGGAAAAACAGGTTTTCCTTCCCCGATCGAACAAACTTGCTGGTACCCAGCACCAGCCCTACATCGTTGGCCGGCAACTGGTGAATGTCAAAATACGTCTGATGCCGCGTATTGTAGACGACCCACCAGTTGCTCACCAGAATCAGTACGACGCCCGTAAACGACAGCACGACCAGCCCTTTCACCGTCCGTTTGACCACGCGCACCCACGTACCCTCGGTGTGAGGCATCTCATCGGTGTAATCGGTGGCAAACGTTGTATTCATGCGGTCGGTTTGTCGAGGCAGAAGCCGGATGCTGGCCGGCGTCGTTCTGCGATGTTACGAAAACAATCCCAGCTGCTGGGGTTCTTTCTGGTCGGACGCACTGCTGTCGGTTTCGATCGTATCCAGCAGGGTGGCCATTACCTCGGGCGGAGTATCACGCACCACCCTGGGCTCCAGCAACTTCACTTCTTTAATCCGGGCAAAGGGCAATTTGTTCCCCAGTGCTTTCCAGCCCCGGACTTCGATGAAGCCCTCGGGCTCCAGTATCATCTTCTCGACCGGTCCGCGCTCTTTCACCTGATAGATCAGCTCGATGCGCGGGAAGCGATCGGTGGTTACGGCCAGGTTTTTCGAGCCCTTGCTGTCGCCGATAAAGCTGAATTTCTTATCGAGCGAGGTCGTCTCTACCTTGAACCGTTTTACGTACCACGCTTTCTGATTCGCTTCGTAGTACACCGACGATACAACGGTTTCGGGGTCGAATTTGGTGAGCGACGCAATATCGCCGGGCTCGTAGCGGTTGGTGAGGTCGAAGCTGGTCAGCTCGTACTGCCCGTCTTTGTAGACAACCAGAATACTGTCTTTAGCCTCGAAATTGCCCAGCAGCCGGCCACGCTCGTCACGGTTGAGCCGGCCCATATGCTCATCGTACCAGATATCGACGCCCCCCAGGGTCGACACGCCCCCCGTTTTCTGGGTCAGCTTCCGGACCGGGTACTTGGTCAGGATGTTGCCCTGGGCCGCCCGGTTTTTGATACCCACGCTGGCAAAATCATAGTCGAACTGCTTGATCTTGGCCGAACTCTGGGCGGTCAGATTCACCGTAATGACCTCCGCTTCACCGTTGTCATTCGCACTAAAGTACGTAATTTTTGACTTCGGGTTGCCCATGGTCAGGTCATATTCGCGGTCGCGGGTAACGGCCGTTACGGGAAAACGCTTGGCCATCGAAATTCCCGACTTCCCATCGAGGTAGATCAGGTTGTAGATTTTCCGTTCGTCGTTTTTCTTAAAGACCGACACATACAGAATATCCTTTCCCACAAACACCTTCTCCTGTATTTTGGTGACCAGACATTTGCCATCGCGCCGGAACACAATCACATCGTCGATGTCGGAGCAGTCGCTTACGTATTCGTCTTTCTTGAGGCCGTAGCCGATAAAGCCGTTTTCGCGGTCGACGTAAAGTTTCTGGTTGGCCGCAGCCACCACGTTGGCAGCAATCGTGTTGAACGCCCGAATCTCCGTTTTGCGTTCGCGCCCCTTGCCATACTTTTTCTGCAGGTCTTTGAAGTAGTTGATCGCAAAGCGGGTAATATTGGCCAGGTTGTCTTCCGTCTCAGCCAGTTCCTGCTCCAGCCGGCGCATCAGCTCATCGGCCTTGAACCCATCGTACTTCGAAATCCGCTTGATCTTGATCTCGGTCAGTCGGATCAGGTCGTCTTCGGTAATCTCCCGGTAAAACTGTTTCCTGAACGGCTTGAGCGCTTTGTCGATGGTGGCCAGTACGGCTTCAAACGTTTCGCACTCCTCGATTTTGCGGTAAATCCGGTTTTCGATAAAAATCTTTTCGAGCGAGCTGTAGAGCAGCCGTTCCATCAGTTCACTACGCCGGATTTCGAGTTCGCGTTGCAGCAGCTGCACCGTCTGGTGGGTATTGACCCGCAGAATGTCGCTCACACTCACGAAATGGGGCTTGTCGCCGATAATGACGCAGGCATTGGGCGAGATGCTGACCTCACAGTCGGTGAAGGCGTAGAGCGCGTCGATCGATACATCGGGCGACACGCCGGGCTGCAGGTGCACCAGCACCTCCACGTCTCTGGCCGTATTGTCGACCACGGCGGCCACGTTGCGGCTGGGGGCCTTGATCCGGATTTTACCCAGCTCGGCCGCTTTCACAATCGAGTCGATGAGCTGTGAAGTCGTCACGCCATAGGGCACATCGCGAATGGCCAGCGTTTTCTTGTCGACCTCCTCGATCCGGGCCCGCACCCGCACTTTGCCGCCCCGGTGACCATCGTTGTAATTGCTCACATCGATAAGCCCCCCCGTCTGGAAATCGGGAAAGAGCGTCACGGGTTTGTCTTTCAGAATCTGGATCGAGGCTTCGATCAGCTCGTTGAAGTTGTGGGGCAGAATCTTGGTCGACAGCCCGACCGCGATACCTTCGACGCCCTGCGCCAGCAGGAGCGGAAACTTGACGGGCAGCGTGACGGGCTCGCGCTTGCGGCCATCGTACGATAGCTGCCATTCGGTGGTTTTGTCGTTGTAAACCGTGTCGTGGGCAAACTTCGAGAGCCGCACCTCGATGTAGCGCGGAGCCGCGGCCCCGTCGCCCGTCCGTACGTCGCCCCAGCTCCCCTGCGTATCGAAGAGCAGTTCTTTCTGGCCAATGTTGACCAGGGCTTCGCCGATGGAGGCATCACCGTGGGGGTGATACTGCATGGTTTGCCCGATCACGTTGGCAACCTTGTTGAAACGACCATCGTCCATCTCGCGCAGGGCGTGCAGAATCCGGCGCTGAACGGGTTTCAGCCCATCCTCCACGGCGGGCACGGCCCGTTCCAGAATCACGTAGGACGCGTAGTCGAGAAAGTAATTTTCGTATAACCCCGACACCACCGTCTGGTCGTGGAGGAGTTCGGTAGGTGGATTGATTGGCTGGTCATCGGCCCCGCTGGCATCGGGCGAATCGGCCGCAGCATCGGCAGGCGTAAGGTCGCCGGTCGGGTCGACTGATTCATCCATCGGGTCCAGATTTTCTTCGTTCATCATGAAAGACTACACAATACTATCAATGGAAACTGGTGGCCGAACGGTGGCCGCTCAGGCCCGTTGTTCGACTCCCTAAATATACGCAAAAAAGTTGAAAAAGCCGCTCTGCGTCGTCTATGGCTTTATTTGGACCAGCCCGGGCCTAGTAGCCGCGCCCCAGCCCGACCTCATTTTCGACCGGTTCGCCCCGCTCCAGCCGGTGCAGGTTGCGCAGCAGTTGCTCCACCTTACCCTGATCTTCGTCGGGCTGACCTCCCCCGGTATGCTGGGTCAGCAGCACGTTGGGCAGCGCCCACAGCGGACTATCGGCGGGCAGCGGTTCAGTGTCGGTAACATCGAGCACAGCCCCCGCCAGCCGGCCAGCCTGCAGCGCGTCGATCAGGGCCGCTTCGTCGGTGGTGCTGCCCCGGCCCACGTTGGCGTAAAGACAACGAGCCGGCATGGCCCCGATCACCTCGGCCGAAACAAAGCCGGTAGCCGTACCGGGCAGGCAGTTGATGACCAGATCGGTTTCGGGCAGAGCCGCCCTCAGTTCATCGACCGAGTGGATATCGGCCTGCGCATCGGTGCGGGCCAGCATCGTCACGCGGCAGTCGAAACCCGTCAGCATCTGCCGCACGGCGCGTCCGATGGTGCCCGTACCGAGAATGATGACGCGTTTGTGGCGCAGCAGATCGGTACGCTGTCGCATGGGCGCCCCGACCCACTCGCTACGGCTCTGTAGTACGGCCAGCTCCGGAATCCGGCGGTAGAAGGCCATAATGCCGGCAATCATGGTTTCGGCGCAGGGCCAGGCAAAATAATCGCCCATGTTGGCCACCTTCGCCCGTGTCTGCACCCCCCGGTATTTATCGAACCCGGCCGAGTCGAGCTGCCAGAACGCCAGTTTGTCGGTTAGTCCGGTCAGCCAGCTAACCGGTGGATTACCGAACAGGGCGTCGGCCGTTCGGAGCGCATCGGGCTGGGCGGCATCGGGCAGGTCGCTCCGAAAGATGGGCGTAACGGAAGCCGGAAGCTGACGGCGCAGCAACGCGGTTAGTTGATCGGTCAGGGCTGGGTAGATGAAGAGTTGCATAGGGGATCTACGAAAAAACGGGTCAATTGGTTGCCGGCTGCTCCTGCCACAGCGGGGTGCCGGCGGGCGGAATGCCGCCCAGCGGTTTGCCGCCCAGCGGTATAAACACGACTCGGCCGGCCACGGGAAAACGGGTTTGGGCAATGGGGGGGCCGTAGCGTCGATAAAACTGCCGGGTCTGGTCGGGTGTCAGGTAGTCGGGATAGAGGTTGATGCCGGCAAACCGGTTCTGGCGAAGAAACCGGTCGAGAAACTGCCAGTCGGTTTCGGTGAAGACGCGGCCGGGCGTCAGCAGCCGCGGCCACCCATCGCGCAGAAACGGCTGAATCTGATCGGGATGCAGCCGCCCCAAATACTGGCCTACCCCGCTTTTGTCATAAAACCGCCGGAAGGTAAAGACTGCGTTCTGATCGTAATAAGGGCAAAGACCCTGTTTCTTACCCACCCCGTCGGCCCCGACGGTGCAGAACGGAAAGTCGAGCACGGCCTCGCCCGGCTGGGCCCGCACCACGGCACAAAAGCGCACGACATCGGGCGATACCACCGATACGGGCACGATGCGCCGGAGTCCGTAGGCCGTCTGCCACTCGCTAACCAGCAGCACCAGCAGGGCCGTCAGCCCTACCCTACCCAGCGTGTGGCGGGGCCGGCGTACACCCAGCGCCAGCACGCCCAGCAGCACCGGATACACCAGCGAGGCCCGGCCGCCGTGCCGGTTGTAGGTAAACCATGGAAACACTTTGAGCGTCGGCACCAGCACCGGGTGGTAGAGCAGACACAGCACCAGCATCAGCACCACCGGTGACCAGACAGCCACCCGCTGGCGGTGCTGCCACCAGCCCCAACCGGCCAGTAGCAGCACCGCCAGCCCGGGGCTACCCTGCCCGAAACTTTCGTAGACATCGCGCAGCCAGGGCCCGTAATCGCGGTCGAAGGTGTGCAGCCCCGGCAGGTAGGGAATAACCAGCCGCGCCGGGTGCGACCATTGTGGGGCCGTGGGCACCTCGGCAAAATCGAACGACCAGGCCGTTGTGGCAATCTGGATCGTCAGGGGCAGGTAAAGCCACAGGCTCAGGCCGATGGCGCCCCCCACCAGCCACAGCCGCCGGTCGGCGAGGCCCGCCCGCAACTGGGCCAGCTGCGCGGACGGGCCCGTTGCGCCGGCGCTGGTTGCTACCGGTACACCCGCAATCGGAATCAGTTCCGTATCGTGCCACCAGCGCCAGAGTCCCCAGCCCAGCACCGGCAGTGCCAGCGTGGTGAAGGTCAGTGCGAAACCCGCCACGTAGGCCAGCTCCTGACTGAGTACCTGCACGTGCAGCCACACCCAGACGCCCACAAATACAAGCGATAGCGGCCGGCGGTCGGCCACGTCGAGCAGGAGCCGGAAGGTGGCCAGCATACACAGCACGGTCCAGTGGTCGATGCAGACGTTCATGTGCACCGGAAATTTCCAGACGGCGTAGGCGTTCATAACCGACACGCCCAGGGCCAGCAGGCCTGCCCGCACCACCCCGAACCGGCTTTGCAGCAGCGCCACCGTGCCCCCCGCCGATACGATCAGCGTGTAGAGATAGTACCACTGCAGATACGGGCCGGGGCCGCCGTGCAGGCGGTAGCAGAGTGCATACCAGTAGTCGCGCTCGAAGCCCCAGTCGAGAAAAACCTGCGTCAGGCCGTAGGGATAAAACGTTTGGTTGTTGTGAAGCGTCAGTTGCGGCCAGGGCCACAGGTGCAGGTTTTTGCCGAACACGTAGCCGACATATTCATACTGGTCGGTATCGGTACCGTCGGAAAGGGGGTGGCGGAAATCGCCGATCAGGGGGATGGCCAGGGCTGCGACCAGCCCCGCCACCAGCAGCACGGCTCCCCAGCGCCATCGACCGGGCGGGTGGGTCGGGCGGGCAGTACGGGCAGACCATGACAAGGGGGCAGAACGGTTCATTCGGACGGGTGGGCAGGCAACGGCCTGTTAGCAGCCTGATGGGCAAAAGTCTCGGTAAAGGGCTATTTTTGCAATTCATTCCCACCAGGGGAAGGCAAACCACCGATCTACCAATCGGAAAACAACGCAAAAAACGGATACCCGTTCCGTTTTCCAGACACATGGCCGAATACAATCACCGCGAGACCGAACAAAAGTGGCAGCAATTCTGGGATGAGCACCAGACGTTCCGCGCCAGCACCAGCAGTACCCGACCCAAATATTACGCCCTCGATATGTTTCCGTACCCGTCGGGCGCGGGGCTCCACGTTGGCCACCCGCTGGGCTACATCGCGTCGGACATCGTTTCGCGCTATAAACGACTCAAAGGCTATAACGTGCTGCACCCCATGGGGTTCGACTCGTTTGGCCTGCCCGCCGAGCAATACGCCATCCAGACTGGCCAGCACCCGGCCGTTACGACCGATACCAACATCAAACGGTATATCGAGCAACTCAAAAACATTGGCTTTAGCTACGACTGGACCGGGCCGGTGGCGGGCCGCGAGCTGCGCACCTCCGACCCCTCGTACTACAAATGGACACAGTGGATTTTTATGGAGCTGTTCCGGAGCTGGTACAACAAAGCTGCCGACCGGGCCGAACCCATCGAAACGCTGACGGCGGCCTTCGCCAGCCACGGCAGTGCAGGCGTCGACGCCGTGTGCGATGCCGACGCAACGGCCTTTACGGCCGCCGACTGGAACGCCATGAGCGACGAGGAACAATACCGCATTACGCTCCAGTACCGGCTGACGTTTCTGGCCGACGCGGTCGTGAACTGGTGCCCGGCACTGGGCACCGTGCTGGCCAACGACGAAGTAAAGGACGGCGTGTCGGAGCGGGGTGGCTATCCCGTTGAGCAGAAGCGGATGCGGCAGTGGATGATGCGCATCACGGCCTACGCCGACCGCCTGCTGACCGGCCTCGACACCATCGACTGGACCGAATCGATCAAGGAACAGCAGCGCAACTGGATCGGCAAATCGGTCGGTGCATCGGTGCGGTTTCCGGTGCAGGGTTTAGAATCGGCCGTTGGTGCGGCTGACACCGAAACCAGTACACCGAAAACCGCAAACTACATCGAGGTCTTCACCACCCGCGTCGACACCATCTACGGGGTTACGTTTCTGGTGCTGGCTCCCGAGCACGAGCTGGTATCGTTGCTGACCACCAATGCCCAGCGCGCAGCTGTCGACGCCTACGTAAATGCCGCCAAACTCCGCTCGGAGCGCGACCGCATGGCCGACACCAAAGGCGTATCGGGCGTATTTACGGGCAGTTACGCCCTGAATCCGGTCAACGATCAGCCCGTCCCCATCTACCTGGCCGATTACGTGCTGGCGGGCTATGGCACGGGTGCCGTTATGGCCGTACCCTCGGGCGACCAGCGCGACTACGGTTTTGCCAAACACTTCGAACTGCCCATCATTCCCGTCCTCGACGCGCAGCAGGGCCTCGACCAGCAGGCCGACAACACCAAAGAAGGGCACTACATCAATTCGGGCATCATCGACGGCCTGACCTATAAAGAAGCTACCGCCAAACTGATCGGGTTTCTGGAGGCCAAAGGTCTGGGTAAGGGCAAGATCAATTTCCGGATGCGCGACGCGGTGTTTAGCCGGCAGCGGTACTGGGGCGAGCCCGTACCGGTCTACTTCAAACCCGACAGCACGGGCGAGCCACTCCCCTACCTGATCGACGAAAGCGACCTGCCGCTTGAACTGCCCGAGGTCGATAAATACCTGCCCACTGAAACCGGCGAACCCCCGCTGGGCCGCGCCGAAGGCTGGCAGTATCAGGGTCAGTACGAGTACGAGCTGAGCACCATGCCCGGCTGGGCAGGTTCGTCGTGGTACTGGTACCGCTACATGGACCCGCAGAACGAAACTGCCTTTGCCTCCAAACAATCAATCGACTACTGGCAGAACGTGGATCTGTATGTGGGCGGCACCGAACACGCCACCGGCCACCTGCTCTACAGCCGTTTCTGGAATAAATTCCTCTACGACCGTGGCTACGTGCCGCAGGATGAGCCGTTCAAAAAGCTCATCAACCAGGGCATGATTCAGGGACGCAGCAACTTTGCCCACCGGCTCAAGGGTACGGGCGTCGAAGGTGTAGCGCCCGTATTTGTATCGCTCAACCAGC
This sequence comes from Spirosoma luteolum, assembly GCF_054778875.1. Taxonomy (NCBI): domain Bacteria; kingdom Pseudomonadati; phylum Bacteroidota; class Cytophagia; order Cytophagales; family Cytophagaceae; genus Spirosoma; species Spirosoma luteolum. The sequence goes on from NZ_BAAGZE010000006.1 coordinate 408,104, forward strand.
TTGGCGATCAGGACGTGACGTCACTCCATGTCGATGTCAACAGCGTCGATAACGATGTACTCAACGTCGACGCGTTCCGGGCTGCCCGCCCCGACCTGACGACCAGCCCCGACGGCCTGCCCGCTCAGTTCATCACCGAGCCCGACGGCAAGTTTGTAGTGAGCGCCGAAGTCGAGAAAATGTCGAAGTCGAAGTTCAACGTGGTGAACCCCGATGATATCGTGGAGCGCTACGGGGCCGATGTGCTGCGGCTTTACGAAATGTTCCTTGGCCCCCTCGAACAGGCCAAGCCCTGGAACACCAACGGCATTGACGGCGTGTATCGCTTCATCCGGAAATTCTGGCGGCTGTTCTACAAAGACAGCGCCACCGGCGACAGCCAGTGGATCGTTACCGACGAGTCGCCTACGCCCGCCGAGCTGAAGGTGCTGCACAAAACCATTCAGAAAGTTGAAAACGACGTTGAAACCTACTCGTTCAACACCTCCGTATCGGCCTTTATGGTGTGCGTCAATGAGTTGACTACGCTGAACTGCCACAAACGCGCGGTATTGCAGGAACTGGTGCTGCTGCTGTCGCCCTATGCACCCCACATCGCCGAAGAACTGTGGACCGCCCTCGGCAACGAAGCGGGTTCGGTATCGTTCGCCACCTTCCCCGTGTTCAACCCCAACTACCTGGTCGAAGACACCTTCGATTACCCCATCCAGATCAACGGGAAGGTACGGACTACGCTGAGCTTTGGGCTCGACCAGGCCCCCACAGCCATCGAACAGGCGGTATTGGCCGATGAGGTGGTGCAGAAGTGGCTCGAGGGCAAAACGCCCAAAAAAGTGGTGGTGGTGCCCAAACGCATTGTCAACGTCGTGATCTAATGGGCTGACCCGCCACCCATTCCGGCAGGCTAGCAAACAGAAAATATGCATATTAGTGGCGCCATTCCGCAAACGGAGTGGCGCTTTTTTCGTTATGCCCACCCACCGACTTCGCCAACTCGTACTACTCCTTTTTTTCCTGTCGGGCTTTGCCGCCCTGCTCTATCAGGTTGTCTGGCAGCGCCTGCTCGTATTCTACACCGGCTCCGACACCGTCAGCATCAGTCTGATCGTGTCGGCCTTCATGACGGGGCTGGGGATCGGGTATCTGGCGGGGGGGCAACTGGCCGACCGGGCCACGCCGGGCCAGAACCTGCGCTACTTCGTGGCGGCCGAACTGGGTATCATGGCCTTTGCCCTGCTGAGCAAGTGGATCCTGTACGATTTTCTTTACGCGTCGGCCCCGCCCCCCGGCGAAACGCCGGTACTGCTGTATCTGGTGGTGTTCGGCGTGCTGCTGATTCCGACCGGCCTGATGGGCGTATCGCTGCCGGTGCTGGCGCGAGCGTTCCGCTTCGGCGACCTGACTGATCAGACCCGCTACATCAGTCTATTATATTTCATCAACACCCTTGGGGCTTCTGTGGGGGCGCTCGTTACCGGCTTTGTGCTGGTGCGCCGGCTGGGATTCGAGCATGCCCTGTGGGTAGGTGCCGCCCTCAACGCAGTCTGTGTGCTGGGGGCCTGGCTGAACCGACCCCGTGCCCAGCCCATCGCCGAGGTTGCTGGCTCCGCCCCGGTTGGTGACACCGCTCCTACCGATTCGTCGGCTACCCGTCTGTTTGGGCTCTGGTCGGTGCAGTACTTTATATCGGGGCTGGCCGCGCTGTCGCTCGAACTGATCTGGTTCCGGGTACTCGAAACCCTGATCAAATCGGTATCGCTCACGTTTGCGGTGCTGCTGGCCATTTACCTGGGCTCGATGGCGGTGGGTACACTGGTGGGTACGCGCTGCATGGCATGGCCCGCCCGGGTGCGCGAACGCGCCTTTCTGCTGGCGCAGGCGGGTCTCTATGCCTACACGCTGGTGTCGATTGCCCTGTTCGTAAACGGCGTGGGTCAGTGGCCTGCCCTGCGCGTCCTGAATGAGTACTTTCTAAGTGGCGAACCCGTGCTGAGCCCCCGCTTCAGTGTAATCACCTACGGCTTGGTGCCGCTTTTTCTGCTTTTCGTCCCCACCTTTCTGATGGGATTCAGCTTTTCACTGTCGCAGTCGCTTATTCATACGCAGGCCGGTCTGGTAGGTCGGCGGGTGGGCTGGCTCCAGTTCGTCAACATCGTCGGGTCGGCGCTGGGCGCCTGGGCCGTTACGTGGCTGGGCTTTCCTCTGGTGGGTACGGCGGTGCTTGTGCGCTGCCTGGGTGCCCTGGGGTTCGTGTACATAGCTATCTTGCTGTGGCGTCGGTCGGGGCCGGTACTTGCCCCGATAGCGCTGGCCGGTTTACTGCTCCTCGGCAGCTGGCAGATGCCCGGCAACGCGCGTTTCTGGCAGTTGCTCAATGGGCTGGCCGATGCGCGGCAGTTTTTGTTCGACGAAAACGAATCGTCGGTATCGGTCATCAAAACCACCCCCGATCAGAAAGCCGGCACCGTCTTCGTCAACGGCCTCAGTCAGAGCGGCCTGCCCTTTCAGTTCGACGAGGTACACACCTGGCTGGGTGCCCTGCCGATGCTGATTCATCCGCGTCCCGAGCGGGTAGCGGTGATTGGGCTGGGATCGGGCGGCACCGTAAACGGCATCGCCGGCCGACCCGAAACCCGGCAGATCGACTGTTTCGAGATCGCCACCAACCAGGCCCTGGTGCTGGCCCGGTATGCGGCCGTGTCGGGCGATACGGCGGTAGAGGCTATCCTGCGCGACCCGCGTCTGCAGCTGCGCCTGCACGATGGACGCTATGCTATCCGCAACGGCGGGGTTCAGTACGATGTCATCGAAGCCGACGCGCTGCGCCCCATCTCGGCCTATTCGGGCAACGTGTATTCCCGGGAATACTTCGAGCTCATCCGCTCCCGGCTGAAACCGGGTGGGCTGGCGGTTACCTGGTGCCCCACGGCGCGGGTGCTCAACACCTTCCGGGCGGTTTTTCCGTATGTCGTGTACGGCGAACGGCTGATTCTGATTGGCAGTAACCAGCCCATTCAGCTCGACTGGAACCAGATTCGGCAGCGCGCGGCTGTGCCCTTCACCGACCGGCACTACCGGCGGTCGGGCATCGATATGGGCGCCCTGATCAGTCGCTATCAGCCGCATACGGGTCCACTCCCCCGCCCGACCGTGGTCGCTACCGAGATCAATACCGATCTGTTTCCAAAAGATGAATACAGCATTCGCGTGGCCGACCGGGCCAGTTTTTAAGGGTCGGAACGGTTAGATTGGTAACAACCACACCCTGCCGTGCATCCGTTTGGCTTATCTTTGGCCAAACTCCTGACAACTGACGTTTTGAAAAGCTGTTTACGCTGGTTGCTGTGCCTGTGTCCGTTGCTGGCCAACGGGCAGGCCGATACCCTGATTCAACGGGGACGCCTGTTTTCGGTGACCCCCCTGCTGGGCCTCTCGGCGCCCGATCAGGTGGTACCGGCCACCGGTAAGGTGCCGCTGGGTGCCGAGTTTACCTACAGCTGGAGCACCACCAGCCGCCGGGCCTGGGAGCAGGGCCACAGCTTTGCCAACGTGGGCATCTACGCCAATTACATCGCCTTCCGCAACCCGGCGGTGCTGGGTCGAACGGGGGGGGCGGGGCTGTATTTCGAGCCGCTGATTGCGCCCGCCCACCGCGTCTACTATGCGGTGCGGCTGTCGGCGGGCCTGACTTACCTGACGCGGGTGTACGACCCGGTGACCAACCCTACCAACCAATACGTTAGTCTGCCCGTCAGCTCCGAAATCGGCGCAGCGTTCAGCGTGTTTTATCGCCTGACCGACCGGGTCCAGCTAACGGCCCGGGGGGTATATAACCACATCTCCAACGCCGGAACCCGGCAGCCCAACCAGGGTATCAATATCCCGACAGTGGGGCTGGGCGTGGCCTACGCCCCCCGCCCGCTGCGCTACCCCGACACCCGCACCTGGCGAACACCCGCTCCCGCCCACCGCTGGATGGCGCGGGCCCTGCTGCTGGGCTCGGTACGGGTGCTGCCCCAGACCACCACCACGCCCGAAATGGCCCTGCCCATGCTCGGGCTGAACTTGGTGGGCGGCTACCGGCTCAGTAACTCGCACGTGCTGTCGGGGGGGATTGAAGTCACCGACGACCGTTACTTCAAGGAGCAGATCAAACGCTGGGGGTATACCGACCAGCGCTACGTGCAGGGCAGTATTCTGGGTGGCTACGAATTCTGGCTGGGCCGCTATGCCTTCACGGCGCACATGGCCTGGAACGTGGTACGTCCGCAGCCCTACAAACCGGCCAGCTACCAGAAATACGGCCTGCTCTACCGAACCGACCGGGGGCTTACACTGGGCTTTCACGTCAAGGCCTACGGCGAGAGTACCAAAGGCTTTCAGGCGGCTGCTGGCTGGACATTCTGAGCCGCGGGATTGGCCAGCGCAGGCCGGTTGCACCCGGTTTACGCGTACTTTTGGCCCACAATCAACAACGTATGAATCGACCACTTATCAGCCTGGGCCTGATCGTCAGCCTGTTGGGCTGTTCTCCCAAAACCTATACGCGCCTTTCGGCCGGCCAGGGCAGTTCGTTTTTCAGCTACAAGCCAAACCAGACGCCTAAAATTTCGGCCCACCGGGGCGGTGGCGATCTGAAAGGATACCCCGAAAACTGCATCGAATCGTTCGATTACCTGGCCCGGCAGATGCCCGTGATTATCGAGTGCGACATCGATCTCACCAAAGACAGTGTGCTGGTGATGATGCACGACCAGACCCTCGACCGGACAACCACCGGCACCGGCCGCCTGATCGAAAAAACCTACGCCGAACTGGCAACGGTACGGCTCGAAGACAACCTGGGCAACCCGACGCCCTACCACATTCCGACGCTGGAGCAGGTACTGCGCTGGGGAAAGGATAAAGTCACGTTTACGCTCGACGTGAAACGGAACGTCTCGTTCGAAAAGGTGGTCGACATGATTCACCGCACCGGGGCGGGCAATTATGCCGCCGTGATTACGTATAACGCGGCCGATGCCGCCAAACTGCACCGGCTCGACCCGTCGCTGATGATCTCGGTCACCATCCGGAACCGGGCCGAATACGACCGCCTGCATGAACTGGGCGTACCCGATAACCGCATGATTGCCTTTGTGGGTGTCAAAGAACCCGATGCCGAGCTGTACCAGTTTCTGCACGGTAAACAGATTGCCTGCATTCTGGGTACGCTGGGTAACCTCGACAAACAGGCCGTAGCCAAAGGCGATCAGGTGTATCGGGGCTTTGCCAGCCGGGGCGCCGATATCATGTCGACCGATCGGCCGCTGGAGGTGTGGCGGGCGGTACGGTAAATCCGTATCCAGCCTGAAGTCGCATCAAAACTGATAACAGCGTCGTTGCCGCTTCAGGCTGAAGTTTTTTCCAGTAAACGAAAACAAAGCATCGAGGCCATACCAGATGCTGATTTCGTGCGCCCCACCGGTTGAAAACCGAAGTGATGAGACGGTTATATCATAACTATACTGGACCATCATATTGGCCACGTGAAGCGCAAAAATACCGATCAATGCGTCGTTCTGATACGTCTGTCCCGTACGGCGAAGCGGTATACCCCGGTACCAAAGGCCCAGCATAACCGGCGAATAAATCAAGTTCAACCCTACGTCCAACTGTACATTATTACCCTGCTGGCGCACATACCCCGTTAACCCAATCGACTGATCGCGGTTTTGCTGATGGCCCAGTCCCTGGTTACCCAGTGTGCTCGTGAAAGGCAACCGAATACCGGCCATGCCGGTCAGGCGCTGTCCCAGCCAATCACCCCTCGCCTGCGACCGACCCATGTGATGCATGGAAGCGCCCATCCAGTAGGTTGCCATGTCATCGCCGAGTTCGTGTTCAAAGACCAGTCCACTCGAAAAATCCAGGCTCTTCTGCGTCAGCGTCCCCTGTGCCAGCGGGTCGTTAGTGATCTGACTAACTAAGCCGCCCGGGCCGTATTGGTCGGCAAAAGTCATTCCCGAAGGTGTAAACTGAGTACCGATATAGGCAGCCTGAATGCCCATTACCAGCCGCGCTTTTTCCTGTAGCAGCGGAACTGTATAATTCGCCATACCACTCAGCTGCGTTGCCCGAAACGAGCCGCCCTGATGGTCACTTATAAGTTGAGCGCCCAGCCCAACCCGCTGATCTTCGGCATAGGTATCGATCGAAAAAGCTGCCGTCTGGTAATTACCGGGTAGTGCTGGCCATTGGTTTCGGTAATTGGCCACTAAACGGGTCGTACCTGTAGCACCGGCAAAAGCCGGATTATGGTAGAGGGGGTTGGCGTAGAATTGGGAAAATTGCGGATCCTGCGCGAATGTAGCCCGTGAACTACCGACCAGCAGCAGGCTGGTACCAAGCAACGTAAGTAAGCGCATTGATGAACGATCTGGTGTGGGGGAGCAAAGAAACGCCGTAAACTGGGTTTTGCCAATAGAATAGGTATCTAATCGTCAGGGGCGCCAGCAAACATGATTATATTGCCAGCTCAGCGCCACACCGCCCCTTCTCAATGATTTCTTCTGTAAACTCCCTGCCCTTTCGGCACTGGCTGGCCATCGCTTTTCTGCTGGCCTCACTCCCTCTGTTTGGCCAGATCGGACCATCAATCAAGCCCAAAGACGGCCGATATGATATTTGCTTAAGGGAAGGGCAAACGAAAGTTACCGTTACCATTCTACTCGATGTGCCAGCGGGAGCTTCCTGCCCACTCAAAACGTATCGGATTGACTGGGGCGATGGTATCGTGGACCCATACCCATTCGATCCGGCCAAGCTCGAACTGACCCACGAATATGATGTCAAGGACTTTGTGGACCAATGTCGTAGCGACCTCGATCGTACCATTAAATTTAGGCAAACCGACAACTGTGGTACCGGTAACCCCGCCAACAACAGTTTCGATTTCACACTGCGCAACATACCCCGTCCGCGATTTACGGCCCCAGCCGTTTGTGCGGGCCAGACAACCACATTTACTAACCAGACCTGCCCGCAAAGCAGTCAGTACTCGTATAACTGGCTTTTTGGCGACCAGACCGCAGCAAGCCCTACCGGCAGCCACACCTATGCCAACAAGGGAACGTACACCGCTACCCTGAGCGTATCGGGTGTCTGTGGCCCCAGTACCCCCTTTTCGGCGCCAGTGACCGTACTTGATAAAGCGCAGGCTGCCATTAAAGACTCGGGCGCCGTGCAGACCAGCAACGATACCCTCTTTTTATGCCTCTCGTCGGGTGCGGTTCTCCGTTTCGACGGTACGCCCTCGACCGGCGCCACAACGTACGCCTGGTCAATTTCCGGACCCGGTCAGACGGCCTATCTCGACAAGACAGATCCACAATCCCCAAGACCAAAAGCCCAATTTCCACGCGCCGGCGACTATATGGTGACGCTCACGGTCGACAACCCCTGCCGTATTCCAAACCGTATCCAGCGTGTGGTTCGGGTTCTCGATCTGGCCAGTCCAACGTTAAAACCCCAAAACGACACCTGTCAGGCTTTCACCTACCGAATCGGCAACCCAATTGCCGGGGCTACCTATACGCTCAATGGCCAGACCTTCGACCCTCAAGCGGGCATTCCGCTGGCATTATCCGACGCGCCCTACGTCGTCTCAGCCTCAACCGCCAACGTTTGCGGCAGTCGGCCCGTCCAGATTTCGTTCCGGGTCAGCGCGGCTAAACCGGTTCGTATTGCGTTGCCCCGCACGTCAACTGTATGCGCCGGCAGTGGCCCCATTCGGCTGCGCGCCGACCGCCCCGGCGGTGTCTGGACGCTAAAAAATCCAATAACGGGCTTTACGATCAACGCCCAGCGGGCCGATACGAGCCTGCTTCTGGGTACTAACGGCACCGTTCAACTGCTCTATCGGGTTGGGCTGGGAGCCTGCCAAGTACTGGATTCCGTAGTCGTAACAGTGTCGGGTGTACAGGTATCGGTATCCGATCTAAGCGTGTGTGCGGGCCAGGCTAAAGTAAAGCTGCCCGGCACGCCAGCCGGCGGTAGCTGGTCGACTCCCAACTGCACAAACTGCATCAAGAATGATTCACTTCTGCTAACCGGGCTCACTACCAATCAACTGGTAGTAACCTACCAAGTCAGCGGTGCCGGGGGGTGTTTGGCATCGGGTACGTTTGCCGTTCGGGTTGGACAGCCTAAAGCTGCCTTTGCGATCGTTGGTCAGTGCACCGACAAACCCATTACCGTTACCAACAACTCAACCGGCGCCGATACCTTCGAATGGTTAGTCAACAGCATGACCGTTGCCACAGGCCGCCAGCCAACGCTTGTTCTGCCCCCCGGACAACAAACGGTAGTGCTGCGCGCCCGCTCTGGCAGTTGCGAAAACCAGGCCCAGCAATCGCTTACGCTTATTTCTCCCCCAGCCACACTGCGCCTGACAACCCCCACAGCGGCCGGTTGTGCCCCCCTGCCCACAACCTTCAGCGTAAACCCAGGGCCCCAGCCAGGCGTAGCCTACCAATGGCATTACGGCGATGGCGCATCAGCTGCCGATTTTTCAGCTGCCAGCCATACCTACCAGAACACCACCCAGACCACCCGTGTCTTTACAGCCACACTGACGGCCAGCAATGCCTGTGGCACGCAGGAGGCAACCACCAGCCTTTCTGTACGTCCCCTGGCCTTTGCCGAAATCGGAATCGATTCGACAACTATTCGCTGCACACCAGCGACTATACGGTTTGCCAATCGGTCGATTGGCCAGGGTCAGACAAGTTTGTGGGACTTCGGTGATGGCTCAACCCGGCAAACCTTGCAGGATACAGTTTACCACTTTTTTGCCGCTCCTGATTCAGCCCGTACCTTCCGAATCCGGCTGTTCGTTCAGAATAGTTGTGGGCGCGATACTGATGCTGTCAGTATTCGGGTTTACCCAACCTTTGTCAAACCGGGCATTGGCCTATCGGCCGACCGGCCGTGCGCGGGCGAGCCTGTTCAGTTTACAGATGCCACCGTACCCCGACCAACCGCCTGGGTGTGGCGTTTTAGCGATGGCACAATCGAGACTACCGAAAAAACCTTGCATCGGTTCGCTGAGGCCGATAAGCTGTATACGGTTACCCTGACGGCCTACACCCCCTGCGGCTACAGCAGCAAGACAGTTTCGCTGACTACCACGCCCCCCCCCACCGCCAGTTTTTCAATCAACAGTCCTTTTTCGTGTCAGGGGCAATTGCTTGCCGTGACCAATACGAGTGACCCAAGATACCGTTTCCGCTGGAGTTTTGGTGATGGTTCTCCCATCGATTCAGTCAACTATTCACCCCAACATATATTTTCAGGTATCCAGACAAGTGCTACGATCAGCCTGACGGTGATTGGTTCATCGAACGGCTGCGCAACCACTCAAGCCAAAACCATCAGCATTCGCCCGCGCCTTAAACCAGAATTTAGTATCGAGGGCGGTAATACTATTTGTACCAGTAATCCGATTCGATTGATAAGCGCAGAACCCAACGCAACGCAGTATCGCTGGCAAATCGGAAGTGGTCCCGCCCTGACAACACCAACACCAGAGGTCACTCTGCCACCAGGCCGTCACGACATAACACTGACCGTTAGTTACGACGGCGTGTGTGCTGACTCAAGTCTACGCACTGCGGCTATCCACGTGTTACCCTGCGAGGCTGTGGCGCCAGAGGCTTTTACGCCTGGCCCCGACTCGTACAGTCCTGTCTGGACAATCTTTGGCGATGAGGGAGCTACCCGTATCCAGCGGCTTCGGATCTGGAATCGCTGGGGAGAGGTCATTTTCGACGCATCTGATATTCCATTAAATAGCCAACAACCTGGCGAATGTTGGGATGGCACGAACCGCGGTGTACCGATGCCGGCTGGCGAGTATGCCTACGAAGCAGAAGTATTATTTAGGGGCAACAGAACAAAGAAACTAATTGGCAGCGTAGCCCTTGTCCGTTAGCGCCAATTCGATACTGCTACCTGATCGATGGTCCGACTAGTGGCAAACTAAGCTGGTAGTGCTGCCCATTTGTATTTACATCGCTTCTGTACTTACCTTTGTCGTCACTTCATTCCCCAAAAAAGCGGCACGCCCTGTGCCGCTTTTCCTGAAAACACAAATCTATAAAGTCGATAGAATTCAAGCACTATGAGTCAATCCAACGACCTTGTGAACGCTGCCCCGGCTCTTGACCTGACCGGACTGACCCTCACGGTGCAGGGTGCCAATGCAGCGCAGCAGGCCGAGGCTCTGCGCCAGTCGTTCCCCTCAGCGACCATTCAGCTGGCCAACACTACCCCTGCCCGCTCACCCCTGCTGCGGCCCCGCACCCGTACCGAGATTGCCATTTATGTGTTCTCGGCCCTGGCGCTCATGCTGGTGGGCCACTTGCTGTTCAGCTACTTCACCATCGACCGACTGACGTTGCTGGCCAGCCAGGTCGACCTGACGCCCGAGATTTTTTACTTTATCCTGGCGGGCTTCGTTGCGCAGATGATCGACGGGGCGCTGGGTATGGCTTATGGCGTTACGGCAACCACTTTCCTGACCAGCGTGGGTATCAGTCCTGTGTTTGCCACCGCCAGCGTGCACAGTTCCGAGATTTTTACCTCGGGGGTGTCGGGTTACATGCACCTGAAGTTTGGCAACATCAACAGCCGGCTTTTCAAGGCCGTTCTGATTCCGGGTGTGATCGGAGCCGCGCTGGGAGCATTTCTGATTACGAAACTGGCCGATCTGGAAATCGTGGCCAAATACCTGAGCCCGGCTATCTCGGTTTACACGGCCATTCTGGGTGTGCTGATCCTAAAGAAAGCCCTGACCAAACGGATCAAGAAACGGCCCGTTCGGCAGATCGGGCTGCTGGCCTGGTTTGGTGGTTTCGTCGACGCTATCGGGGGCGGAGGCTGGGGGCCCATCGTCAACTCGACGCTGATTGCTGCCGGCCGGCACCCGCGTTACACGATTGGCTCCGTTAACCTCGCCGAATTTTTCGTTTCGTTTGCCTCCTCGCTAGTCTTTGCCCTCTTTGCTGGTTTAAGCAACTACGGCATGGTAATTTTGGGCCTCATCCTGGGTGGCATGATTGCCGCGCCCATTGCCGCCCTGCTGTCGCAGCGGCTGCCCGTCAAAACCATGATGGTGCTGGTTGGGCTTGTGGTGATCATCGTTAGCCTACGCAAGATTATTCTGTTCTTTTAGCGGGAAGAGACCAGCGAAAAGAAGATAGACAGGTGCGTGTGCTGCGTTTTGTTTCTCAGCAACATCTTTCTCCTTTCCTCGCTCCTCTTTCTTCCAACTCTATGAAAAAACAAACCAAAGCCATCCGGACGCAGGCTGCCAAGTCGCAGAATCGTGAACACTCGGTTCCCCTGTACCTTACGTCGAGTTTTGCCTTCGAGAGTGCCGAGCAAGGTAAAGCGCTCTTCGACGAAAGCATCGAAGGCAACATCTACAGCCGGTTTTCGAACCCCAACGTGACCGAGTTCGTCGACAAGGTCTGTATGCTCGAAAACGCCGAAGAAGGCATTGCCACGGGTACCGGCATGGCGGCTGTGTTTGCCAGTATGGCAGCCCTGCTCAAATCGGGCGACCGGATCGTTGCCTGCCGCGCTCTGTTCGGCTCGGCCCACCAGATCATTACCCAGATTCTGAGCAAGTGGGGCATCACCTATACCTACGTCGATGCCACGGCGACGGAAGCCGACTGGGAGGAAGCCATCCGGGGCGATGCCGACAACGGCATCCCGACTGCGCGTATGGTGTACCTCGAAACACCCTCGAACCCCGGCCTCGAACTGGTCGACCTGACGATGCTGGCCCGCCTGAAACAGCAGTACGGCTTTATCCTGAATGTCGATAACTGCTTTGCCACGCCCATTCTGCAAACACCCATCGACCTGGGAGCCGATCTGTCGATTCACTCGGCCACGAAGTTTATGGACGGACAGGGTCGCGTGCTGGGCGGTATCGTGGTGGGGCGCGCCGATCTCATCCAGCCCATCCGGTTCTTTGCCCGCCATACCGGCCCGTCGCTGTCGCCTTTCAACGCCTGGGTGCTGTCGAAAAGCCTCGAGACGCTGGATCTGCGCATGGAACGCCACTGCCGCAACGCGCTGGCGCTGGCCGAAGCCCTGGAAGCACACCCCGACGTAGCCGTGGTCAAGTACCCGTTTCTGCCTTCACACCCGCAGTACGAACTGGCCAGGCAACAGATGTCGGCCGGGGGCGCCATCGTTACCATCGAGCTCGAGGGTGGTTTCGACCGCGTAAACGCCTTTTTCGACGCGCTGCAAATTCCCACCCTGTCGTCGAACCTGGGCGATTCGCGGACTATCGTTACCAACCCCAACACCACGACCCACGCTAAACTCAAACCCGACGAAAAAGCGGCTCTGGGTATCACGCCCGGTCTGATCCGGATTTCGGTTGGGCTCGAAGCCATCGAAGACCTCGTTGCCGACTTCACGCAGGCCGCCGAAAAATCGGCCAGCGCTGTCAACGCCACCGCAGCAACCGAGTAGCCGGCCACGTTGACCGGCTCATCTTTTAGGCGGGAGGTTCGGTGCCCGATTCTCCCGTCTGTGACCATACTCCACTACTGTTATGCAACAGCGCCTGACCTTCCTGTTTTTTCTGCTCCTCAGCACCCTCACCGGCCTTCGGGCGCAACAGCGCCCCCTGCGGGTTGGGGTGGCGGGGCTGGTGCATACGCATGTGCACCAGATCCTGAAAACGTATGGCAAACCGGGAGCAATCGAGGTAGTGGGTATTGCTGAACCCAACCGGGCGCTGGCCGAACGGTATGCCCAGCAATATGGCTTTCCGATGAGCCTGGTGTACCCAACCGTACAGGCCATGCTCGACAAGACCCGGCCCGAAGCCGTTACCGATTTTGGCCGCATTGTCGATCACCGCAAAACCGTTGAGGCCTGCGCGCCCCGCGGTATCCACGTGATGGTCGAGAAGCCCCTCGCCACCAGCTACGCCGACGCGAAGGCTATGGCGGCCCTGGCGCGGAAACACCAGACGCAGCTGCTGACAAACTACGAAACCACCTGGTATGGCAGTAACCACAAAGCCTACGCGCTGGCCAACACCGGCAACGCCCTTGGTGACCTGCGTAAGATTGTGGTGCACGATGGACACGAGGGGCCAAAAGAAATTGGGGTCAATGCTGAATTCCTCGACTGGCTGACTGACCCCGTCGCCAACGGAGCCGGCGCCCTGTTCGACTTTGGCTGCTACGGTGCCAACCTGTCGACCTGGCTTATGCACAACCAGCGGCCCACCTCGGTTTTGGCCGTAACGCAGCAGATCAAGCCCGATATCTATCCCAACGTCGACGACGAGGCCACGATTGTTGTAACCTATCCCCGTACCCAGGCCATCATTCAGGCGTCGTGGAACTGGCCCTTTGCCCGCAAAGACATGGAGGTCTATGGTCGCACGGGCTACGTGATCACCATCGACGGCACGCGGATGCGGGTGCGGCTCCCCGACCAGAAAACGGAGCAGGCGCTGGAAGCCACCCCAGCCGATGCACCGGCGCCCGATCCGTTTACCTATCTGGCCCGGCTGCTGCGGGGCGAAACTAAACCCGACGAATTGACGTCATTAGCAAATAACCTGATTGTGATGGAGATACTGGACGCGGCCCGGCAGTCGGCCAAAACCGGCCGGGTTGTTTTGCTGGAGCCCAGCCGCTGATTGTAGCCAACCGCCGGCCGGTGTTGCCCCCGTCCGGTTACCTTAGTTTACTTGTCAATTGTATGCAAACCGAACCATCCATACACACGTTTGACAGCCTGACCCAACAACTGACGGGGTTGTCGGAAGTCGATGCGCTGCGCAAACTGGCCGAGCTGTTTCCGGGCCAGGTCGTTTTCTCGACCAGTCTGGGCTACGAAGATCAGGTCATCACCGACATGATTCTGGCTAACGATATTCCCATCCGGATTTTCACGCTCGACACGGGTCGCATGTTTTCGGAGACCTATTCGGTCTGGAAAAAAACCAACGACCGCTACGGCGCTCACATCGACACGTACTTCCCGCAGTCGGCTGCCGTTGAGCAGCTGATGAGTCAGAAAGGGCCCTACAGCTTCTACGATTCGGTGGAAAACCGGAAAGAGTGCTGCGGCATCCGGAAAGTAGAGCCTCTGAACCGGGCGCTGGCCGGGCAGAAAATCTGGATCACGGGTATCCGGGCTGATCAGTCGGCCAACCGGCAAACCATGACCCAGGTCGAGCGCGACGACGCCCACGATCTGTTTAAATTTCACCCGCTAATGCACTGGAGTTTCGAGCAGGTGCAGCAGTACGTACGCGACAACCACGTGCCCTACAACCCCCTCCACGACCGGGGCTTTGTGAGCATCGGCTGTCAGCCCTGCACCCGCGCCATCCAGCCCGGCGAAGATTTCCGGGCCGGCCGCTGGTGGTGGGAAGACAACTCGAAAAAGGAATGCGGCCTCCACACGCACGAAGAAGCGTTTAAACCATAGCGATTGTGCGGTTGAGTGCATGAGCGATTGAGTGATTTTTCACGGCAGGTCCAGTCACTCAACCACTCATGCACTCATGCACTTATTCACTCAATAAACATGGATTATCTAGATCAACTTGAGTCGGAAGCCATCCACATTCTGCGCGAGGTGGCGGGGCAGTTTGAACGGCCTGCCCTGTTGTTTTCGGGGGGTAAAGACTCCATTACGCTGGTGCACCTGGCCCTGAAAGCCTTCCGGCCCGGCAAGTTTCCGTTTCCGCTCGTCCACATCGACACAGGACACAATTTTCAGGAAGCCCTCGATTTTCGCGACGATCTGGCCAACCGCCTGGGCGAAAAGCTTATCGTGCGTTATGTGGAAGACACCATCCGGACCAAAAAGCTGAAGGAACCTACTGGCCGCAATGCCACCCGCAATGGCTTGCAGACCTTTACCCTGCTCGACACGATCGAGGAGTTTGAATTTGACGCCTGCATCGGCGGAGCCCGGCGCGACGAAGAAAAGGCGCGGGCTAAAGAGCGCGTGTTTTCGGTACGCGATGAATTTGGCTCGTGGGATCCCAAGCGGCAGCGCCCCGAACTCTGGAATCTATACAACGGCCGGATTCACAAGGGCGAAAACGTGCGCGTGTTCCCCATCTCGAACTGGACCGAACTCGACGTCTGGAACTACATCCGGCGCGAAAAGATAGACCTACCGAGCATTTATTTTGCCCACGAACGGGAGTTGATCGTGCGCGATGGCAAGCTCATGGCTACGGCCGGGGGCGTTATCAAACCCGAAGCCGACGATCAGATCGTGACGCGCCGGGTCCGGTTCCGCACCGTGGGCGACATTTCGTGCACAGCAGCCTCCGAATCAGGTGCCGACACACTCGATGCCGTCATCGACGAGATTCAGGCCACTCGTATCTCCGAGCGGGGCGAAACCCGTATGGACGATCAGCTAAGCGAGGCCGCCATGGAAGACCGCAAGAAAGGCGGCTATTTTTAATTGTGGATGAGCGAATGGGTGAATGAGCGAGTACCTTTTGGTTGGCTCGTTTATTCGCTCATGTACTCATTCACTCAATCACTCATTGAGTTCATGGACCTTCTCCGATTTATTACCGCCGGTTCGGTCGACGACGGCAAGAGCACGCTGATCGGGCGGCTGCTTTACGACTCCAAATCTATTCTGGCCGATCAGCTCGAAGCCATCGAACGCGCCACCAAAGGCCGCGACGATGGATCGGTCGATCTGGCGCTGCTCACCGACGGCCTCCGGTCGGAGCGCGAACAGGGCATCACGATCGACGTAGCCTACCGCTACTTCCAGACCCCCGCCCGCAAGTTTATCATTGTTGATGCGCCGGGGCATATCCAGTACACCCGCAACATGGTGACGGGCGCGTCGAACTGCCAGCTGGCCGTTGTACTGGTCGATGCGCGGCACGGTGTGGCCGAACAAACCCGCCGGCACTCGCTTATTGCCAGTCTGCTCGGCATCCCGCACATCGTGGTGGCGGTCAACAAAATGGATCTGGTCGATTTCTCGCAGGATGTGTTTTCGGATATCTGCATCCACTATGCCGAACTGGCGCAGAAACTCCAGGTCAGCAACGTGACTTACATCCCGATGTCGGCACTGAACGGCGATAACGTGGTCGACCGGTCGACGGCGATGCCCTGGTACGAGGGCCCGACGCTGCTCGAGCACCTTGAAACCGTTGAACTGACCAACGACCTGGGCACCCAGTTGCCCGGCCGGTTTCCGGTGCAGTACGTGATTCGGCCGCAGACCACCGAGCTGCACGACTACCGCGGCTACGCCGGTAAAATTACCAGCGGCCAGTTCCGTACCGGCGATTCGGTGACGGTGCTGCCCTCGGGCGAAACCTCGACCATCGACGCCATCGAGATTGCAGAAACCCGGCTCGCCGAAGCCGCTTCGCCCCAGTCGGTAGTGCTGCACCTGGCCACCGATGTCGATATCAGCCGGGGCGACCTCATTGTCCGAACCGATCAGCTGCCCATCAGCAGCCAGACTGTCGAGGCCATGGTCTGCTGGATGGATACCAAAACATTCAGCGTGGGCAACAAATACGTATTGCAGGTGGGCACGGCCCGCACCCGCTGCTCGGTACGCGAGATTGCCTACCAGCTCAACGTGAACACCTACGAGCAGATCGAGGGTGTCGACAGTCTGAAACTTAATGATCTGGCCAAGGTAGTGCTGCGCACAGCCCAGCCCATCAGTTTCGACCCTTACCAGCAAAACCGCACCACCGGTGGCGCCATTCTGATCGACGAGACCAGCAATGTAACCGTGGGGGCCTTGATGCTCATCGGCGAAGCCTGATCTGAACTGGGCATCGCGTAGCAACCCAGCTAGTCCAGTTGCCCGGGGGCGGTCCGACGACCGCCCCCTTTCTGGTTACAGGCACTGTCGTGTCCGGGTGCGCACAGCCACTGGCGGGCGACGCGGCTAACCAGTTTCTGCCCTATCTTTGCGCCTTCATTGACACCGGGGCTGCCCAGACCAATACCGTAGCTGCAGACCGGACCCACTTGCATGATCGACTTTTTCAGGAAACCCTTTTTCAGTGACTTTCGCGTTATTTTCGGCCTCTACGCACTGCTTACCCTGTTTGCCAGTATACGCATCGTTTTCTGGGAGGGCTCCAACAACTACGATATTTTCTACTACTCACTGGAGCACCTGATTCAGGCCAAGAGTCTGTACCAGGTGTATCCCGAGCAGTATTCCGATCACTACCACTACGCCCCTACCTTTGCGGCTCTTTTCTCGCCCATTTTCGCCCTGCCCTACTCGGTGGGTCTGTTTATCTGGCATTTTCTGTTTACGGGGGTATGGTTGTACGCCATCTACCGCCTGCCCCTGACGCACCAGCAAAAAGCAGGGGCTTACTGGTTTAGCCTGCATGAGCTGTTTACGTCGATGGTCAACAGCCAGACCAATCCCCTCATTGCGGCCCTGTCGATCTTTGCGTTTTTAAGCTTCGAGAAGAAACAGCCGTTCTGGGCTGCCTTCTTCATTATGATTGGCTTTAACATCAAGATTTACAGCCTCGTAGCCGCCGGTCTGTTTATTGTTTACCCCCAGAAAATCAAGTTTCTGGCCTCAATGGTATTCTGGACCCTGGTGCTGGCTGCGCTGCCCCTGCTCTTTACTACTCCCGACCGACTGCTGTGGCAGTATGAACTGTGGGTGAAACAGCTGATGATCAAGTCGGATGGAGACATGTGGCTCAACATTTCCATTCACCACCTGGTACACCTGCTGTTGGGCCCCAACGTATCCACGGCCCTCATCATTGGCGCGGGCGTGGCTGTTTTCTGCACCGTGTACGCGCAGGTCCGGCAATACAGCCAGCTGGCGTTCCGGCTGATGCTGCTGGGCTCGGTGCTTATTTTTCAGGTCATTTTCAACCCCGTTTCGGAGTCGCCCACGTATATCACCGCCGTTACAGGCATTATCTGCTGGTGGTACGTAAGTCCGCAGTCGCGGCTCGACTGGGGGCTGATGATTCTCTGTTTCGTACTGACGGTTATGTCGCCCAGCGATATTTTCCCCGCTTACCTGCGCGACAGGTACGTAGTTCCCTATGCCCTCAAAGCCCTGCCGGTTGTGCTGATCTGGTTTCGCCTGATCTGGAACATGCACCACCCCCGCCATGAGCGCCTGGAAACCTTAACAAATGATCAGGTAGTCCAGTTAACCTAACAATCCGTTTTCCGATACCGATATACCCCTATGGCCGCCACCTGGCTCGACTTCTGGCAACAGCAGAATGAGTTCGACGACGCCATGTCGACGAACTACGCTTACTTTCTCGACCGGGTCGAGCAGTACGTCACGCTGACCCCGTCGACCCGCGTGCTGGACATCGGCTCCGGACCGGCCAACCTCGAAGATGCCTGGCATAACCGGGTGGGGGCCATGCACGGGCTCGATATTTCTAAGCGTTACAACGCGCTGGCCCGCGCCAAACATGCTAATCACCCGACCGTTTTTTTTCACGATCTGTCGGCCACCGATTACCTGAACTTCGACGCCGTTGCCGGCCAGTCGTTCGATTTGATCATCGTGATGAGCGTGGTCCAATACTACCGTGACCCCGCCGAAATTGAGCAGTTGCTGCGAACCATCCGCGACCTCGCGGCTCCGGGCGCCAGAGCCCTGCTCTGCGACCTGATTGTGCAGGAGGGGCTGCTGGGCGATATGATTAGTGTGCTGCGCAGGTCGTGGCAGGAAGGCAAGTTATGGTCGACACTGAGTTTACTGGCCCGGCTGCGCTTCTCCAGCTATTACAGGGTTCGCCAACAGCACGGCCTGCTGGTGGTACCCGAATCCCAGTGGCTGGCGATGTGCCGGAAACTCGGGCTGCAGGCCCGTTTTCTCGACGAACCCATTACCATGCAGTGGGAGCGTCGGAATCTGCTCATCCAGTTCTAGATACAGACCAACTTTCGGCCCGACCCTATACTGGTTAAACCCGGCCCGACGTTTGTTGTCTGACATCCAGCTAAACTTTACACTGTCGCCATGAAACCATTCCTGTCACTTCGTTTTCAATCCCTGGTCGTAACGCTGCTCTCGTGTCTGGTGCTGACCACCGCCTGTAAGAAATCGGGCTCGGGCTCCGATGTCGACCCGCGCGATCAGTACGTAGGCACCTATGATGGCGGTTATCAGGCTTCTACCTTGATCAACAACAGTCTCGAAAGCAGCCGTGAATCGGGCACGCTGGTCATCAACGTGACCAAATCGCAGGTCGACAATCAGCTGTATCTGGCCCTGACCTTCAACAACACAACGAAGCAGAACCTGACTGCCGAACTGAGCGGTGCCAGCTTCACCATCATCGACAAGCAGAAGGAAACCATTGCTTTCGACGGCAAATCGTACGACGCCAACTATTCGGCCACCGGTCAGTTTGTGACAAATACCATTGCCATCAACACCACGGCCGAAACGTTGCAGGCCGGCATCACGATTACCCGCCGGGGCGGACTCACCGGTACTAAGAAATAAGTACTTTAGCGGCCGGTTCCTAACTCCGGTTGTTTCATGAAAACATGCATACTCACCGGCCTCATGGCCGGTTTTTTTTGGTCCGCATCGGGCCAGTCGACGGCGGTGCTCAAACCCACTCGCCCAACCACTGCTACCACCCTGCAACCGGCTACGGCCGAATCGGTCGGGATGAGCACCGATCGGCTGCACCGGATGGATGCCATTATCAACGACTACATTGCGCAGGGCCGGCAGGCGGGCGTGGCGGTGCTGGTGGCCCGCAACGGGCGCGTGGTGTATCACCAGGCCTACGGGCTCGACGATGTCGCGGCCAAAACGCCCCTCAAACGCGACGCCATTTTCCGAATTGCCTCGCAAACCAAAGCCATCACCACCATTGGTCTGATGATGCTCTTCGAGGAAGGTAAGTTTCTGCTCGACGACCCGATCTCGAAATACATTCCGGCGTTTAAAAACCCTACCGTACTCGATAAATTCAACCCCGCCGATTCGTCGTACACAACCGTGCCGGCCAGGCGCGAGATCACGATCCGGCAGCTGCTCACCCATACATCGGGCATTAGCTACGCCCAGATCGGCACGAAAGAAGCCGTGGCGATCTACGCAAAAAACCGCATTCCGAGCGGCATTGGCACCCCGGATGGTACCCTGGCCGACGCCATTAACCGACTGGCCAAACTGCCCTTACTGTTCAACCCCGGCGAACGCTGGAGCTACGGCCTGAACACCGATGTTTGTGGCTACCTGATCGAAGTACTGTCGGGTCAGCCTCTCGATCAGTACCTGCGCAGCCGCCTGTTCGAGCCGCTGGGCATGAACGACACGTACTTTTACCTGCCTAAAGATCGCCAGAACCGGCTCACAACGCTGTATACCGAAGATTCGATCCGCACCCTGCGCAAGCAACTGACCCGCGGGGGTATGTCGCCCGACTATCCTAAACTGGCGGGTACGTATTTTTCGGGCGGGGCCGGTCTCAGCTCGACCCTGGCCGATTACGCAGCCTTTCTGCAGATGCTGCTCAACGGGGGCGAATACAACGGCAAACGGTTGCTGAGCCCGACGACCATCCGGCTGATCACCAGCAATCAGATCGGCGACCTGAACCAGGGAGCGGGAAAATTCGGGCTGGGTTTTGGTCTGACCACCGAGCGCAGTTCGGCTCGCCTGCCCGTTTCGGAGGGCACCTACGAGTGGGGCGGCTATTTCGGTACGACCTATTGGGTCGACCCCAAAGAAGGGATTGTGGCGCTGATTTACACCCAGAAAGCACCCAATTCATACGGCGACCTGTCCGATAAGTTCAAGGTGCTGGTGTATCAGGCCATTCTGCAGTCGCAGGCCATCGGACGGTAGAAGCGCCGGTACCGGTGCTTTTCTGGCTGTTTTACCCCCAACGCACACCCAATGATGATCCGCCTGACACTTGCCCTGCTTTTCAGCTGTCCTTTGCTCCACGCCCAGACTGCGGTGTCGACTTCAGCTGGCGCTACCACCGCCGTAACCACTACCATGACGGTTACCAAACCGTCGTATTCGCCTGCGGAGCAGGTGCTGGCCACGATCGAACAAAAGCGATTCGATGCCCAGGTTAGCAAAGACTACGCCGTGCTGGATCAACTCCTGGCCGACGACCTGTTCTATTGCCACTCCAACGGCGGCACCGATACCAAGGCTTCGTACATCCAGTCGATTCGCGATGGCAAGTCGAAATACGACGCCATCGATATCGAGGATCTAAAAGTGCGTGTGTATGGCAATACGGCCGTGCTCAATGGCATCTGTGTCATCAAAGCCACTAACAACGGCGAAACCATCAACACCCGGCTGCGCTACACCGATGTGTATGTCCGCAAGGGAAAACAATGGCAGATGGTCAGCTGGCAATCGCTCAAATTCCCGCCGGCCAAGTGATGGAGGTCATGTAGTGTTTGTTAGTTTGTAGTTTGTCGTTCAAACAACAAACTACAGACCACGCACTACAGACTACAAACCACAAACTACAGACCCCAAACTACAAAAAAGCAGCCCTCAGGCGCGAGCCGACTCCAGGAGTCAGTCTGCGCCTGAGGACTGCTTTTTTTAAGAACACCTACTCCACTTTCAGAAAGGCCCGGAGTTCGGTCGCGTCCTGCGGCTTCATGCGGCCGGCCAGCACGAGCCGGAGCTGCCGCCGGCGGAGCGCGCTGTTGTAGCGGTCTTTTTCTTCCTCGGTTTCGGGCACCACGGCTGGCACTTCGATCGGTCGCCCGCTCTGGTCCACAGCGACAAAGGTGTAGAACGCGCTGTTGGTGCTAACCCGGATGCCCGCCGGAATATCCTCGGCCCACACTTCGATAAAGACTTCCATCGACGAGCTGAACGCCCGGGTAACCTGTGCTTTCATGGTCACGATATTGCCCAGCCGAATGGGTTCGGCAAACGAGACATTATCGACCGAAGCCGTTACCACGATGCGGTTCGAATGTTTCTGGGCGGCAATGGCAGCCGCGATATCCATAAAGTGCAGGAGCCGCCCCCCCATCAGATTATTGAGCGTATTGGTATCGTTGGGCAGTACCATTTCGGTCATGACGGTACTGGACTCCCGGGCAAATTTGGGCTGGGGCATTGCAGAATGCGTACGTTTAGTTTGTGCGTGTAAGTTGAGTGCAAACCAACGACGGAAACCGCAAACGGCCAAAGAAACCCGCATCAACTCCCTATCTAGCCCCCTTGTGTCGACACTGCTTTCGTTTATATTTGTAAAATACCCCGTTAAACTTATACGAATCCAATGGAGCGTCTGGTCGATTACTTCGCGCACATTCCCTCATCGCACCGCAGCCTGCTACTGGTAGGCGGCATCACGGTTTTCTGGCTTATTGAAAGTGCCGTGCCGCTGTTTCACTTTCCCTACCGCAAGCTGCACCATGCCGGCATCAACCTGTTCTTTACGCTGACTACCGTTGTCATTAATTTCTGCCTGGCGTTTCTGCTGCTGCGCACCAGCGACTGGGCCGTTGCCAACCACGTCGGCCTGCTCGGCTGGCTTCAGCTGCCCCTTTGGGCCGAAGCCCTGGTGGGTTTGCTCGTGCTCGATCTGATTGGTGCCTGGCTTCCGCACTGGGTCGAACATAAGGTACCTTTTCTGTGGCGTTTCCACCTGATTCACCACACCGATACGTTTGTCGATACCACGACCGCCAACCGCCATCACCCCGGCGAAAGTGTCATTCGGTTTTGTTTCACCCTGGTAGCCGTTCTGCTCACCGGCGCCCCCATGTGGCTGGTATTTATGTATCAGGCGCTGTCGGTGGTATTGTCGCAGTTCAACCACGCCAATATTGAGCTGCCCCGCTGGGCCGACCGACTGCTGGGACTGGTGGTGGTGACACCCAACATGCACCATGTGCATCACCATTACGTGCTGCCCGTAACCAACACCAACTACGGCAATATCTTTCCCTACTGGGACCGGCTGTTTGGGACCTATCTGGCCAAGCCAGGCCGCGAGCTGCGTTACGGGGTCGATACGCACCTGGCCAGCCACGAGCATTCGGCATTGGGCAACCTGCTCAGGATTCCGTTTCAGCCCTACCGCCCACCCGTCGGCGAAGCGCCTGCCCACCCGACCACCAGCCCATCGGAAGCCCTTTCTCAGCCCGTCGGTCAATCGTAAATCGGAACTAAACGTATCGAAATCGGTTTATGGATGAGAAACAAGTTCAACTAATAAACAGATTAAAATCATGGCAGCAGGCTCGCACGCCGTAGAGGCAACTGATGCAAATTTTGACGAACTGATCAATTCCGATAAACCGGTACTGGTCGATTTCTGGGCTGAATGGTGTGGTCCCTGTAAGATGATCGGGCCCGTTGTTGAGCAACTCGCCGGTGAGTACGAAGGCAAAGCCGTTGTCGCTAAAATGGATGTCGATCAGAACGCCCGCATTCCGGCCCAGTTCGGTATCCGCAGCATCCCCACCCTGATGGTCTTCAAAAATGGCCAGATGATTGAGAAAGTTGTCGGTGCTGTTCCCAAAAACGTTCTGGAGCAAAAGCTACAGGCCGCTCTGTAATTGCGCACACCGCCTGACGGCTAAGCCGGGCTTTTGTCCGCTCGGGCGCTCAGGCGAATTCATAAAAAAGGGGGGCGTCAACCTAGGTTGACGCCCCCCTTTTTTATGGTCAGTACGGGTATTCAGCTGACGGGGCTGCCGTAAACTGAATACCGTGTACCCATACCTTATACCAGCATCCGCATCGGGTTTTCGAGCAGCTCTTTGAACGTCTGCAGGAAAGCGGCTCCGCTGGCGCCGTCGACCACGCGGTGATCGCACGACAGCGTTACTTTCATGACATTGGTTGGTTTGGCAACCGATGCACCCGTGTCGTCTTTCTCGAACTTCACCGACTGCTTGATAGCCCCAACCGCCAGGATACAGGCATCGGGCGGGTTGATAATCGCGGTAAACTCATCGATGCCGAACATACCGAGGTTCGAGATCGAGAACGTGCTGCCTTCCCAGTCCTTGGGCTGCAGTTTCTTGTCTTTAGCCTTACCCGCCATCTCCTTCACCTCGCCCGAAATGGTCGACAGTGTCTTCTGATCGGCGTTCCGCACCACGGGTACCAGCAGGCCTTCGTCGACCGCAACGGCTACGCCGATGTTAACGTAGTTGTACCGGCGGATTTTGTCGCCCAGCCACGACGAGTTGACCGTTGGGTGCTGTTTGAGCGCCACGGCGGCTGCTTTGATGACAAAGTCATTAAAGGATACTTTGACCGGGCTAACGCCGTTGACCGTACCGCGCAGGTCCATTGCCTTATCCATGTTGATCTCCATGGTCAGGTAGAAATGCGGAGCGGTGAACATGCTTTCGCTCAGGCGACGGGCAATCGTTTTGCGCATCTGGCTAACCGGCGTATCGACGAAATCGCCGGTAGCGGGGGCAGCTGCGGCCGGCTGGGGAGCCGGGGCGGGCGCGGCTGCCGGAGCCGGTGTAGCGGCTGGTGCTGGCGCAGCGGCTGGTTTCGGCGCTGGCGCGGCCGAACCGGGAACAAACGCTTCTACGTCGCTCTTCACAATGCGGCCTTCGGGACCACTGCCTTTTACCTGACCCAGGCTGATGCCTTTATCTTCGGCAATGCGTTTGGCCAGCGGAGACGCCTTCACACGCCCGTTGGCACCAGCTGCTTCGCCGGTTCCACCCGCATACGACAGGTCGCTGTCGGCGTTGGCGGGCAGCGATGCCTGCGGGTTCTGTTCGGCCGTTTCGCTGCCACCGGTAGCAGTGGCTGCCGGCTGGGCGGGCGTACCGCCATCGAGCAGTACTTTAAAATTGGCGCCTTTTTCGCCCACAATGGCGATGATATCATCGACAGCTACCGACGAACCTTCTTTCACCCCGATGTAGAGCAGCGTGCCTTCTTCGTAGGCCTCGAGATCCATGGTGGCTTTGTCGGTTTCGACTTCGGCCAGTGCATCACCGGCTTTCACCACGTCGCCTTCCTTTTTGAGCCAGCTGACGATGGTGCCCTCGGTCATGGTGTCGCTCATTTTGGGCATCCGGATCACCGTGGCGTTGACGTTCTCGGCCGGCGCTGCCGATACCGCGTTGGCATCGGGAAGCTTGGTGTTCACGTCGGCCGGGCTGGCTGCTCCGCTTGGGGCTGGTGCTTCTGCCGGAGCCGCTGCGGGTGCCTCGGCGGCTGGCTGGCTACCACCGCTCGATCCGTTGAGCAGCGCTTTGTAGTCTTCGCCATCGGCACCAATTACTGCCAGCACCCCGTCGACCGGAACCGAAGCCCCTTTTTCGACGCCAATGTAGAGCAGCGTGCCTTCTTCATACGATTCCAGGTCCATGGTTGCCTTGTCGGTTTCGACTTCGGCCAGCACGTCGCCAGACTTTACTTTATCGCCCACTTTCTTGTGCCACTCCGCAATGACCCCTTCGGTCATGGTGTCGCTCATTTTGGGCATTCGGATTAATTCAGCCATAGCCAGCTATCAGTATATCGGGTTTTCAACGAGACCGGGTTACAGGCCAAAATTAAGGTATAGCCTGTTAGAATACGCAATCGGAGCCGGTTTTCTCACCGAATGCGCCGTTTGAATCGACATTAATCCTACTCGACCCAAAGGACCAGCCCTTTGAGGTAACTGCCCTCGGGGTGAAACAGGCTGACGGGGTGGTCGGCCGGCTGGCTCAGGTGGTGCAGCACCCGCACCTGCCGACCTGCTTCGATGGCGGCCGCCACAATGGTATTGTAAAACAGCTCCCGGTCGATGACCTGCGAGCAGCTGAACGTAAACAGAATACCTCCGCTGGCCACCCGGCGCAGCCCTTCGGCGTTGAGCCGCTTGTAGCCCTGCACCGCCCGGTGCCGCGCTGACAGACTCTTGGCAAAGGCAGGCGGATCGAGTACCACCACATCGTACTGGTGATCGTGGGCTTTCAGGTAGTGCATGACATCATCGGCGTAGGCTTCGTGCGCCGACGCTTCGTCAGCCGCACTATTGGCGTCGATGTTCTGCCGCGTCAGTTCGATGGCTTTCTTCGACACATCGACCGAATGCACCAGACTGGCCCCGGCTTTGAGCCCGTAGACCGAGAAACCACCCGAGTAGCAAAACGCGTTGAGCACCCGTTTGCCCGGCGCGTAGCGGGCCAGCAGGGCCCGGTTGTCGCGCTGGTCCAGAAAGAAGCCTGTTTTCTGGCCCGTGATCCAGTCGACCAGAAAGGTATGGCCGTTCTCCAGCACCGGATGCGGTACCGGCACCTCGCCAAACAGGTAGCCATTGGTAACAGTAGCACCGTACTGGTCGGGCAGCGTTTCGGCACTTTTATCGTAAACGGCCTTCAGCTCATCGCCAAAAACGGCCCGCAGGGCATCGGTAATCAGCGCCCGTTCGCGGTGCATGCCGATCGAGTGGGCCTGCAGCACCGCCACCCCATCGTACATATCGAGAATCAGACCCGTGCAGCCATCGCCCTCGCCATGTACCAGTCGGTAGCAGTTGGTATCGGGCGTCAGCACGGCCTGCCGAATGGAGCGTATGTGGCGCAGCTTATTGGTCCAGTACGCCACGTCGGGCCGTACGGGACCGCCGGCCGTAGCGGCAAAGGAAAACAGGCGCACCGCAATGCTGCCGTCGTGGTAGTGTCCCGTGGCCAGGTAATCGCCCTTTTTGTCATGTACGTCGACCAGGTCGCCATCGTTGAGGTCGCCCTCGAAGCGGCCGATCGCCCGCGAGAACACCCAGGGGTGAAACCGCCGGACGGCTTCGTCGCGCCCTGCCTGTAGATATAATCTGGAAACTGTCATTCGTTTGTTGAAAGACCGCAAAGATACGCCGATTTCGGCCGAACCCCTACGCCCCGGCTGGTGCACCGCTATACCCGCTCGCTGTTGAGCAGTGTGGGCTCCTGCTTCGACATCCGCTCGCGCAGGGCCGTAACGGGTTTTTCGAAATACCGATACAACAGCGACGACAGGCCAATGACCAGCCCCCAGAACAGCCAGACCTTCAGCCAGCCCACCCGCGCCGAGGTGGTCGGAATCCGCTCGACCAGGTTGAGCATGATGGGGGTCAGGTTAAGCAGGTACATCGAATACGAAATCAGACTGATGTGGGTAACGATGCGGGCCAGTCCGAAACGGGTCCAGAGGCCAGTAGGTTGCCGCCAGCCATCCATATACGGCATCAGCAACGCCATACTGAGCCCGATGAGCGGGAAATAAACTGTACGTTTATAAAACACGTAGGCCGGATATACGCCCGCCTGCACGTAGTATTTCAGGATCAGGATCGACGCACTGAACGATGTAAGTACGGTCAGCAGCAGGCCCAGCAGTACGAGCCGCTGGCGCGTGGTCGGGCTCGTCCAGAACGTTGGGTAATACTGCTTCACGTAGGCCGTCAGCACACCGTAGGCAATGGCATCGAGCCGGGTCAGTACAATGCCGCGAAAGCCCAGTTCGCCCTCGGCAATGGGGTGTTGCACCGCCAGTATCAGCCGCAGGAGATTGGTACCGACAATAACAAGCAGAATGGTGATGAGCACCACCCGCTGCCGCGGCCACCGGGCGGGCAACACGTAATGCATCAGCAGCAGCAGTACGGGCAGGGTCAGATACGACCACTCCTCGATGGCCAGACTCCAGGTTTCGGGAAAGAAATCGGGGATGGCGGTGGCGAAATTCTGTACAAACAGGTAGTAGGAAACCAGCACGCCTTTGGCCGGCAGGGTGTGGTGCAGGCCACTACGCCAGGCCCGCACCAGCGCCATCACGATCAGGCCCGTCAAGACCAGGTAGTAGTTGGGCAGCGTGCGGAACCACCGGCGGGTCCAGAAGTTGAGCAGCAGTCCCCCGTCGAACCGGTTGTTTTTTTCGTAGGTCCGGATCAGGATCCCCCCGATCAGAAAGCCGCTCAGCACAAAAAACAGCTCGACCCCGTCGGGCAGAATATGGTGCCAGAAAGCTCCGTCGTAATAGTCCTTAAGCGCCACGGTCGAGTGGGCATCCACTACAATCAGCACGGCAATAGCCCGCATAATGTCGAGACCAAACACGCGGTTGGCCGTCGATGTACTGGGCCGGAGTAGATCGTTTAGCATACAGACTGCAAAGCTAGCGCATCTATACCGATAATACCCTTACCCCACCCACGCTTCGCCTGAGCGGACCAAGGGCCCGCTACCGAATTCGCCGGCGGGTGCTAAGTTTGCAGTTTGTTTCGTAACCCAACTGCCCCATGGTTCCTGACTTCGCACTGAATGCCGTTTATCGGTCGCCCTTCCGGTTTTCGCAGGCCGATGTAATCGATTTTGCCCGCGTTACGGGCGACAACAACCCCCTGCACCTCGATCCCGAGTTCGCGGCTGCCACCCCCTTCAAGCGCCCGATCATCCACGGGATGCTGGGGGCCAGCATATTCACCAAAATTCTGGGCACCGAGTTTCCGGGTTATGGCTCGGTTTATCTGGGCCAGACACTGGAGTTTCTGCGCCCGATGTTTGTCGACACTGACTATGAGGCTGTGTTTACGGTGCGGAGCATCAACCCCGACAAGCACACCGCCGAGATTGCCGGCGAGCTGCGCGATGCCCAGACGGGTAAGGTGGCGACCCGGGGCGTGGCTACCCTGATGCACCGGGAGAAAATTTAAGTAAGTCATCCAGACTACCAACGCAACGAAGCCCTGCCGTCGTCAGACAGCAGGGCTTCGTTGTGATAAATCGTCGGTCAGCGATTATGCTTTTTCGGCGGTGTTCTTGGTGTCCTGAACTTCTGCCCGAATTGCCTGAGCCAGCGTTTTCAGGTCCTGCATACCTTTGCGAACGCGGGTACCGGCAGCCTGGTTTTTTTTCTCGTAGAACTTCTCGAAATCGCTTTCCAGCGACATCACCAAATTCTTCACTTCATCGAAACGTGCCATAGCGCTTTGTATGGGGTTAAGTTAAAAAATGCCCAAATCCCGCTAAAAACGCGGTTTTGGTGGAAATTTAGTCATAATGCCATACAGCGCAATAGGCTCAACAAAAAATTAGCTGAAAAATGCAATTTCCAGGCAAAAACCCTACTCAGTGGCTGATTCGGCCGAAACTTCGAGGATTTCGGGCGAAACGGCGGGGCCACCTGGCTTGTAGTCGCCTTTCTTGATTTTTTCAGCAACAAGCGAGAACGCTTCGAGGGTCCGCTGCACATCGTCGAGGCTGTGAGCCGCCGTCGGAATAATACGGAGCATCACGATTTCTTTCGGAACAACAGGATATACCACGATCGAGCAGAAGATACCGAGGTTTTCGCGCAGGTCGCGGATGATAGCCGTTACCTCCGGAATGCCCCCCTGAATGTTCTGAAGCAGTACGGGCGTTACGGGCGACGTGGTTTCACCAATGTTGAAGCCCCGCTCGCGCAGGCCGCTCTGCAGCGCCCGCACGTTGGTCCAGAGTTTATCGCGGAACTCGGCCGAGTTGCGAATCATTTCGAGCCGTTTCAGCCCACCCACCACATACGGCATCGGCAGTGCCTTGGCGTAGGTCTGCGAGCGCATGTTGTATTTCAGGTACATGATGATGTCGTGGTCGCCGGCAATGAAAGCCCCGATAGCGGCCATCGATTTGGCAAAGGTCGAGAAGTACAGGTCGATCCCATCCTGGCAACCGAGCATCTCGCCGACGCCGGCGCCCGTGGGGCCCATGGTACCGAAACCGTGTGCGTCGTCGACCAACAGCTTGAACTCGTATTTTTCTTTCAGGGCCACGATCTTGTCGAGGCTACCCACTTTACCCGACATACCGAATACACCTTCGGTAATAACCAGAATGCTCCCGCCTTTTTCGGCCGCTTTCTTGGTGGCGCGCTGGAGGTTTTTCTCCAGGCTGGCCATGTCGTTGTGGTTGAACTTATAGTATTCACCCATTTTGGCCTTGTGGAGCCGGATTCCGTCGATCAGACAGGCGTGGCACTCGGCGTCGTAAACGATCACATCGCGGTGATCGACCACGGCTTCGATGGCCGACATAACCCCTTGGTAGCCGTAATTGAGCAGGAATGAATCTTCTTTACCGACAAACTGCGCCAGTTCTTTCTCGAACTGCTCGTGCAGGTCCGAATTACCCGACATCATGCGGGCGCCCATCGGATAAGCGAGGCCCCACTGAGCGGCAGCGTCGGCATCGGCCTTCCGAACCTCCGGGTGGTTACCCAAACCAAGGTAGTTGTTCAGGCTCCAGTTGAGGACGTCTTTGCCCTGGAAACGCATGTGAGGGCCAAGTTCACCTTCCAGCTTCGGGAATGCGAAATAGTGGTGGCCATTAAAATCACGAGCCGGTGACCCAATAGGTCCCAGATTGGTGCGCAGTTTCTCAAATAAATCCACTTTCTACTATCGTTTATTGGGCTAAACCCCTGTTTTTTTCGAAGTAAGTGCAAAAATACGAGTTAGTTTTGGTAGGCCAAATCTGGGGGGTAAAATTCAATTTGACATCCGTTTTGTAACAATTCGTTTACTTTGCTCCCGGTCCGTTTTAACGGGACCCATTTCATCAGCCAACAGGGCCCGTCTGGCGCACGTGAGCGCTTCTTTTATGACTCAGATCCGCAAAATCCTAGTTGCCAACCGGGGCGAAATTGCCCTCCGAATCATGCGTACCGCCCGGGAAATGGGCATTCAGACCGTGGCTATCTTTTCAGAGGCCGACCGCAACGCGCTCCACGTCCGCTACGCCGACGAAGCCGTTTGTGTTGGGCCTGCTCCGTCGGCCGAGTCGTACCTGCGGGCCGATGTAATCATCGAAGCCTGCCACCGCCTGGGTGTCGATGCCATTCACCCCGGCTACGGATTTCTGTCGGAAAATGCTTCCTTTGCCCGGCAGGTGCGCGACGCTGGCCTGATCTTTATCGGCCCCTCGCCCGAGGCCATCGAGATCATGGGCAGCAAACTGGCTGCCAAAGCCGCCGTGGCCGATTACCAGATTCCCATGGTG
This sequence comes from Spirosoma luteolum, assembly GCF_054778875.1. NCBI lineage: Bacteria > Pseudomonadati > Bacteroidota > Cytophagia > Cytophagales > Cytophagaceae > Spirosoma > Spirosoma luteolum. The sequence goes on from NZ_BAAGZE010000006.1 coordinate 439,147, forward strand.
CCCGGCACCCCCGCTGCCATCACCGACCGGGCCGAAGCCAAAGCCATCTCAGGCCAGATCGGCTATCCCATTCTCATCAAAGCCTCGGCGGGTGGCGGTGGCAAGGGCATGCGCGTTGTCGAGAACGAAGCCGAATTCGACGAGCAGATGGACCGCGCCGTGAGTGAGGCCATCTCGGCTTTCGGCGACGGATCGGTGTTTATCGAAAAATACGTCACCTCGCCCCGCCACGTCGAGATTCAGGTGCTGGGCGATCAGCATGGTAACATCATTCACCTCTTCGAGCGGGAGTGCTCGGTGCAGCGCCGGCATCAGAAAGTGGTTGAAGAAGCGCCATCGGCCATTCTGACGCCCGCTATCCGCGAAGCCATGGGCCAGGCCGCCGTCGATGTGGCCCGCGCCTGCGGCTACTATGGTGCCGGCACGGTTGAGTTTATTGTCAACGATACCCTCGACTTCTACTTCCTGGAGATGAACACCCGCCTGCAGGTCGAACACCCCGTTACGGAACTGATTACCGGCGTCGACCTGGTGCAGGAGATGATTTACATTGCCGAGGGCAAACCACTGCGCATCCGGCAGGACGATCTGACGATCAAGGGCCACGCCATCGAGGTCCGGGTATACGCCGAAGACCCGACCAATAATTTCCTGCCCGATGTGGGTACGCTCGACACTTACGTGCGGCCGCAGGGCAACGGCGTGCGGGTCGACGATGGTTTTGAACAGGGCATGAGCATTCCAATCTATTACGACCCAATGATCGCCAAACTCATCACCTATGGCGACACCCGCGACGATGCCATTCGGAAAATGATCCGCGCGATCGATGAGTACCAGATTTCGGGCGTGCAGACCACCCTACCCTTCGGGCGCTTCGTTATGGAACACGAGGCTTTTCGGTCGGGCCAGTTCGATACGGGGTTTGTTGGCCGCTACTTCACGCCTGACAAACTCGATACCGCGCCCGACACCGCCGAAGCCGAACTGGCCGCCGTGCTGGCTGCCTACCTGTTTCAGCAGCAGCGTCCGCGCTCATCGGGCACCCCAACCCAGGTACGCCCAACCAGCAACTGGAAGAAAAACCGGCTCTGACGGCGGGCAGGCGGCCCATCCGTGCGCATTGGCTCCTGACGAACAGCCTCCCGGCTATGGCGTGGTCCATAGTCGGGAGGCTGTTCGTTTTGCTGGCTGTACCCGGTCGCTGGGGCGTTGCCAGTATGAAGCGGTGGCGCTGCTGTGCCCGGGAACCCCATAAAATAGGAAACCGCTCCCAAGTGGGAACGGCTCCATGAGTACAACAAAACCACAGTAAAGCTGCCGGTCAATATGGCCAGACAGAGTGCCTGTGGCTCTGTCGTTGTGTCTATGTTCGGTTTACGGTATTCTGTTTACAGTGCCCTGGTCATGAATTAACCGCAATCTGTAAACCGAATACGGGCCACCGGTTTTACGCTTCGATCAGGAACTCATCGTGCTGGCTGATGTCCAGACCCGATTTTTCGTCTTCTTCCGAAACGCGCAGGGGCAGAATCATATCGGTTACTTTCAGCAGCAGGAACGACATGGCAAAGGCGAAAGCCGATACGGCTACCAGAGCGATCATGTGGTTGATGAAGAGCGAGGTTTGACCGAAGGCCAGTCCTTCGCTGCCTTCTGCAACGGCCGAGTTAACGGCCCGGCTGGCGAAAATACCCGTCATAACCATACCGACCATACCGCCTACACCGTGGCAGGGAAACACGTCGAGCGTATCGTCGAGCGTCGATTTGGTACGCAGGTGAGCAACGTAGTTCGATACAACCGAGGCTACTGTGCCGATGAAAATAGCGGTCGGGATGGTAACGAAGCCGGCGGCCGGGGTAATGGCAACCAGACCGACTACGGCACCGATACAGAAACCCAGCGCCGATACTTTCTTGCCTTTAGCCGAATCGAACAGAACCCAGCCCAGACCGGCCGCGGCCGCAGCCGTGTTGGTGGTAGCGAAGGCCGATGCTGCCAGTGCCGAAGCGCCTACTGCCGAGCCGGCGTTGAAACCAAACCAGCCAAACCACAGCAGACCCGTCCCCAGCAGTACGAAGGGTACGTTGGCCGGTGGAAAATAGCTCGACTCGAGGTGCGACTTCCGGCGCTTCAGGTACAGGGCACCCGCCAGCGCGGCCCAGCCAGCCGACATGTGTACGACGGTGCCACCGGCAAAGTCAAGCACACCCAGTTTGAAGAGGAGTCCTTCGGGGTGCCAAGTCATGTGCGCCAGCGGTGCATAGACCAGCAGGCTGAACAGGACCATGAACAGCACATACGACCGGAAGTTGATCCGCTCCGCCATCGACCCCGTTACCAGGGCCGGCGTGATAACGGCAAACTTCAGCTGGAAGAAGGCAAAGACTACCAGCGGAATCGTGGGGGCCAGCGACCAGGGCTTACCATCGAGTACGCCTTTGAACATGAAGTGATCGAACGGATTGCCCACAAAACCACCAATGCTGGAGCCGAAGGCAAGGCTGTAGCCAACCACTACCCACAGTACGCTGATTACACCCATCGCGATGAAGCTTTGTAGCATCGTCGAGATCACGTTTTTGTTATTCACCATACCCCCGTAGAAGTACGCCAGGCCCGGCGTCATCAACAGTACAAGGGCCGTGGCCACGAGCATCCAGGCCGTGTCGCCCGAATTGATACCTTCGGTGACGATCTGAGTCGGCACACCGTTGAAGCCGGGCATAACGCCCAGGAGAGCTACGATTCCCAGCAGGATGAGCGGGATGTAATTTGGCTTTTGCATGGAGTTTGAGAGGTTTTTGTTGTACTGAAAAATGGTTGGTTAAGTACGGGTTATTGAGGGGGCACTTGTTAAAACTTGAAGATGGCAGCCATACCCAGCGTGGTCTGCGAAGGCGTCAGCGACCCGTTGTTTTTCTCGAATTTGTCGGCCGAGTAGCTGTCGACCCGCAGTTCGGGTTTCAGCAGCAGGTGTCCGTCGGCAGCGGTGATGTTGCCGGTAATGGTGATCGAGTTCACGCTGGCACCGTTGCCGGCCGCATCGGTCAGCGCGCGGGCGCCGTTTTTGTTGTCGAATACTTCGTAGCGGGCACCCAGACCGAAATGGTCGGTAAAGGCGTAGTTAGAATAGACGGCTACCCCACCCCACGTTTTGGCGCTCAGCGTACCGCCGTATCCCTGGTAATCGCCTTTCTGCGAACCCGTTGCGGCATTCAGACCCAGAAAGAATTTAGGGGTTACCTGGTAGGTCGTCGTTAGATCGAACAGGGCGTAGTTGGCATCCTCAGCCGAAACGGCCACCGTGCCGTTGGGGTTAGTCGTTGCTTTCGAGGCTTCGTTCGAGTAGATCGCGTTGAGATAAACGTTCCAGCCCGCTGCCGGCGACACGAACAGCTGCCCGATCAATCCTTTCTTCTTGTTGTTGTCGTAGAGGTTGTCGACGTTGTTGACCAGCCCCAGCATCAGGTACGCCTTGTCGCTGAATGCATACTGCGCTTTTACGCCGATGTGATAGAACGGACCGTTGTTGAAGAGGTTCGAGAGCGAGTAGTTGTAGTTGACCGGTGCGTCGATTACCTCGTAGCCAATGTGCGTACCGAACTGACCAGCCGTAAAGGAGAGTTTCGGCGTGGCCTTGTAAACAAGGTAAGCCTGTTTGATGGCCAGCGACGTGGAGCCGGGGCCAAGCGGCCCAATGTAGTTGCCGTAGTTGCCCAGATCCGAGAATGGGCCAAACGTCAGGTCAAACACAGCATCGACCTTATCGGCCGAATACATGGCTTTGGCCTGCACCAGACCGATCCCGAACTGACCGGCCCGCTGATCGAACGCCCGGGCGTTGCCGACGCCGGCGCCGTTCAGGCCCAGGTTCGACTGACTCTTGGGGTTGTTTAAGTTCCCGAAATAATAGGTATCCATGTAACCCGAGAAGGTAAATTTCCCGGGCGTTGTGGCGGTTGAATCCTGCGCCTGAAGCGAATAACCACAAAGCAAAGAAATAGCAAGTAAAATTCGTTTTTTCATCATTAATGTTTCGTGTAGTACTATCAGTTAGGCAATCTTATTCTGTGGCAAATTTTACCCACAAAAGATTCCCATACAAGCTTTTGTCCTAAAAAAATGTCCTAAATAGTAGAATAAAGCGTAAAAAATTCAAATAATCCCAAATTTTATGGTCTTAATGCTCAATTTCGCTTAAAATTCGCACCATATAACATATTCTGCCTTTTTATAAATTTTCAAAATATAATTCGCTTTGAAATAAAGGTATTTTTCGGGTGTAGATTCCGGCAGGGCAAAAAAAAACCAGACTGCTCGGGTCAGTCTGGTTCAGCGGGCCGGGTAGGCCCTGATTACGGAAATACCTATGCCGGGTGCTTACGCTTCGGCATGCAGCCAGGCCTTCTTGGCCAGCAGGGTTTCTTCGTCTTCAACGTGTTCGGGATCGGGTACGCAGCAGTCGACGGGGCAGACAGCTGCGCACTGTGGCTCTTCATGAAAGCCCATGCACTCGGTGCATTTGTCGCTTACGATGTAGTAGAACTCGTTCGAGACAGGAGCCTGTGGGGCTTTCCCACCTACTACCGTGCCATCGCCGAAGTCAACCTCCGTCAGTTCAGTACCGCCCCCCCAGGTCCACTCGACTCCGCCTTCGTAGATGGCCGTATTTGGGCATTCGGGTTCGCAGGCACCGCAGTTGATGCACTCGTCGGTGATCATGATGGCCATGAGTAGTACAGATTTATAGTAGCCTGAAAAATTGTTCCTTGTTTTGGACAACAAATATAATTATTTAAAGGTTGGGGCCAAACTAAAATTTAATCACTTCCGTTGATGGGGTATTCCATTTGTTAATCCGATTCATGCTTTTATCTGAACGCCTGCAAACGTTCGTAGCCCTGGGCGACTTCCTCAGCCGGGCCGATTCTGAACCCGAACTCGACGAGATTGCCCAGCGCGCCTACCACCGCAATAACTGGTTCACCCCCGCCAATACGCATCACGCCCTGCAGGCGATTGCCCAACAGTTTCTCACGGCCGACGCCCTCAACAGCTGGGTAAACGGGTATGGATTTGATCCGGCCCGTCCCTTTCACCCGGCTTATACCGGTTCGGCACCCCTGTCGGTAGGTGTAGTCATGGCCGGCAATATTCCGGCGGTTGGTTTCCACGATATGCTGTGCGTACTGCTGGCGGGCCACCGGCTGATGGCAAAACTCAGCACGCAGGATTTTGTACTTATCCACTATTTAATACAAAAAATAAAGGAGCTGAATCCTGCGTTCGATGGCTTCATCGAGGAGGCCGAGCGACTCAATGCGGCCGATGCCTACATCGCCACCGGCAGCGACAACACCGCCCGGTATTTCGATTACTATTTTGGCAAAAAGCCCCACATCATCCGCCGGAATCGTACGTCGGTGGGTTTGCTGATGGGCGAAGAGCAGCCAGCCGATTTCGCAGCGCTTGGCAGCGATCTTTCCGATTACTATGGTCTGGGTTGCCGCAACGTATCGACGCTGCTGGTACCCGAAGGGCCGCACGGCGAGCCATACGACTTTACGCCCCTGCTGCGCACCCTCGAACCCAACGGCAGTATCTACCTCAACAATCACAAGTACCAGAACAATTACGACTACAACAAGTCGATTTACCTGATCAACGGGGTTCGCCACTTCGATAACGGCTACCTGCTGGTGACTGAAAGTGACGCGCTGGTCTCGCCCATTTCAGTGGTTTATACGCACACCTACAAAACCCTGGCCGATGCCCAGGCCTGGCTGGCCCAACGCGCCGACCGGATTCAGACCGTGGCTACTGCCAAAGGCTGGCTGGCGGGCAGTGTTCCGTTTGGCCTGACGCAGCAACCCGGCCTTACCGATTATGCCGACGGGGTCGATACGATGGCCTTTCTGACCAGTCTCTAATCGTCAGTCTCATCCTTACGATAAAAGCGGGGCCCCGACCTGATCGGAGCCCCGCTTTTGTAGGCTTTCCTGTTGATGATAAATGGGTGATCCTTACCGCTGGCTGTTGCTGTTGACCCGTTCGAGCCACCGTTCACCCTGGGAGTAGCGGGCTTCCTGCACATCGGCCAGGTCCTGCTGTGAGTTGACCAGTACACCCCATACATCGGAGAAAAAGCGGTTTTCCCGACGCATGCGTTCAAAAAAAGCAACGGCCTGCGCGTGTGTCATTCCCCCGGTCGAGCGGGCGATGTTCATCAGCACGGCAAAAACCTCCTCCGCCATGCGGGCATCACCGCATACATAGTAGTGACAGTCGGGCTGGGCCAGTACCCGCCAGAGTTCCTGACTCTGCTGCTCGATCAGGTGCTGTACGTAGATCTTCTTCTCGCCCATCCGCGAAAAGGCCACGTCGAGGTGAGTCAGTACGCCGGCTTCGTGCCAGGTCTCCAGTTCTTCCTGATACAGATAATCATTCAGATCGTGGCAGCCGAAGTAAAGCCGGGTTTGCCCAACCTGCCCGATCAGCTCGTCGGAGTCAGCCATGTCGACCAGGTCGGCATCGGCCAGCAAGGCTCGTAACTGAACCTCCCGGTGCTGCAAAAAGCCAACCAGTGGCGCCAGTCCGGTTCCGGGCCCGACCAGCAGCATGGGCACCCGTGGATCGATCGGGGGGCGGAAATTGCTGGTTCGCACGGCCAGCCGGAGCCGGTCGCCGGGCTGCAGACCGGCCAGAAAATTTGAGCAGAGTCCCGGCCGCACCAGTCCGGTACTGGTTGGCGCATGCACCACCCCAACCGTAATGTGAATTTGCTGCGGGTGTACCAGCGAGCACGACGACACCGAGTAAAGCCGTGGTTTCTGGCGCGGCAGAATCTGAATAAGCTGATCGAAGCTAACGGCCGCCGATGGAAAAGCGTCCAGCAGGTCGGCAACAGTAAGGTACTGGTCGATCAAATACACTTTCAGCGCCTGCCCGGTTGGTTTGTCGGCGTCGCGGGTCAGCAAGCTGAGCCAGCCCTCCAGCTTGGCCCGATCGGCGTCGGGAGGCAGACTCTGTAACAGCAGGGTCAGTAGTTCGGTAATGGGTTCGCGCAGCGACAGATCGACCTCATCGGTGAGCACATCACCAATACGGACGGGCGACGGATAAGCCGTCGTCCCCGGAATAGCCTGTCCGTTGCTGTCGACCAGCTGGGTTATAAACCACTGAGTCGGGTCGGCATTGAGTCGCCGGCACAGGCGAGCCACCAAATCGGCCGGGTTACGGGGGTAAATGGCAATATGATCACCTGTTTCGTACGACAGGTCTGTATCGACGATGTCGAACGACAGGAACCGGGTGGAGCGGCTTCCGGCAATCACCTGTTTAAGCAGTTCCCGGTTCTCGACCACGCGGACCTCGGTGCCCGGCATCACCCGGGGGTGTTCGGCCTGAATCAGATCGGCCGCGCCCTCGGTCAGCAGCGTTACGGCCGTACGCTCTTCGGTTTCGGTCTGACGGCCCGCGCTGGTCGGATCTTCGCCAAGGAGCCGGGCCACCAGCTCGAGCCAGTGCCGGTAGGTATCGGCCTGTCCTTTCAGCTCATCGCCGAGGTGCAGGCTAACAGCCCGGTTACCGCCAATGCGGGCCAGCTCGCGGTCGAGGGCGATACCGGTGGCGCAAAAGTTGGGATAAACGGTGCTGCCCAGCCCCATTACGGCGAACGAAAAACGCCCTACCGAGCCCATCGGCAGCTGCCGGATCGCCTTCAGAAAACCAGTTGCATTGCCGGGAGCTTCGCCATTGCCGAAGGTAGACGCCACAACCAGCACCAGCCGCTCGTGGGCCAGTGCAGCCGGCTCAATCTCATCGAGCGCCATTACGCGGGGGTGATGGCGCCCCAGTCGCCGGGCCATCTGGCGGGCGTAACTCTCGGCCGTGCCGGTCTCCGAACCGAACAGAATAAGGGGCCGGTCGGTGACACCAGCGTCGGCATCGCCGTCTTCGCCCGAGATGGTCAGTTCGTCGCCCAGCACCGCCCATTTGTCGGCGGTGTAATGGTAGCTTGGGTTCAGGAAGAAATCGCGCATCTCGTGGTGCCAGACGGGCGTGGTGCTCCCCCCGGCCGCCGGTGTTACCCACGACCACTGCGCGGGGCACTCCCGCCCCGCCCGTTTCTCGCGCAGGTCGTGGGCCAGAAACTGCCGCGCTGCCGTCTGATGGTCGACGAGCGTAACCCGGGCCTTCGAATACGAATGCAGCACAGCCGCATTAAGCTCCAGAAACGTACGATCGCGCCAGAGGCTCTGCTCACTGGCCGTATCGAGGCCCATGGCTTTGGCAATGGGTTCGGCCTGGCCATACCGATCCTCTTCCCACAGATTGCGGGCAATTTCGGTTTCCATAAACCAGCCGTTGAAGGGCACACAGCCATACTGCACGCCCCCGATGGCCATTCTGAAATTGGCAATAACCGGAATAGCACACCACTGCAGTTTCAGGGCATCGATGCCCGGGTAGTCGGGGTGTTCGATCGGGATCTGGAGCAAATCGGCCGGGTCGAATTCGTACCGGCGGGGCGCATGCCCGGGCACATCGATTACCAGCGGCAGGCAGTCGAAAGCCGTGCGGTCGGCCGGGGGTGTCCACCCCTGCCGCATAATGGCCTGCGTAAGTTTCAGGTTGGCTTTGTCGCCCAGAATAGTGCCATCGGGCTGCTCGTAGGCCGCATACCGGATATACTGGCTGTTCCAGATCCGGGGTCCCCAGCGCTCACCGGGCTTGCGGGGCCGGAATACGTTCATCACGATCTGCACGTTGCCCCCGTTGGTTGCCATGCGGGCGTGTTCGACACACTCCTGAAACATGGTGTCGGGGTCGTTGACATGGCGCAGGTCGCGCACGATCATGTTGCGCCAGGCAATGCGCCCGATGCATTTGGAGGCATTACGCCAGGCCAGCTGCGCGCCATAGGCCAGCTCCTCGTAGGTCTGAATATACGTGCCCGTTGTCCGGATTTCGCGTTCGATGGCCTGCAGGCGCTGCTCGGTATTGGCCGGCTCCCAGGCCAGCTCGTCGCCCACCTGCCGGATAAACTCGGTAGCCTCGTCGATGAGCCGCTGCTGGTTGAGCATCGGCTGCCGCAATACCGCGCTTACCCGGTTGAGCAGGGTTATCCAGGCCGTCGCTTCCTCATCGGTGAAGTCGGGCACGCACTGCTGCATAACCGTAATCAGCGGAGCCGCAATGCTGGCGTAGGCATCGGGCGGAATGCGGTGGCTGGTGTGAATCCGGCTGAGTTCGCGCAGTTCAAACGCTACGTCCTGCCCCGCTTCGAGCGACTTCAGCAGAAAGGCAATGGTCTGCATCAGGTGGCGCGACAGACTGTCGATATCGGTACGGCCGAAATAGGCCATGATCTGCGGGTGACTTTCGAACAGCAGCCGGTAAAATTCGACCCCATTGCCCAGCGCATCGGCCGCCAGGCAGTCGCTTGTCCGACGCATCTGCCGGATCATATCGGCCGACAGCGAGGCATCGTACCGACGGGTGGCTACCTCAACGGCGGGCAGAATATGCAGGGTAAAAAACCGGTAGGCTGCCGAATGTACCCCTTTGGCCAGGTTTTCCCGGTCGTATTCTTCGAGGTGGGGCACCTGGGTCAGCATCCAGCTCCAGACCCGGCGGGCGGTTTGCCAGTGGGTTGGGCGCATGCCCAGATCAACCAGCAGCTGAGCCAGGGTATCGAACGGCTGACGCCCCTCCAGCGGATCGGGGTAGGCTCCGCGGTAGCTTTCCCGCAGTATGCGTTCGGTATGCGGGTTGATTCGGCGAACACTCCCGTCGAACAGCTCGGCAAAGTACCTGGGCACTAGGTCGATGGCTTCGCCAAAAGCATCGATCAGGTCGGGTTCTTCGTGCAGCAGCCGCTCGAAGAACATATCGATCAGCATGTCCTGATAGGCCAGCAGCTTATTCCATATATCCTTGACAATCACCTGCTCAACCGGTGTCAGGGGGGTGGCGAGCGGGTCGTCGACCGAAGCCGAAGGCGGTGGTGCTGCGGCTGCTGCGGGGCGTTGTAGCCGCCCCCCTTCGCCCAGCTGCCCAACGGGGCTGGTGCCGGTATTGGCCGGGATTTTCAGCAGGCGTACACTCAGCTGTAGCCCGGGGGCTTCGGCCCATCCGGGCAGCGGCAACTCAAGAACGGCCGAACGCGATCCGTTCAGACTGCGCAGCGGGTCAATGGTTAATTTCCCAACCGACTGCCAGGGCAGCGTATCGTTGCCGCGCGCCTGGATTGTTACAACGAGCTGGCCACGGCTCTGATGCCGCATGTTGACCAGCCACTCGGGTTTACGGCGCCCCTGTAGGGTTTGTTCGACCAGCACACGGCCCGTTTCATCGAGCGACCACACGACACCCCGGTATTCATATCGATTTTCCGGATAGTGGCTGATAAGCACCTCCGTAATGTGCAGTGAGTGGGGGTCGTCATTACCGCTCCCCTCTCCCAGACCCGGGTCGTTTGTTGTAACCGTATTCATTTTATGCGTTTATGGGTAGTAATCAAGCGGGCGTTGGGGGCGTATGCTGGCCACCGGGTTGGGAATACCAGAAAACTGACCAGAAAAAAAACCGGGTTGGCAACGTGCTATGCAGATTGGCCCGATTTGTTAACAAGGTAGTTGTATGATCGACGCTGCAAAAATAGATCGTATCCGATTAAGAGACAATTGACTATTACTATACTATACTACAGGCATTTACGTCACAAAAGCCGCTACGCAATCAAACCCGGTTCAATCGGCTCATTAACTCGGAGCGGTTGGCACGGCTCACCGGAATCACTTTCCCATCGATAACGATTGTGTTTTCCTCGATGTCGACAATTTTACGCAGATGTACGATGTAAGACCGATGCACCCGTAAAAACTGAGAGTTCAGTTTTTCTTCCAGGTGCTTCATGGTCATGTAAACAATATGGGTGTGGGTGTTGGTGACGATTTTGACGTAGTCGCCGATGTTCTCTATATAAGCAATGGTGTTGAGTGGCAGGCGCACGAAGCGCCCGTCGCTCTTCACATAAATATCCTGCGGCTCCGACGATACGCTCGCCTGCTGCAGATCGTATAATTCTTTTACTTTGGCAACAGCGGTTTCGAAGAAGGGTAAGGTAATGGGCTTCTGCAGGAAGTCGGTAACCTTATACCGAAACGCGTTGAATGCATATTCTGTTTTGTTGGTGGTCATCACCACAAACGGGCTGAAGGAGAGCTGCTCGAGCAGTTCGAAGCCCGACATCTCCGGCATTTCGACATCGAGCCAGAGCAGATCGACACGCTGCCCCGACAGAAACTCAAGTGCCTGACTGGCCGATTCGAACGCGCCGAGTACCTGCAGGTCGTCGTGTTGCTGGCAGAGCCGGTACAGCGACTTGCGGGACAACGCTTCGTCTTCGACAATGATGCAGGTCAGTGGCATGAATCAGGCTTGTGTCAACTTTTGTAATTCGCGTTCGATAACGGGCAGCATCGTATCCATACCCGCCATCACGTTCTGGCAATGCATTTCAATAATGTCGGGACGGGCCGTGGCGTTCACGTTCTTTTCGATCAGCGTTAATTCTTCCTCCAGCCGGGTCAGTCCCACCATACCCATGGCGGGTTTCAATTTGTGGGCCAGACGACCAATGGCGGGCCAGTTTTTTTCTTCACACAGGCGGGGAATCAGGTTTATTTCCGGCACAACATCGCTCAGGAACGTGGCAAACATGTCGGATGCGTAGGCATGGTCGTCGCCATACAGCTCCGTGAGCCGCTTCTTGTTGAGGTTGGGCGTTGCGGGTGCAATACTACGTTCTTTTCGGGGGGCCTTCGCATAGTGTTGCAGAATTGCGAGCAATTGGGCCGGGTCGAAGGGTTTGGTCAGGAAGTCGTCCATACCGGCTTCTATGGCCGTATGCTTATGATCGAGCATGGCCGACGCCGTCAGGGCAATGATTGGAACATGCTGGTTGGGGTTCTGCGAACTCCGGATGGCCACCGTCGCTTCATAGCCGTTCATGAGCGGCATCTGAATGTCCATCAGAATAATGTCGAACGGCTGACTCTTGGCCATTTCGACTGCCCGAGTCCCATCGAGCGCCAGCGCAAACGGAATCATCCACTTGTTGAGCAGGCTGCCGATGTACTTCTGATTCATCACGTTATCTTCGGCCACCAGCACCCGACACAGGGGCATATCGCCGGTTGGCACCACAGGCTTTTCGGCTACCGGCTTAGTTTCGGCTGTCGTAACGGCCTTGCCGAATGGCAGGGAGAAAAAGAACTGACTGCCCCGCCCCACCACGCTCTTCACCGAAATAGTGCCGCCCTGAATCTCGACCAGCTCTTTGGTGATGGCCAGTCCCAGCCCGGTGCCTTTGTGCTTATGCCCGTGCGGGTTGACCTGCCGGAATTTCTGGAACACCAGATCCAGTTTTTCGTCGGGAATACCGATGCCGGTATCGTTGACCTCAAAATCAATCCAGTAGCCCTGTTCGTCTTCCCTGCCAACTTTGGCAATAATCTGAATGCGCCCCTCCTCGGTAAACTTCTCGGCGTTGCCCACCAGGTTCATCAGAATCTGGTTGAGCATCAGATCGTCGCCCACTACGTTGCCCACGATGCGCGTGTCGAGCAGCACGTCGACACTGATGCTGCGGCCGTCGAGTTTCATCTCAAACACTTTCTGGGTGGCTCGCAGCAGGCCCGCCAGATCGAACGCCCGGGGGTGAACTTCAATACGCCCTGCTTCGATCTTCGTCATGTCGAGCAGATCGGATATCAGGCTGTGCAGAAAATCGGCTGAGGTTTTCAGGATGTCGATGTATTCGCGCTGCTGCATACTCGGCTGCGTGTCGAACAGCAGGTGCGACATGCCGATGATGGCGTTGAGGGGCGTCCGGATCTCGTGGCTCATGTTGGCCAGAAACTGCTTCTCGGCCATCCGGGCCTCTTCGGCAATCTGCTTGGCCCGGGCCAGCTGCTCTTCCAGTTCCTTACGCTCGGTCAGGTCGTAGTGGATACCGATCGACCCGGCCACGTCGCCCTGCTCGTCGAAAATAGGCACGTCGCTGACCAGCGTCCAGATGCGGCTGCCGTCTTTACGGCACAGCTGCAGCTCATACGAACTGGCCACCCCACTTTCGCGCAGCAACTGCTCGGCTTTGAACTCGGGGGCCACCAGCAGGTCGATGGCATTTTTGCCGATCAGTTCGCCTTCGGTGTAGCCCAGCATGGTGCAGCAGCGATCGTACACGCGTACGATCGTCTGCTGGGTATCGACTTCCAGCAGGCCCAGCTCCATGTTGTTCATGATACCGCGGTATTTTTCCTCACTGCGCCGGATCAGTTCGCGGGCCTGGAATTTCTCCGTTACGTCGGTATACTTCCAGAGGTAGCCCATGTAACGCCCCGCCTGGAAAATAGGAATGCCGTCGCGTTCGAGCATCCGGCCGTTGGTCAGGCTGATTTCTTCGCCCACGCAGATTTCACGCCGGCTCAGCAACTCGTCGATGCGGGCCAGAAACTGGGCCGAATCGGGCAGCAGGGTTGCCGCCATCCGAATCGGTTCTGCATGCGGCATATCGATCAGTTCGTCGGGCGTGACGGGTAATCCGAAAATTTCGCAGTACAGCGGATTGGCCAGGATGATGCGTCGATCTTCGTCTTCGACCAGCACCCCCGACTGCAGGTTGGTGATAAGGGTAGCAAAGCGCGTCTGCGTGGTTTTGAGCGCCAGCTCAGCCGCTTTCCGGGCCGACACGTCGCGGGCCACAGCCACCATCTCATTGATGTAGGCCTGCGTTTCGATCAGCCGTACAGTCTGCCCAATCCAGATCGTGCGGCCGTCTTTGGTCAGTACCGGAAATTCGTTGTAGGTGCTGTCCTGCTGCCGCAGCTGCATATCCTGATAAAAATCGGCCAGCTGCTGCCAGTATTCAGGGTGAACGAAGCGCGTAAAGTGTGCGCCTACGAACTCGTCCTGCGAATAGCCCAGCAGCTTTTCGATCATCGGGCTCACAAAGGTGAACACCCCACTGGGCGACATTTTATAAATAATATCCTCGACTGATTCGATCAGCTGCCGGTAGCGCTGTTCACTCTGGTGCAGTTCTTTCAGTTTGGCCTGAATTTCCTGCTCTAAGTTATCGTTGAGCCGTTTCAACTCCACGTTGGCATCGTAGAGTTGCAGTGCTTTTTCTTCCAGAATCGCTTCTGCCTGCTGCCGGGCCGCTTTCTCGCGCCCCAGTCGCCTTTTCATCAACTCCAGTTCGTGCATAATCAGTTTTTCTGAATATCGAACCGCACCACGCTACCATCGCCCGACAGGTCGGTTTTGGTAACCGTTGCCGATTCGCCGTAATAGGTCAGACAGCCCTCAATCATGCCGTGGGCAAAATCGGCCATCTTCCGTTCCGATTCATAGAGCATCACCAGCTGGCTGTCGGATGGATGCTCCATGGAAAAATGAGGCAGCTCGGCGTCGGGGTACAGTTTCCGTACCTCCACATGAATATAATGCTGCACGGAGTTGAGCAGTGCAAAAGCCGAATCGGCCCGTTCAACGAAAGGCCGATAAATCCGGGAAAACGACGTAAACATGTACTGACCATAAGCCCGCAGGAGTTCACTGGGGGTAAGACCGGTGTGCTGACTCAGCTTATGCAGAATCGTTACCATTTCGGCATGATCGTAGGTACCGATGGTCGTATAAATCCCCCCCGAAGGCAGATTTGATTCGGTCAGCAGCTCATCGACCAGCTGATAACCAAACTTATTCTCAACCATTTCGAGCAGTTCGGTAAAGACAATTCCTTTCATGAAACGTACAGGTTTCTCAAGTAGTTGATACTGGGCGTAAGTGGCGACACTTTAGTTACTGGGATAGCAAATAAGTATATTTTCATAGATAGCCGTGCAATTCTTTTACCAAAAAACGTACAAATATGCCAGTTCGTCGAAATGTGCATCCATTAGGCCGTGTTAACAGTTTATACTCATAATCTTTGTAACAGTTAACCAGCTTCATCCTAGCTCCATAGTAGTACTTGTATGAAAACCAAGTTAAACGACGAAGAAGTAATCAGACAGTACCTGGGTACCAGCCCAAACGATTGCTTCGAAACTTTATATACCCGCTACGTTCGCAAGGTTTACAACCGTTGCTTGTCCTATACTAAAGATTCAGAGAAAGCGCAGGACTTTACCCACGACATTTTCATCCGCGCCTTCTCACGGCTCGACCGCTTTCAGGAACGCTCGTCGTTCTCTACCTGGCTCTATTCCATCTCGTATAACTACTGCATGGATCAGATTCGGGTTGCCAACCGGATGAGCGTGACATCACTGGAAGACGACCTCGACTATAACCTCGCAGTTTCTGACGAGTACGAGCAGAAGGAAGAAAGCCTTCAGCAGCTGTCAGAAGCAATGAGCACTATTTCGCCACAGGAAGCTATGATTTTGCGCATGAAGTATCAAGAAGGTCTTGACATTAGCCAGATTGCCAAGAAGCTCAACCTAAACGACAGCGCCGTTAAAATGCGGTTAAAACGTTCGCGGGACAAAGTTCGTCGGCTTTGTGGCGACTCGCTTTTCTGATTCAGCAACAAACAAGCCAACCCTGTTTACGGTTGTAAATTTTTGGCAACTAGCATTTAAAAAAATCCGTTCCCTTCCGGAAACGGATTTTTTTATTGATCAATAAAAAGGCGAGCAGGCACGTTCAGTCAGGCAGGTTGAATGCTTTTTTTACAGCCTGGTAATCGTTAAGGTCGAGTGCACCCACACGGCCGGAAGCTACTCCTCCCGGAATAATAACGTACCGCATTTGCTGGTTCGAAAGTGCATAGGATGCCCTGAGTTCGATCCGGCCCACGTAGATCCGCTGGTGCACGGTGTACGTCGTTGATCCCAGCGTTTCGGCATAAGGCAGCGTCAGCACGCGCCCGCTCTCGCTCCAGTACACCCGGATGTCGGCCTTGTCGAGAACCTCCTGCGTGATCCTGGGCGCCGTGATGGTACCGACGTAACTGGTTCCGCTCCCGCTAAATGACGTAGTAATCCAGGGTGAATAAATAACGTTGGCCGTACCCACCGGCCCCGCGGGCCCCTGCGGCCCGGCCGGACCGGCTGCCCCCGTGGCGCCGGTATCGCCTTTGGGCCCCGGATCGCCGGCTTTGGGCTGACAGCCGGGCAGTGTGGCTAAACTACTGATAAGGGCGATGGCCGCCAGTAAACTCGTTGCTTTTTTCATGATAAGTTGTGAATATAAAGTAGGAATGGTGGTAACATCAACGTATGGTGCCACAAGCTGCACAACTGCGTTTTGCTGACTTCTGAAACGCAGCTGGCCCCCCGGGCAGTAACATGCCGGCGAACTGGAGACACTGGGCAGGCCGTCATTTGGATCAGACCGTACCGCACGCCGGCCAGGTTCCGAAATCCCGATCCGTTTAACCCAGCTGAACAGTCAGGGACGTGCCTGAACCAGCAGATCGGACTGGTTCAGCACCGTGGCCAGTCGGGTAGTAAGCCGGGCGGTTACCCGGCGCCGGTGCAGCGCCAGTCGGGGCCGCGCCAGGGTATCGGTCTGGCATTCAAGCTGGTTGGCATCATAATAGTGTACAATAACCAGTGGCTTCGGTCCGGGCAGAGTTTCGACCACCCAAAAACCCCGGTCGGGTACGTGGCCCTGTCGCCGGTGCGCTGCTGGCAGCCGGGTGACCGCAGCCTGTTCTGTGGATGCGCGGTTGAGCCTGGGGGCCTGCGACCAGGCCGAATGCAGCGATGCGCCCATGAGCAGTGAAATCAGTAGCCAATGCGTTTTCATGATTGATAGCCTGTTTAGGATATGGAACAATGGATGAGTTTAGCGATCGGCGTCGCCTGTCTGGGCCGGCCCATCGGCCCCGCGCCGGAATGTGCTGCGAACGCTGGCCAGCCCATTGCCATCGCGGATAATGCGCGACACCCCCACCGGAATCAGCGTATTGTCAGGGTCGTTTTTGCCCGTAATGAGCAGCGTCGTGTATAAATCCTTGATACCATCGGGCGTGATCTCCCCCGAAAAAATGCGGACCTGTTTAGCCGTTGCGTTGCCCGACACCAGGTCGATCTCGGCGAAGAAGGTAAAGGTGCTGCCGTTGCCAGCCAGAAAGCCCCCTACCCCGCTGCCCGTGCTGCCCGCGTTTTTCAGATCGACAGTGGCCGTCAGATCGGTGCTGTTCTGGTTGGAGAAGCGCAGAACAAGGTCGGCAAACGCATGCCCCACGGCATAGGTATCGTCGGGCCCATAGGGACTGACAAGCTGGTGGGGCGACGAAATGTAGATTCCTTCGATCGAGGGAGGACGCTGCCCTTCGTTGATGGGCATACCCCGCGCCCGCAGTTTCTCGATGTCAGCGGGCGAAATCAGGTTCTGGATACTGGCCGAAAAACCTTTCGTGGGGTCGACGGGGTCGTTCTGACAGCCGGTCAGACTGACCAGCACAACGGCCGGCAACAGGGCTAAACATACCAAACGATGTAAAATAATCATGATCCATCCGGATTAGTAGTGAATAAGTCAATCGACTGACGATCAATCTGATTGCCCACCAAAATTCCGACAGCCTCGCTCCATCTGAAATCCCATGATCGGGGTACCGGGAAACTACGCAGCGGTAGCCGGCAGGGTCGTTTACCCCAAAAAAAGCCCCCCGGCGGGTAGCCGGGGGGCATCACAGTTGGGTCGTAAGGGCGGGGCCTGGTCAGGGTCGGTATTTGGCGATGGCTTCGGTGACCGAGTGGACATGCAGCTTCTCATAGATCCGTTTGATGTGGGTACGAACCGTTTCAATACCGATCGACAACTCGGCCGCCACCAGTTTATAACTCATTCCCTGCGCCAGGTAGTGCAGCACCTGACTTTCGCGGCTCGTAAGCTGTTCGATAGCTTCGGCGGGCGCGCCCCGCCCCGGAAACGTCTGGATCACCTTGCGGGCAATGCTGGGCGACATGGGTGCCCCCCCGGCATACACCGACCGGATGGCCTCGAGCAGCTGGTCGGGCGGAGTCTGTTTGAGCAGGTAGCCCGATGCCCCGGCACACAGGGCCCGAAACACGCGGTCGTCATCGTCGAATACGGTCAGCATGAGCACGTCGATCGCTGGAAATTCGCGGTGCAGCCCGGCCACGGCCTGGATACCCGTTCGGCCGGGCAAGTCGATATCCATCAGCACCACGTCGGGTTGCAACTGGTATACCTGGTCGTTGGCACGCAGGCAGTCGCCAAAGGCCCCCACGAGCGTGCATTCTTCAGCGTCCTCGACCAGCGTGCACAGGGCTTCGCGCAGGGGCGTGTTGTCTTCGTAAATCAATACCCGAATGGCCATACCAGCGTCCGTCAAAAATCAATTCGTCACTATCTATTGAACTCAGGTTCCGGTTGGGCAGTGGCCCGATGCCTCAAACCGGCATCCGCAGCACCAGCGTCGTTCCCGTGCCTACGCCCGAGGTCACCGTGAGCGTACCATTGAGCAGGGCAGCCCGCGTGTGCATGTTTCTGAGGCCATTGCCGCCCGCCGGATTTTGCCGCTCCGGCTTGTCCACGCAGAAACCGCGTCCATTGTCCTGCACGGTCAGCTCCAGCAGGCCGGCTACCCGTTGCAGGGCAATGCGCACCCGGCTGGCTTGCGCGTACCGGGCCACGTTGGTAACCGCTTCCTTGTAGATCAGAAAAAAGTCGCGCCGGCACTCGGCCGACAGGCTCAGTTGCCGCACCTCCGGTGCCACGTCGATGTGCAGTGTTACGGCCTGCTCCGATGGGTCGGTATCACTAAAGAGCCCACCGGCCACATCGGTCATGCGGGCTACAACCTGCTCCATGGAATCGTGGCTGGGGTTGATGCTCCAGACAATATCGCCCATCGACTCCATCACCTGCCGGGCCGTTTGCCCGATGCGGTCGAGGGTATCCTGGGTTTTAACCGGGTCGCGCAGGGCCGACCGATGGGCCGTCTGACTCAGAATACTGATCGACGACAGGTAGCTGCCCATATCATCGTGCAGGTCGCGGGCAATGCGGTCACGCACGTGCTGAAGCCGTACCAGCTGCCGCAGGCGGTACCGGTAGAACAGGTACATCGCAATACCCATCACAACCAGCCCGTAGGCAAACAACATTGGCGCAAACCACCATTCCTGCCACAGCGCATTATCGATCTGAATGGCGCGCCACAGCAACGGCTTACCATCACGTCGTCGCAGGCGTATGCGATACTGGCCGCCCGACAGATTATCATAATAAAAGGTGCTGTGGCTATCGACGGAAAACCAGACCGTATCGCGCCCCTGCAACTGAAACCAGATGGCTTCCGTACCCTTCGGGCAAGTCAGATCGATACGGAGTCCGTGCTCGCGAGCGGGCAGGTGCAACGTTGGCCCACCGCCCGTCGGCTGTCCGTTGATGCCCACCTGCACGGCAATGGGCTGTTCGGCCCGGGCGATACCCAGCGTCAGCCCCACGAGCACCAGCCCGGTACGAAGCCCTTTCATCGTTAAATGGTCGAAACGGCGGATGCGCCCACGGCGACCGATCGGCGTCGGCTAAACCAGAATCCGGCCGTGTACAGCAACTTGGCTGCAATGCCCGCCAGAAACATCAGATCGTAGGTCCGCAGGGCCAGCGTCCGGGAGTAACTGAGCAACGGCTTTACAAAAAAATAGAGCGGAAAGGCCGTCAGACTAATCAGCAGCAGACCGGCGTTGATCAGAAACAGCGAATCGGTGCGGAGCGATGTCGATCGCGCGTCGGCCATTCGTTGCTGGCAGTAAACCGTTGCCAGCCCCGCCACCAGCAGACACTCAACGCCCGAGGCCACGCTGCTGATGCCGTTGTCGACGCCCTCACCAATCCAGCCATTGAGCAGACACAGGCCTGCGAATACAGCCCCTCCCCACCGGGCAGCGAACCGCAGCCGGGCCGAATCGAGCATCAGCCCATACATCAAGCCCATGGCCAGCGCATCGATAGCCAGGCTGATTGCGCCCAGAAAATTCTGGGGAATGTGCTGCTCCAGCAGGTATGCCGACACCAGCGCGATAGCAAACCGGTAGGCCATTAGCCCCGCAAAAATGCGTTCGGGCACCTGCAGCCACCGCCAGCGCAGCAATGCCATCAGCAGCGGCAGTATCACGATGCGCATCGACAGAAACGCGATAAAGTGCGATACAGAGGGGAAGTTCATGGCAACCGTATGGTTAGACCGACGCGTTTCCGTACGGTGGGTCGGGATAGGTTGGGGGGTCGGGTTGGGGACCGGGAATAGCGCCAGCTATGTAGGTGGTGGTGTTGGCACTTACCAGCAACCGGTTATCGACCGCCACTCCGCCATGATTAGTCGTGCCAGTGTCGGGCAGGCGGGTGTCGAATGCCCCTTCAACGATCAGGCGAATTTCACCATCCTTGTTGGGTCCCTCGGGGTTGCGTGTCAGCCCGAACGATATCCGGATGCCTTTGCAGTTGGCAAAGTCATTGTCCATCAGGCACTTCAGCTGTTCTTTGCCAATGTAGAACGACTGAATGTGCAGCATCTTCTTCACCTTGGCAGGCGGCAGCAGTTTATCGCGTTTGGCCGGTGCCTCACCGAGCGCCTTGCTCAAGGCTACATAGCCTTTCTTCAGGTTAGCGGCCAGTGCCGGATCAACCGGCAGCAGACCATTGTCATAATTCGCAAAAGATGCCGGGTCGCAGGATGCGGGATTGGGTGTGTGTGTCATAGGACTCCGTAGGATGGTGAAGCCAAGGTAAGCGTTAGTTTATGTCGACCTTCATTTTATTTTTACTGATAATCAAGTCTTTATCGAACGGCAAAATCAGTTCCTCACCACCTTACCAGCTACCCAAATGCCTACTATTCTCGTTAAATTCCAGGATCGGGTGTCGATAGCAGCCCTTATCGACGCTTATCCCAAACAGTTCGACCTGCGCAGGCAGGCGGCTGTTCAGGATACCCTAAACCAGTACGCCAGGGCACTCAGCTACCCTCTCGACTGGCCGATCGATAAATACCGCACGCAGTTCGACTTTTTTTTTGAGCTGGTTCGATCGACGGGAATCCCCCTCCGATTGCCCTTCGATGAACTCCCGTCCGACTGGCTCCCGGACGTACTATCGGCGGCTGGATCGCTGGCGGAGAAAACCGACACGCCCGACCGCTATGATTATGTCAACCTCATCAACTACACTAAACTGGTCTGCCCGGATCCGGGGAAAGCCGAGCGCCTGCTCAAGCGACTCAAGCGGTTTGTTCCTGCCAAACCCAGGTCAGCCGAGCCAGGTCCCATCGAGTTTGTTTACCTGCGCTCGCCGGCGGTACCGGTCCAGGCCATTCCCAGTACGGACCGCAAGGCTTTCCGGACCACGCACGCCCAGGATCAGTTGCGCGTTGACCTATGCGATGTAGCGATCCCCGGCCCCACTCGCCAGGATTTCTGGTCGCAGCTTGATCTGGCCACCTACTGGTCTACACCCGGACCAGTTGTCAAGGCGGTTACGATTCATGATCTCGAAATGGCCATGCCAGCCAATACCCGTACCAGCCTTCCCATTCAGAAACCAGCCGCAGCCTGGCTCCGGGAGAGTACGACCCAATTCAATGAACTTCACGGCTGTGCGGTTGCCGGCCTGCTGGTCAATGCCTGGAGCGCAGCCGCTCCTCCTTTCTCATCGGGCAGCATCAACGGGGTCTGCGGCCCATCGGTTCAGCTCAATCATTATGGCACCGATACGGTCGATCTGGACGATCCTCAGTACGATAACGCGCTGCTGGCCGCTATTTTCATGGCCCGAAACCGACCGGGCGACGTAATCGAGATCGTCATTGCCAACTTTGCCAACGGCAACATTCTCCCCCTCGAGACCGACCCGATGGTGTATGACCTCATCAAAGTGGCTACTGCCAGTCGGCTCAAGCTCACGGTGGTCGAGGCAGCGGGCAACAACAGTGTCGACCTGGACGCCTACGACCAAACCCAGATCGAACCGGGCCGACGCCCAGGGGGTACCCGTACCGTTCGGCTTCCGGCCAACGTTACCGAGATTCAGCAGTGGCAGCAGGCGCTTACGCTTCGATTCACCAATCGCTATTATACCTACAAGCCCGGCTACGACTCGGGGGCCATACTGGTTAGCGGAGCCCTGCCCAACCCAGACCACGCCCACCGAATCAATCCCTTTACGTTTGGCAGCCGCATCGATTGCTACGGACCGGCCGAGAAAGTACTGTCGACCTATTCGGCACCGACCCAGCAGACCGGGTACATCTGTAAGACATCGGCGGCTACAACACTGGTGGCCGGCCTGATCGTTGCCATTCAGTCGCGCAAAACGGCTATCATCAAAGCGGCCACCTTTCGGCAGGCACTCCGTAATGCGGCTAATCTGCCAACAGCCAATGCCCCCGTTACCATACCGAGCGCCAGCGCGCTGGCTGCCACCGTCTGATACTTTCCTCAAAGATAGCGGGGCCGGTACCGGCGCGGTATCCCATAAACGGGTGATGGGCCGGCGCTGCCCGCTGGCAACACCGACCCATCACCGGCCCGGCCGATCCGGCGGGGCTACTGATAAATACGGACGTAATCGACTTCCATGCGCCGGGGCCAGATCGTAGTATCGACGCCTTTGGCCCCGCCCCAATTGCCCCCCACGGCCAGATTGAGAATCAGAAAAAACGGCTGGTCGAACGGCCAGGCCGCTTCTGAACTGCCCAGCGCACTTTTATAGACGGTGAAGTAAGCCCGGTCGTCGACAATGAATTCAATCTTGTCGGGAGTCCAGTCGATGGCATACACATGGAAAGCCGTGGTGGCGTCTGTGAGCGTAACGGTGGCCGTTTTCTGGGTGTTCTTCACGTGGTTATACTGCTCACTGTGAATAGACCCGTGTACGACGCCCTCGTCGTAGCCTACGTGCTCCATAATGTCGAGTTCGCCACAGCGGGGCCAGCCGGCCGACGCGATGTTTTTGCCCAGCATCCAGACCGCCGGCCACGTACCCAGCCCGGCGGGCAGTTTGGCGCGAGCCTCGAAACGGCCGTACTGCCAGGTTGTTTTCCCCTGCGTAAGCAGTCGGGCCGAGGTGTACTGACTACCCTGCCAGGGCTCACGCCGGGCTTCGATAATGAGATTTCCCCCCTCGACCCGGGCATTGTCGGGCCGGCGGGCCGTATAATACTGCAGTTCGTTGTTGCCCCAGCCGTTGCCGCCCACATCGTAGGCCCATTTAGTGGTGTCGGGCAGGCCGGGTTTGTCGAATTCATCCTGCCAGACCAGCTTACGCACCACCGGCGCCGTTGTGCTGGCGGGTGTAGCAACGACCGGCGCAGGCTGCGCTACGGGGGGCGTCAGCGAGTCGGCTCTGGAGCAGCCACTCACCAACAGCATGGGGGCCAGTACGAGGCTGGCCGGGAGGTTTTTTAGCAACATACCGGGAAAGATAAGCCTTTTTCCCGGACTCCTTCACTCAGCGCCCAAAAGCCCAGGTCAGGAAATCGGGCATAATGGCGTGCCAGGTTTCCTGGTTGTGCTGGCCGCCCTGTACTTCTACGTAGCGGATATCGGTGTCGCGCCGGTAGCCTTTCTTTACCAACTCGTCGATCAGGTCGGTGGTGTCTTCGATCGCGTCGATGATGCCGTTGTTATTGCGGTCGCTGGTTTCGTCGTCGGTACCGGTTTCGAACCAGAACTGGAGCGGCTGCGCGCCCCCGCCCTGCCGCACCAGCTGATGCGCAATACGGTCAGTCTCGTCGGAATAGGCCCCGTCGAATGCCTTACTGCGCCACCAGAACGAACCCGAAAACACACCGACCCGGCTGAATCGCTCAGGATGATGATACACGATATCGAACGCCGACAGCCCGCCGAGCGAAAAACCCGCAAATACCGACTGCGCCGGTTCGGTGCTGACATGGTAATGGCGGCTGACGTAGGGAATCAGCTCCGTCAGCACAAAATCGGTGTACAGGGCGGCTTTGCTGCCCCGCTGCATGTAATCGGCCTGGGCTGCGGTGCCATATTCCTGAATGCGGTCGCCGGCATCGATGGCGACGAGCACAAAGGGCCGGATGGCCTGCCGGGCGTAGAGCGAATCGAGCACATCGCGCATCCGGAGTCGTTTGAGGTCCTGCCCGTCGTTGAGGTAAAGAACGGGGTAAGGCGCCTGCGCGGTATGGTAAGCGGGGGGCAACACGATGGTTAGCCGCACCTGGCGGTTCAGCGGTACGGAGACCAGCGAGTCGTCGCGGTGGAGTGTCACCGACGAAACGGCGGTCTGGTGAGGGGCCGGTACTGGTTCAGCCATACAGGAAAAAAGAACTAAAAGCAGGAGTATCACAACAGACAAAGTAGCCCTTTTTTTCGACACCCTCACGCCCGGGGTTGGCCATACGGGCTATTTGCCCTATTTTCAGCCGAAAATTCCTATCGTCTCTAAACTAACTACTACGTTGCAGGAAGACTATCGGAAGTGGTATTCGCACCACCTGGGCCGCGACATGGAGATGCTGGTATATGGCAACTGGGGCTACCCCGTGGTGCTGTTTCCGACCTCCATGGGCCACTACTACGAGTATAAAAACTTTGGCCTGACCGAAACCGCCCGATGGTTTGTTGAGACGGGTAAGGTGAAGCTGTACTGCATCAGCAGCATCGATAAGGACAGCTGGTATGCCAAGCACCTGCACCCCGGTGCCCGCATCTGGAACCACGTGCTCTACGACCGGTTTCTGCACGAAGAACTAGTGCCGGGCATTCAGCGCGAATGCAATGTCCGGAAGATCGGCGTCGCCGGGGCGTCGTTTGGCGGCTTCCACGCCCTTAATTTCGCCTTCCGCCACCCCGAACAGGTAGGCCACCTGTTCACCATGGGAGCCGCTTTCGACATCCGGTCGTTTCTGAGTGGCTACTACGACGATAACGTTTATTTCAACAACCCGCCCGATTTCATGCCCAACGCGCAGAACCCCGAGTTCTACCACATGAACATCGTACTGGGTACGTCGGCCTACGATTTCTGCAAACCGTCGACAACGGGCATGTCTGATATACTAAACCGGAAGGGCATCCGGCACCAGCTCGATATTGCCCCCTGGGGCGATCACGACTGGCCGGTCTGGAAAGATCAGTTTCCGCGTTATCTGAGTCAGATTTAACGGGCAACTTACCCACTGGCTCAGGAACATCGGCCCAAAACCTTGTTATACAGGATAGGCGGGGTCTGCCGCCCACAATCTCCCAACAATCAACCCCGGCCGGCACCCGTTGCCGGCCTTCCCAACGATGAAAAAAATAGGCATTCTTTTCGGCCAGGAAAACACATTCCCGCAGGCCTTCGTGGATCGGGTCAACGAGAAACAAAGCGATTTTACGGCTGAGTTTGTGCGAATCGATCAGGTCGAACAAAGCGTACCGACCGACTACGCCGTCATTATCGACCGCATTTCGCAGGACGTTCCGTTCTACAAAGCGTTCCTGAAAAACGCGGCCCTGACGGGGACCGCCGTCATCAACAACCCGTTCTGGTGGAGCGCCGACGAGAAATTCTTCAACAACGCGCTGGCCGTTCAGCTGGGGGTTCCCGTTCCGAAAACCATTCTGCTGCCCTCCAAGGAGCGTCCCGACGATACGAACCACAACTCGTTCCGGAACCTGCAGCACATGGACTGGGACCGGATTTTCAACCACATTGGCTTCCCGGCCTTCATGAAACCCCACTCGGGCGGAGGCTGGAAAAACGTCTACAAAGTCGACAATCCGGAGCAGATGTTCCGCGCCTACGATGAAACCGGACAGCTGGTGATGCTGTATCAGGAAGCGATCGACTTCACCGACTATTTCCGGTGCTACTGCATTGGCGGTAAAGACGTCCGGATCATGTCGTACGAGCCCCGCAATCCGCACCACCTGCGCTACGCGTCGGAGATGAAAACAACCGGCGACGCGGGCAAAAAACTGCTCGAAACCATGACCGACTACGTGCTGAAGCTGAACCACGGCCTCGGCTACGACTTTAATACGGTTGAATTTGCCGTGCGCGACGGCATCCCCATCGCCATCGACTTCTGCAACCCGGCACCCGATGCCGATGTGCATTCGGTTGGGCAGGATAACTTCGAGTGGGTCGTTGAAGCGGCTGCCAACATGGCCATCGAACGGGCCAAAACCGTGCAGGCCGGTAAAGACAACCTGACCTGGGGTACGTTTGTGCGCCATTCGATCGGTGCGCCAGCCGCTGGTACTGCCCCTACGCAGCCAGCCCCGAAACCGGCTCCAAAGGCGGCCAAAGCCGAAGCACCGAAGCCAGCGAAGGAAGAGAAGCCAGCCAAAGCGGAGAAGACCGTGAAGGCCGAAGCACCCAAGGCTACCAAAGCCGAAAAACCCAAGCCAGCGAAGGAAGAGAAGCCTAAAAAGGGCAAGAAATAGCCGGCATCTGATGAAACGGCATTATACCCGCCCGGTCTGCACCTACTTGTCTGGTGTGGACCGGGCGGTCTGTTAGGGGCGCTGCTGCTCGTGCCGGTCCAGTTCCTGCAGTACATCGGCCAAGGTTCGAAAGCGGTTGGCGTCGCCAATGAGCCGGAGGCCGGTCATGATCAGGGCAAAGCCGCCCGTGCTCACCCAGAACCACCAGGCATCGCCAGCCTGCCGCAGCCCCCAGCCGTGCAGCACAACCGATAGGCCGCTGCCCAGCAGCATGGCACCAATGCCGCCGTAAAGCCAGAATTTTATAATCAGTTTTTTCTCCCGTTCGCTGCGCATAGGCCTTTTTTTGGTTCAGTATAAGGCGTTAACAGCCGGCAAGGGGCTGAAGTTGGCAAAATTGGTGCCGGTTACGAAATATCTGCCCATATTGTCCTATAGAATCAGACGAATACAATTCCTGCCTACGTTTGTAGTAACAAACCCAACGCGCCCATATGAAATCAACTCGTCTTTTTGGTCCATTATTTCTGCTGACGGTCGTATTGCTGCAAGCCTGCAGTTCATCGAGTACTAGCGACCCAACTCCAGCCCCCGACCCCACGGCCGGTCTGCCTTCGTATCTGGTGGTGCCCACTTCCCTAGCGGGCTACAAAGGCTCGGGTCAGGTTACCGTAACGGGTGGCGGTCTCAACCTGAAAGCCGAAGGTACCGAACAGTTCAAATCGGCAACCAACACGTTTTCCGGCATTACCGGCGCCATCAACAGCCAGGGCAACACCACGGTTTACGTCAACTTTGGCCAGGCCAAGGCCTACTCCGACAATAACCTGGTGGAAGCGCAGTACCAGTCGAATGCTGTACTGACGCTGCTGAAAACAACGGCTCCCGGCACCTACCCGATGGGTAAGAGCCAGACCCCGGCGGCCAATGGGGGCCTCGCCGATCTGGTCATGAACCTGCCCGGCCCACAGCTCTACGTAACCAACAGCGGCAACCTGACCGTTACGGAGTCGACCGTTGTCAAAACAGAGGGTGCCCTTACGCTGAACCGAGTTAAAGGCACGTTTCAGGCGCAGGTTTACCGCGATGGGTTCGGCATCAGCCGCGACGATCAGACGCCCACCCTCAACGGCACCTTCGACCTGCTGTTGCTGAAATAATTATTTCTCTGCTTCAGGCAGGCATCGGCCGCCAGCACCGATAGAATCCGGTGCTGGCGGCTCTTTTGTTGGCCGCAGATACGCAGGCCAGCCCCGGGCCAGACAAGCCCATGACCCTGCGGCCGCACCACGATCGGCTACGCGGGCCAGGCCGGCTGGCAATTCTCCCGCTTTCGCGGTATATTGGATGAACAACCACCACGAAAAGCTGCCAGACCGGTCATGAACGGAATCGAACTGGATTTTTACCTGAGCCTGGGCTGCTTTCGCATGCACCAGGATATTTTCACCTGCCGCTACCTCCCCAAAGACGATCAGTTACATACCGTACACTGGCTGCGCATCGACCTCGACGCGGTAGTGCTGGGTCCCAAACAAAACCGCATCCTGCGCCAGAACGCCCCGTTTCGGGTCAGCGTGGTGCCCATGACCACCATCACCGATGAGCACGAAGCGCTCTACGCCCGCTACCGGGCCAGCATCGATTTCGACGCGGCCTACTCGGTAACCCAGTGCCTGCTCGACGGCGCCACCTCAACCGTTTTCGAGAGTTATGCCATCGAAGTACGCGATACCGATACGCTTATTGCCGTGGGTGTGTTCGATCAGGGTACCGACTCGATTGCCGGTATTCTCAATTTTTATCATCCTGACTACCGCAAGTACAGCCTGGGCAAGTTTCTGATGCTGCAGAAGTTGCTCCATGCCCGTGCGCAGGGCCGCTCTTACTACTACCCCGGCTACGTGGTGAGCCACTACCCCAAGTTCGACTACAAACTGTTCGCCTGCGAACCGGCTACGCAGCTGTATGATCCGGACCGGGCCATCTGGGTGCCTTTTTCTTGGGCCATTGTCAACGACGCACCGGTCCTGACTCATTCCAGCCCTCAGCAACCCTTCTAGCCTGCCCTTGCTTTAGTGCGTCAGCCAGCTGTCGGGCACCGGGGCCGGGGCCGATCCGTTGAGGCTGTAGAGCAGCTTCAGCGTAAAGCCACCCCCGCCCTCGATAAAGTCGACCACCAGCGGATGCGCACCGCGGCTCAGGGCCACCTGCCCACTTTTCTCGATCGGGTGATGATTGCCGTCGTTGTCGACCACCAGCCGGTCGGCGATGCGTAGTATACCACCGTCGTCGCAGGTAAAGAAAAAGCTGTACACCCCGGTTTCGGGCACGGTCAGCTGCCCCCGAAACTGAATACCGAAACTCGGCGCATTGACCGATCGGGGCACCACCAGGTTGTTGATGCTGTACGTACTGTCGGGCTGCCGTCCCTGCATGCCTTTCGTTTCGCGGAACGATCCTTTGTAGTAAGCACACTGCAGGCCCGGCGCGGTGGCTGTCGGCGACACGGCTGTTGCGTAAGCCTGCTGCTGGTAGCGCAGCGCATACACATCGCCGTGCAGGCCCGAGGGGGTGAAAGCCGCTACCTGCACCGTCTGCGGTTGGCTGATGGTTAGGGCCTCCGGCAGTTGGGGCGAGTTGGCCGTTGGCTGGCTGCCATCCGTCGTGTAGCGCAGGGTATAGCTGGGAATGGGTTTGTCGATATGCAGGGTTGCCTGATCGACAAATACGTTTTCCTGGGTAAAGCCCTGCAAATCGGGCAGCCGGTAGTGAATACCCATGGCCTCCATACGATCGTACTGCCGCAGCAGTCGCCGGGCGTAGGCCGGGTAGTCTTTTTGCCGGCTCCACCCCAGTTCAGCCAGCGCCGTCATGCGCGGCATGGCCATGTACTCGACCCGGTTCGTGGTCGGTATGTATTCGGTCCAGATGTTGGCCTGCACCCCCAGAAACTGCCGGGCCTGGTCGGGCGTAACGCCCTCCGGTATAACCGGCATCCCATACACGGCCGGCACCGACTGGGCACTGGGTGGCGTATCGAAATACAACGTGCTGACGGGTGTCATTACCACCGCGTTGCCGTTGCGGGCGGCCTTAAGCGGAGCATCCTTCACCCAGCTGCGCCAGTACATCACGGCGGCCGATGCACTCAGGCCGCCTTCCAGGGCATCGTCCCACACCATGAGCTGTCGCCCTTTACTGCGCACGAACCCTTCCATCCGGCGCACGAAATAGCTCTGCAGCTCCTCGACCGTTTTGATACCTTCGCGCTGCATCAGCGCCTGGCAGGCGGTCGATTGCGCCCAGGTCGTTTTTTCTACTTCATCGGCTCCGATATGGATGTACCGACTCGGAAACACGTTCATTACTTCAGTCAATACCGTTTCCATGAAGGTGTACGTCTGGTCGTTGCAGGGGCAGACGGGCACCGAAAACGTTTTCCCCCACCCCTGCTGCCCGGTGCAGCTCAGGTACGGATAGGCCTGAATGGCGGCCGTCAGGTGGCCGGGCATGTCGATTTCGGGAATGATCTCGATGTGCCGCGCGGCCGCGTAGGTTACCAGCTCGCGCAGCTGGGCCTGGGTGTAAAACCCGCCGTATTCGGTTTTGCCAGCCCGCTGCCGCAGATGCGCCTTGGGTAAATCAAAATCAGAGTTGGTGGCGGCCCGCTTCAGCACCACCGAATCCTGGTTGTTGAAGGTGCGCCAGGCGCCCTCGCTGGTCAGCTTCGGAAAGGCTTTTATTTCCATTCGCCAGCCCTGATCGTCGGTCAGGTGCAGGTGGAAGGTATTGAACTTGTAAAAAGCCAGCCAGTCGATAAACTGATGCAGGTACTCGATGGAAAAGAAGTGGCGCGACACGTCGAGGTGCATACCCCGCCAGGGATAGGCCGGCTCATCGCGGATCTCGACCGCCGGCAGCGACAGCGCCATGCCGCTGGCTCCGCCCGGCCGCTCAATGGCATCGGGCAGCAGTTGCCGGATGGTCTGCATGGCCCGGAACATACCCGCCGGCTGCGAGGCCGTGAGCGTAACCTGCCGCGGTGTGATCGAAACGGTATAACCTTCGGAAGCCGTTATGGCTTTGCTGTAGGCCAGCACGATTTTGTTCGACGGTGTAGCGGTACCGCCTTTCCGGCCCAGACCGGGCGCCAGCAGTTGCCGGAGGTAGCTGGCTTCGTTTTTAAACCGGTCCTGCGACCCATCCATCACAATAGCCGTCGACCGGCTGATTGTAAAAGTACCCGTAGCGGGTTTCAGATAGTCCGGATACGGAATGAGCGGATAGCGCTGGGCAGCGTCCTGCGCCATACTGGCGCTCGAAACAACCAGTAACAGCAGGCAGGCAAGTACGTTGGTTTTCATGCTGGCGGGGGCAAAAAAGCGCGGCCGACCGATGGCGTCGGCCGCGTATCAGAACGGATACGGTTAGCAGAGAATAGGTCTTATTTCGTCAGTACGCCCAGTTCGGCAACCGACACGCGGGTGTCGGTGCCGCTGGTTGTTTCGAGGGCCTCGAATTTCAGGTAGCGCACCGGATGCGGCTGCCCGAAGCGGATGGTTTGCCGAACGGGGTTGTTGTTGATGTTGCTGAAGGCGCCTTGGCTCACCGGTGCCGACCACGTTTGCCCGTCGGCGCTGACCGACACCGCATAGCGATATACGATGCCGTCTTTTTTGCCGTCCTGCCGGGGCAGGTAGGTGAAGCCGTGCAGGGGTAGCGACTCGCCCAGATCGAGCACCACGGCCGTTGGACCCTGGGTGGCTTTCGGCACTTGCTGGTAGGTATCGCTGTTGCCATCGATCATCTCCACGGCGTGTTTATCGGCCGCGGCTGCATTGACCGACTGGACCGACCACTTCTGTTGGCTGATATCGAATTCGGCCGTAACGGGGCTACTGGCCCGGCTCATGTTATCGACGAAAGCACGGGCTTTGACGATGCCCCCCGCCGGCAGTGCAAACGGCTGGGTAAAGCGGGTACTGCGGGCCGTGGGCTCCGAGCCATCGGTGGTATAGGTCAGTACCGGGTCGGTGGTGCGGGGCGACCGAATCGTAACCAGCCCCTCCTTCGACCGACTGATTACCGGTGTTACGATCAGTTCGGGCGCGTTGTACACTTCGATGTTACTGATGAGGGGAGCGGCCTTGGCTTCGTCGATGCTGATGCGCAGCTTCGTTGTCGTCAGGGTCGGAAAGCGGAGTATGCGCCGGTTGCCGATGGTCGTGCTACTGGCTACGGCTTGCCAGGCCCCCTGCTGCCAGGCCAGCAGCCTGAACGCCTTCACGCGCTGCCCCAGGGCGATATGCTCCTGAATCAGCAGCCGGTTCAGCGTGGTGGGCTTGCCGAGGTCGATGTCGAGCGTGGCCGGTCTGGCGCCATCGGCCGCGGCCCAGTAGGTGTCGAGGCTTTTATCGAGGGCATTGGCCGGAGCAAAAGCCGCTTTTTTGGCAAAAACGCTGCTGGCCACGATGGGTTTGCTGCCAGCCAGGTTGTGCGACGCCTTATCGGTATAGGCCTTGAGTTCCATGAGTCGTTTTTCATCGTTTTCATGTACCAGCCCCCGCCGGTCGACCGGCAGGTTGAGCAGCCAGTTGCCGTTGCGCCCGACCGAGCTGTAGTAAATATCGACCAAGTGCTCCAGCGATTTTACTTTACTGTCTTCGCTGGCGTGGTAGTACCAGCCGGGCCGAATCGAACAGTTCACTTCCGTGGGTACCCAGTGCGTGCCATCTTCATGGCCGGCGGTCAACTCCCAGTAGTTCGGATAGCCCGGGTACACCTTGTCGCGGTTGAGCGTACTCCAGTTGGTTTCTCCCCCGTAGCCGTCTTCGTTACCCACCCACCGGATGTCGGGCCCGCCATCGCTGAAAATAACCGCGTTGGGCTGGTACTTCCGCACCGTAGCCACAAAGCCCGGCCAGTCGTACACCTGCTTTCGGCCGTTGGGCCCTTCGCCATTGGCCCCGTCGAACCACACTTCAAACACATCGCCGTACTGCGTCAGTACTTCCCGGAGCGTATTCTTGAAAATATCATTGTACTGGGGTGTGCCGTAGGCCGGGTGGTTGCGATCCCAGGGCGACAGGTACACACCGAATTTGAGACCATACTCTTTACAGGCTGCCGACAACTCTTTCAGTACGTCGCCCTTACCATTGCGCCACGTGCTGTTTTTAACCGAGTGCTCGGTGTAGTTGCTGGGCCACAGGCAGAAGCCATCGTGGTGTTTGGCCGTGATGATAATGCCTTCCATGCCGGCGGCCTTAGCCACCCGCGCCCACTGCCGGCAGTCGAGCTGCGTCGGGTTAAACTGGTTGGGTGTTTCGGTACCATGCCCCCACTCCTCGTTGGTGAAGGTGTTCATGTTGAAGTGTACGAAGGCGTAGTACTTCATCTTGTGCCAGGCCAGCTGGCGGGGCGAGGGTACCGCCCCAAACGGAGCCGGCGTCTGGGCAGGGGCCGCCAGCGACAGGGTGGCCAGCGTGGCCAGTATGGCAAGTGAACGCATCATGCTTGGTAGGCTAATCGGGTAAGGTGCTACATATACAACGCTCCCCTTCGGGCCGTTTTGCCAATTGGCAACGCCCTCAACAGGAGCTTAATTTACTTCAACCGGTCGAGGACGGGCGTGGCCACCGTCGTTACCGACTGCAGCACGGTGGGATTCGTCTGATCGAATACAACGATGGTATTGGTTCCTGTTTTGAGCCAGCAGCCCGGCACGTAGAGGGTCTGCTGGGGACCTACCTGCCAGAACCGGCCCAGGTTATAGCCGTTGACAAACACGATGCCTTTGCCCCAGGTCTGCGTATCCAGAAACAGATCGGCCGGCTGCTTCATCGTAAAGGTACCCGTATAGAGCGTCGGCCGGTCGGCTTTGGCGGGTCGGGTAGCCGCGCTGCTTAGGTCGGGCATGCTCGCAAACGGCAAACGATAGTGTTGCCAGCCGCCCGTAAGCACCTGATCACCAAGCTGCACTGGGGCGACGACTCCTTTGGTATTCTCGTTGATACGGGCTCCGTAGTTGATGCGTCCCATGTTCTCAACCAGCAGTTCGAGCGTACCGTTGAACGGCACATCGACCGCCAGTTCGTACTGCTGCATAACCCGGTTCAGTTCGCCCACTTTCCGACCATTCACGTAGACCGTTGCAAAATCACGCAGGCCCGGTACTTTCAGCACGCCCTGCGTTGGCTGGGTGAAGCGTCGGCTGTAGAGTACGTAGCCATGTCCCTGGTCGAGCGCTTCGAAAGTCAGGGGCCCATCGGCCACCACGGGTTTGATTGTTTTTTTCAGCTCGTTCAGGTCGACGGCTTTCGTGAGGGCGATCGGGGGCAAGGTCGTTACGGGCAGGCGGGCGGGCACTGCCGGTATGGCATAACCCGCATACTGCTTCATCAGTGTCCGGATGGCCTGATACTTGGGTGTATCCCAGCCGGCTTCACTCACGGGGGCATCGTAGTCGTAACTCGTGATATCGGGCTGAATATCGTGTTCGTCGTTGTAGTTGGCGCCGGCCGTGAAGCCGAAGTTAGTGCCGCCATGGGCCATATACAGGTTAAAACTAACCCCGTTTTTCAGGTACGTTTCGGTTTGGCGGGCAATCGATTCGGCGTCGATCTGCGTGAAGGGTTCGGCCCAGTGGTCGAGCCAGCCGGGGTAGAATTCCGCCACCATATACGGGCCTTTGCCACCGTGGTGCGCATCGACGGCCTTGCGCAGGTTGTCGATATTACCCTCACCATTTGCCGTGGGCAGTACCCCCGGCAGGCCGCCACCCGCAAACAGGTTCGACCCATCGGAGGTGAACAACGGAACCGTAAAGCCAGCTTCGGTCAGTTGCTGAGCAATGGCACGCTTGTACTGTTCGTGCTTCGCCAGCGGAATGTCTTTGCGCTGGGCCACATACGAGCCAAACTCGTTTTCGGCCTGTACCATAATGATCGGTCCGCCGTTGCTTACCTGCAGGGGCTTCACCTGATCGGCGAGTTTGTTGATGTAGACCCGGCACGAATCCAGAAACGGCTTGTTGTACGTCCGGATCGTCAGGCCGGGGGTTTTCTGAAGCCACCACGGGTAGCCGCCAAACTCCCACTCGGCGCAGGCATAGGGACCCGGGCGGAGCATCACAAACAGGCCTTCCTCCTGCGCTGTTTTCAGAAACTGAACGAGGTTATGGTTGCCCGTCGAGAAGTCCCAGACCCCGGGGGCGGTGTTGTGAAAATTCCAGAATACGTAAGTTGCCACCGTATTGAGCCCCATGGCTTTAAGCATCTTCAGGCGATGCCGCCAGTAGGGCTGCGGTATGCGGGCATAGTGCATTTCGCCCGCGTGAATCTGAATCGGCTTTCCGTCGTATTGAAACTGCCCATCGGCAATGGCGAAGGTGTGGCTTTTTTGCGCTACCCCCGTGCCCGACAGCAGCATGCCTGCGGCCACGGCCAGCAGTCCCCTCCAAATACCCTTACAAACTGACATACGTAACTGGTTGATCATGACGCATCGGTGGTGTGCACGTCGGACACGGCACCAATACGATTTGGGCGTAACCCCCATTAATTGTGGCAATTTAATAAAAATTTTTAAAATATAATTTGGCTATATGGTGTGTTGACAGATGGTTTATTACCCCTCTTACCCCGTCAATCGGGCTTTTTCTGATCGTCCCTCAAAGCCGTTGACGAATTTATAACAGGGTATGTCTGTGTATATAGCCTGAAAACCATACTAGTTGAGTAGTCACGCCTATGTTTATCGGATTGACACAGTGCCTCTGCCAAAGGATACAGCGCCCGTGAAACAGGTTAAACAACCTCAGCCGACCGTGGCAATGGCCAACCACCCCGACGCGCTTGCGCATCCTGATGACCAATCGGGCGGAATCGGCCATAAAAAAAGCCTTCACATCGACTGTGAAGGCTTTCAAAGAGAGCCAGTGGAGGGATTCGAACCCCCGACGCGCTTGCGCATCCTGATTACAAATCAGGCGGAATCGACCACTATCCGACACTGGCAACGGTCATTGATTGTGGGGCAAAACTAAGCATTCTGGCTGTTTTGTCCAAATCCGTAGCAGGCTGGCAGGCCTGTTTTTTCCGGCCTGCCAGCCCACACACGCTTAATCCTGCGCTTCCCGCATTTCCTGCCGGAGGCTATCGAGCTGTTTCTCAGCGTCGGCGATCTTCTTGTCGATATCGGCGCGCAGCTTATCGGCATTTTTCGAGCGAGCGAAAAATTCGATGTTATTGCGGTACGTGGCGATGTCGTTTTCGATGGCCGTCATACGCCGGCGGATATCGCTCTCGCGTTTGTTACCACCCGAGTGACCGTAGTCGCCACCACGGTTGTAGTCGCCCCGGTCACCCCGATCGCGGCCACCGCCCCGGTTGCCACCGCGCGACAGCTCGGCTTCGCTTTGCTGAATGATCCGCTCTTTGTCTTTTGCCGGAATCTTACCCGTTGCACCCACCAGGGCGTTCACGGCATTGATGTAGCGCTTCTGGATCGACTGCATGTCTTTCTTCGGCACAAACCCAATGGCATTCCATTCTTTCTTGAACTCGTTCAGCTGCGACAGATCGGCGTTTTCGGTAGCGGCTGCTTCGATACGCTCGATCAGCGCTGTTTTGCTGGCCAGATTGGCTTCGAATTCGCGTTCGGTATCCTGATTCTTCGAGCGCTTCTTGTTGAAGAACGCATCGCAGGCGGCTTTGAACCGGTCAAAAATCGAGTTCTTCTGCTTCTCGGGTACCTGACCGATGTTTTTCCACTGCCGCTGCAAGTCGATAACCGTCTGGGTTACGTCGGGCGACTCTTCACCCGAGGCCAGAATAGCTTCTACCTGTTCGCACAGTTCGGTTTTGAGCCGCAGGTTTTCTTCGCGCTTGCTCTCAAGCTGCTTGAAGAATTCGCCCTTGTTGTGGAAGAACGTTTTCAGGGCTGCCCAGAATTTTTTGCTCAGCTCCTTGCCTTCGTCGCGGGGCATGGGGCCTTTAATCGCGTTCCAGCGGTCCTGCAGGGCCATTACCGCCTTCGTTTTATCGTTCCAGTCGTTGATGCTGCTCGACGTAAACGAAGTCATGGGCACCAGTTCTTCGTAAATAGCCGACTTCTCCTCGTAGAGCTGAGCTGACTCTTTCCGTTGCTCATTGGTCTGGCCCCGGCGTTTGTCATAAAGTACGTCGAGCGCTGCTTTCATACGCCCCCACAGCACTTCCTGCTCCGCGCGGGGCGCCGGGCCAATGTGCTTGTACTCTTCGAACAGTGCGTTGGCTTCGTCGATCATCTGCCGCGTCACCGGCGACTCACCAGCCGCGGCTGCCATAGCTTCGACCTTCTCGATCACTTCGGTCTTGAGGCCCGTGTTCCGCTTGCGGTCGAGGTCTTTCAGCTCGAAATAAATATTCCGGTTGCTGTAGTACCGGTCGACCAGGGCGTGGTAGGTAGCCCAGAGGGTAGCA
Organism: Spirosoma luteolum; assembly: GCF_054778875.1. Classification (NCBI taxonomy): domain Bacteria; kingdom Pseudomonadati; phylum Bacteroidota; class Cytophagia; order Cytophagales; family Cytophagaceae; genus Spirosoma; species Spirosoma luteolum. Next base: position 476,081 of record NZ_BAAGZE010000006.1, read on the forward strand.
TTGTGCGGGGAGTTCATGTTCCCGGCCGCTTTCCACTCGTCCTGAATTTTCTTAAACTCGTTCCAGCTCGTTTTGGGGTCACCGGCGTTTGCTTCGTCGGTCTCAACCAGTTCGCGCAGGCGGGTCAGCAGTTCGGTTTTAGCCGCGAAGTTGCCGTCTTTTGCTTTGTCGAGATTCTGGAAATACGTGTTTTTCTGACTTTTTATCTGCTTGTACAGCTCGTCGTAGCGCTGAACGGCTTCGTCGTATTTAAACTCGAAACCATCTTCCGAACCCGTTTCAGCCACATACGCCTGTTGGGCCACCTCCCGATCGGCCCGCTTGAGCCCATCGAAATACGGCTTACTTTCCTTCAGCACCCGGTCGGCTTTCTTGAAGTCGCCCGGCGCCACCGTTTCTCCGCTGATGGCCGCCAGCTGCGCTTCGAGCAGGCTGACAAACTCGGCTTTGGTAAGCTGGCTGTAATCGGCGGCTGGCTGCGCGTGCGCATCGTCGTCGCTCTCTTCGGCCTCCGCTACATTGGCATACTCCGCACTGATAGCGTCGGCAGGTGTTTCGGCTACCGACTCGGCGGGTGCCGCATCAGTTGCCGCAATCGGCTGTTCATCAGCAGCTTCTGCGACATTATCTGTAACCGCTTCGGGCACGTCGGCAGTCGGCGCGTCTTCATCCGCGGCTACCGGCTGGGCGGGTGTTTGGGCCGCCGGCTCGTCGGCGGGTGCCGGTTCCGTATCCGGAGTGTCGGCCGGAACCGGTGCGTCGGCCTCAGCGGACACAGCCTCGGGGGCCGTGTCGGCGAGGGGTTGGGTAGCCGTAGCGTCCGCTGCATCCTCACCAGCAGCCTGCGGCTCGGGAGTCTGAACGGTTTCTTCGGGCGTATGTGCGGCCAGCGCGTCGGTCGACGGGGTGGGGTTTTCCGACGGCTGGTTGATTTCCTGTTCCTGATTTGCCATGTTAAAAACGTACCGATTACTTTTGCAAAACTACATAAATATGCGAATTTTCCTGTTTTTGACCGCTGGAAAAGGCGTTTAACCCGGATTCGATCATGTCTGCCCAAATCAGCGATTTACGAAAGGAATATACCCGTACTGGATTAGATATAGTAGACGTACTGACCGACCCCATTGCGCAGTTCCGACGCTGGTTCGATGCGGCTCTTGGCGCGGGGGTTGCCGAGCCCAATGCGATGCACCTCAGCACCGTTGGCGCCGACGGCCGGCCCGATGGCCGCATTGTGTTGCTCAAAGACGTTTCCGAAGCCGGCTTCACCTTTTATACGAACTACGAAAGCCGAAAGGGCCGCGAGTTGCTGGCCCGTCCTGTTGCCTGCCTGACTTTCTTCTACCCCGACCTGGAGCAACAGATCCGGATCGAAGGGCGGGTCGAGCGGGTGAGCGATGCCGAATCGGATGCTTATTTCGGCAGCCGGCCCCGCGGCAGTCAGCTGGGAGCCTGGGTGTCGCCCCAGAGCCAGCCGATTGCCGACCGCTCGGTGCTCGATGAGCGGCAGCAGCAGTTCGACGCTCAGTTTGGCGACAGGCCCATTCCACGCCCGGCCCACTGGGGTGGCTTTCGGGTCGTGCCCGACGCCATCGAGTTCTGGCAGGGCCGCCCCAGCCGCCTGCACGACCGCGTCCGCTACCGCCGGCCCGCCATCGATGCACCCTGGCACATCGACCGGCTGGCTCCCTAGCCAGCGCTTCTCCAGACTCCTTGCGCCACAGCATCAGGCCTGCTGACCCCCCGGGCTATACGCGTTACTGACTCATAGCCCGTTACCCAGCCCGAAGCGCCTACTACCGCCGGCCTTATGCTGCGCTACAACGGCCAGCCCCCGACTTGACATGGGGCTGGCCGTTGGCATGTACAACCCCGTTGCACCCGGCGCTTTTTCAACTGGGCACTAAAGAGAATTCTCTGGTGCGGCCGATGACGACCGGACAGCCGTGTCGCGCCCATACCCACCAGGCGCCCCCCTGCTGGATTCCTACGCCCGGAAAAACACCGCCTTTTCGACTTTGCTATAACATTCGGGTCGGTGCCCCGTGGTGGCGCCCTGCTGCGAAAAACCAACGACTCCCCTATTGACCGGTTCAGGCCGGCCCGGTAACAATCCCCCTCTGGGCCGGTTCGGTCTGGCGGCAGCGGCTGATCCGTATTCCCGTTCGGTTGGGTTGCACGGCGCCCCGGAGATGCCTTCCCGAAGTGGCTCTACTGCCAATCGGCCCGGCGTACCTCAACAGCTTCCCGAAAAAGTATTTCCGGTGATCAACAGGCAGGTAGTCTTAGGTGCAGAAACGCTTAGGGACGTAGTACCGGCTGGCTGGCAATCGAATCGCCATCCAGCGGTACGACCTATTCCTAAACCTCTCTTCCTTTTCCTGACTTGTTATGATTACCGAATCCGAAACGCCTGTTTCCAGTACCCGGAGTCTGATCAGTGTAATCGGAGCGTCGTCTGTCGGCACGCTGATTGAATGGTACGACTTTTACATCTTCGGTTCGCTGGCAACCGTGCTGGCCACTAAGTTTTTCCCCGAAGGCAATCCCACGGCCGCTTTTCTGTCGACCCTGGCCACGTTTGCGGCCGGCTTTGTCGTGCGGCCCTTCGGAGCGCTTTTCTTTGGGCGGCTGGGCGACCTGATCGGCCGTAAATACACCTTCATGGTTACACTGCTCCTGATGGGGGGCGCAACGTTTGCCATTGGCCTTATACCAGCCTACGAAAGCATCGGCTTTCTGGCCCCAACCCTGGTGCTGGTGCTGCGCCTGTTGCAGGGACTGGCCCTCGGGGGCGAATACGGCGGGGCCGCCACCTACGTAGCTGAACACGCACCGGCCGGGCAGCGCGGCTACTGGACGTCCTGGATTCAGACCACGGCGACCATTGGCCTGTTCGTATCACTGCTCGTTATTCTGATCACCCGCAAATCGATGTCAAAAGAAGCCTTCGACGACTGGGGCTGGCGCGTACCGTTTCTGGTGTCGATTCTGATGGTGTTTATCTCGTATGTGATCCGACGCAACATGAGCGAATCGCCCCTGTTTGCCAAGGCCAAGGCCCAGGGGCAGACATCGGCCAATCCGCTCAGGGAAAGCTTCGGCAATAAACTCAACTTCAAATTTGTACTGTTGGCCCTGTTTGGGGCCACCATGGGGCAGGGCGTGGTCTGGTACACGGGCCAATTCTACGCCATGAACTTTGTAAAAACCGTCTGTAACGTCGACGCCATTCAGTCCGATGAACTGATGACGGTAGCGCTGCTGATGGGAACGCCCTTTTTCGTTGTTTTTGGCTGGCTGTCGGATCGGATTGGCCGCAAGGGAATCATGATGGCCGGCATGCTGGTTGCCATTCTCTCCTACCGGACGCTGTATGAGAAAATGTACCAGACCACTAACCTCAAAAACAAGCAGGAGATTGCGGCCAGCTTCCGGGTCGACTCAACGGTGGCGCCCGATCCCAACGTGGCCGGCGGTAGCATTCAGACCAAAACCAGCCGACGCGCTTATACCGACGGCACTCAGCTCACCGAAGTCGTCAGGCTGAAGATAGCGGCCAGCCCCGCTGCCAGCCCGGCCAAACCCGAGGTAAAGAAAACCATACTGATCAACGATGCCGACCGCTGGACCCTGATCTGGCTCGTGTTTATCCAGGTACTTTTTGTCACCCTCGTGTACGGCCCGATCGCGGCCTTTCTGGTCGAGATGTTCCCGGTCAAAATTCGCTACACGTCGATGTCTTTGCCTTACCACATTGGCAACGGGGTTTTCGGCGGGCTGCTGCCGGCGGTAGCCACCTACCTGGCTACGGGGGCCAACGAAGCCAATACGACCGCCGAAAAAACCGGGGCGGCTCTGCCCTACGCGGCCCCTTACCTCGAAGGGCTGTGGTACCCGATCATCGTGGCGGCCGTGAGTCTGCTGATTGGGCTGGTGTACGTCAAAAACCGGCCGCAGGTTGTCGATTAGCCAACCGAGCCCGGCTTCGTTTTCGAACCAGGCCGGGCCCGAAAAAGCCCTTGATCCGGCTACTGTCTTTCATCTTTTTTTCTGACACCGTCACCGTCTTTCCCCAATCTGGTATGAATGCAATCAAACGTTATCTGGGTGTACTCTGGCTGGGCCTGGCCGCGCTGGCCGGCTATTTCGGTCTAACCTCGCTGGGCCTGCCCAAACTGGCATCCGGCAAAACAGACGATCTTGTTTTCGGCATCATCATCGTTTTTGTCCTGATGCCGCTTATTGTGGGTGGTCTGGCCTGCTTCGGGCTGTACGCGCTGAAGGGCGAATACGACGACTAACCACAGGGGGCCGGGTCGATGAAACCCAGCCATCAGCCTGTTCAACCCGCTTACGTCCAGACCACTCGGTTGCCGGTCGGCAGCGATCAGCGGGGTATCCGCTTTCTGGCCCCTGCCATCTCCGGCAACACGGTATTGCCAGCCCCTGCCCGATCAACGCCTGTTTCCCGCTATGTAACCGACTTAATGCCTGAACCGCTATGCCTTCACCGACCCGTTCCTATGCCGATGAACACCACCGCAGCCTGACCGATCCGGCGGGCTTCTGGGCCGATCAACGGCACCGCATTCCGTGGTACGCGGTGCCGACCCAAATCCTGTCGACCGACGACGAGGGACTTACCCGCTGGTTTGCCGACGGGCTGCTGAACACCTGCTATGCTGCCCTCGATTACCATGCCGACAACGGCCGGGGCGATCAGCCGGCGCTTTTCTACGACTCGCCCGTTACCGGCGCGAAGCAAACATTCACCTACAGTCAGTTGCGCCAGCAGGTTGCACAGCTGGCCGGTGCCCTGCGGGCTGCGGGCGTAACCGCGGGCGATACGGTAGTCATTTATATGCCCATGGTACCCGAAACGGCCATGGCGATGCTGGCCTGTGCCCGCATCGGCGCTGTACATTCGGTGGTATTCGGCGGCTTTGCTCCCCGCGAGCTCGCCATCCGCATCGACGATGCCCGGCCGAAGCTGATCCTGTCGGCGTCGTGCGGCATCGAATTCGACCGGGTAATTCCTTACAAACCCCTGCTCGATGAGGCTCTCGCGCTGGCCACCCACCGCCCCGCCGGCACGCTGATTTTGCAACGGCCCCAGTGTACGGCCGTCCTGCAGCCCGGCTTCGACCACGACTGGCAAGCCACCGTTGCGATGGCCCAGCCCGCCGACTGTGTACCCGTGCGGGCCACCGATCCGCTCTACATTCTCTACACCTCGGGCACCACCGGCAAGCCCAAAGGCATTGTCCGCGACAACGGGGGGCATGCCGTGGCCCTGGCCTACAGCATGGAAACGGTGTTCGATCTGGCCCCCGGCGACGTTCTGTTTACGGGCTCCGACTTTGGCTGGGCTGTAGGCCACAGCTACTCGGTCTACGGCCCCCTGCTGCGGGGCTGCACGTCGGTTATTCTGGAGGGCAAGCCCGTGCGCACGCCCGACGCGGGTACGTTCTGGCGACTCATCGACGACTACCGCGTCAAGGTGTTGTTTACGGCCCCGACCGCCTTTCGGGCTATCCGCAAGGAAGACCCTGAAGCGGCCCTGCGCCTGCCCTATGACCGGTCGTCGCTGCGGTATGTTTTCGTGGCCGGCGAACGCTGCGACCCCGCCACGCTTCACTGGCTCGAACAGGTGACGGGGGTGCCCGTGATCGACAATTGGTGGCAGACCGAATCGGGCTGGCCCATGCTGGCCAATCCGGTCGGTATCGAGCGGCAACCCGTAAAAGCCGGCTCGGCTACCTGGCCCATGGCGGGCTACGACCTCCGGATTCTCGACGAAGATGGCTATCCGCTCAGCGCAAACCAGACCGGGCTGGTCTGCCTGAAACTACCCCTGCCCCCGGGCTGCCTCCCCACACTCTGGCACGATACGCCCCGCTTTCGGGAAGCGTACCTGAATCAGTTTCCGGGCTACTACGTCTCGGGCGACGGCGGCTACATCGACAAGGACGGCTACGTGTTTATTATGGGGCGAGTCGATGATGTGATCAACGTGGCGGGTCACCGACTGTCGACTGGCGAGATGGAAGAACTCGTTGGGGCGCACCCGGCCGTGGCCGAATGCGCCGTGGTGGGTATCGCCTGCGAGCTGCGCGGGCAGCGCCCCGTCGGGCTGGTGGTACTCAAAGACGGACAGTCGATCGAACGCCGGGCGCTGGCGCAGGAACTGGTCGATCTGATCCGGAGCCGGATCGGGGCCATCGCCTGTTTCCAGCAGGCCATTCCGGTCCGGCGGCTGCCCAAAACCCGCTCGGGCAAAATTCTGCGCAAAACCATCCGGCAGCTGGCCGATGGCGAGCCGTTCAGCATGCCCCCCACGATCGACGACCCGGCTATTCTCGACGAAATACGAACCGAGCTGCAAACCGCCCGCATTGGGCTGGCGTTTAACGCCTGAGCCTGTCTGAAGCCGGTCGGCAAACTTTGCCCGCACCAAACGGGTCAGTTTTCCGACCACTGCTTTACCTTAGTGGCTCAATACAATAGTTCCTTCGTTACCTCATACCCTCATGCGTATCCGAACCTTTGACGAATATCAGGCCGCCTACCAGCAAAGCGTTACTGATCCTGAAGCGTTCTGGGCCGAAATAGCCCAGCATTTTCAATGGCGAAAACCCTGGACCAAAACGCTACAGTGGAATTTTGACGAGCCCATGATAAAATGGTTTGTGGGCGGCAAACTCAACATTACCGAAAACTGCCTCGACCGGCACCTGGCCGACAAAGGGGATAAACCAGCCATTATCTGGGAGCCCAACGACCCCAACGAAGCCGGGGTTACGCTTACCTACCGCATGCTGCACGATCAGGTATGCCGGTTTGCCAACGTACTGAAGCGGAACGGCGTCGTGAAGGGTGACCGGGTCTGTATATACATGCCCATGGTGCCCGAACTGGCCATTGCCGTGCTGGCCTGCGCCCGCATCGGCGCCGTACACTCGGTAGTGTTTGGTGGTTTTTCGGCCCAGAGCATTGCCGACCGCATCAACGACGCCCAGTGCAAGCTCATTATCACCGCCGACGGGGCCTACCGCGGCAACAAGGAAATTACCCTTAAAAACACCGTCGACGACGCCCTGATGGGCTGCCCCAGCGTGGAGCGCGTGATTGTGCTGACCCGCACCCGCACCCCGGTATCGATGCTGAAAGGCCGCGACGTGTGGTGGGAACAGGAACTGAAACAGGTAACGGCCGACTGCCCCGCCGAGGAGATGGATGCCGAAGATATGCTCTTCATTCTGTACACCTCCGGCTCGACGGGCAAGCCCAAAGGCGTGGTGCACACCTGCGGGGGCTACATGGTCTACGCTGCCTACACCTTCCAGAACGTGTTTCAGTACGAAGCCGACGGTCCGACGGGTCAGCAGGTGCATTTCTGCACCGCCGACATCGGCTGGATCACGGGTCACAGCTACATCGTATATGGTCCGCTGGCCTGCGGTGGCACCACACTCATCTTCGAAGGCACACCCACCTACCCCGACGCGGGCCGTTTCTGGGATATCGTCGACAAACACCAGGTCAACATCCTGTACACGGCTCCTACAGCCATCCGGTCGCTGATGGGCTTTGGCCTCGATTACGTAACCAAATACGATCTGAGTTCACTGCAGGTGCTGGGCTCGGTGGGCGAACCCATCAACGCCGAAGCGTGGCACTGGTACGATGATAACATCGGCAAAAACAAGTGTCCCATCGTCGATACATGGTGGCAGACCGAAACGGGCGGCATTCTGATTTCGCCCCTGGCCGGCATCACCAAAACCAAACCCGCCTTTGCTACCCTGCCCCTGCCGGGTGTGCAGCCGCTGCTCGTCGATGAGTCGGGGCAGCCGATCGAAGGCAACGGTGTCAGCGGCAACCTGTGCATCAAATTCCCGTGGCCGGGTATGCTCCGCACCACCTACGGCGATCACGAGCGCTGCCGCCAGACTTACTTCTCGACCTACCCCGGGCTGTACTTTACCGGCGACGGCTGTATGCGCGATGAAGACGGTTACTACCGCATTACGGGCCGCGTCGACGACGTGCTGAATGTGTCGGGCCACCGCATTGGTACCGCCGAGGTCGAAAATGCCATCAACATGCACACCGGCGTGGTCGAAAGTGCCGTGGTGGGCTACCCCCACGACATCAAAGGGCAGGGCATTTACGCGTACGTCATCACCGATCAGGTGCCCTCGGCCCACGATGCCGAACTGACCAAACGCGATATTCTGGCCACCGTAAGCCGCGTGATCGGGCCCATTGCCAAACCCGACAAAATCCAGTTTGTAACGGGGCTGCCCAAAACCCGCTCGGGCAAAATCATGCGCCGGATTCTGCGCAAGATTGCCGAGGGCGATACGAGCAACCTTGGCGATACCTCGACCCTGCTCGACCCGATCGTAGTCGATGACATCAAAGCGGGCGTGATCTAAGCCGTACCGCCACCTGACTGGCCGTGGCGCTCCGTACCGATTCGGGGCGCCACGTTTTTTTGCCTCCCACCGCATTCGACCCTATGCTGATTGTGGACTATTCACCCAACTGGCCCCGCGCCTTTGTCGCCATCCAGACGGTGCTGGCCACCGCCCTGACCCACATCGACCTACGGATTGAACACGTCGGCAGCACGGCCGTGGCGGGGCTGGCCGCCAAACCCATCATCGATATCGATCTGCTGCTTGGCCCCAGCGTCGATCTCTCTACCGTAGCCGACCGCCTGGCCCCGCTCGGCTACGTACACGTGGGCGACCAGGGCATTCCGGGCCGGGCCGTGTTCAGGCGCCCGCCCGGGCCCACTCCGCACCCGATTCTCGATACAATTCCCCATCACCTCTACGCCGGCCCCACCAACAGCCCCGAACTGAACCGGCATCTGCTGTTTCGGGATTACCTGCGCCAGCACCCGGCCGACTGCCGGGCCTATGCCCGGTTGAAACGCGATCTGGCCGAGCGGGCGGGTCAAGACCGCAAACGCTATGCGGCCCTGAAAGAGCAGGAAGCCAGAGCCTTTGTCGAAACCACGCTGGCTAACGCCCGCGACGGCCTGTAGTTCATACCCCGGCTTCGTACCAAACCAGTACCCCACCCGCATGGGCAAGCCTTTTTTTTAATACAACCGACTCAATAAGGCCGATTTGGTGTTGTGGACCCGGAAGCCATCCGCTTCAGCATACCACCTTCCTCACTATGCAACTCCTCTACAGTTACCTGCGCCGATACTGGGGCCTGTTGGCGCTGGCCCTCTTGCTGGCGGCCATCAACCAGATTTTCTCACTCCTCGACCCCTACATCTTCCGCAAGATTATCGACCAGTACGTGGTCAAACCGGGCGGATCACTGCGACCCCTCAGCTTCTGGAGTTTCCTGAAAAACGGGGCTGGCCTGCTGATTCTGCAGGCACTCGGCGTGGCCATGGTCAGCCGGATTGCCAAGAATTTTCAGGATTACTACGTCAACGTCATCACGCAGCGGCTCGGCGCGCAGCTCTACACCGATGGCCTGCGCCACTCCCTCGACCTGCCCTACCAGGTTTTCGAGGACCAGCGCTCGGGCGAAACGCTTGGTAAACTTCAGAAAGTCCGGTCGGATGTTGAGAAGCTTATCCAGTCGTTCGTCAACGTGCTGTTTACATCGGTGGTCGGTATCGTGTTTGTGATGTGGTATGCCGCCACGGTGTACTGGCCCATCGCACCCGCTTATTTTCTGACCATTCCGCTGCTGGGTGTAGTGAGTTCGCTGCTCAGTAAAAAAATCAAGACGGTGCAGCAGACGATCGTGGCCGAAACCACGGCGCTGGCCGGCTCTACCACCGAGAGCCTGCGCAACATCGAACTGGTAAAAAGCCTGGGACTGGCGCAGCAGGAGACCGAGCGGCTCAACGCCACCACCGGCAAGATCCTGAAGCTCGAACTGAAGAAAGTGCGCTACATCCGGTCGCTGTCATTTGTACAGGGTACGTTCGTCAACCTGCTGCGCAACGCCATTATGCTGCTCATGCTGTTTCTGGTGGTGCAGGGCCGTATTACGGTGGGTGAATTCTTCTCACTCTTTATCTATTCCTTCGCCATTTTCGGACCCCTGCAGGAACTGGGCAACATCATCAACATCTACCGCGAAACCGAAGCTTCGCTGGCCAACTTCCAGCAGATTCTGGACACCCCGCGCGATGTAAAGCCCGCCCATCCGCTGCCTGTCGGAACGCTCCAAACGCTGGCTTTCGAAGCGGTTCATTTCAAACACCTCACGGCCGAAACACCCGCCCTCGATGGCATCTCATTTCGGGCCCGCGTGGGCGAAACCATTGCCTTCGTAGGACCCAGTGGGTCGGGCAAGACCACCCTCGTCAAATTACTGGTCGGGCTTTACCGCCCCCTGAGCGGACAGATTCGCTACAACGGGATGGCCGGCGATGCGGTGAACCTCGACGAGCTGCGCGAACAGATCGGCTTCGTTACGCAGGATACGCAGTTGTTTGCGGGCAGCATTCGCGAAAATCTACGCTTTGTAGCGCCCAACGCTACCGATGCCGAATGCCTGACGGCGCTGCATCAGGCCGCGGCCGACTCACTGCTGGCGCGGGCACCCCAGGGGCTCGACACCGTCATTGGCGAAGGTGGCGTGAAAGTTTCGGGGGGCGAGAAACAGCGGCTGAGCATTGCCCGGGCGCTGCTGCGTAAGCCCAGCCTGCTCGTTTTCGACGAAGCCACTTCGGCCCTCGACTCGCTCACGGAGGAAGAAATTTCGCGCACCGTGCGTGAGCTCTCCGGCTCGCATCAGCACATCACCATCCTGATCGCCCACCGGCTTAGCACCATTCTGCACGCCGACCGTATTTTCGTGCTCGAGCAGGGTCACGTGGCTGAATCGGGCCGACACGATGAGCTGATTGCCCAGAAGGGGCTTTACTACGCCATGTGGCGGCAGCAGATTGGCGAACGGCAGGTTCGCTGATCCAGTAAATGCTTCTTAAACAGACGGCCGCCCGCTAACCCCAACTGGGTCTGGCGGGCGGCCGTTCGATGAATACGGTTGTAGGGTATGCCCAATTGGGCTTAATTCAGCGGGAGGTAAGACAGATCGAGGCCGCTGATTTGGGGTCTCGACCGTACTGTAACGCTGCTCTGCCGAAGGCTGCGCTGTGTCCAGTAGGGCTCCAGATGCTGCAGCTCTTTGGAGAGATGAGTGACATTGAGCGATTTGGACAGGTAGGCAGCACCGCCCAGCGCATAACAGCGCGACTTGTGCTCATCGTAGAGTGAGCCCGACAGCACCGCTACCGGAATAGCTTGGAAATCTTCGTCCTGCTTCAGTCGGCGCAGCAGTTCGAAACCGCTGAACAGGGGCATGTCCAGATCGAGGATGATCAGATCGGGAAGCCGGCCATCGAGCTGGTGGGTTAGCTGGATGAGCAGGTCGGAACCACTCTCGAACGCGCGAACCGCACAGCGTTCGTAGTGACTAGAAAAAACAGATTGTATCAGATAACGATCATCGTCATCATCATCGACAAGATATATCAGCGGATTTGACATCGTAATCAGTAAACCGTTTTTAAATAAAAAACTAAACTTCCTGCAGGCTTAAGGCAAAGATAATGCCGCTTGAATAACGTGACAAATGAACTTCGTTTAATAAAAACCGCAATTCTGTAAACTTAACGTTGCAACCAATCATATGTGCTTTCGAAAAACCCCGTTTGATACGTACAAATACTCAATACGTCCATTCACGGGAAATACTCATTCTTTTCAACAAGCGGCTCGCCACGACGATGTTATAGAACAAATTTACCAAACGGTAAGGCTATACGTGGAGGTAAGTTATCTGCTCAGCAGGATTTACGATATGGACCTGGTAATGGCGCGACTTTTGTAACCAGACAGTAACTGTTTCTTGGTTACTCACCCGTTTTTTTTACGCCGGCCCATCACTTTTTTTTGTCGGTCACCTCGTTCCCAGATTTGAGAATCGGGCGTCTACCGGATAGACGTCACCACTATCTGCCCGTTCATAAAGTGGCTGGTAAAGACGCCGGCTTTCGGAGCATGCCTGAGCAGCCTGACTACGTCTTACGCTTTTTTTTGCGGGCCGACGGGAAGAGTACATTATTGAGGATAAGCCGATAGCCCGGCGAGTGCGGGTGCAGGTTCAGATCGGTTGGGGTTCGGAAACCACCGCCCCCCCGGATCCCCTCGGGATCGTGCCCGCCGTAGAATGTCCACTGCCCTTTTCCCACTTCCCCATAGATGTAGCGGTCGGAGCTTTTGCTTTCGCCCATCACGAGCGTACTGGGCTTGACGGCCGTTTTGCGGAAAGCAGTCGTCTGCCCGAAAAACTCCTTGATGATCGACTCGTGGTTCTGCGTCAGCATGGCCGGAATAACATCCCACTTGGCCGAAAAATTGAACAGCTCGAAAAAGCCCCCGGGGCTGTCGTAACCCCGCAGACCAGCCGAGTTGATATCGGAAAAGGAGGAAAAACCCCGGTAGCCATTGTCGCCATCGAGGGTAAAGTTCTCGAAGGCCAGGCACTTGCCAAAATCGAGTTTCTGCTGCGCTCCCGCGTCGACTCCATCGCCGTCGTAGGCACTACCCACAATATCGACTCCCTCGGCAGCCAGGGCGATGTCGAGCGTTTCGGCGCCCGAGCACATGGCAAACAGATAGCCACCGCCCGCGCAGAACCCCTTGATGGCCTTGGCCACGGCCAGTTTCATCTGCGACACTTTGGCAAACCCGTATTTGCGGGCAATGTCTTCCTGCGCCCGGATATCGGCCAGGGTCTGGCGGTGCAGGTTGCGGCCAAACTGCCCCGTAAAGTCTTCGTGGTGCAGGTGCAGCCAGTCGTATTTGGGCAGGTCGCCCTTCAGTATTTCTTCGTCGTACACAACCTCATACGGTATCTCGGCATAGGTCAGTACTAGCAGCACGGCATCGGTATTCTCGAACTCCGACGGGCTGACCTTGATGGGCGAATAAACAATGATCTTGGCCGCCTTCTGCAGCGTTACCACGTTCATATTCAGATCCGGGTCGGCAAGTTGCTGGCGCAGCGCGGCTGCCCGGCTGTCGGAGAGCGGCTCGAACGATACGCCCCGCACCCGGCATTCGGTTTCGACAGCAGCTGTCTGTTTCACCAGAAAGCTGCCGCCCCGGTAGTTGAGCAGCCAGTCGACATCCTGATCGGCTTTGAGCACACCATAGGCAATACCGTAGGCCTTGAGGTGGTTGGTTTGCCGCTCGTCCATCGGAATCAGAATCGACCCGGCACGGGCCAGCAGCGACCCGCCCAGCAACAACAGCAGTACGTAGTAATTCATCGGATACGAAACGAGAATCGGCGGAAGAAACGACTTCAGCGCAGGACGGCGGGCGGGGCAGGCAGCCGGCTGACTATCAGCCGACTGCCTTCGTACGAAAGATACCTATTCCAGTCGGTAAAAGCCAGCGTTTGGGCAGCGGGGTTTATCAATTGTTGCCCGGCCGGACGAAATCGGCTATAAGGGCAGCGCCGGCCCTCCTGTTACGCCCGGTGGTGTGTATCTTGCCGACTGCACCCTCACCCTGCCGCCCCCATGCTGATTCGTTTCGGTCACCTGTTTAGCCTGTTGTTGCTGCTGGGCAGTTGTTCGCGCCTGACAACGCCCTCCGCCCCCCCAACCGGCGCCGGACGCACTACGCCGGCCGACCTGGACCAGCCGGGCGTACCCGAACGACTGGCGCAGCAGCGCCGGCAGCAGGTCAGCGAGCTGACCTATGCGCTCTCGTTTGCCATCCCGGATACGAAGCAACAGCCCATTGCGGCTACCGAACAGCTGCAGTTTGTCTGGACCCAGTCGCGGTTACCATTGCTGCTCGATTTCAAGGAGCAGCCCGACCATCTGCAGTCGGTGACGGTCAACGGGAAAACAAGCCCGATCGTATTCCGCAACGAACACCTGCACATTGCGCCCGACCTGCTCCGGGCCGGACGCAACCAGATCGACATCCGGTTTACGGCCGGCGACCTGTCGCTCAACCGCAACGACGACTACCTCTACACACTGCTGGTGCCCGACCGCGCCCGCACCGTGTTTCCCTGCTTCGATCAGCCCGACCTGAAAGCGTCGGTGCAACTCACGCTGAGCCTGCCGGCCGACTGGCAGGCCCTGGGCAATGCCCCTCTGCTCGACTCAACCCGGGCCGATGAGCGCAAAACGCTCCGCTTTGCCGCGTCTGAACGCATCCCGACCTACCTGTTTTCGTTTGTAGCGGGTCGGTTCACGGCGGTTCGGCAAACGGCGGGTGGCCGGGCTATGACGCTGCTGCACCGCGAAACGGATCCCGTAAAACTGCGGCTCAGCCTCGACTCGGTGTTTTCGCTCCACGCCCGATCGCTCCGGTTTATGGAGGAGTACACCCAGCGCCCCTACCCCTTCGCCAAATTCGACGTGGCGGCCATTCCCGATTTTCAGTACGGCGGCATGGAACACGTAGGCGCCATCGATTATAAAGCATCGGCCCTGTTTCTCGACAACGGGGCCACCCGCGATCAGGTGCTGGCCCGGGCCTCGGTCATTGCCCACGAAACAGCCCACATGTGGTTTGGCGACCTGGTCACGATGCGGTGGTTCAACGATGTGTGGCTGAAAGAAGTGTTTGCCAACTTCATGGCCGATAAGATTACGGCCCGGGTTATGCCCGAAGTCAACAACGACCTGAAGTTTGTGATCGATCACGTACCGGCCGCCTACGCTGTCGACCGCACCGAAGGCGCTAACCCCATTGGCCAGCCGCTGGCCAATTTGCAGGAGGCCGGCTCGCTCTACGGCGGCATCATCTACCACAAAGCACCCATTATGATGCGCCAGCTCGAAACGCTGATGGGCCCCGACAACCTGCGCGACGGCCTGCGCGATTACATCCGCACCTATGCGTTCGGTAATGCCACCTGGGCCGATCTGATTACGCTGCTCGACGCCCGCACGCCAACCGATCTGCTGGCCTGGAACCGGGTGTGGGTCGAGCAGACGGGGCGCCCCGTTGTCCAGTTTCAGCTTACCCCCCGGCAAGGCCGGATCGGGCAGCTCACGGTAGCGCAGCGGGGCGAGGATGGTTCCGACCGGGTATGGCCTCAGACCTTCACGGTGGCGCTGGTCTATGCCGACCGGGTCGAGACCCTGCCGGTCAGCCTGACGGGGGCCAGCACCACGGTGCCCGAAGCTGCGGGCAAGCCCCTGCCGCAGGGTGTGGTGCTCAATGCCGACGGACAGGGCTACGGCCGCTTTGCCATCGATCCGCCCATGCTGACGGCCCTCCAGCGCCTGTCCAGCCCGGTTATGCGGGCGGCTGCCTACATCAACCTGTACGAAACGATGCTGGCCGATGCGGGCGTGCGCCCCACACGGCTGGCCGGTGCGCTGCAGCCCCTGCTGCTCACCGAACCCGACGAATTGAATCTGCGGCTGCTGAGCGGGCAACTGTCGGACATTGTCTGGAATCTGACCCGGCCCGATACCCGGCCCGCCCTGGCGTCGGCCCTGGCCCAGACGGCCTGGCAGGCCATGGAACAGGCCAAAACACCCGGCAGCCGAAAAGTGCTGTTTCGGCTGTACCAGTCCGTCGCCTACAGCGCCGAGGCTCAGCAACGGCTCTATACCATCTGGAACACCCAGCAGCCGCCCCCGGGCGTTACCCTTACCGAAGACGACTACACAGCGCTGGCGCTGGCCCTGGCCGTACGCGACTATCCGGCCGATAGCCTGCTGAACCGGCAGCTCGCCCGCATCAAAAATACCGATCGCCGGCAACGCCTGCAGTTTATGATGCCAGCGCTCTCGGGCAACGTGGCCGACCGCGACGCTTTTTTTGCTTCGCTGGCCACCGAGGCTAACCGCGAACACGAAGCCTGGGTGACAGCTGCGCTGGGCTATCTGCACCATCCTCTCCGCGCTGAAACGTCGGTGCGCTACCTGCCTAAAAGTCTCGATCTGCTCGAAACCATCCAGCAGACCGGCGACATTTTCTTTCCTGAGTCCTGGCTGCGGGCAACACTCTCGACATATCAGACCCCCGAGGTGGTTGCGCTGGTGCGGAAATTCCTGGCCGACCGGCCCGAATACAACGCCCGCCTGAAAGCCAAACTGTTACAGGCTGCCGATGGCCCCATCCGGGCCAGCCGCCTGCTCTATGGCACCCGACACTAGCAGCCAGCCGGCCCGGTTTATTCCATAAAAAAAGCCGCCGACCCGTGGGTCGGCGGCCTGTTCAGCGCCCGTTTCGTGGCACTGACGTTTATTCGTTGTTACCCGCGGCAGCGGCTTCGATAGCAGCCTGTGCTTCCAGCGCTTCAATGGCAGACCGGTTCTTCTCGGCATACTCGTCGCGCTGCTGTTCGAAGTGGGTGAAAATGTTCGTAACGGCATCGACGTTTTCGGCTACTTTGCCGTGCATCTCGCCCAGGTTTTTCTCCAGAAACGAATCGTTCAGACCGTTCATGTTATCGACCTCAATTTTGCCGATTTTCTCGATCAGTGCGGTCTGGCTGTTTTGCAAATCTTCAAGCTCACGAACAATCTTGTTCATCAGCTCAAACTTCTGTAGTTTATCCATGATTAATTGGTTTCCCGTAAATGACTACTGTATTAACCACGGCAGCAGATAAAGGTTTTACCGGACAGCGGTTGGCGAACGCCCTAACGCATTCCATGGCCAATCACTGGTGACAAGCACCAGCCGACTCATCACCAATAACTATAGCCTTATCGATTAAATCAATTTGATCTATAAGCCATTTTCCGGTAATCTTGCAAACTGGCCGACAGGCAAAACCGTGCCCCTACAGCATCATCACTCAGCTCTGAATTCAGTACCTATATGGAAAATCAACCCCAGAAATTAACGACGGCCTCCGGAGCCCCGTACTTCGAGAACGAAAACTCGCAGTCGGTTGGCCCCCGCGGTCCGCTGCTGCTGCAGGATTATATTCTGCATGAGAAGATGGCCCACTTCAACCGGGAGCGGATTCCGGAACGGGTTGTTCACGCCAAAGGATCGGGGGCTTTCGGTACGCTGACGGTAACCAACGACATCACTCAGTACACCCGTGCCAAACTGTTCAGCGAGGTAGGCAAGCAAACCCCGCTTTTTCTGCGCTTCTCAACCGTGGGGGGCGAGAAAGGCTCGGCCGATACCGAACGCGACCCCCGCGGCTTTGCCCTGAAATTCTATACCGAAGACGGCAACTGGGATCTGGTGGGCAACAACACCCCCGTGTTCTTTGTGAAAGACCCCAAGAAATTCAGCGACTTTATTCATACCCAGAAACGCGACCCCTACACCAACATGAAGTCGGCCACGATGCAGTGGGACTACTGGTGCCTTAATCCGGAGTCGCTGCACCAGGTTATGATTCTGATGTCGGACCGGGGTACGCCCGATGGCTACCGGCACATGAACGGTTACGGGTCGCATACGTTTTCGATGATCAATGCCAACAACGAGCGGGTCTGGGTGAAATTCCACTTCAAGACCCTGCAGGGCATCAAAAACTTCACCGACGAAGAAGCGGGCGCCATGCGCGGTCATAACCCCGACTACGCGCAGGCCGATCTGCTGAAAGCAATCGACAAGGGCGACTTCCCGCAGTGGGCCATGAAGATTCAGGTGATGACCGACGAACAGGCCAAAACCTACAAATGGAATCCCTTCGATCTGACCAAGGTATGGCCCCATGCCGACTTCCCCCTGATCGACGTAGGGGTGATTGAGTTGAACCGCAACCCCGACAACTATTTTCAGGATGTGGAGCAGGCGGCTTTCGCGCCGGCGCACATTGTCGATGGCATCAGCTATTCGCCCGACAAGATGCTGCAGGGCCGGCTGCTGTCGTATCCCGATGCGCAGCGCTACCGGCTGGGCGCCAACTATGAGCAGATTCCCGTCAACCGCTGTCCTTTTGCGGTCAGTAACTACCAGCGCGACGGGCAAATGCGGGTCGATGGCAACGGCGGGCGCAACCCCAACTACTTCCCCAACAGCTTCGATAACATCCGGCCCGATCCGGCCTATGCCCAGCCGGGCTGGGAATTGGAAGACTCGCTGGCGGGCTGGTTCGACCGGAATGCGGAAGGCGAAAACGATCACTACACCCAGCCGGGAAACCTGTTCCGGCTGATGAGTCCCGAGCAGAAGCGTAACCTGGTCAAAAACATCGTGCATTCGATGAACGGGATCGAAGGGCCCAGGCGTGAAGATATCATCTACCGCCAGCTGTGCCACTGGTTCCGCGCCGATGTATCGCTCGGCATGGGCGTTGCGCAGGGGCTCGGCCTGAACATGGCCGCCATGCAGAACGCCATGTCTCATTTTGCCTGAGCCAGCCGCAGCGGGCTACTCTATACAAAGCGCCGGACCCGTGGGTTCGGCGCTTTTGTTTGGTTGCCGGGGTCCTATCTTCGCAAGAATCGGGTTTCACGACCAGCCCTGTCGATCGAACTTTGTGCCGATTTCAACCCGTACAAGCATGACAAGCAGCGCGCATACCTACCAGCAGATGGCTCAGGCCATCGACTACCTGGCCACCACGTACCGGGAGCGGCCGACGCTGGCTCAGGTGGCCCGGCAGGCCAATCTGAGCGAATTTCATTTTCAGCGTTTATTCACCGAGTGGGCTGGTATCAGTCCCAAAAAATTCAGTCAGTACCTTACCCTCGACTACGCCCGGCAGCAGCTACGGACGGGCGCCCCGCTGGCCGATGTCGCCTACGATGCCGGTCTGTCGGGTACGGGGCGGCTGCACGATCTGTTCGTCCGGATGGAGGGCATGACACCCGGCCAGTACCGGCAGGCCGGCGCGGGCATGGTGCTGCAGTATGGCACATACGACAGTCCGTTCGGCCCCTACCTGCTGGGCCTGATCGGGGGGAGTGTGGCCCTGCTGCATTTCCGAATGCCCGATGACGACCCCGATCCGGTTATCGTACAGCGGGCCTGGCCCAACGCCACGCTTCGGCACGATCCGGCAGCCGGGCAGCCGATTGCCGACCAGATTTTTCCGGTCGATCGACTGGTCGACGGTGTTCGTCAGCCCCTGTCGGTACTGCTGCGCGGATCGGCGTTTCAGCTGGCCGTGTGGGAAGCCCTGCTTCGCATTCCGGAAGGCCGGCTGGCCAGTTACGATCAGCTTGCCACGGCCATCGGCCAACCCGGAGCCGTGCGGGCCGTAGGTACGGCGCTGGGCCACAATCCGGTCGGCTACCTGATTCCCTGTCACCGGGTTATTCGCAAAACGGGCCTCGTTGGCGGCTACCGCTGGGGCGTCGTCCGCAAGCAGGCGCTGCTGGGCTGGGAAGCGGCCCGGCACTGATCCACACCCACCGCCTAATCGGATCACAACACCTATGGCTTACCCCCTCGAACACCACGACGTTTATGTAAACGACCCCATGCTCGGCTCGGTGCGCCTGCACGTGGTTCAGGCTGGCCCGACGGATGGTCCGCTACTGGTACTGCTCCACGGCTTTCCGGATTTCTGGTACGGCTGGCACCGGCAGATCGGGCCGCTGGCCGACGCGGGCTACCGGGTCTGGGTACCTGATGGGCGGGGGTATAACCGGAGCGACAAACCCGCCGGTATCGAACCGTACCGCATAGATCAACTCGCAGCCGATGTGCTGGGTCTCCTCGAGGCAGCCGGCCGGCAACGGGCGGTGGTAGTCGGTCACGACTGGGGAGCGGCCGTGGCGTGGTGGCTGGCCCTCACTCGGCCCGATCGTATCGAGCGGCTGGTTGTGCTCAACGTACCTCACCCCTACGTATTCGGGCGATTTGCCAGCACCCGCCCCGCCCAGATGCTGCGGAGCTGGTACATCGCGTTCTTTCAGCTGCCCCGGCTTCCCGAGTGGTTGCTGGAACGGGGGCGGTGCCGGCCCCTGGTGCAACTATTGCGCTGGAGCAGTCGGCCGGGCACCTTTGCCCGAACGGATCTGACCGCTTACCAGCAAGCCTGGTCGGGTTCGCTCCGGAGCATGATTGGCTGGTACCGGGCGGCCGTCCAGCGGCCACCCACCCGCCCTGCCAGTGGCCGGATTCGGGTGCCTACCCTGCTGATCTGGGGCGCCCGCGATGCCTTTTTGCTGCGCGATATGGCCCAGCCCAGCATCGACTACTGCGAACAGGGTCGGCTGGTATGGCTCGAAACGGCTACACACTGGGTTCAGCACGAAGAGCCCGAGCGCGTTACGGCCCTGATCCTGGCTGGCTAACCCACACTTCGGCGCAGGATCGCCACAGCCTGCTCCAGTTCGGCTTCATTGCTCGAGGCAAACCCCAGCCGGGTGCCGTTGAGCCGTTGCCCCGGTGGGTTGTGCCCGATGCCCGACGCCATGAAAAGGCCCGCCCGCCCGGCCCGTTCGGCCAGAGCTTCCATATCGAGGGCCGGATCGAACATGGCCCAGACCGCCAGCCCACCGGCTGGTTTCTGAAACTCGACGACCGACGGCAGGGCCGCGCCGAGCAGTGTACAGAACTGATCGCGCCGGGCAGCATAGGTGCGCAGGGCCTTGCGAAAATGGCGGGCCAGATCGCCGGATTTGAGCAGCTGCGCCACGGCAAACTCCAGCATCGGGTCGCCCTGCCGGTCGATGATGCGCCGAAGCCGGGCCAGTTCGTCAATCAGGTCGGCAGGGCCCACCACATACCCGATCCGAAAGGCGGGTGCAATCGACTTGGTCAGCGATCCGACGTAGACAACCATGCCGGCCCGGTCGGCACTGGCCAGGGGCAGAATGGGGCGACTCAGGTAATGAAAATCGTAGTCGTAATCGTCTTCCAGAATGGCAAAGCCGTACTGCTCGGCCAGTTGCAGGAGTTGCAGCCGGCGATCGGGCCGCAGCGTTACGGTGGTCGGGTAATGATGGTGGGGGGTTACGCACACGAGCCGAACGGGGCTATGCGCGCAGTACTCCGCCAGCGCAGCTACATCGAGGCCGTGCTGATCGACAGGAATCGACACAACCGTGGCACCGGCCTGGCGGGCATTCATGGTGGCGCCGGCCCAGTGCGTATCGCCCACTACCACCACATCGCCGGGACGCAGCAGCACCTGACAACTCAGATGCATACCCATAATGCTGCCCCGGGTAATCAGCACCTGTTCGGCGGTAGCGCGCAGGCCCCGCGTTTCGTTGAGATGCCGGGCCAGTTGCTCGCGCAGCAGCGGATGCCCTTTGGTATCGCCGTAGCCAAAGTGATGCTGCGGATTGCCCCACCGAAAGTAACTGCGGTAGGCCCGGCTCAGCGCATCGACCGGCGCCAGCCTCACATCCGGAAAACCATCGTCGAGACGTAGTCCGCCCGGACTGCTCAGCACGGGTCGGGTCAGGTGGGGCCGGGTGGTGAGGGCATAACCGGGCTGCCGGGCGGGATCCGACCCTGGCAGCATCGGGCCCAACCCCTGCGGCCGATGCCGGTCAATGGGCCCGGCCACAAAGGTACCACTGCCTGCCCGGCTCATGAGCCACCCCTGCGCCAGTCCCTCTTCGTAGGCCGCCACCACCGTTTGCCGGTGCAGCCCGAGCTGAGCGGCCAGCTGACGGCTGCCGGGCAGGCGCTGCCCCGCCACCAGCGTACCCGCCTGAATGTGCCGGGCCAGCTGATCGCTTAACTGGAGAAAGACGGGGGTAGCCGACGCCCGGTCGATGGTGAGCAGGGTGGTGGGAAAGGCCATAACCGGACTAGTGGTTTTCTGAAAACTGGTCGATCTGACTAGTCCGGCAAAGCACGACGTTTGGGGTATCAAACGCAACTGATCGATGCAAACACCACGCACTACGCCCAGCCGGCTGGCCAAACGTGCCGACTATGACCCGGCCACTATCTATGCTATTCTCGACGATGCCCTGTTCTGTACCGTAAGCTACGTGGCCGACGGGCAGCCAATGGCTATCCCGACCGCGTTTGCCCGGCACCAGAACAAGCTGTATATCCACGGATCGGTGGGGAGCCATTTCATCCGCCAGATCGCAGCGGGTGGCCCTGTCTGCATTTCGGTGATGCTGGTCGATGGGCTCGTGCTGGCCAAATCGGCCTTCCACCACTCGGTTAACTACCGGTCGGTGGTTGTGTTTGCCAGCGCCGAGCCCGTGACCGACGAGGCCGAGCAGCTCCACGCGCTGGCCCTGATAACCGATCATCTGATACCGGGCCGCTGGACCGATCTGCGCCCCACTACGACGAGCGAACTGCGTAAAACCACGGTGCTGGCCTTTTCGCTCAACGAAGCATCGGCCAAACTGCGCACGGGTGGTCCCAGCGACGATCCGGCCGACGAACACCTGCCCACCTGGTCGGGCGTGATTCCGCTCGAAACCCACCGGATGGCTCCGGTTGCCCGCCCGGGCGACGAGGCCCTTCCGCTGCCCGACTATCTGGTGGCGAAGCGCTAGGCGGTGCGCTTTTTCAGCGCACTGACCACCTGCCCGACCATATCGTCAACGTAGTCGATGAGCTGCTCAAGCCGGGGCGACTGCTGGTAGGCTACGGCCTGCTTTTCCAGTTCGCGGATTTCGTCTTTCAGCCGGTTGATTCCCAGACTGTCTACGGACGGCTTGAGCCGATGGGCGATTTTCTGCACCATCTCGAGGTTGTTATTGGCGTAGGCCGACCGGATCTCCTGCACCGACATGGGTCCATGTTCGATAAACAGATCGACCATTTTGTTGATAAAGCCGGCGTTGCCCCGGGCAATTTGCTCCAGCTTGGTCAGGTCGAAGAGGGGTTCGGCGGTGGGTTGGGGCGGCAGCACGGCGGGAGCGTCTCCGACTGCCACCGGTTCCGGCCGGGTCGGTTCGGCAACAGCCGGCGCCGGCAACCCGATTGCCGGCGTCATGCTGTCGGCGGGTGCAGCATCGTCGGCCGGTGCGTCGGTCTTCGTCTTGGGCAGCCATTTGGCCACTACCGCCAGCAGCTGATTTTCGTCGAAGGGTTTCGACAGGTAATCGTTCATGCCCGAACTGGTGAACTTCTCGCTATCGCCCTTGATGGCAAAAGCCGTCAGGGCAATGATGGGCAGATCGGGGCCGATGCTCGTACGAATTTCACGCGTGGCCTCTACCCCATCCATAACCGGCATCTGCACATCCATCAGCACCAGATCGACGGGCTGCTCTTTCAGCTTCTCGATGGCTTCCAGGCCGTTCTGCGCTTCTTCGATAATCACTTCGTAGTGCCGCAGAATGGTCGACGCCACCAGCCGGTTCATCTCGTTGTCGTCGGCCACCAGAACGCGTTTGCCCCGCAGCAGACTGGTGTCGGTGTTTTCTTCCTGACGGCTTGGCAAGTTCTCGGTCGTTCCCTTGCGGAAGGAAATGATAAACGAGAACGTAGTACCTACGCCCTTGCGGCTCTGCACCTGCAGGCTGCCCCCCATCAGTTCGACCAGTTGCTTACAGATACTGAGACCCAGTCCCGTACCACCGAATTTGCGCGTTACCGACTCATCTTCCTGCCGAAATTTCTGGAACAGGTTTTTCGTAAACGACTCTTCCATGCCAATACCCGTATCGGCCACGGCGATTTCCATTGTCTGCTGGTTTTCATCCTGCGACACAATGCGGCACTGAATGTCGACGCTGCCCTTTTCGGTAAACTTGATGGCGTTGGAAATCAGGTTGAGCAGAATCTGGTTCAGCCGGTAGGGGTCGCCGATCAGCACCGGCCACAGCCGTTCGTCGCAGAACGAGTTGGTAAAGGAAAGCCCTTTCTCTTCGGCCTTGTGCATCATCACCTGCATGGCGCGCCCGATCATAAGCCGGGGTTCGAAGCCGATTTTTTCGAACGTGAGCTTACCAGCCTCAATCTTCGACAGATCGAGAATATCGTTGATGATGATCAGCAGATTCTCCGTGGCCGACTGAATGGTGTTGAGGAAGAAGGTCTGCTCCGGATCGAGCGCCGTTTTGGCCAGCTGATTCGACATACCCACGATCGCGTTCATGGGCGTCCGGATTTCGTGGCTCATGTTGGCCAGAAACAGCTCTTTGGCCTTAGTCGACGCTTCGGCGGCTTCCTTGGCCAGTGTCAGTTCGAGTTCCAGCTCCTTCTGACGCGTGATGTCGATGTGTGTACCGATGATTTTCAATGGCTTGCCTGCGTTATCGCGCTCAGTAACCACCCCCCGATCAAGTACCCAGTGAATTGATCCATCCTTGTGGATCATGCGGTACTCCTGATTATGGTGACTAATCAGCCCCGATTTATAGTTACGGTCGTTATCCTGCAGAATTTTTACGTCGCCCGGATAAACCCGACTCCACCACAGATTGGCCACGTTGGCGAACTCCTGGGTGTTGAAACCCAGCAGACTGTTGCCCGGATTGGAGAAATAGGTTTTGCCCGTTCGGAAGTCATGCTCCCAATAGTTGTCGCCTACGTTGGTAAGCGCCATGCGCAGGCGCTCTTCGTATTCTTTGAGCGTACGCTGCACCACTTTGTCGGCCGAGATATCTTCGGTCATCGAAAAGTAATACGTTAGCTTGCCCTGATCGTCCCGAACGGGTTGTGCCCGGGTTCGGCCCCAGAACCAGCTGCCGTCTTTCTTGTAATTGATCGTTTCCACATCGAACGGCTTTCCCTGACCAAAGGCATCGGTCATTATACGCAGACTGTTGCGGTCGGTAAAGGGACCGCGGCAGATCTCGATCGGCGTACGCCCGATTATTTCTTCGCGGGTGTGGCCCGTCAGTTTCATAAACCCTTCATTGACCCAGAACACATTGCCGTCGAGCCCGACAAACGTGATTCCGTTCTGGTTGGCACTGGCAACCATCGACAGCCGTTCGAGTTCCGCTTCGTTTTTTTTACGCTGCGAGATATCGCGAATAAAAGCGCAGAACGATTCGTCGTCACCCTGCCGGATCGGAATAATATAGAGTTCGATCGGGAAGGTGTCGCCGGCCCGGTTGATGGCTGGCAACTCCATCTGTTTGTTCAGTACGGGCCCGTGCCGGTTTTCGACGTAGCGTTTCATGCCCTCGTCGTGGTGCCGGCGGTGTTCGGGCGGAATAATGATATCGGAGAGCGGCTGCCCGAGCACGGCCTGAGCCTCCCAACCAAATACTTTTTCGGCCTGGGGGTTCCAGAAGGTAATATGACCGGCCAGATCGATGGTTATGATGGCGTCGAGGGCACCATTCATAATCAGGCGATTTTTCAGTTCGCTTTGCTCAATGGCATCCTGACTGCGTTTGCGCTCGGTGATATCGGTATAACTCCACAAATGGCCCCGGTACCCTTCGTCGATATAGATCGGGATGTAATCGCGCTGCAGCACGGTGCCGTTGGCCATTTCGATAACCTCCCCCGTCACCAGCTTTTTCTCGCGCAGTATGCGGGCAATGTCGCTCACAAAGACGTCGGGATGCCTGAACAAACCCTTGATTTCTTCGGCCGTGTTGCTACAGTCGAGGCCCTGCAGGTGGTCGGGAGCGACGGGGATACCAAACAGGTCGCAGAAAACCTGATTGGTGTACACAATGTGGCGCCGTTCGTTTTCGAGCAGCACACCACTCTGCATGTTGGTGATAAGCGAGGTAAATACCTGTTCGGCGCTTTTGCGCTCGTTGACCTGCTGGGTCAGCAACCGGGCAATGCCCAGCAGGTCGTCACTGTCTATTGTCGATTCGATGCCCGAAATAGTCGCAATGGCTTCCTTTAATTTTTCGACCGACATCTTTTTGACCTCGATCTCATGCGTCAGGCGTTTGTTAAGCTGCGTATGTTCTTCCTCGCTGATCGTAAAGGCCCGGATGGCCAGGTCGCGGTCGCGCTCAAGGGCTTTGTACGACTCATCGACGATGGTCAGGAACCGGGCAACTGCTGGACTTTGCCGAATATCTTCGGGCAGGTAACGAGCGATCTGCTTGGATAGAAGCTTGTTATAACTCATAAAATGCCGTAATCGTCATAGTCTGGTTATGCAGGTGACAACTACCCCCTTCGCCGAAAGGAGAAATCTCACCGTACGAGTAAAAGCCAGCGATGGGTACGTTACTACCAAGTGTATCGCAGACCGCTTCTATTTCGGCATCAATTCGCGGGCCATAGATCAGTTTACGCCCCACGCAGCTGACCAAAATAGCCAGATCGGGCTTCTGTTCGCGGTTGCCGATGGTTTGCCCGGCCGCCATAGCGGCTGCCGCCGTCAATTTATCAAAATCGGCTTTCATAAACCGCACGGTCGATCCTTCGGGCACGTCGCCGGCAAAGGTCATGCTGTGCGCAGCTTCATCAATTGACAGAATAGTCCGGACAATGGGCCTGTCGATACCCGGAATGGTAACCGACAGCGGAAACAGCAGGGCCGACCCGGGCAGATGCTCGGCATCGGGTCCAAGGTATTTCTTGTACATTTCGAGGGCGTTTTCGCCTTCGATTTCATAGAGTACGTTACGGTCGGATCGGGTAATGGTTTTTTCGACGCCGAAGCCATCCCAGCCCCCTTTCGATCCGTGGGTAACCACCAGTCGGTTGCCATAAAAACCGATGGCCACGATCATGCCCTCTTCGGGTGGACCATTGAGACCCACCAGCGTCGATTTGAAGTTTGCCCCATCGCCCGCCAGCCCGCCGGTAACCAGCACATTGCCGGCGCCCGCCTTGAAGCCTTTTACCAGTTCGCTGCCGTTGACCAGATTGCCATCCGACAGAATCATGATATACACCAGGTCGTCGGCAGCCAGTGTACGGGCCAGTTGCTCGGCTGCGTCATAACTCGTTTCAAACGCACTGATATTCACCGATGCTGTAGCCAGGCGGGTATGCGAAAAAGCCATGGCCGTGGCCACCAGCGTATCGTCGAAAACCATATCCTGATAAATCTCACCAGCGGTACTGCAGAGAGCAATTGCAGCATTCGGGTAGCGGGCCTGCACCCGATCGTATATGTCGGGTTGCTGCAGGATTGCCTTGGCTGCGTAGCAGAGCACCAGCTGCGCATCGTCGGCCGCGAGCGTTTGCCCCACGGCGGGCGGAGACCAGGTGTTGTCGATAAAGTGCGAAATAGCTGAATTCATGAGCGTATGGGTACGAAAGTATGAGTCGGATTAAACAAGCGGACCCCACACAATCATACCAACGCCAAACACTAATCTAAACACTTCATTATCAGATAATTAAAACCCTGTAAAACAACTTCGATTCTCAAAAATAGACACAGGTCCGTTTTTGAGAATCGAAATGAATCCTAATCCAGCTCGCCCGTCTGAATCATCTTGTAAATGGTACTCTTACCGATATCGAGAATGCGAGCGGTGGCGCCTACATCGTCGTTGGTTTTGCGCAGCCAGTACCGAATGATATCGCAGGTATGCTGCCGGAGTGTTTTGTGTTCGGCGGTGTTGATACCGTCGTCGCTCAGGTTGCTGAACGTAATATCGTCGGCCCTGACTTCCTGTTTCTCACACATAACGGCCGCCAGTTCGACCACCGATTTAAGCTCCCGAACGTTGCCCGGGAAACTGTAGCGGAGCAGTTTTTCGCGGGCATCGCTGCTGAGCAGCAGAGAGCCCAGCTTGTTCTCGCGGGCAAATTCGTCGAGAAAATAGCGCGCCAGAATAAGCACATCGTTGCCGCGCTCGCGCAGGGGTGGCAACGTTATGGGCAGACCGATAATCCGGAAATAAAGGTCTTCGCGAAAGTTTTTCTGCCGCACCTCCTCGGCCAGATTCTTATGGGTGGCCACGATCACGCGGACATCGAGTTTGATTTTTTCGTTGCCGCCCACCCGTACCACTTCGCGCTCCTGCAACACCCGCAGCAGCTTGGTCTGCATGTTCAGGTCGATTTCGGCTACTTCATCGAGGAAGATGGTACCGCCGTTTGCCTCCTCAAACTTACCGGCTTTGCGGGCCATAGCCCCTGTAAAGGCGCCTTTCTCGTGGCCAAACAACTCGCTCTCCATCAACTCTTTGGGGATAGCGGCCATGTTGATGGCCACAAAGTTTTTCTTGCGCCGATCGCTGTTGTAATGAATGGCTTTGGCCACTACTTCTTTACCGGTGCCGGTTTCGCCGGAGATCGATACGTTGATGGGCACTTTGGTAGCCTTCTCCATCATGCCAAACACTTTACGCAGCGACTCATGCTGCCCGATAAGCGTTTTTTCGAAGGAGAAGCGCTGCCCCAGCTCTTCGCGCAGGTTTTCTACCTCTTTTTTCAGCTGCTGATTTTCCCGGATCCGGATAATGCTGTTCCAGAGCAGCTCGGTCGTGTTTTCATCTTTAACCAGGTAATCAGTCACGCCTGCCTTGAGCAGGTTAACGGCAACGGCAATGTTTTCCTGGGAACTGACCACAATCACCGGCAACAGCGGATTATTGTCACGAATGCGCTGGTAGAGTTTATCGCCGGTCGTGTCGGGCAGCGAAAAGTCGAGAATGATCAGGTCGGGTTGCAGATACAGCTTGTCGAGACAGTCGCGGCCGTTGCCGAAACGCGTAACCCGGTAATCAGGATTATGACTCAGGTGATACACCAAAATCTCGCCATACATCGGATCGTCTTCGACGATAAAAATAGAATAGACTCCAGCGTCAGTCATAGTCGATAACTTCAGTAAATGTAGCGCCCTCAGGGCCGGTCAGGTTAAGAAGACGAGGAAGGTCCGCATCTCACAGGTAGTCTGTAAACCAGTGCATCTGCCGTGCCAGCATGCTACTGGTTTTGTGGAGTATTGGCACAAGAATTGAGCCATCATTCAATCAGTAAATTTCCGGTTGGTACCAACGGCCCCGGATCAACTTCTCCCTATCATAGACGTCGACATGCCTGCCCTGGAAACCACCGCCCCCCGCCACCGGTATGCCATGATTGTTCCCTGCTACAATGAGGAAAATCGCTTCCCATTCGCCCATTTCCTCGATTTTGCCCGGAAAAATCCCGACGTGCTCCTGTGCTTTGTCAATGACGGCAGCAAGGATAAAACCCTGGCGGTGCTGCGGGGTATCCAGGTCGAATCGCCCGGAAACATCTGCCTTTATTCCATGAAAAAGAATGGAGGCAAAGCCGAGGCTGTTCGTCAGGGCATGCTGTATGTGCTACACTCCTTTAATACCGATCTGCTCGGTTTTCTGGACGCCGATCTGGCCACCCGCCCCGAGGAGTGGCTGCAGATGGCCAAATACCGCGATTTGTACCCGCAGTTTGGTTCGATCATCGGCAGTCGTATCAGGCGGCTGGGGGCCAATATCAACCGCAATGATCAGCGTTCGCTGCTTAGCGCCGTGGTTCGATTTATTATCCGGTTGATTCTGGGTGTCTCCTTTCAGGACACCCAGTGCGGTGCCAAGATTTTCCACCGTCACCTGGTACCCTTTTTGTTTCGCGATCCCTTCATGACGCCCTGGCTGTTCGACGTGGAGATTTTCATGCGGCTGCGCAACAAATTCGGGAAGAAGGCGCTGCAAACGGGCGTACTGGAGTTTCCGCTGATGCACTGGAGCGAAGTTGGCGACTCCCGACTGACCCTGCGCCACTCGATCCGGATTCCGAAACAACTCATTGGGCTTTACCTGCATTACCACGCGTCGGGTTTGTTCATCGCCAAATCGGGTTATTCGGTGTTCGACATCAAGAATAGTCATCCCCGGCTCAGCCGGATTCTGGGCAACCTGAGTCGCTGGCTGGTGGGCGTCAGCGGCCCCGAAGGCAGCAAGCAGAGCCAGGATATGCAGCAGCCTACCATCGTCTGAACAACCGCCTTCGCCGTCAGCATCTTACCGAAAATCCGCACCCGTTGCCGGCTGAACCCCGTCTGGCTCCGTCACGCCGGCACCAGCCTCCTCTAGCCAAATTCCTATGAAAATCGCGTTTGTTTCGCCCTACCCACCCAGCCAGGTCACACTCAATGAGTATGGCTACCACCTGATCCGAAGTTTTGTCGGTAAACCCGGTATCGACGCCATCTATGTACTGACCAATCACCTCGACGACAACAGTCGCTACCGGCAGTATGCCATGGATGGTCTGACCCTTATTCCGTGCTGGACGTTCAACAGCTGGTTCAGCCTGATCCATATCCGGCAGCAGCTACAGCAGCTCAAACCCGATGTGGTGATCCTGAACCTGCAGTTTATGACCTTCGGCGAGGGTAAAATTCCGGCGGCTCTGGGGCTGCTGACCCCCTGGGCCTGCAAACAGCTCGGCATTCCATCGATCGTTATCCTGCACAACATTGTCGAAACCGTCAAGCTCGATACCATCGGGATGGCCAACAGCCAGTGGAAAGGCGATCTGTTCCGGTGGATTGGCAAGCAGCTTACCACGTTTATTCTGAAGGCCGATCTGGTGGGTGTGACCATCTCGCAGTACGTCGATATTCTGAAAGACAAGTACAACGCCCGCAATATCATTCTGCTGCCCCACGGCAACTTCGAACTGCCCGAACGGCATCACCTGCCCGATCCGCTCACGGAAGTCAACCTAATGGCTTTCGGCAAATTCGGCACCTACAAAAAAGTGGAAGTGATGCTCGACGCACTCCGGATACTGGAGAAGCAGCACCCGACGCTGCGGTTCAGAGCCACGGTGGCCGGCACCGACAACCCCAACGTGAAAGGTTATCTCGACCGCGTTCGGGCGCAGTATGCCGATATGCCCAACATCACCTTCACGGGCTACGTGCCCGAAGAGCGGGTGGCCCACATTTTCCACGACAGTACGTTTGTCATTTTTCCCTACACCACCACCACCGGCAGCTCAGGTATTCTGCATCAGGCCGGCAGTTACGCCCGGGCCTGTATTCTGCCCCGGATCGATGATCTGGAACGGGTGGTCGATGAAGAAGGCTACGGCGGGGCTTATTTCGAAACCGACAACGCCGAAAGTCTGGTTGCCGCCGTCAATTCACTGCTGGCCGACCCCGAGCGCCGGATGCGCATCGAAGATCAAAACTACGCGGCTGCCCGTGGCTTACCCATGAACGAGCTGGCCCAGTGGTATCTGTCGCACATCCGGCCCCTGATCGAGACCGGCGAGCTGGTTCATTAGCGGCCTACCACTTCCAGAGCAGCCGGTACGTAAACCAGTTGAATTTGTAGCCGGTGCCGGCCGACGAAGCCACGTTGCTGGTCTGGTATTTCAGCCCCGTTTCGAAGTGATTGGAGCGGTACCCCAGCTCGGCCTGCAGCCGGAAGGCGGGCTCCCAGGCCAGCCGTTCGATCTGCTGGGCTCCGCCGGCCGCCTGCAGCTGAAAGTAATGCCGGGCCAGGTGGGGCAGCGCCGTGCTGTAGTCGGCAAAGAGTTCGGTGCTCAGATACCGGTCGGGCGAGAAATAAGCCGTAATGGCCGGGTTGCTGAAATGCAGGGCCGAAAAATTGAGCCCCACCTTCACCGTCGGCTCGGTACGCAGCAGGTGATAGAGCGACCCGAAAAACAGGTAGCGCTGGTTTTGGTCGGTCAGCACACCCGCGCTACCCTGCGAAAAAATACCCGTCCGGCCCGAGAGCAGAATGTGGGTCACGTAGCCGAGGTTATGACTTCTGACGTTGCTGCCCAGCAGGCGGGCGGTGTAGTTCAGGATTTCGGAATTATACACCAGCCCGATCATCCGGCGGTCGTTGGGCTGATACTGAATCGTCTGCCGTCCGGTTATACCCGAGAAAGCGTCTTTACCTTCGGGCTTGATCACCTGCAGGTGCACGTCTGATTGACCGCTCCAGGCCAGGCCGAACCGTTCGTTGACGGTGATGTGGCCAAACTGGGCGCTGGTGCGGGTATTTTCGGCCGATGTAATAGTCGACACCCCGGCGCTGTACCGAAACCGGAACCGGCGCCCTTCGCCCTGCTGATACCAGATCGAACTCTCGAGCCGGGTGTTTTTGGCCACATCGCTAAACAGCACAAATTCGGCCCCGGCGTTCTGCATGCGGGTTGCCCGTAGCTTTTGCCCAAACGCCCCGTATTCGCTGGCTGTAAAGAGCGTATCGTGGGTTTTCATGATTGTTTCCGAGCGGGCAATCTCTTTTTTACCCAGCAGCACTTCGGCGTATTCCTGCACGTAGTTTTTATCGGGGAATGCCCGCACCAGACTGTCATAGTTCGCCAGCCCTTTGGCATAATTGCCACTGGTGGTATAAAGTCGGGCGTTCAGCACGAGCCGTTGCGCCGGGCTGAGGTTTTTGCTGACGGTGGCCAGAAAGCGGGCGGCATCGGTGGTCCGGCTGTTCCAGAGCAGGGCGTTGAAGTAATTGACAGTGGCGTTGGTGTTCGATGAGTTTCGGGCGTAGGCCTCGGCCGCATACACCAGCGCTTTGGCCGGATGATGGTCCATAAACAGCGCGTACGACAGGTTGATGCGGGCAATGGTCAGCTCGTGGTTGAGCTTGATGAGCTGCTGATAGCTGGCCACGGCTTTCTTGAATTCGCGGTTCTGCAACTGTAAATCGCCCCGAAACAGAATAATGCCCGCATCGGCAGGATTTTTGGACAGGATGGAATCGAGCTGCTGTATGGCCATGCCATAGTTCTCCTGCTTCCGAAAAGCGGCCGCCCGCTGGATAAGCGCTTCGCGCTGCTGCCCATCAAGCGCCTGCGCCTGAACCCGGCGCACCATCCCGAAACCGGCCAGCAGACAGAGTATGAGTATCCTGTTCTTAGTCATTGCCGTAGCGGTAAATACACAACTAAACTGTCAGTCAACGATGAGTCTTACGAGTGGATCTTTCCAGATTCTGGACTACAAAACAGATTGTTTCCGAATCAGCCTGTCCGGGGCGCTGACCGGCGCCGATGTACAACAATTGCGGCAGGAGGTGGCGCAAAGCATCGAAAACGGCTACGGCGTGGTTTATATCGACGCCAAGGGCGTTTCAGAAACCGACCTGTCGGGCATCAACGAAGTCATCAACGCCCATTACACCCTCGATAAGGCGGGCAAAAAACTTGTCTTTCTCTACCAGAAAGGCTCGCCCGTCGAAACCTGGGTCGAAACAACCGGCCTCGACAAATTTGTGGCTACGGCCCGGGTTCCGGCGGCCTAGCGGGCTGCCAGCTCCGGGGCCAGACCGACACCACCAGCAGGGCATACAGCACGCTGCCCATGCAGGCAAAGCACAGGCTCCAGACCGTATTGTAGGCAGGCTGAGCCACCACCCGAACCGCCAGCACCAGCCCCGCCACCAGCACCAGCGACCGCCAGTAAGCCACGGCCGTGGCCGGTGTTGGTGTTGGCCGGGCGGGCAACTGCCCGATCAGCCACTGCACCACAACCAGGCCAACCACGCTGCTCAGGATCTGCATCCACAGGAACCCGGGCAAACATTGGCCCAATAAACACTGATCGACCTGCAGACCAGGCAGTTGTTTCACAAATGCGCCGTCGTAGTGGGTGAAGGCATCCCAGAAAAAATGCGTCAGCACCCCCAGCGCAACCGATACCAGCACGGCCAGCGGGTGCTGCCGGGCATAGGTGAGCCAGTCGACCGGAGCCAGGGCGTTGAAGCGGGCCCGGTACCAGCCGGGCAGGTGCCGCACCAGCGCGCTGCGCACGTAGCGATGAAAGACAAGGCTCAGCAGCACCGCCACGGGTATATCGAACAGCCAGAATCCAGGCCAGGTATGACCGATATTCTCGGCCACCTTCATGCGGATAATAAACTCGAAGTCGGGCGCCATACTGCCCATCACCAGGCCCGTCAGCGAAAGCCGATGGGTATAGCGAGTAAGCGGGATGACGAGCGCAGGATGTGCGAACGTGAATGGCATTGGCACTTTTTAGTGCGGTATGGAACCGGGCCGGAACCGCGGGCTGCTACGCGCTGACGTTACTGATGATGGTGGCAACCTCCCGGCGCGTGGCATTTTCTTTCAGCAGGTAATCGAACGAGCCATACCGGATCGCATCGACCGCTACCTGCAGGTCTTCGTGCGCGGTGCAGAAAATGACGCCGATGTTTTCGTTATGCGCCTTCACCCGTTGCAACACAGTCAGGCCGTCCATATCTTCCATCTGATAATCCAGAAAAATCAAATCCGGATTCAGATGCAGATGGTCGATACCGTCCTGACCGCTTGAGAACGTGTGAATGGTTTTATGACCCAGGTCGTCCAGTAGCTGCTCCAGCATGGCAGTCCAAAAGGGGTCATCATCAACAATAAAGATGGTTAGCATAGCGGTTGTAGACTGTGATCTGACATTCGCTGTGTCCCTCTCCAATTTGATGCCAAACCCTACCGGTTAGTCACCTTAAGCCATATAAACAGTCTGTTTATAAACGCCAATCCCGCTGACGGGCTCCACTGAACGTTTTATGGT
Source organism: Spirosoma luteolum (assembly GCF_054778875.1). Lineage (NCBI taxonomy): Bacteria > Pseudomonadati > Bacteroidota > Cytophagia > Cytophagales > Cytophagaceae > Spirosoma > Spirosoma luteolum. Next base: position 510,383 of record NZ_BAAGZE010000006.1, read on the forward strand.
GCAGATTCGCTCCTACCGCCCGGCCGATTTCGAGCCGCTCCTGTCTATTTTCGACACGCACGTTCCCGCAGCGTTCGGCCCCGGCGAACGTGCCGATTACAGCCACTTCCTGCGTACCCACACCCTGCCCTACATGGTGGCCGAACACGAGGGAACCGTTGTGGGGGCCTGCGGCTATACCGTTCGGGACGACGGCGTTACGGGCGTAGTGGTCTGGATTCTGACCGATCGGGCTGCCCGCAGACAACGCGTTGGCACAGCGCTGATGACTTGCGTGATGGCCCGGCTCGCGGCCATACCGGGCCTGCGGGCCATCGAGTGCCGCACCTCGCAGGTAGCCTGGCGTTTTTTCGAGCCCTTCGGGTTCAGGCTGCAGTTCACCACCCCCGATTACTGGGCCCCGGGCATCGATCTGTATCAAATGACCGCTCCACCGATGCCCGGGCAGCCGGCTGGCTAATCGTCGCCTTTGCGCTGGTACACCAGCAGCGGCAGGTTGGTGCGGCCTACCAGCCGGCTGGTGATACTGGGATTGAGGAGTCCCGACAGAAAATCGCGCTCGCGGGTGGTCAGCACCAGCAGGCTCGGTGCGTGCGTTTCCAGATACTGCCCGATCCCGCCCGATACGCTGCTGGCCCGCACCGTATCGAGCGCCAGCGGTTCGGCTCCGTAGACAGCCTGTAGCTGCGCCAGCATCTCGGCATCGTCGACCAGGTTTGGCTGATTTTCGGCTTCAACGTGCAGAATCCGCAGGCTGGCCTCGAATCGGTGCGCCAGCTCGACCACCTGCCGGAAGGTATCGTCCTCATCGAATTCAAGGGGCGTGGCAAATACGATCGACTGGAGCTGGCTCTCCTGATCGATTTCAGCGAGCTCGTCGAGGTCGCCCGTCGGCACGATCAGCACGGGACAGTGGGCACCCCGCGCAACGCCCGTAGCCGTGGTGCCCAGCAGCCGGTCGAAGAAACCACCCAGGTGGCTGCGGCCGGTAATGATGAGATCGACCTCGTGATCGGCCGCTACGTCCAGAATCACGTCTTTGACCGCTCCCCACCGGAGTTCAATGCGGCAGTCGATCCCATCGTGCCGAAATCCGTCGGCCAGGGCCGAAAGCTGGCCGCGCAGGGCCGGCTCCAGATCGGGCAGGTCGGGGCCGGGCAGCAGTGCGCCCATGGCCGGGTCGAGGCCAAGGCCTACTTCGCCCGCCAGCGGCATGGTGGCACCGGTAGCGGTATAGGTCTGCACATGCAGCAGCACCAGCGTAGCATCGTAGGCACTGGCCAGCCCTTGCGCCCAGTTGATGGCGTGGGCGGTCGAATCACTGAAGTCGGTTGGGAGCAGGATCGTTTTCATCGGAACAGAGGGTGTTTTACTATGCAACTTACGACCCTGCGCCTTGTTCGATGCTCGACAGGTATTGCGGCTTTATTATGTTTTTCGGGACTGGCTGCACGGGCCGCCCGGGTTTGGCTGAACGCTGAACCGCCCGTGGTGGTTATAAACCTGCGGTCGTGCCATTGGGCATGTCCTTCTGTTTTCGTTTGTCTATGCGTATCAAGTCGTTAACCCTGCTGCGGCAGGAAGCTGCCCAGAGCGGCAGCTCGACCCTGAAGCGGTCGTTGGGTGCCTTCAACCTCGTTGCCATTGGCATCGGGGTTATTATCGGGGCCGGATTATTTTCCCTCACCGGCCTGGCAGCTGCCAACCACGCCGGGCCAGCCGTCACGCTGTCGTTTGTGGTGGCCGCCGTCGGCTGTGCGTTCAGCGCCCTGTGCTACGCCGAATTTGCCGCTATGGTGCCCGTATCGGGCAGCGCCTATACCTACGCCTACGCCACGCTGGGCGAGCTGTTTGCCTGGATCATCGGCTGGGATCTGGTACTCGAATACTCGGTGGGAGCCGCTACCGTGGCCATCAGCTGGTCGCAGTACCTGAACCGGTTTCTGAGCCAGTATGGGCTGCACATTCCGCCACAGCTGATGCTCTCGCCCTTCGAAACGGCCACCGCAGCCGATGGCACGGTTGTGTCGGGCCTGCTGAATTTGCCGGCGGTCCTGATCGTGGTGGCCATTACGGCTATCATTATCCGGGGCACCTCGGGCTCGGCCCTGTTCAACGCCATTGTGGTGAGCCTCAAAGTGCTGGTGGTGCTGGTGTTTATTGCCCTTGGCTGGCAGTACATCGACCCGGCCAACTACCAGCCTTACATTCCGGCCAATACGGGCACCTTCGGCGAGTTTGGCTGGAGCGGTGTGTTGCGCGGAGCGGGCGTGGTATTCTTCGTGTTCATTGGCTTCGATATCGTGGCCACCATGGCGCAGGAGTCCAGGAATCCGCAGCGCGACATGCCCATTGGCATCATCGGTTCGCTGGTGGTCTGCACCATCCTGTTTGTGCTTTTTGGCTACGTGATGACAGGTATGGCCAACTATACCGAGTTCAAAAACAGCGCGGCCCCGGTAGCCATTGCCATCGACAAAACACCCTATCCCTGGCTGGGGCAGCTGATTATAGGCGCCATTCTGATTGGCTACACGTCGGTTATTCTGGTCGATCTGCTGGGACAGTCGCGGGTGTTTTTCACCATGAGCCGCGACGGCCTGCTGCCCTCGGCGTTCTCGAAAATTCACCCCCGCTTCCAGACGCCCTGGCAGTCGAATATCCTGCTGTGCGTATTTATCGCCCTGTTTGCGGGCTTTGTCCCGATTCGGGTGGTGGGCGAGATGACCAGTATCGGTACGCTGCTCGCCTTTGTGATGGTATGCGTGGGTATTCTGATTCTGCGCAAAACCCAGCCCGATGCTCCCCGCACCTTCCGCACGCCCTGGGTACCGGTGGTGCCCATTCTGGGTATCCTCACCTGTCTGGTTATGATGGTGTCGCTACCGGGCGATACGTGGCTGCGGCTGGTGGTCTGGCTGGCCATCGGACTGGTGATCTACTATAGCTACGGACGTCGTCGCAGTCACCTCAACCCCGGCAACGCCACACCCCCACCCGCCGACACCCCAACGCCGGAAGGCATCAACTAAAAGCGGGACGCTCCGCTGAGAGCGTCCCGCTGTTTACGATCATCGGCATCGAGGGGGCTTCACCGGCCCCCTTTTTTGCGTTTGCCAACGCCCGCGTTTTCCGAGACTTCGCCGGCAAAGCCCGCCCAGTCGATCGCATCGTGGCCTTTGGCAACCGTAGCCGTCAGCTACTGGTACACGATCTGGAAAAACGGTTTACGGTTTACAGTTTACCGTTAACGGTTTACTGGATTCGCCGGGAATCAGGGGCGTTTGCGACCGTATCCGAATAGGCAGTGGCCAGGGAATGACTTGCTCCATACACCCGATAGGCTCGACCAGAGAGCGGGTAAACGGTAAACCCGAAAACTGTAAACTGTATACTGTAAACTTTACTTCGGCTGATGATACACCAGCACGGGCACAGTCGATTTCTCGACCAGGGCGGCTGTGCGGTTAGGATGGATGAGTTTGTCGAGGAAGCCGCCCTGGGGGTAAAGTTCCATTACGAGCAGATCAGCCGTATGGTGGTCGAGCTGGTCTTCGGTCAGTACCTGCAGCGTAGCCCCGAAAGCCTCAACCAGCGAGTCGGTCTGAATCGACACGTCGCTGAGGTTTGTTTTGGGTTGCATGGCGTAGCCAATGGTGTGCACCTGCACCGGCAGCACGGCCTGAGTCGCGTCGTCGTCGGGCGTGGGCACTACCAGCACCGGGCAGGTAGCCGCGCTGGCCACGTCGGTCACCGAGCTGCCAGCCAGCCGATCGAAAAAGGTGTTGAGCGCACTGCGCCCCATCACGATCAGATCGGCCGAATGGTCCTGAGCCGCCTGAATAATCTCGTCTTCGACCGAGCCAATCCGCCAGTCGGCCCGCACCGACAGCCCCTCCTGGTGTAACTGATCGGCCAGATCGGTCAGGTGGCGCCGGCTGATATCCTCCAACTCGAGCGATGCCGTCATGCCCAGACCCGGATCGGTTGCCGTGGGCAGGGTGGTGTCGGGCAGCATGGGCTGGTACACGTGCAGCAGCGTGATGGTGGCACCCGTTTTAAAGGCAAACAGCCGCGCCCAGGCCAGCGGGGCGCTTGTATTCATCGAAAAATCGGTAGGGAATAGCAGGTTGGTCATGCGGTCGTATCGGTTCTTTAGGGGAGAACAAACGAAACGGGCAACATTCCCGCCCGGCGGCCGATTTTGTTTGCCGGCCTAGCGGCCCGATGCCGTTGCCGACCCGGTGGGTGGCAGAATCAGACCACTGTCGGGCTCGACCCGGTTCATGGTTTCGACGGCCAGCAGCTGCTTCATGGTGCGGTCCATGCCCTCGGTCGAGCCGTCGAGGAAAATCACGTTCCCCTTGCTGTTTTCGGCAAAATGCTTGATGGCTTCGGTCCAGATCGAGAACAGGATAAGTGAGGCATCGAGGTTGGCCTCGGTCATTACCTTGGCCGACTCGGCCATCCCCTTGGCCACTTCTTCGCGGAACAGAGCCACGCCCTGCCCCCGCAGTTGTGAGGCCGTTTTCTCGGCTTCGGCCGAAATCTTGATGGCGTTCCCTTCGGCTTCGGCTGCTTTGGTTTTCGTAATCAGCAGCGCCTGGCCCTCATTTTCGGCCGCAGCCTTCAGGTTCGACGAAGCCACCACCTGCGCCATCGACCGCATAATCACTTCGTCGAAGGCAATGTCGTTGAGCTGCAGATCGGTGAGGTGGTAGCCCCAGCTTTCGAGCAGCCCGTCGATCTGACTTTTTACGTGTTCGATAATTTCGCCCCGCAGCCCCAGAATTTCGGCCTGCCGCTTAGTGGCCACGAAACTCCGGATCGAGCCTTCGATGGTGCGGATCAGCGCCTGCATAAACGACGATTCGTCGATAAATTTAAAGGCTACGTTTTTAATCGTTTCGTCTTCCTGATTCAGCACCGAATACACGAGCATGGCCTTGAAGTTGACGTTGGCCTGATCGGCGGTGATGGCCTGGAACGCCAGTTCGACCGAGCGGTTCTGGATGGAGATGCGCCGGTAGATGGCTTCGATAAACGGAATTTTAAAGTTCAAACCCGGCCGCAGCACCCGGCTGTATTTGCCGAATACGGTAATCACGGCCACGGTACCCTGTTGCACAACCACAATGCCCAGGAACGCAATCACGGCCAGCAGCAGGAGCAGAATCAGCAGAAAATTCATGGTGAGGTCTGTTTAGGTTTATGACCGGCAACCTACGGGCTTTTACCCACATACACCCACAAAATCCGGATAATCGGCCCAAACAACGGCAGACCGTACCGCAGCCGGGATGGTCATAAAAAAACGGGCGCCCGTGGGTGCCCGTTTCGTCATATTGGCCTGGCAGCCAGTCAGAGCGCCACCTCGGCCGGCGTATCGACGTCGACGACCGGGCGGGGCCGGTGGTGCTGCCGCCCGTAGAGTACCCCGGCCAGCAGCAGACCGGCAAACGCCAGCCCCGCCCCGACCCACTGGGGCGATGCGTAGCCCAGACCAGCCGCAATCGGCAGCCCCCCCAGAAACGCCCCGAGGGCATTGCCGATGTTGAAGCCCGCCTGCGTTACCGACGAGGCCAGCATGTCGGAGCCGTTGGACGCCCGGATCATCAGAATCTGAATGGGGGCCCCCAGCGAAAACGAGATGGCGCCCGTAATGAACGTCATTACCAGCAGTGGGCCCTTGAACGGCGACACGTAATAAACAATGATCAGACACAGTACCATCAGCCCCAGAAACAGCATGGTGGCTTTAACGGGCGAAATCCGGTCGGCGAGCAACCCCGACAGCAGGTTACCGACGGCCATGCCCACACCCGCCAGCACCAGAATCCAGGTGATCTGACCCGGCTCGAAATGGGCCACTTCGGTCAGCAGCGGGGCGATGTAACTGAACCAGGCAAACAGCCCGCCGGTGCCGATGGCCGTGATTCCCAGAATAAGCCAGGGCTCCGCAAACGTGAACAGTTTGAGGTCTTTGCGCAGATTCGACTCGCCCACGACCGGCATAACGGGCAGCAGCCGGTAAATGCCCAGCATGGTTGCCAGACCTACCACCCCGATAATGACAAAGGTGAGCCGCCAGCTCAGGTAGTGCCCGATATAAGTGCCCAGCGGCACCCCCACGATGTTGGCAATGGTGAGCCCGGCAAACATCATCGAGATCGCCTGCGCTTCTTTGCCCTTGCCCGCCAGTCGGCTGGCAACCACGGCCCCGACGCCGAAGAAAGCGCCGTGGGGCAACCCCGACAGCAGTCGGGTAACGAGCATGACCTCGTAGGACGGCGCAAACGACGACAGCAGGTTAAAGACGGTGAACAGGGCCATCAGGCCCAGCAGAATTTTCTTGGGCGGGTAGTTGCCGGCTATGGCTACCAGCAGCGGGGCGCCCAGCACCACGCCCAGGGCATAGGCCGAAATCAGGTGGCCCGCCACCGGAATCGAGATATGCAGCGTCCGGGCCAGATCGGGCAGAATCCCCATCATCACAAACTCGGTCATCCCGATCCCGAAACCGCCCATCGTCAGCGGCAGCAGATTTTTTTTCATGCGTTTTGTTCTCCAGTGAAGGCCAGTGCAATTTGGGTGCCACTGACCTTCTGTTTTAAGCCTTGCTTATTGGAGAAATACAAAACGCCCCTTTTCGTTTCCGGCGCTGAGAATGTTCTAATTTCTTTCCCATTCCGTACAACCGGCACGGCCCGCGTGGCTAGAAACTCAGCCCCAGCCGCACCGCCAGCCGGTTATACACCCGGTGTTCGTCGCGTCGGATGTCGTTCCAGCCCAGCGGGCGGCTGGCGTCGACGGTCTGGCGCTTGTAGCTCATCGACAGCACCACCCCGCCCCTACCGGGTTTGCCAAACCGCAGGCCCACGCCCGGGTTCAGCATCAGGCCACCCCGGGTCAGCTCGTTGCCGCTCGACGCCTTATCGAGCCAGGTAAGGCCATAGCCCACATCGGCCAGTACAAACACGTGGGTGCTTTTCTGATCGGTGCCGACCGGACCGGGGCGGGTAAGGTCGTAGCGCAAGCCCGCGCCCACCGGCAGCAGCAACGCCTGGGCATACCAGTCGACGCCAACGATGCCACCCACCGCCAGGCGGGGCGTAAGCTGTGCCCCGTTGAAGGTGAGCAGACTCAGGCTAACTTTATTCTCGACAATGGTGTTTGGCGAGCCCACGGCAGTTGGGTAGGCCACCCGGCCAAACAAGCCGCCCACCTCGGTGTAATTGACAAACGGGTGGGTCGGCCGCGGGGCCTCGAACTGCGCCCGGCCCACCGACGCTGCGCCTGCCAGCAGTGCCAGCAGGCAAACGATTGTGCGAATGAAACGCATATCAGGTCAGGGGGTTACGATTAACGGGAATTTTGCTCAGCAACCGCAGCCGGGCGGGGTTGCTATAGTCGAACTGGTAGAAACCATCCTGCCCGATCAGCAGCAGCACTTTCTGCCCCGACACCGTGCCGAGCGGAATCACATCATAGGCCTGCAGGTCTTCGATATACTGCTGCAGGTTGCGGTCGACCTGGAGCGGATCACTGACATTGAATGATTTCAAACCGTAGGCCCCTTCGCAGATAAACAGATTGGGGAAGTCGACCCCCAGGCCGTGGGGGTTGCGCATGGGGTAACTTTTGATGAGCCGCGGGCTGAGCAGGTTGGAAATATCGACCACATCGAGCTGATTGGTAAAGCCGGCGCACCGGTTACCCGAGCGCAGCGTTACGTAGGCCGTATTGCCGTTCACCACCACCGGGTCGCACACCCGGGCGTGGCTGAAGGTCGAGAGCTGCCGGGGCTGGGCCGGGTTGCTGTTGTCGTAGATAAGCATGCCGGTCTGGGAGCCGATAAACAGTTTATCCTGGTACGGAAAAATCGTTTCGATACCCCACCCCATCGATACGGTGCTGCTATAGACGGGTTTGGCCGGCTGCCGCACGTCGAACAATTTCATGTCGGACTGACCCACCGCGTACAGGTATTTGTCGTAGAGCGCGAAGCGGGCCATGGAGCCGCCGGTGCCGCTGCTGCTGCTGCCCCCCGTGCTCCCCGACTTCTGATCGTTGGCGGCCGCGCTGAAAAACGAAGCTGCGCCCCACCAGACCAGGGGTATGGCCGGCGTGGCTTCACAGTTGGTAGCCACGGTCTGGGTCACGTAGTCGACACGCTGATCCTGAATAACCTGGTTATTGTTGATGTTATTGAAATACCACCAGCCCCCGTCGAACTGCCCCTGCGTAAACACGTTCTCGGCGCGGGCCACCTCCCGAATCGCGCTCATGTCGGCAATGTCGAACGTAACCAGATCCATATAGCTGTCGGCGTAGAGGTACTGATCGCGGATGGCGATATCTCCGTTGCCGGGAATACTGATGAACGCAACTGGTTTGGGCGCCGAGGGGTTGCGGTTGTCGATGACGTGGATGCCCTGTTTGAGTTCGTTGATAAACAGGTAGCCGTCTTTCGTGTAAATCTTGCCGGGCTGGATCAGCGATTGCGGGCTGGCCACGCTAACCCCCTGGCGTACCTGGGTAGTGGTCAGCGTTACGGGAGTGTACTGCCGGAACGTACGGGTTTCGGTACACTGGTCGGTACAGGCGCTGGTCAGCCACAGCAGCGGAAGCCAGATCAGCAATAAGTAGCTTTTTTTCATAGGAATACGGTATGTTAGACACCTCACTGTACCGCATGACCCTTCCCGGGCCGGGGTAGTTGTAAGCCCCTGTGTGCGTGCATGCTTATTTCGTAAACGGTCGGTTTTCGGTCTGCCGAAACAGCTTTTCCGGGACTCGGCCAAAACCTTGCCCCTCCACCACCGGTTCATACCCCGTGCCCCAACCGGCACTAACTCAACGAAGCTATGAAACAGACACTCTTGACGCTGGCCCTCGGCCTGACCATTGGCATCGGCAGCGCCTGTGCCCAGGCCGCCAGCCCCAAAGCGGGTGCCGCTAAATCGAGCGCGGCCATGAAACCCGCTACCGGCCAGGCGCCCCCCAAAGGCACCGGTACCGACGCCACCACCGATCCCGTTACGAAACAGAACAACAAACCCATTCCGCCGTCGGTGGTGCCCGCCCGCACCAAAGCCGATGTTCAGAAAGAAGCATCGGGGAAAGTACGGCCCGGTAGCCACGATGCCCAGTGGGACACGCCCGTTGGGCGCAAGCAGGCGCCCAAAAACCTCGGCCCCGCCAAGAAAGACGGCAAATAGCCCTTTCAGACAACCCACTTAAAAAACCCCGCTGGCCGCACGTTTGTGCGGCCAGCGGGGCTTTTTGATAACAGGATGGCCTGGCCGGAAATCAATCAGTGGGCCACAAGCCAGTTTTCGCCCACACCGATGCCGGTTTCCATCTTCACACCCATCGGAATGGCGTTTTTCATGATATGATCGACCCGGTCGCGCAGTAGTTCGATTTCGTCGCGGTGGGCGTCGAACACCAGTTCATCGTGTACGGTCAGAATCATTTTCGACTTCAGGTTTTCCTGCCGCATGAAATCGTGAATCTGAATCATGGCGATCTTGAGCATATCGGCTGCCGATCCCTGGATGGGGGCGTTCACGGCGTTGCGCTCGGCAAACATCCGGTCGGTCTGGTTGCGCGAGTTGATGTCGCGCAGGTAGCGCCGGCGCCCCAGAATAGTTTCGGCATAGCCAAAGCCCCGGGCTTTCTCGATGCACTGATCGATGTACTCTTTCACGGCCGGGAAACCGGCAAAGTATTCCTCGATGATCTGCCCGGCTTCTTTGCGCGGAATCTTGAGCCGCTGCGCCAGCCCAAACGAGGAGATGCCGTAAATGATGCCAAAGTTGATGGTTTTGGCTTTCCGGCGCATATCGCCCGTCACCTCGTCGAGCCCGACGTGGAACACCTTGCTGGCGGTCTGCGTGTGAATGTCGACACCGTTGTTGAAGGCTTCGAGCATGGTCTGATCGCCACTGAAAGCCGCCATGATCCGCAGTTCGATCTGCGAATAATCGGCCGACATAATCAGGAATTCGGGCCCGCGCGGCACAAAGGCTTTGCGGATTTCCTGCCCGCGTGGCGTCCGGATCGGGATGTTCTGCAGGTTGGGGTTGGTAGATGAGAGTCGCCCCGTGGCCGCCACCGCCTGGTTGAACGAGGTATGAATGCGGCCCGTGCGTTTGCTGATCAGCAGCGGCAGCGCGTCGACGTAGGTATTTTTGAGCTTGATGAGTTCGCGGTAGTCCAGAATTTTCTGCACGATCTCGTTGTCGCCTTCCAGCTTCGACAGCACCTCTTCGCCGGTGGCATACTGACCGGTTTTAGTCTTTTTGGCGTTCTTGTCAAGCTTGAGCTTGTCGAACAGGATTTCACCCAGCTGCTTGGGCGAGCCGATATTGAACGTTTCGCCGGCAATGGCGTAAATCTCCTGCTGCACCTGCCGCATGTCGGTTTCGAGCGTAGCCGACAGCTCGGCCAGGGCAGCCGTATCGATGGTGACGCCTTCCAGCTCCAGGTCCGTCAGCACCTGCACCAGCGGCATCTCCACCTGATCGAACAGTTTGTGGAGGCTGTCTTTTTCGAGCCGGGGCGCAAAGGCCTGCTGTAGCTGCAAGGTAATATCGGCATCTTCGGCCGCGTAGTCGACTACCTTCTGTATATCGACATCGCGCATGGTCAGCTGCCCTTTCCCCTTCTTGCCAATCAGCGATTCGATCTCGACAGGCTGGTAGTTCAGGTACGTCATGGCCATCATATCCATGTTGTGCCGCATTTCGGGCTCAATCAGGTAGTGGGCAATCATGGTGTCGAACAGCTTGCCCTGCACCGCCACGCCGTACTTCTTCAGCATCAGCAGATCGTATTTCAGATTCTGCCCGATTTTTTCAATCGCCGGATTAGCAAATACCGGTTTGAACTGATCGACCACGGCCTGAGCCTCGGCCCGGTCGGCAGGCACGGGTACGTAGAAAGCCTCGCCCGGCTGATAGGCAAACGACAGTCCTACCAGATCGGCTTCGACGGGGTCGATGGCGGTGGTTTCAGAGTCGAAGCAGAAGCGCTCCTGCTGGCTCAGAAAATAGACCAGGCTGGCGCGCAGCTCAGGCGTGTCGACCAGCCGGTAGTCGTGCACCGTCGACAGAATGGTTTTGCGCCGTTCGGGCTGCACCTCGTCGATCTCGTAGTCGGGATACACATCGAGGTAAGCGGGCTGCTCACGAACCGTATTCTCGTCGGTGGTGGTTGTATCGGTTACGGCAGTGGGCGTGGCATCGGCCCCCGACGCAACGGGCGTTTTAACCGCCGTTCGTTTCGGTTTCGGCGCGGGCGTTGCGGCCGGGCTGTCGGGCGATCCGAAGTCGAATGGCAGATCATCGGCCCCCGATGGCGTTACCGCGCCCATGTTCGGAAACGGCAGAAACGCCGGCGTATCCCCACCGGGCGAGTCCACGCCGGGCGAATCCACGCCGGGCGCATCGAAGAGGTTCATCTGGCCGGCGGGGCTCTGAAACGCGGGGGGCAGCGGTTTTTCATCGTACGAGCCGCCCAGCAGCCGGGTTTTCATCTGCCGGAACTCCAGCTCATCGAGCAGGGCTGCCAGCCGGGGTTTGTCGTATTCGGTATGCCGCAGTTTGTCTTCGTCGAACGGTACCGGCACGTCGAGGTGAATCGTAGCCAGCTGCTTCGACAGCATGCCCTGCTGGGCGAAGTTGACGACATTTTCCTTGAGTTTGCCCTTGAGCTGATCGGCGCTGGCAATCAGGTTTTCGACCGAGCCGAAATCGGCAATAAGCTTCTGCGCCGTTTTCTCGCCGATGCCCGGAATACCCGGAATGTTGTCGACCGAGTCGCCCATGAGGCCCAGCATGTCGGTGACCTGCTCGATGCGCTCGATGTTCCAGCGCTCCAGAATCTCAGCTACGCCCAGTTTCTCGGCGGGCTTGCCCATAAAGGCCGGCTTGTAGATATGGATATGCTCCTCAACCAATTGCCCGTAGTCTTTATCGGGCGTCATCATATACACCTCAAACTCGGCCAGAGCGGCTTTTTTGGCAATCGTCCCAATGATATCGTCGGCTTCGTACCCATCCAGAATCAGAATCGGAATGTGCATGGCTTCGATGATCTGCTTGATATAGGGCATAGCCACGCTGATGTCTTCGGGCTGCGACTGCCGCGTGGCCTTGTACATCGGAAACTGCTCGTGGCGGAAGGTTTTCTTCGACGAGTCGAAGGCCACGCCGATGTGAGTTGGTTTTTCTTTCGACAGCACCTCGATCATGGCGTTCATGAAGCCAAACACCGCCGAGGTGTTGACCCCCCGCGACGAAATGCGGGGCGATTTGCTGAAGGCAAAATGGGCGCGGTAGATCAGAGCCAGCGCGTCTAACAAAAAGAGTTTCTTGGTTGGTTTGGCCATTCGGAAGCGTGTACGAATCAGGGGTCAAAGGTCGGTAGAATGGCCCAAAAAGCCGCTACCAGTCGCGGGTATACCCGGTATAAATTAACAGCCACCACCCGGTTTTGATTCCGCCCGAACGGCATCCGGCCGACACAAAAAACGTCCTCTCCGAACCGAAGAGGACGTTTGTCAGGTGCGTACCGATCGGGCTGCTACGGCAGCAGCAACCGGTCGATGATATGGATAACCCCGTTGGTCGCCGTGATATCGGGGCCGGTAATGGTCGAGGCTGTACCGCCGTTGCTTTTACCGGTCACGGTCAGGGCCGTGGTGCTGGCCCCTGCCGTAACCACACCGCCCTGGGCCGTGGTCAGGCTTTGTCCGGCGCTCACCAGCGGAGTGTAGATCCGGCCGTTGACCAAGTGATAGGTCAGGATTTTACGCAGGGTGTCGACGTTCATGGCATTGATATCGGCCACCGTCCGAATGGTGGGCCGGGCTGCGGTAAAGGCCGCATCGGTGGGCGCAAAAAGAGTAATGGGTCCCGTGGCCGTCAGCGAACTGATGGCCCCTACCCGACCCACGGCTGCGTTGAGAAACGTGAACGAAGCCGTAGGCAGCAGCGTAGGAATACCCTGAATGGTGTTGACGATATTGCCGAACAGGGGTGGCAGCAGTACCCGGTCGATGGGGTACACGATGCCGTTGCTGGCCGGCGTACCCGACGACAGGATACGGGCGCCGTTGATCGAGAATACCGTTGCCGTGGTTGAGGTAGCGGTAGTCGACGTGGCCGATGTCGAAGTGGTGCGCGAGATATAGGCTGTACTGCCACCGGCCGTAGCCTGTGCGTTGTTGACACCCGTCGGGATGGCCGAGGCCTCGAGCCGGCTGCCAACCAGGTGGTATTGCAGAACCGACTGCAGCACCGGCAGGGGAGCATTGTTGATGCTGTTCAGATCGGCATAGCCAAAGGCTTTAAACGCGTCGTCGGTTGGGGCGAAGAGCGTGTAGGTGCCGGGCTGCCCCAGCGTTGCATCCAGCCCCGTCCGCTTCAGGGCCGCGTTGAGCAGGGTAAATTTGTTGCCGGCGCTGCCATTGCCGTTTACAAGCAGGTCGTTGATCGACGAGAGCGTCGGCGTGTTGTCGGTGGTCGATTTACAGGCTGTCATGCAGCCAAACAACACCAGAATCAGAAGAGGAAGAAGCGCGGTACGCCGGCCCGCAGCGGGTTGAGTCGTAAACATCGGTCAGCTAATGGGTGAATCGTCGAGGACATTCGTTGCCCCCGTCTCTCAAACCCTGCCCCCCCTGCATTTGTTGTTCATTGGTGAGTGAATGACCGGATTTGGTGTATGATTCACCAAATGATGGTTGTTAACCCTTTTCTTAGCCCCACTTTCGACCAGGCCGTACTATGATTCATGTTCCCCTCCGACTACCCGTTCCGGCGCTGCTGTTGCTGGGTCTGGTCAGCTGCTCATCGCCCAGCCGGCAGCAGGAAGCCACCGCCACGGCCGACTCGGCCCTCCGTGCGGCCGAAACCACGCCCGTTTCCGAAACCAGCTGCTATCGCCAGACCCTCAACGGCGATACAACCACGCTGCAGCTGGTACTGACCGGCGACCGCGCCACGGGCGACATCCACATCCAACCGGCGGAGAAAGATCGGGCCGACGGCTCCTTCAGTGGCACCCGCACCGGCAACCAGATCCGGGCCGACTGGCAGCGGTCGGGCGAGGGCATGACCCAACGCTACGACCTTGACCTCACCCTGTCGGGCGACTCCATTTCGTGGGGCGAGGGCGAGCGCGTGGAGCAGAACGGCCGGTGGGTGCTGAAACAGCCCGGCGGCACCTACCGCTATCGGCTGGCCAAAACAGACTGCCCGTGAATGAGCCCGACGGATTCTTTTGCGGTCTATCCATTAGTAACCCCCTGTATCATCGTTAGTAGAAATGAGCCCCCCGGCCACACACTGGCCGGTTAACCAACTTATCATGCAACCAATATCCCAACGTACCATGCATCGACTACTACTGCTGCTGGCCGTATCGGCACCGGCCCTGACAGTCTGCGCACAGCAAACCACCACCAGTCAGACTACGGCTTCGGCCAGCGGCCCCGCCGACCAGCGCGGTCTGCCCCCCGTCGAAACCAAAAAACCCAACAGCAATTACAAGCCCGCCATGCCGGGCCAGACCCGGGTAGCGGGGGTTAAAACGACAATGCCTTATGAGGGCAAGGTGCTGACGGAAGACTTGAAAAGCCCCTGGGGTATCACCAGCCTGCCCGACGGACGACTGCTTATCACCGAGCGGGAAGGAACCATGCGGATCGTAGGCATGGACGGCGCCGTAAGCAGCCCCATCACGGGCCTGCCCAAGGTAAATTCAAACGGGCAGGGTGGTCTTCTGGGCGTGCGGGTCGACCCTGACTTTACTACCAACCGGATGGTGTACTGGGTCTTTTCGGAACCCCGCCCCGATGGCAACCTGACGGCCGTGGCCAAAGGTAAACTGGCCGCCGACGAGAAAACGATTCAGAACCCAACCGTTATTTACCGGGCCACCCCCGCCTACAAAGGCACGCTGCACTACGGTGGCCGAATTCTGATTGCCCCGGACGGCAACCTGTTTATCAGCACTGGCGAACGTTCGGACCTGGTGACCCGCCCGCAGGCTCAGTCGCTCAATTCGGGCCTGGGCAAAGTGATCCGCATTACGAAAGATGGGCAGCCGGCTCCCGGCAATCCCTTCGCCGGGCAAACCGGCGTTCGGCCCGAACTGTATTCGTACGGCCACCGGAACGTACAGGGGCTGGCCTTGCAACCCGGCACGGGCGATCTGTGGGAAGCGGAGTTCGGTCCGCGCGGGGGCGACGAACTGAATCATATTCAGGCAGGCAAGAACTATGGCTGGCCAACCATTACCTACGGCATCGAATATGCCGGCCCGAAAGTAGGCGAAGGCATTCAGCAGAAAGAAGGTATGGAGCAACCCGTGTATTACTGGGACCCCGTGCTGTCGCCGAGCGGTATGACGTTCTACACCGGCGACCTGATGCCCGAGTGGAAAAATAACCTGTTTATCGGCGGACTCAGCAGCATGCACATTGCCCGACTGGTGATCGAGAACGGTAAAGTGGTGGGCGAAGAGCGGCTCCTGCCCGACGAACTCCAGCGGTTCCGCGATGTAACGCAGGGTAAAGACGGGGCGCTCTACGCCATCACCGACCAGGGCCGCCTGTACAGGGTTGCCAAGAAATAGCGCCCGGGACTTGGGGCGGAGCGGTTGTACGGGGCCCCAATAGCCCCGTCGCCGACGCTGCCCCAACACCCCCAATAGTCATCCAGTGGGCCCTGCTGCCAACCCCTGACCCGGGCACGGCGGTAGGGCCCAACCGCGTTTGGGGGGTCTGCTATCCCTACACCCTGCCGGACGCAGCCCACCCTTTATGTCAGTGGTCGGCTTTCAGCTGCCCCTGCATCACGCGCTCCATGTGCCGGATCTTGGGCATCGACACCGACTGAATATACACCTGCCAGGGGTGTTCCTGCACGTAGTTCTGGTGATAGCCCTCGGCCGGATAAAACATCGTGAACGGCACCACCTGTGTTACGATGGGCTTTTTGACCCGCTCGTCCAGCGTCAGCTGCCGGATTTTGGCGTCGATCTGACGGCGTTCGGCCTCGGTACGGTAAAACGCCACCGACCGGTAGTGCGTCCCCACATCGGGGCCCTGCCGGTTCAGGGTGGTGGGGTCGTGCATGGCAAAAAACGCCTGCAGCAGGGTCGAATAACTTATCTGGCGGGGATCGTAATACACCTGCACCGATTCGGCGTGGTCGGTCTGGTCAGTGCTGACATCGGCGTAGGTCGGGTTCGGAAACTGACTGCCCGCGTAGCCCGACACCACCTCGCGAACACCCTGCAGCCGGTCGAAGGCTTCTTCGGTAGCCCAGAAACAGCCCCCCGCGAAGGTAGCGACGGCTTCACCGGGTTTCGGCACCGGCAGCGGAGCCGGTTTGGTATCGGGGGTCTGCCCCGTCGAGCAGGCCAGCAGCATAAAGGTCAGGAGGCCCGGCAGCAGGCCCTTCAGGGATCGATTCATTATTCCTGAAACAACGAAACGCCCCGATCCATTCACCCCATACCGCGCCGGGCGCCGGGGCAACCGAATCGGGGCTATTGATGAGGTTGTGGCCCTTTACGCCACCTTACAGCTGACGCCGTCCATGGCTTCGAGCGCCCGCAGCAGCGCGTTGGCCGGGTGCACTTTCAGCGTGCGCGACTGCATGCTTACTTCGATCCGCTCGGCCGGGTCGACCACCTGCAGTTGTAGCGTACAGGTGCCGGGGTGGGCATTTACCAGTTCGTTGATCTGGCTGACCAGCTGCGCACTCAGTGCATCGAGCGTGAGCGAAACGCGCAGTTCCTTGCAGAACTTCTCCCGCATTTCGGTCAGCAGCCGGATGTTTGAGGCTTTAAATTCCAGCTGGTCGGAGTTCCATTTGTTCTGCGTTTTGCCCGTGATGTGCAGAAAACGGCCTACCTCTACGTACTGTCCCATCCGCACGTAATCGTCGCCAAACAGAGCCAGTTCGATCGACGTGCTGTAGTCTTCGAGCTTGAAAATGCAGAACGGATTGCCGTTTTTGGCAATCTTGGTTTGCAGCGCCGACACGATACCCGCCACCTTGATTTCGGGCGTTCGGGTTTCATACAGTTTGTCGAGCGTACAGTTGCAGAAGCCGTCGAGCTCCAGTTTAAACTCATCGAGCGGGTGGCCGGTGATGTAGAAGCCAACCACGTCTTTCTCAAACTTAAGCTTCTCGATCTGATTCCACTCGGGCACTACCGGCGGCTTGGGCCGCGACAGCATGGGCTCGCCCCCCATCATGGCGCCAAACAGCGACTGCTGGGCCGCAGCTTTCTCGGCGTGGTAGTTGTTGCCGTAACGGATGATTTTCTCCAGAAACGAGCTGTTTTCGGTGGGTGGCACCTCGAAATACTGCGCCCGGTGGTACTCATCGAGTGCGTCGAAAGCGCCCGCGTAGGCCAGCGATTCAAGCGTTTTCTTGTTGACCGTCCGCAGGTTTACCCGGATAATGAAATCGAAGATATCCTTGAAGGCCCCACCGGCTGAGCGCTCCTCAATGATGGCTTCTACGGCCGCGTCGCCGGCCCCTTTGATACCAGCCAGCCCGAAGCGTATTTCGCCCTTTTTGTTTACCCCGAACACCCGCTCCGACTCGTTTACATCGGGGCCCAGTACCGGAATACCCAGGTTTTTACACTCTTCGAGGAAGAACGTGATTTTTTCGATGTTGCCCAGACAGGACGTCAGGACAGCTGCCATGTACTCGGCCTTGTAGTAAGTCTTGAGATAGGCGGTCTGGTAGGCAACGAAGGCGTAGCAGGTCGAGTGCGACTTGTTGAACGCGTAGGACGCAAAGGCTTCCCAGTCGGTCCAGACCTTCTCGCATATTTTCAGGTTCAGCCCATTGGCCGCGCAGCCGTCCATAAACTTGCCCTTCATCTTGTCGAGCACGTCTTTCTGCTTCTTACCCATGGCCTTCCGCAGTACGTCGGCGTCGCCCTTGGTGAACTTGCCCAGTTTCTGCGACAGCAGCATCAGCTGCTCCTGATACACCGTAATGCCGTAGGTATCGGCCAGGTACTCCTCCATTTCGGGCAGGTCGTACTTGACTTCTTCCAGGCCATGTTTCCGCCTGATAAACGTCGGGATGTACTGAATCGGGCCGGGCCGGTACAGGGCGTTCATGGCAATCAGGTCCTCGAAGCGGTCGGGCTTCAGGTCCTTCATGTACTTCTTCATACCGTCGGATTCGAACTGGAAAATAGCGTTCGTTTCGCCCCGCTGAAACAGTTCGTAGGCCTTCGGATCGTCGAGCGGAATGTCGTCGATGTCGGTTTCGACGCCGTTTATAATCAGACCGCCGTGGTTCTGCTTGATGAGCCGCAGACACTCCTTAATGATGGTCAGGTTGCGGAGGCCCAGAAAATCCATCTTGATAACCCCGGCATCCTCAATCACCTTTCCCTCATACTGAGTGATGATGAGGTTGGTATCTTTCGAGGTCGAGACGGGTACGATATTCGACAGATCGTCGGGCGCGATAATGATCCCGGCGGCATGGACGCCCGTGTTACGCACCGTACCCTCCAGCCGACGCGCCTGCTGCAGCACGTTCTGCACCTTGGCGGTATCGATCAGCTTCATGGTGCGGCCCACGCTCTGATCGCCCGATTCGAGCGCCCGCATCCGCCGAACGTTTTCGACTTCTTCGGGCTGAATGACGTTGGAAAGCCCTCCGGGCCCGTCGATCGGATCTTCGAAGATCCGCCGGAGCGTCATGTTGTAGGTCGGCTTATCGGGTACGAGCTTCGCCAGGGCGTTGGCATCGGAGAGCGGCAGGTCCATCACCCGGCTCACATCTTTGATGGCCGATTTGGCCGCCATGGTGCCGTAGGTAACGATAGCCGCTACCTGCTGCTTGCCGTATTTCTGCACCACGTAGTCGATTACCTTCTGCCGGCCTTCGTCGTCGAAGTCGGTATCGATATCGGGCATCGATTTCCGGTCGGGGTTCAGGAACCGCTCGAACAGCAGATCGTACTTGATGGGGTCGATGTTGGTGATGCCGATGCAGTAGGCCACAGCACTCCCGGCGGCACTGCCCCGGCCGGGGCCCACCATCACGCCCAGGTCGCGCCCGGCCTTGATAAAGTCGGCCACGATCAGGAAGTACCCGGCAAAACCCATGGTCTTGATCGTGAACAACTCGAAGTCGAGCCGTTCCTGCACATGGCTTTCGATTTCGCCGTAGCGTTTGCGGGCGCCCTCGAAGGTCAGGTGCTTCAGAAACTCCCACTGGTTGGCGACGTCGTCGGTATGCAGCTGAAACTCGCCTGGAATCGGGAAGTTAGGCAGCAGAATATCGCGCTTCAGCTTCAGCGTTTCGACTTTGCTGACGATCTCGTTGGTGTTGTCGATCGCTTCGGGCAGGTCGTGAAACAGCGTCGTCATCTCCTGCGTGCTCTTGAAGTAGAACTGATCGGAGAAAAAGGCAAAGCGCGTGTTTTTGGGCATAGCCTCGTCGTCGCTGAACTCCTTCATCGACGGCGTGCTCTGCTTCTCGCCGGTGTTGACACACAGCAGAATATCGTGGGCTACCCAGTCGTCCTGATCGACGTAGTGCGAATCGTTGGACGCGATAATCTTGACGTTGTGTTTACGGGCAAACTTGACCAGCACCTCGTTGGCTTTAATCTGGTCGGGAATTTCGTGGCGCTGCAGCTCCACGTAGTAATCCTCACCAAACCGATCGAGCCACCACTTGAACTCGATTTCGGCGGCCTCCTCCCCTTTTTTCAGGATCGTTTTAGGTACAATGGCCCCGATGCAGCAGGTCGTGGCAATGAGCCCTTCCTTATACTGATCGATCAGCGCCTTGGTTACGCGGGGGTACTTGCCGTAGAGCCCTTCCATATAGCCCAGCGAACAGAGCTTGGCCAGGTTCTTATAGCCCGTGGCGTTTTTGGCCAGCAGCAGCTGGTGGTACCGGATATCCTTCTTTTCCTTGGTAAACTGCTTGACGGTATGGTCTTCGACCACGTAGAACTCACAGCCCACAATGGGTTTGATACCCTGCTTGGCCGATTCGGCCACGAACTCGAACACGCCGAACATGTTACCGTGGTCGGTGATGGCCACTGCCGGCATGTTGTCGGCTTTGGCTTTCTTAACCAGCTTTTTGATGTCGGCCTGCCCGTCGAGCAGCGAGTACTGGGTGTGGCAGTGGAGATGAGAAAATTGCATAAGTTACTGACTATCTGACCGGATTCTGTCTGCTTTTCTAATAAAACGGACCAGGATTATGCCGGTATCTGACTGGATTCGCGTTCTTAAAAATAGGCGAATCCAGTGGGTAGATGACTACACCAGGGTGAGAAAATTTGCGGCTTCGTTACAACCTGTTGATCCTACACCAGTTGCCGAACAGCCTGAATGATCGACTGCCTGACGGCCGCCCAGGTCATGCCGTTTAGCGATATTGGATCGGCCTGCTCCTCAGCATCGTCGAAGTAGGTCAGCGAACGCACGACGTAGCCGGGGTCGCTATTGATATACTTCCGCGTAAAACAGGAAAGCAAGTCTGTCAGGCTAAAATGGTTGAGCAGTTCGGCAACATCCCAGAAGTCTTTCTTTGCCCCCCGTCCGCTTACAGCATTCAGTTTCATGGCAATAACATCCTGAACCGACCAGAAGCGAATCTGTCCAATGAACTCATAGGGCTGAAGCAACGGATACTGATGAGCCAGCAAATCAACTTTTATAGTTCGGATAAACAGGCTGATTGAGTTTTTAGACTCGTCGGTAACAATCGCTTCGGGGAACCGGTTCAGTAGCTCTTTGCTTAGTTCATCCGTCAAAAAAGACTGATTGGTAAACAAATCGAGGTCAACTGATAGTCGATGGCCGTAGCGAAGTGCCAGGTTTGTTCCGCCTGCCAAGGCAAAACGATTCAGCGAAGGCAACTGCATCAGCTGGGTCAGTAATTCCAGGGTGTGGGGTTCGACTGTTGCCGGGTGTAACATCGGAACTGATCAGGGGTAAGATCAAAGATAGCGCAACAGAAAGAAAGCGTCTTTTTTTTCAGATAAGCCACCTGCACCACCTCAGCTTTCACCCGTTCCCGACCGTAGAAACGCAGTAAGGCAACGATGTCGGCCCACAGCCCATAATTCATCACTTTTTCGATAACGAACCGCGCGTTTCGCTCGTAGTCAAGCGACTTCATATCAACGTCCCAGAAGGCCGTCCCGGAAAGGTCAGGAGTAGTCATATCCGGTAATCAACTGATAGTTAACAGTTTCCTGCAATACACCTGCCCATCGAGCAGCGAGTACTGGGTGTGGCAGTGGAGATGAGAAAATTGCATGGGGCTGCGGTTTACTGGCTTAAAAATAACCCATTCCGGACGAGCGGGATTCACTCAGCCACCGGAAAATTTAACCCGTTCCCCCTAACCCACTGATGGTGACACCGCTGGCCCACAAAACTGGCTGGGTGCACCGCCGGCTTTCCCTGCCTGGGTTATCGTACGTCCAGGGCATCTTTTTCTGGCCTGGGTGCCCACACAGATGAGCGATTAACGGGCTATAACCGCTTACTTTGGTACATCCGCCCGTTTTTCGGGCTCATTCCGCGCCCATTTGTACGCTTTTTGTTATACCTCCAGCGTATTCGCCCCCGATCAGCCATCGGTAGCCGAACCGGCAGCCGACAGTCGCCTGTCGCAGCCTTTACCCGCGTATTCATTCTGACTCTTTTTTAACCAGCTATGCTGATTGCACCCACCCCTGGCAACGAATCTGACCGGCTACAGGCGCTCTATCGCTACGAGGTGCTCGATACGCCCGCTGAACTCGACTATGAACGGGTTTCGCACATTGCGTCGCAGCTCTGCCACACCCCCATTGCCATGGTCAGTTTTATCGACCGCGACCGGCAGTGGGTCAAATCAGCCTATGGTATCACCATCGACACCATTCCGCGGGAGGTATCGCTCTGCGCCCATACGGTGGCGGGCGCCGAACCCCTGCACGTACCCGATACCACCCACGACGACCGGTTTGCCGACAACCCCGCCGTAACGGGCCCACCCAACATTATTTTTTATGCCGGCTTTCCCCTGCGCTCCACCGAGGGACTAGCCATCGGGTCGCTCTGTGTAATCGACCATTACCCCCGGCAACTAACCGAGTCGCAGGCCCTGGCCCTGCAGGCCCTGGCCGATCAGGTGGGACTGCTGCTGGAACTACGGCTTACCAATAACCAGCTTGAGCAGGCCCGGCTCGAGGCCGAAGAACTGGCCCGCCAGAAAGCCCAGTTGCTGGCGACCCTCAGTCACGAAATACGGACGCCCCTGCATGCGCTCGAAGGCTACACCCAGCAGGTACTCGACCAGCACCCGCGCCCCGATCAGCAGAACAGTCTGCACCACCTCCAGTCGATTGGCCGGACGCTGGTCAGCCTGGTCAACAACATTCTCGATTACAGCAAACTGCAGGCAAATAAGCTGCTGCTCGAGTCGCTGCCCTTTTCCGTGCGCACCCTGATCCAGCATGCCATCGACATCAACGCCTGGCAGGCCAGCCAGAAAAAGCTGTCGCTCGTCGCTCATATCGACGACGCCATGCCCGATCAGCTACTGGGCGACGCCACCCGACTGCTGCAGGTGCTGCTCAACCTGCTGGGTAACGCCCTGAAATTTACCGAGAAAGGCGAGGTCTGCGTGCATGCTTACGTGCTGGAACACCGGGGCACCGACCTGACCCTGTCGATCGAAGTAAGCGATACCGGCATTGGTATTGCCCCGCTGGCGCTGGCGTCGCTCTTCAACGAGTACACACAGGTATCGGCGGCTACCAGCCGGCTATACGGCGGCAGTGGCCTCGGGCTGGCCATTTCGCGGCAGCTGGTCGATCTGATGGGCGGCAAACTGGTGGTGCAGAGTCAGGAGGGGCGCGGCAGCCGCTTTGGTTTTCAGCTGACGATGCCGGTCTACGAAGCGCCGACCCCCTGCGGCCTCAGTGACTGGACCCGGGGCCGGCTGCTGGGTGTCGACGACAGTTTGTTCAACACCAAAATGCTCGAGTACCTCGTTGCCCAGGAAGGCGGACAGATCGATACGTTTACCTCGCCCCTCGACGCGCTCGAAGCGGCCCGGCAAACCGACTATTGCGGGGCGCTGCTCGATCTGAACATGCCCGATCTGGACGGTTACGAAATGGCTAAACAACTGGCCGTTATTCAGCCGGGTATGCCGCTCATTGCCGTTTCGGCCGACGACAGCGACGAAACCGTCGAACGAACCCGGCAGGCGGGGTTCAGCGGCTACCTGCGCAAACCGTTTCTGCCCGGCCAGTTGCTCCAGATACTGGTCGAGGTGGTACAGCAACCCCACTAAACGCACCGTGGCGGGCCGGTTTCGACACCGACCCGCCACGGGTAGACTGGCAGGCAGCTGACAGACCGTTACTTGGTCATCCAGCTGAAGCCGTCATCTTCGATCAGTTTCATGGCGGCTTCAGGACCCCATGAGCCAGGTTCGTAATTCGGAAAGTCGGTCGGCGCCTGACTGCCCCAGGCTTCGATAATGGGCGTTACGGCTTTCCAGGCCGCTTCGACCTGATCGGCCCGCATAAACAGCGTCGCATCGCCGGTCATGGCGTCGAGCAGCAGCGTTTCGTAGGCTTCGGGCTCCTGTCCCTCATAGGCCGTTTTGTAGCTGAATACCATCTCCACGGGATCAATAGCCAGGGTCTGGCCGGGGCGCTTGGCCTGGAACTGCAGCCGGATATCCATACCGGGCTGAATACCGATCAGCAGCCGGTTGGCCCGCCAGTCTTTCGTCGCTTCGTCGGGGAAGGCGTAGTGGGGGGCGGGCTTGAACTGAATGGCAATAACAGTGGTTTTTTCGGGCAGCACCTTGCCGGTCCGCAGATAGAACGGTACGTTCTCCCAGCGCCAGTTATTGACGTAGAGTTTAACGGCGGCAAACGTTTCGGTGGCCGAATCGGGCGCAACGCCTTTTTCTTCCCGGTAGCCCGGCACCGCTTTGTCTTTTACCGTGCCCGGTCCGTACTGGCCCCGAACGGCGTTGTTGGGGTCGATAGGGCGGATGGCATTGAGCACCTCCACGGTTTTGTTGCGCACCTCGTTGGCATCGAACGAAATCGGAGCCTCGGTGGCCACCATACACATCACCTGCAACAGGTGGTTCTGAATCATGTCGCGTAGGGCGCCCGAGCCTTCGTAGTACCCACCACGCCCTTCCAGCCCCACCGTTTCGGCGGCCGTGATCTGCACGTGTTCTACGTACTGCCGGTTCCAGATGGGTTCGAAGAGGGAGTTGGCAAACCGGAGCGCCAGAATGTTCTGTACGGTTTCTTTGCCCAGGTAGTGGTCGATGCGGTAGATCTGTTCTTCGGCAAACAGCCCACCCAGCAGGGCGTTTAGCTCGCGGGCGGTCTGGAGGTCGTGCCCGAATGGTTTCTCGACCACGATGCGCACCCGCGACTTGTCGCCACAGAGTTTGAGCTTACCCAGGTTGGTGGCAATGCCCGGCACGAGCTGGGGCGCAACCGCGAGGTAAAACAGCACACTTGCCGATTCGCCCCACTCGGCTTCTTTCTTGCCCACGAAATCAGACAGGGTTCCGTAGGCGTTTTCGTCGCCGGCATCCATCTGCAGGTACGAGATGCTGGGCGCAAACTGATCCCAGGGCCCGTCTTTCCGGCGCGAGAATTGTTTAACGCCATCGAGCAACCGCTCGCGGAAGCTTTCGTCGGTGTACGGACTGCGACCGAGACCCACAACAGCGAACCGCTCAGGCAGGTATTTCTCGATAAACAAATTATAGAGCGCGGGTGTAAGTTTGCGGAGATTGAGATCGCCACTCCCACCGAAAATAAACAAAACGGTAGGACCCGGCCGCTGGTTGGTTGCTGGAATCATCGATTAGCAGGTTGTCGTCAGACCAAAAGTCGCTGCAAGATACCGACCTTCGGACAAACACTCACACCCAGACACGGTTTCTTAACAGAGTACATCCCCCATCTTACCTCCTATGACCATCGCCATTGGCTCCGATCATGCCGGCTTCCGTTACAAAGAAGCCATCCGACAGTACCTCGCCGAACGCGGCCACACCGTGCTGGACAAAGGTACGTATGCCGAAACGCCGTCGGTCGATTACCCGCTCTATATCCGGCCGGTAGCCGAGGCCGTTGCGGCCGGCGAGGCCGAACGGGGCATCGTGCTGGGCGGCTCGGGCAACGGCGAAGCCATTACGGCCAACCGCGTCAAAGGGGTGCGCTGTGCCCTCTGCTGGAATGAAGAGTCGGCCCGGCTGGGCCGGCAGCATAACGACGCCAACGTGATCTCGCTCGGCGAACGGATGATGACCCAGGAAACGGCCCTGAAGCTGGTTCAGATCTGGCTCGACACGCCCTTCGAGGGCGGACGGCACCTGGCCCGGATTCAGGAGATAGACGCGTAGGGCGTCATGAACAAACCCAGTCGACAGATCGGTTACTTCTTATCCAGCCAGTATTTCTCCGACGGGCTCCGCACCACTGCGTCTATTCTGCTGCCATCGCTGGCCATGGCCCAGCTGGGGCAGCTGCAGACCGGCATGGCCATGTCGATCGGGGCGCTGAGTGTGAGCCTGAGCGATGCCCCCGGCCCGGTGCAGCACCGGCGCAACGGCATGCTGGCCACGGTACTGGCGGGCTTTCTGGTGACCATCCTGACGGGCTTTGCCCGGCTGAACGATTACACACTGGGGCTGGAAATTCTGCTGCTGAGCTTTGTCTTCTCGATGTTCACGGTCTACGGCGCCCGGGCCACCGCTGTTGGCACGGCGGCACTACTGGTCATGATTCTGATGATCGAGCGGCCCCTCGACCCGCTGGGTGTTCTGAAAGAAGCCGGTCTCATTCTGGCCGGCGGTGTCTGGTACACCACCATGAGTCTGCTGATTTCGCGGCTGCAACCCTACCGGCTGGCGCAGCAGGCGCTGGGACAGAGCATCCACGAAGTAGCCAAGTTTCTGCTGATCAAGGCCGACTTCTACACCATGTCGACGCACCTCGACGACGACTACCGGCACCTGGTCAGTCAGCAGGTAGCGGTGAGCGAAAAGCAGGATGCCGTTCGCGAAATTCTGTTCAAGAGCCGCCGGTTTGTGGCCGAAACCACCCGGACCGGGCGGTTGCTGGTGCTGACGTTTGTGGATGTGGTCGATCTCTACGAGCAGATCGTGGCCATGTTCTACGATTACCGCGCCATTCGGGAGCGGTTTGGGCATACGGGTGTGCTGGGCATCATTGCCAGTCTGATCCGGCAGCTGGCCGACGAACTCGACCACATCGGGCTGGCCGTGCAGTCGCCCGTTCCGAATCGCCCCGCCTTCGACCTAACCCCGCAGCTCGATCACCTCAAACGTACTATCGACGAGCTGGGCGATAGCGAGGGCAGCACGCTGGTACTTAAAAAAATTCTGGTCAGCCTCCGTAACCTCAACCTACGACTGTCGGCCATCCGCAACAACCTGCGCTCACCCGATGCCCCCACCGTCGACCTGGGCAACCTCGAGTATGGGCGCTTCGTGTCGCACCTGGAAATCGACCTGAAGTCGATTCGCAACAACCTGTCGTTCGATTCATCGGTGTTCCGGCATTCGCTCCGCGTGTCGCTGACGATGCTGACCGGCTTTGTGCTCACCCAGCTGATCGAGTACGGCCATCACAGCTACTGGGTACTGCTGACGATTTCGGTAATTCTGAAACCGGCCTTCAGCCTCACCAAGCAACGCAACTATGAGCGCATCGGCGGCACACTACTGGGGGGCCTCATCGGCGCCCTCATTCTGACCCTGATACCGGATAAAACGATTCAGTTTATCTGCATGGTGCTGCTGATGATCGGCACCTACAGTGCACAGCGGGTCAATTACATTGTAATGGTGATCTGCCTGACCCCTTTCCTGCTCATCCTGTTCAACTTTCTGGGTATCAACTACCTCGGCGTAGTCGAAGAGCGGCTACTGGATACCCTGCTGGGTGGCATTCTGGCGCTGACGGCGGGCTACCTGCTGTTTCCGCGCTGGGAGTCGGATCAGGTGCTGGCGCCGATGCGGGCCGTGCTGCGGGCCAACGCACGCTACCTGCAACTCCTGCTCGACAGTTTGTCGGGGCGCCTGCCCGGCGTGGTCGACTATAAGCTGGTGCGCAAGGATGTGTATGTTACCTCGGCCAACCTGTCGGGCGCCTTCGACCGGATGATGTCGGAGCCCAAACGCAAGCAGCGCAACGAAAAGCTGATTTATGAGTTTGTGGTGCTGAACCACATACTGTCGGCCAACGTGGCCACGATTACCTCTACCCTTCTGGCCGAGCCCATTCCGCCCGCGGCCACGCTGCAGCGCCCGATCAAGCGGGCGCTGTTTGCCGTCAGCGAAAGTATGCGCAAACTGGGTGCCCCGGCCGAGCCGGGCCTTGCGGCTCCGCCCACAACCGACGCGCCCCCGCCCGCCCCCACCGACGATGCGCAGCTGATTGAACACCTGCAGTTTATTCAGCAGGTCAGCAGCGACATTGGCAAGGTCGTCGATAAGCTACGGCAGTAACCGGGTCTGGCGCCTGCCCAACGGCCGTGCCGAGTGACGGACGAAGCCGTTTAGTGGCTGTGGGGAGCCGGGGCCTTGCGGGGTTCGGGCGAGATAAAAATGGTGAGCCAGGCCCGGCGCGCCATCCGGAAGAACCAGGGCGTCAGCAGCAACAGCGTCGGGATCAGGCCAATCAGGTAATAATCGAGGTCAACACCGAGGGCCTGCACCACCAGCCAGAACGAGAGGATGATGTAAGCCGTGTAGAAGGCGTAACTGACAAACATCGAGCCCCAGTAGAATCCGGGTTCGGGATTCAGATTTTCGCCACAGTGCGGACAGGCTTCGTTCATGCGGTCGAAATGGCGGCTGAACGCGGAGTTGGTAACGAAGAAGTTGCCCTCCTGGCAGCGGGGGCATTTATTGAACAGAATACCGTTCAGACGGCTGTGGGTGGTAGCCATGGTGATCAGAAATGGTTGAGCCAGACAACGCACCGAATGCCGGTAACAGGCTGATGCTGTCTGGTTCACAAACGTACGACCCGTGCGCCGGGCAACCCAATACGCATCGGGCCCGGTATGGTACAAATCAACGATACCCGGCCACTTCGCGCCTAAAATCAGCGGGCGTTCGTCCCGACTGTTTTCGGAAAAACCGCACGAAATAGGAGGTATCGGCAAAACCCAGCGCAAAGCCGATTTCCTTCACCGATTCGGCCGTGTGGGTAAGCAGGCGCTGGGCCTCGATCAGCAGCCGCTCGGCCCAAAGCTGACTCGCCGTTTTGCCCAGCACCCGCTGGCAGATGTGGTTGAGGTAGTTGGGCGTTACATTCATCTGCGCTGCGTAATCGCTTACCCGGCGCATGGTCAGAAAGCTTTTTTCCAGCAGCTCCTCGTACTGCCGGATCCGGTCGTACAGGTAGGTATCGGCGGTGGGACGCTGCTGTTCGTAGCGCCGGTTAGCCTTTTCGAGCAGGATGTGTACGTACGACAGAAATACGTCGGCCCGGTTGGCTTCCTGCCGGCTATACTCGGCAAACGTCAGGTCGAACAGCTGGCTGAACTCGGCGCCCTGATCGGTCAGGTCGAGCAGGGGCTGGTGCTGATGCGAATGAAAGAAAGGATACTGAAAAAGCCGGCCCTGGTAGCGGCCCTGAAAAAACTGCGGGTCGAAAAACAGGTTGAATCCCCGCACATCGGGCGAGAGCTCCCAGCTGTGTACCTGCCCCGGGGTGAGAAAGTAGAGCTGGTAGGGGCCAATGGCATACGTCCGGAAGTCGATGGTGTGGGTACCGCTACCCGCGTAGATCCACATAAGCAAATAGAACGTATGCGCGTGCGGCTGATCGATGCCGTTGAACTCGGCCACCAGCTTTTCGAGCGGGGTCATGTAGAACGGCGTATTGGGCTCATGGCGCGGAAACGCCTGTAGCCTGTAAACGGGTACCTGAACGGCCATCAGCGAAGCATGTAACGGGGTTAAACCAGCGCGATACCGTCGTCACGGATCACAATCCGGCGCTCGCGGTACAGCGTACCGATGGCCTTCTTAAACGTTTTCTTGCTCATTTCGAGCGTTTCGTAGATCGCACGCGGGGGGCTGTTGTCGGTCAGGGGTAAAAAGCCCTGCTGCTGCTTCAGGGTCTCGAGAATGCGCTGGGCGTTGGGCTCTACATGTGCAAAGCCGGCGGGCTGCAGCCGCACGTCGATGCGGTCGTCGTCGCGGACACGTTTGATGAACCCCGGCATCCGGTCGCCAACCTGGACGGGCCGGAACACTTCGTTGTGGTAAAGCAGCCCCCGGTAGCGGTCGTCGATAATCACGTTGAAGCCCAGATCGGTACGTTCGTAGACCAGCAGGTCCACCGCGTCGCCTTCGTGCAGCGCCGACACATCGGGATCCAGGAAGCGGCTCACCTTGGTGGAGCCCACCAGCCGGCCTGTTTCTTCGTCCAGATACAGAAACACGACGTACCATTCGCCTACCGCCATGGGTTTGCTCTGCTCACGGTACGGAATCAGCAGATCCTTCTCAAGGCCCCAGTTCATGAACGCGCCCACCGAACTGACGGCCACCACCGGCAGGGGGGCAAACTCGTCGCGCAGGATGTGGGGGGTCAGGGTGGTGGCAATGGGACGGTCTTCCGAATCGGTATACAGAAAGACATCGATATCGTCGCCCACGGTCAGCCCCGCTGGAATATACTTGTTGGGGAGCAGGATATCGTCGCGGTCGTCGTGGGGGCCGTCGATGGGGTGGCCCAGAAAAAAGCCGACGCTGGTTTCGCGCAGGACCGTGAGTTTATTGATACGACCGAGATCAAACATAGGCGGCAAAAAGACTGTGTGCTGCAAAAGTAGCGAATAATGCGGTGGGGCGGGCCCACGAGACTGGGGCGCGGGTTGTTCGGGCGGGCAAAAGGGCTCAAATCATAACCTGAAACGGCTCAATTTAACCGTGAGTCGATTGCGGGGCGGAGGCCGGCCACCTTTGACCCAGTCAATCACCCAACGCCACTCCGCTTACGCCATGCTTCGTTCGATTCTGCTCCTCACGCTTTTTGCCGCCCTCCTCACCCGGGCTCATGCCCAGTCGATATCCGGCCTCGTTCACGACGCACAGGGTCAGCCCGCTCCGCTGGCCGTACTCAAACTGCTGTCGGCCACCGACTCCAGTTTTGCGGGCGGTACGCTGACCGACAGCGTCGGTCGCTACCAGTTTACGGCTGTTCGGCCGGGCACCTACCGGGTGCAGGCTTCGTTTGTCGGGCAGGGGCAGGCCCGCTCCGACCGCTTCGTAGTAACGGGTACGGAGCCCGTAAGCCTGCCGCTGCTGCGTTTGCAGGCCGGCACGCAGGTACTCAGTCAGGTAACGGTTGCCGCCCGAAAACCCATTGTCGAGCAGCAGGTCGACAAAACCGTGCTGAACGTAGCGGCCGATGCCACGGCTGCGGGCAAAACGGCTTATGAGGTGTTGCAACAGGCTCCCGGCGTACTGATCGATCCCAACGAGAACCTACAGCTGGCGGGTAAACAGGGGGTCAATGTCTACCTCGATGGCAAACCCGCCAACCTGTCGTCGGCCGATCTGGCCAATCTGCTCAAAGCCACACCCGCGTCGAGTCTGGCCACGGTCGAATTGATTACTAACCCATCGGCCCGTTACGATGCGCAGGGCACCGCCGGCATCATCAACCTCCAGTTTCGGCGCGGCCGCGGTCAGGGACAGGGTATCAATGGCAGCCTGACGGCCGGCCACAGCCAGAGCACCCACGGCCGCAGCAATCTGGGGGCCGACTTCAACGCCCGCCTTCGCGTACTGAACGTATTCGGCAACGGCGGGCTGACGCGCGGCTACCAGCTTACCCGGTTCACCACCCGGCGCGCTTACGGTACCGATGCGTCGGCGCGGCAGCTGACCCAGACCGGCTTCGATACCGACGGCTGGCGATCATACACCTACCGGCTGGGAGCCGATTACGCGCCCGACAGCCGGCAAACGCTGGGCCTGCTGCTGACTGGCAACGGCGGTGCTACCCCGTTTGGCACGCAGAGCCGCACCGACATCGGCGATGCCCGTAGCCGTATCGACACCAGCCTGACCAGCCGCACCGACAACCCGGCCCACAACGACCGCTTCGGAGCCTCACTCAACTACCAGTATGCCGATACACTGGGCTTCTCGCTGACCGCCGATGCCGACTATACCCGGTTCAGTAACCAGAGCCCGAGCACCATTGCCAGTCAGTATGCGCTGCCACCGATTGCCGGCCCCGTGGGCACCACGTTCGATGCCGACACCCGCATTCGCATCGGCACGCTGAAACTAGACCTGAGCAAGCGCTGGAAAGCCAGCGGGCTGCTGCTGGATGCGGGGCTGAAGCGGACCCAGGTAGCCACCGATAACCAGTTGCTGGTGGCTGCCTTCGCCGACAGCCAGCCGGCCCGCCCCGATACGGGTCGGTCGAATACCTTTCGCTACGACGAGCGGGTGAGCGCGGGCTACGCTACCCTGACCCGAAGCCGCGCCAGGCTGACGGCTCAGGTGGGGCTACGGGTCGAGTACAGCCGCATTCGGGGCGTATCGACCGATCTGCGCGCCAATCGCCTGGCCCGTCCCGATACGGGTTACCTCAACGCCTTCCCCTCCGCGTTTGTGCAGTATCAGGTTTCGGACAACGGTCAGCTGGGACTTACCTACGGTCGACGGATCGAACGGCCCAACTACCAGGATATGAACCCGTTCGTGTATCAGACCGACCCTTATTCGAGTCAGCGGGGTAATCCCTACCTCCGACCCCAATACACGCACGCGATTGAACTAAGCTATACCTACCGCTACGCGACCACGATCAAGCTAAGCGCCAGTCGTACCAGCGACCTGTTTACCGAACTGACCCGCCAGCAGGACGCCGTAGCGTACCGTACCGTCGACAACGTGGGCCAGCTCGACGCGCTGACGCTCTCGGTCAGCTCCCCCTTTACCCTCACCAGCTGGTGGTCGGGTTACGTTTACGCCGGGGCTACTCTCAACCACTACACGGGCGACCTCCCCGACGGGCGGCTCGACACCCAGGCGGTGGCCGCCAACGCCTACATGCAGCACAGCCTTAAACTACCCCATGCTATCGGCCTGCAGGTATCGGGCTTTTACAGTGCGCCCACCCGCCAGCTCATTTTCCGGAACCGGGGGCTGGGCAGCCTGAGCGTGTCGGTGCAGAAGCGGCTCTGGCACGACCGGGCTACGCTGACGCTGGGGGCCGATGATCTGCTCAACACCATGCGCTGGCAGCAGTCGGTAGCGTTTGGCTCGCAATCGTTCGAGGTCTATCGGAAGTGGGAAAGCCGCCGGGTCAAACTGCAGCTTACTTACCGATTTGGCAACCAGTCGGTCAAGGCCGCCCGCGATCGCTCGACGGGCAACGACGCCGGCCGTATCCGCGTCCGCAGTGCCGAATAAGCAGTCGATTGCGCTTTGACAAGTTCACTATCAAAACCAAAACCATCAATCCCATGAAAACGCTGTTGCTTACCCTGGCTACCCTGCTGCTGACGGCCCTCTCCGGCCGCGCGCAGCCCGCCCCGTCACGCGTCTCGTTCCGGCTTAAAAACAACCTGGGCTACACGCACTCGTTTCTGATCACTACGCCCGGACAGGTGCCTTATACCCTCCTGCTGAAAGGCCATGAAACCCGGCCGCTCAGCTGGCCCGTGGGCACCAGCCTTTCCTTCGGCCAGACCGGGCGGGACACCGCCGAACAGATTCTGACCGTATCAGCGGCCGATGAAGGGCAAACCCTGTACACCGATCCAACGGCCCACCAGGCCACCGCCCCCCGGCCCGACAACGTGCGGCTGCGGTTGCGCAACAACAGCTGGCGGCCGCGCAAGGTAGCCCTCATCAGTTATGCACCCGGTCAGAACGGAAACAGCACCAACATTGTCTGGCTGGCACCAAAGGCGGTAACGGTCCAGTACCTGCCCGAAGGCGCACGCCTGTATCTGGCCAGTAACGAGCAGGTAGATGTGGTGATGAGCGGCAAGCGCATCGACAGCGACAAACCCTTTTTAGTGGTCAGTCGAACCGATGGCAACAAAACATTCAATATGTTTGAGTGAGTCCGGCCGGACGCGGCCAGTTCACCGGCTTGCGCCCGTTTTTCACCTACCGTTCGTTTCCGCCCCCATGTCATTTTATTTCAGTGCCTATTCGACCCCGCTGCTGTTTGGCTTCATTCAGGGCTGGCTCTACGCTATTCTGCTCTGGGTGCGGGGCCGGCGCAACGAGCGGCTGTCCGACTGGCTGCTGGGCTGGCTGCTGATAGCACTCTGTTTCGATATATGGGAGTATATGCTGGGCTTCGGCGGCATCGAGATCCTGTGGCGTCAACTGGCGTTTTTTCCCCGAAACCTGTCGCTGCTGCTGCCCCCTCTTTATTATTTCTACCTCCGCAGTCAGGTCGATACGACCTTTCGGTTTACCGCCCGGCACCTGTGGCATACCCTGCCGTTTGGGCTCAACACCGCTTATCACCTGCTCGTATTTGCGCAGGGGCCCGCTTTTATGGCGCAGTGGGAGACCCGGGTGCATGGACCTCTGTACATCGATATGCTTGTGTTTGTGATCGATACGGGGCAGCACCTGCTGTATCTCTACTGGTCGATGCAACTCTACCGGGCCTACCGGCAGTGGATCAAAACGCAGTTTTCCGATCCGGACACCATCAGCTTTCGCTGGTTCCGCAATTTTCTGGTGGCGCTGGTCTCTACACTGACCATCAGCTTTACCATGACGATGGTTGATCTGTGGCTCGACCTGAGTTTCTGGCAGGACTGGTGGGGTAATCTGGCCGGAGCCGTGCTGATCTATTACGTCAGCATATCGGGCTATGCCCAGTGGCAGCCCGGCCGGCGCCTGACGTTCCGCGAACCCGACGCCGAACCGAGCCCGGCGCCCTCCCCGGTCGCCAATCCACCCGAGACATCGGCCGAGCCAACCCGCACGCTGCTGCCCGAACTGGAGCCGCTGCGCCAACGCCTGTTAGGGCTGATGAGCACCGACAAACCGTATCTGGAGCCAGACCTGTCGCTGCCCGACCTGGCCCGGCGGCTGCATACCAACCCGGTGGTGCTGTCGCAGGTAATCAACGCCGGGCAGGGCGTTAACTTCAACGATTTTGTGAATGAGTACCGGGTAGCCGAGTTTAAGGCGCAGGTACGGCGGCCCGATCGGGCCCATCTGAGTCTGCTGGGGCTGGCGCTCGACTGCGGCTTCAATTCGAAGGCCACCTTCAACCGGGCGTTTCGGAAAGCCACCGGCCAGTCGCCCCGCGAGTTTGCCGATTCGCCCCCTACAGCCCCGGCCCACGCCGACCAGTAGGCGAATGGGCGCCCGCCAGTGTCCAAGCAGGTCTGGTCAGGCGCGCCCTGTTCAATGCAGAACCGTCAGCAGATGCCTTTTTCTTTTGCCGGCACCCGCTGACGTTCGGACCTCAACGGATTGTTAATGTCGATGCATCTAACCCCTTATTGAACACAACGGAATCGATAACGGCGGTGACGGCTCCGTACTGAAACCGGAAAGGCACCAGTATGCCGTCAACGGCGCGGTAATCGCTTACGTCTGTACTGGTATTTCCTACCGTCGTTCGTAGCTTCAGACCGCTGTCTGAGTCGAAAAATGAGTACCAGCCAGCCCCGCCGGGCAGACTGTGCTTTATGCGGTATGCTTCTTTTCCAGCAATTGTTTCTTTACCCTCCAGCACAGACATGACACCCGAAGCGGCATAATCCAGTTCCGGAAACAATCGGTTTGTCCAGATTAATTCTTCAGCAGCCTTGCCCGTTACAGGCTTATCGTTTTCAAGTACTTTTTCACCATCGACCCGACGTAGAAACAGCACGGTTCCGCCCGCATTTGCCACCTTGCTCAGCGATTGATGCTGGTTATTCTGCTGCACCGTCAAACTCGTTTTGGAGGCACCGCTACCGATCGACCCACTACTGGCCATATCTCTGATAGTCAATAACTTTTCTTTACCGCCAATTACTTTTACGTACCGCTCCAGCACATCGGCAGCCGTAGGCGTACCCTGTCCGAATACCGTTACCAATTGCCCCAGACAGAGCGCCAGTACACACATTACCTTTTGCATATGTAGTTGTTTTGGATGGATGAAATTGATTATTGGATGTAGCCCTAATTTTTCGATACGAGCCCAGGAGCCGGCGCTGGCGTCAATGGCTGATTTATTATTTTTTCCACCATCCCAATTGCCGGCTGTATTTCTATCGAAACAGGCCTATTTTTTCGGCATTGACTGCCTATTTTTTCTGCTCTATCGTGGGTCAATCGGCTTAGCTGTACTATCTATTGGTGACCCTATCCGTGCTACCTACCCTATCTCCTCAATTCATTCCCGACTATCCTGTACGGCCCCAATAAAGTTGGACGCTGGCCCACCCAAATTACTTTAGTTTACAGATAGATTAACTACAATTTATGATCAATAAATCAGCGGATCTGGCGCCCGATAATACGATCGATCCTAGCGTTTTTCGGCAACCATTTGAGTTATCGGCAAACTGGTAGCACCGGCAGTGCCAGGTCATTCAGGCGTCCCGATTTATACCCCTGTCTGTCAACTGACATCGTGTTTCCGGTGGCGGCAGCGCTGCGTTTTTAATCCGTCGGGCAAAACCATTACTCGCATCCGTCGTTTTATTTTCATACACCAGCCTTCGCTGTCGCTACCGACACGGGCTGGTTTGTTCATAAAACACAACGACACAATGAGCACGCAACAAAACCTCAACGGAAAGAAAGTAGCCATCCTGCTGACAGCAGGCTTTGAAGAAGTAGAAATGACCAAGCCCCGCGCGGCCCTCGACGAAGCCGGCGCAACCACCCATATCATTTCGCCCAAAGGTGGTGAGGTGAAAGCCTGGGACTCGACCGACTGGGGCGATTCATACGATGTTGATCTGGGCCTCGATGCTGCCGACCCGAACCAATACGACGCCCTGCTGCTGCCCGGTGGCGTAATCAACCCCGACACGCTGCGGCAAAACGACAAAGCCGTTCAGTTCGTGAAGCATTTCTTCGCGGCCAACAAACCCGTAGCGGCTATCTGCCACGCCCCCATCATGCTGATCGAGGCCGGCGTTGTCGACGGCAAGAAATTAACCTCGTACCCATCCATCAAAACCGACCTGAAAAATGCCGGTGCCAACTGGGTCAACGAACAGGTAGTAACCGATGGCAACCTCGTAACGAGCCGCAATCCCGACGATATTCCGGCCTTCAACGAAGGCATGATTGCCCTGTTTGCCGACGGTGTGAAAGTCAACGCCTGACAACCGGCCAATCCGTAATCAGAAAGGGGACATCGCGTTGTGCGGTGTCCCCTTTTTGTTAGTAGCTGTTCCTGGGAGCGGATTAGTCGATTTTCATCCGAAACACTTCGTATGGCCGTTTCCGGGTCGATTTGCCGCCGTTGTTTTTAGCCATGTGATCGATCTGCGACGTAGTGATGTAGAGGTAGCCGCCCTGAATAGCGTAGCTGTCGGGCCACTGCAGCAGCGTTTTGTCGGTCACGAGCGTTTCGCGCTTGAGGGGGGCTTTAGTGCCAGGGCCCGCGTCGAGTCGCAGCATGGTATAGTTCAGAATATCGCCCAGGTAGAGCCGGTTTTTGCTGTCGATAATCATGCCGTCGGTAGTGGCATACCGGCCCAGTGTGTCCACTTTGCTGCTCAGCACCTTGTCGGCAATTTTTTCGTCGCGCAGGTATTTCGTTTCGATGCGGTACAGCTTATCGTCCGACAGGGGCTTGTAGTAGAGCCAGTCGCCATCGGGGGTGAGCGCCAGCCCGTCGGAGTTGAACTTGACGGGTCCTTTGTCGTCGCGCAGCAAACGACCGTCGATTATAAATTTAAACGCCGGGTCGACTTTAACCGAGGGGTCACCCTGTAATGTCATTCGAATTTTGCCACTGTTGATGTCGATTACGGCCACCCCGCCCTGCTGCGATTCGGTCACGTACACGATTTCCCGCTTCGTATCGACGCGGATATCGTTGAGGTAGCTCTGTGGCCCCACGATGCCTTTAAACGAATAGCTCTTGATGACTTTATTGGTCGCCAGGTCGAAACAGACCAGTTTGTGGGCATCCTTATACACCCCCTGTTGCTTGGGGCTGGCCGGGTCGATTACCCACAGACGGTCTTTATCATCGACGTATTCCGACTGCACGCACACCCATTTGTTGGTGGGGTCCTGGCCCATCTTCCAGCTGTTCCAGCTCGCGTCGGGATAGGGTTTTACCGAGCCATCTTTCTGCACTTCAACCAGCGCGTATTTGTAGGTGTCGGTCCAGTAGGGGTAGTTGATAAACATACGCCCTGTTTTGGATACCGCTACACCCGTCAGCTGATAGGTATCGTCTTTAAATACGGGTTCCAGCTTTGCCGTCTGGGCCGAAACCGGGTGGGTAATGGCCAGCAGGGTAAAAACCGCTGCGCCCATCCATGATTTTGTGTTCATACCGTTGTGTAAGTCGTTTGTATTCGTGTGTACACAACCGCAGGAACGTGGCAAGGTTTCTTTTTTCTAGGCGCTGGTTATGGGCCGGTCGGCTACGCCCCGTGCCCGATGGGCCAGCACATGCTCGGGGTAACCGACCCCCACCAGATACAGTCCGTTGGCGGGCGCGGGTCGGCCGGCCACCGTTCGGTCGCGGGCCAGCAGAATCTGATCGAAGGCCTCCAGGCTGAGCCGCCCCTGCCCAATCGCAAGCATCAGTCCGACAATGGTACGGACCATGCCCCACAGAAACCGGTTGGCTTTGATATGAAACGT
Source organism: Spirosoma luteolum (assembly GCF_054778875.1). Taxonomy (NCBI): domain Bacteria; kingdom Pseudomonadati; phylum Bacteroidota; class Cytophagia; order Cytophagales; family Cytophagaceae; genus Spirosoma; species Spirosoma luteolum. Next base: position 548,323 of record NZ_BAAGZE010000006.1, read on the forward strand.
CAGCCGATCGCCGGGGCCGGTAGTCCAGTAGGCAAAGGCAAGCGCACACCGAAAATGCGTTACGTTGGCCCGCACCTTACTCAGGCTTTTGAAATCGGAATGGCGCAGCAGCACCGCGCAGGCCTCATTCATCCGATCGATATCCAGCGCGTGCCGGAAATGAAGCGCCAGGCCGGGCATAAACGCGTTCTTCTGGCGCGAAATGCGGTATTCGTAGTAGCGCGACACCGCCGAAAACCGGGCGTGATCGGTGGGGCCAACCGGGAAAATGGCCCGCAGGGCAATGTCGTCGGGCAGCACGCAGTTGAGCGAATACAGCAGGGCATCGGTCAGGTCGAGGGGCTCGTCGAGGTCCAGGTGTACAAACTGCTGCTCGGCATGCACCCCCGCATCGGTGCGGCCGCTGCCCATCACCGCGACCGGCTTGCCCAGCCGTTTCGACAGCGCCCGTTCGAGGGTATGCTGCACACTGGTTCCGTTGGCCTGCGTTTGCCAGCCGTGGTAGGCCGTGCCGCGGTACGAGAGCTCGATAAAATAACGCATAGACTGCAAAGGTACGCCCATCGGTGGTTTTTGGGCCCGCGCCCCAGCGCACAAAAAAATGGGGGCTGGCCGCACCTGGCGACCAACCCCCTACGGTGGGTAAGCTGTGTGGGCCCATGCAAGCTCCGGGTATCTGATTAGCGGGGACCGCGCCGGCCCCGTTCGCCCCCCTGGCCGGGTGCCGACTCCCGGTCGCCGTTAAACGACCCATTACCGGGGTTCTGATGCTCCTGGCGGGGCGTTTCCACGCGGGGTGCATCCATCCGGGGTGATTCTGCCCGGTTCGCACCCGGGCCGGACTGATCGATATTGGGCGCCGGGCTTAGCGGCTGCTGGTAGCCACCCCGTCCGCGCGAGGGCTGATAGTCGCCCGGCGTGGATGCGCCCGGTGTGGATGCGCCTTGGTTACGCGGCTGTTGCGGCTGCGAGCCAACGTCGGTACGGCCGCCACCGTAGTTGCCCCGGTCGGGGTTACCGGTCGATGGCGTGTAGGTGCCCCGGCTCGGGTAGCTGGGTCGGGTAGTCTCGGGCTGCGGGGCTGGGCTGGGGGCATTGTAGCCCCCGTTGGCTGGTCCCGCCGGCGGGGCATCGGCGCCCGAACGGCCGTTGGAATACCCGTTGTTATACCCCCCGGTAGCCGACCGGTCGTTGCCATAGCCCCGGCCGTTGTTGTAGCCACCATTGTTGTTATACCCTCCGTTGCCAGGGCGACCATTCTTGTCGTTGCCATTGCCATAGCCCCCGTTGGGGTAGGCGCGGTTGTCGGGCCGGTTGTTGCCGTAGGGATCGTTGCCGTAGCCACGCCCGTTGCCGTAGCCGTAGTTACCGCTGCGGTTGCCGTTGTAGCGGTCGTTGTCATAGTTGCGGTAGCGACCGTCGGGGTGGTAGAAACCAACCGAGTTGCCGTTGATGACACTGCGGCCGGGCCGGTCGAGCCGGTCGATGCGGTAGACCGTAACGGGCCGGCGGGTGATACGCTCGATTTCGGCGCGCTGCGGTCCGTACACATACGCCCGGTTGTTGTACCGGTACACGTTGTTGATCACGACCGTGTTCTGGTAGATGGCGTACCCCCGCGGCCGGGCCACCCGGTAGCTATACCACTGCGGGCTGTTGATGTACACCTGCGGCACGAAGGTCCAGTACGGAGCCGGAATATTGACCGTTACGTTGATATCGACGCCGGGGCCCAGCGGTGCCCAGCCGTAGTAACCACCACCCGACCGCCACGATACCCAGGCCGGCCCCCACTCCGAATCCGGAATCCAGGCCCACCCGCCGTACTGCTGGTCGAAAATCCAGCGGCCGTAGTGGAACGGTGCCCAGCCCCACGGATAGTCAGACACCCAGGTATTGCCAAACTCCGTCACAACCCAGTGGCCATCGGTCGCGTAGGGCTGAAAGCCGGGGGCAGCGTCGGGAATCCAGACCGTGCCGTAATACGGGTGCTGCACCCACTGCCCGTAGGGGGCCAGTTCATTGTAAAACGCCTGCACCGGAACATTGACCCCGGGCTGCGCCGATACCCGCGCCACGGGCGAGACACTGATCGTGGCGAAGACGAGCAGCAAACTGGCAACTATGTGTTTGGGAACGTTCATGGCTGTAAGAAAAAAACGCCGTGCCGGAAGCAGCACATCCGTTTGATGCATTTCGATAACCATCGTTTAATGCCGCCGGCAACTTTCTGCGGTTTAGCATTCTTCCCCGTTCGCTCCCGGCTGGCATCCCCCTTTTATGGGATTGGATTGCCCTCCGGCGGAGCGCACTTTTGTCGTGAGCTCCGGCTTCTTCCACATCCCAACCCAACCACCTGACCGAAGCCGCTGCAGGGCCCGTAGGGCTTCGGTCAGTCCCTTTCTTTATCCAGCAGGACTGTCTCCGCCGGTCTGTAAACGAGGTGGAGCGCGTGTAGCCCGGTGCGCTAACCGGGCCCCTTCCAGACACCTTTCTAACCAAACCAGTACCGATGACTAGTATCGCCACTTGCAACGAGATTTTTTTGCAGACGGTCCGAATTGCGGCTGGTGCCCCGGGCGTCATTGCCCGTTCGGGCGCCATCCTGCACCTGGCCATGTTCGAGGCCGTCAACAGCCTCAGCGGCACGCCTTACGACAGCTACCTGAACGCACTGACCTGCCTTCCGGACCCCAACGCCCGCCCCGAACTATCGGCAATCTACGCGGCTCAGCGTGTGCTGACCCAGCTGGCCCAGGATAGCCACGTGGTAGCCGCCACCCGACAGACCGCCGTGCAGCAGACCGTGAACCTCTCGTTCCAGACGCTGTTTCTCGGCATCCAGGCCACAGCCGCCGAGCATGCCGGCAGCCGTACGTATGGCGAGTGCCTGGCCGATGCGGTGCTGGCCAGTCGGCAGGCCGATGGCTACGATCAGGGGGGCGTATCGAACGGCAGCATCCTGCCGGGCTACTGGCGCCCTACCCAGCCCAACACCACGGGCGTTACCCCACACTGGGGGCGGGTGCGGCCCTTTTCTAGCTGGCCGTCGCCCCACGCCTTCCGCCCCACCCTGCCGGGTGGTTACGCCACCATGAGCGACCTGCTGGCCAGCCCCGAGTACGCGGCTCAGGTTGAAGAGGTTCGGCTGCTGGGTGGCGCCAACTCGGCCGGGCGCACCGACGAACAGACCCAGATTGCCTTTTTCTGGGCCAACGATCTCGACGGTACGTCTAAACCGCCGGGACAACTGTACAGCCTCACGGCCACCATTGCCCGGCAGCGCAACCTGTCGCTGGTCGAAACCGCCCGGTTGTTTGCCCTGGTGGGTATGGCCATGGCCGATGCCGCCGTGGTGGCCTGGGATGCCAAATACGAAACGCCCATCGACCTGTGGCGCCCCGAAACGGCCATTCACGAAGCCAATGCCGATGGGAATGTGGGTACCGTGCACGACCCGACCTGGCAACCTCTGTCGCGAACAGCGCCGGCTCAGGGCATGACCAGTGCGCCCGGCCAGCCGATGCCCGCCAATGTAGTCACGCACTTTTCGCCGGCCTTCCCGGCCTACGTATCGGGGCATGCCACCTTCGGCGCGGCCCACGCAGCCGCTATGCGCATTGCGCTGGGCACCGACAACATCACGTTTATAGCTACTACCGAGGACCCCAACGCCACCGTCCGGCAACGGTCGTTCAACAGCCTTACGGCAGCGGCCCTCGAAAATGCCCGCAGCCGGGTGTATCTGGGCGTGCATTTTCAGTGGGACGGCGACAACGGTTTTCTGTCAGGCACCCGGGTTGGCGAGCTGGTAGCGACGCAACTGCTCAAACCCCGTATGCCCATGCCCATGGCGGTGCCGGCCGGCCAGCCGCAGACGGTCTGAGCAACCCCCACAAACGATTGCGCCCCTGATCCGACAGCCGGCATCAGGGGCGCAATCATTTATGTGTATTGGTTCAAAGCCAGTTTTTACGCCGGAAGATATACACCGTCAGGGCCGACGAGAGGGCCATCAGGGTCAGGGCAAAGCCGTAGCCGAAGCGCCAGTGCAGTTCGGGCATACTGTCGAAGTTCATGCCCCAGATGCTGGCCAGCAGCGTGGGCGGCAGAAACACCAGCGACACCACGGTGAAGATTTTCACGACCCGGTTCTGCTCCAGGTCGATCAGACCGAGGTAGGTATTCTGCAGAAACTCCAGCCGCTCGAAGATGAAGTTGGTGTGGTCGATCAGGGAGTTGATATCTTTAATCAACGTCCGCAGCCGTTGCTGTTCCTCATCGGTAAACCAGCCGTCGGAGCGGATCATCGACGAAATCACCCGCTGCTTATCGACCACGTTTTCCCGGATGGACATGGTCAGCTCCTGGTAATCGTTGATGTTGAGCAGCATCTCCCGGTCGAGGTTGGCGTCGAGATCGAGCATGCGGTTGATAGCCTTGATTTCGCCCGACAGCAACTCGACCAGATCGGCGTCGTAGTCGATGCGCGACTCGAAGATGTAGATCAGAATCTGCGCGCCATCCTTAAAGCCCGCCCGACGCGTTTTGATGCGCTTCACCGTATCGGCAAACGACTTCAGATCCGCGTTGCGGTACGTAAACAGGGTATCATCTTTCAGGATAAAACTAACCGGCACCGTCACGTAGCGCTGCTCCTGGTCGGGTACGAGAAAGTTGGAGTTGGCGATCAGAAAGTCGTCTTCTTCGATGTAGCGCGAACTGCTCTCAATCTCCAGCTGCTCCTGCTGGCTTAGAAAATCGACGTCGAATTTCTCCTCGATACTTTTGATCTCCGCCGGGGTTGGGTTCTGCAGATCGACCCACAGAGTGCGCTCCGTATCGGAGAAAGAGTCGATATCGCGGATTTTGCGAACGAAGGTTTCGTCCTGCTGGAAGATACGGATCATACAGGTTGCTGAAGCGGGTCACAAATCGTACTGGCCGCAAAGGTCATAAAAAAAACCGGAGCGAGTCCGGTTTTTCAGGGTTCAGGGTTTGTTGTTCAAGGGTTGACGTAATCGCGTTCTGCAAGCTTACACGGTAAACAACAACCCCTGCACTCACTTATTGAACTTGGCTTTGTACATCTGGTACAGGCGCTTGTGGCGATCGTCGAGGTTGACCTTGCGCCCCTGGATAAACACGTGCTCGACCACATTGGTCCGCATGTCGAGGGCGTCGCCGGCCGATACGAACAGGGTGGCGTGTTTGCCTTTCTCGAGCGTGCCGACCATGCTGTCGATACCGAGAATTTTGGCGTTGTTGGCCGTTACCATCTTCAGCGCTTCTTCGCGGTCGGTTACGCCGAAACCAGCCGCCGTGCCGGCCTGAAAGGCCAGGTTACGGGCCCGCCACCACTCGTCGGCATAGCTCAGGCCCACCAGTACGCCGGCTTTCTGCAGCATGCCGGGCAGGCGATACGGCAGGTCGACATCTTCGTCTTCGCGGTTGGGCAACCGGTGCAGTGCGCCCAGAATAACCGGCACGCTGTTGTCTTTCAGAAACGTAATCACGCGGCTGGCGTCTTCTCCGCCCACGATCACGACCTTCTGCACCCCCATGGCTTTGGCCCACTGCACCGACTCAACGATGTCTTTGGCGTAGTCGGCCCGGATGTACAGGTTCTGCGCACCCGTAAACAGCCCTTTCATGGCTTCGAGCCGCAGGTTTTTGGGCAGCGGATTGCTGATGGCGGCATAGGCTTTGGCATCGGCAAAGGTGGCTTTCAGGGCGCTGATGGCCGCTTCGCGTTTCTCGTTGCGTTTGATCACGAGCGAGAAATCGTCGAAGTTGAATTCGCGGGCGTAGTAACCCGGCCAGTTGAGCCACAGCCCGTCGTCTTTCCTGAGGGCGGCATCTTCCCAGTTCCAGCCGTCGGTCATCATCACGCTCGAACTGCCCGACACGGTGCCCCCCTGCGGCATGGCCTGCGTCAGCAGCACGCCGTTGTTGCGGATGGTCGGGATGATTTCCGAATCGGTATTATAGGCGATCAGCGCCCGCACGTTGGGGTTCAGAATGCCGACTTCTTCCTTATCGACCGTGGCCCGTACCGACGCCACTTCCTGCAGCCCCACGATCGACGCGGGCGAAATCAGACCGGGGTAGATGTGTTTGCCCGTTACGTCGATGACTTCGGTGTCGCTCGTGAGCTTAAACTTCACCAGCGTACCATCGACCACGTTGGTCAGCACACCCTTGTCGAACAGGATGGTGGCGTTCTGAATGACCTGCCCGTTGCCAAGGTGGGCGGTGCCCCCCATCAGCACGATGGGGTGATCCTGCGCCCGGGCCGGCGCCGGATTCTGGCCAAAACTCGTGAGCGAGGCCAGAGCAAATATGGGTATGAGTAGTTTTTTCATCGCTTTTGTTCAGTGTGTTGTTTGTTGTTTGTCGTTTCCGGGTAGCTGACCCGGCAGGGATTCGAACGACAAACCACCAACCACAACCTTATTTTTCTTCTCCTTCGGCCAGTATGCCTTCAACATCTTCGCAGTGCCACATGCGGCTCCGGCGGAAGGTGGGGCGCGTGGTGGTGGCACCTCCTGCTTTGGCCGTCATGCTTTTCTGAATCAGCCGGGCCCGTTCGGCCTGCATGGCTTCGCGTTTGGCGTCTTCGTCTTTCAGGCTGAAATACACCGCCCCGTCGATGATAGTCAGTTCGGGCCGGGCGTAGATGGCCAGCGGGCTGGCATTCCAGAGCACCAGGTCGGCGTCTTTACCCGCCTTCACACTGCCCAGCCGATTGTCGAGGTGGAGCAGTTTGGCCGGGTTGAGCGTCACCATTTTCCAGGCATCCTCTTCGCTGATACCGCCGTACTCGACCGCCTTAGCCGCTTCCTGATTCAGCCGGCGCGCCATTTCGGCGTCATCCGAGTTGATCGACACCGTTACGCCCTGCTTGTGCATCAGGGCCGCGTTGTACGGAATGGCATCGTGCACCTCCATTTTGTAGGCCCACCAGTCGGCAAACGACGAGCCGCCGGCCCCGTGCTGCGCCATCTTGTCGGCCAGTTTATAGCCTTCCAGGATGTGCGTAAAGGTGTTTACTTTGAAGCCCAGCGAGTCGGCCACTTTCATCAGCATGTTGATCTCCGACTGCACGTAGGAGTGGCAGGTGATGAACCGTTTTTTGTTCAGAATCTCGGCCAGCGTTTCCAGTTCGATGTCGCGACGGGGTGCGGTAGCTTTGGCTCTCTCTTTCGCACTCAGTTTGTTGTAGGCAACCCAGGCGTTGTCGTATTCACGGGCGCGGGTGAAGTGGTCCATGTAGACCTGTTCGACGCCCATGCGGGTTTGCGGAAACCGAACCCGGACCGCATCGCCCCAGTTAGCCTGCTTCACGTTTTCGCCCAGGGCAAATTTGATGAACCCATCGGCTCCTTTGATGAGCATATTCTCGGGGGCCTCGCCCCATTTCAGCTTCACCAGCGCCGACTGCCCGCCGATGGCGTTGGCCGAGCCGTGAAGCAGCTGCGACGTGGTAACGCCACCCGCCAGCTGCCGGTAGATGTTGATATCTTCGGAGTTGACCGCATCGGCCATGCGCACCTCCGCCGTACTCGACTGCGAGCCTTCGTTGACCGACAGTAGGGCAATGTGCGAGTGCTCGTCGATGATACCGTTGGTGAGGTGCTTACCCGTTCCGTCGACCACGCGGGCACCGGCGGGGGCGGTCAGGTTTTTACCGACCTGCGTAATCTTGCCGTTCGACACCAGTACGTCGGCACCACTCAGAATGCCGTCTTTCTCGTTGGTCCAGACCGTGGCGTTGCGAATCAGCATGGTTTCGGCCTGGGGCTTCTGCAGGTTGCCCATGCCCACAAACGGATACATAACCGCCGTGGCGCTGGCGGGCAGGGCCGTGGTCGAGCGGGCCATGGTGGCCGTGGCACTGGTAGCGGTGCTGCTCGTAGCGGTCGTCGACTGGGGCGCATCGGCCGTGCGCGTAGCCGACCACGTTACGACTTTACCCTCGGGTGTTTCGCCATCGCCCTTAATGGTGTTGCCAGTGCGGTAGCCCGTCAGGCGGGTCGTGCCGGGTTTTTTCTTGTCGAGCTGTACCTGCATCGTCACGAAATCACCGCTCACACTTACTTTGGGCGTCAGTTTGGTGGTATCGGCCATCAGCTGATACTCCGGCTTCTCCATGGTTTTGCCGGTGATGTTCAGCTTCATGTTCTGCCCGTTGCCGAGCGTCATGGTCCAGACGCCCCGCAGGTCGGCGGCATCTTTCTGCCCTACCACATACTGTTTGCCGCGAATCCAGTTTTCATAGATCACGTTGTCGGGCGAAAACAGGTTGCCCGAGGTGATAATGAAGTTGGCAATGCGGCCTTTCTGCAATGTACCAACCTGATCGTCGGCACCGATGAGTCTGGCGGGGGCCAGGGTGAGGGCGTCGAGCGCCCGCTCTTCGGTCAGGCCGTTTTCAATGGCTTTGCGGATGTTACCCCAGAAATCGGCTTTGTTGCGCAGACCGGCCGTGGTAATGGCAAACGGAATGCCCGCAGCCGCCAGCTTACCGGCATTCATGGGCGCCATTTCCCAGTGCTTCAGTTCGGCGATCGATACGTTGTCGGCATCCCAGGGGTCTTCGACATCGTAGGGCTGGGGGAAATTGACCGGCACGATCAGCGATGCGCCCGTGGCTTTCACTTCGCTCAGACGCTGGTATTCGTCGCCCCCGCTGCGGATAATGTACTGCTTACCGAATTCGTCGCCAATCTTGTCGGCCCGCAGTACGCCGAGTTTGTCGGTCACCTCGAAGATAGCCGGCAAGGCCAGGTTGCGGTTCAGAGCCGCCAGCGACAGGTTTTCCTGCTGCCCGCTGCCCGCCCGTTTGTACCAGTCGGCATCGTACATGGCCTGCCGAATCAGCGCTACCGTGCCCATGATCGAGTTGGGGTAGGTCTGGTTAGACGTGCCGCGGTTGAACGAATAGTGGGTGGTGGCGCCCGGTTTCAGTACCACCATGTTTTCCCGGTCGTCGGCCAGTGTCACGAGTGCTCCCGTGCCGCGCACAATCCCATCGTGGGGGTGGGTCAGCACCGCGCCATACCCGATCTTCCGCAGTTCGTCGGCTTTGGCAGCATTGGCTTTGAACAGCAGACTGGCGTCGTTTTCGGGCTGTACCGACTGGTTCCAGTAGTAAGCACCTTTTTTGTTTGATTCGAGCTGCGGGGCACTGCGACCACCACCGGGTTCGCGCCGGACTTCGGGCATCCCGTAATCCGAATCCAGTTCGACCAGTGCGGGGTAAATCCGGCGGCCGTTGAGGTTGGTAGCCACCACACCGGCGGGCAGCTTTACGTTGGTGCCCACCGCTTCGACGCGTCCATCGCGGATCAGCAGGGTGGCATTCTGGAGGGTTGTTTTCGGGTCAACGACGATGGTGGCGTTGGTGAAGGCGTAGAGCCCCGGCCGTTCATCGTGGACCCCGTTTTGGGGGAAGGTTGTCTGGGCAATGGCACCGGAAGCCAGCGCCATCACAAACAGTCCCGAGAGGACATGTTTTCTCATAGAATTCGGTTGATGATTGGGTTTTACCGGCCAAAAGTAGCGAATACGAGGGGGTATTATGGCAGCTATCCCAAATAAAATTTCGTCTCCCTGGATCTTCATTCATCAGGAGTTACTTATCGCCACGAGTGTCCCGAACACCAGCCCAGCCTCCTCTCGACGCCCCCCGCCCCGACTATATGCGCCCACGGAACCATCAAAAAAATCGACGGGGTGTTTGCCAGCTTATACTGCTGGCAAACACCCCGTCGATCTGAATGCTGCATGGCCGCTGGCCTGGCGGTTTTACAGCGCTACACTACCTTATCGCTGCCCGACAGGCCGGTCGTAGCGGCTGGTATTATCTTTCGATTCGGTACCGGTTTTGGCCCCGTAGCCCGATGCAACCACACCGATCAGGAGGCCGATAAAGCCAAAGATGGCGGCTTTCGAACCAGCTGATGCAGCGCCATCGGCCACTTCGCGGGTTTTTACTTCGGCCTCTTTCTTTGTTTGCTCGAATTTCACCCGGGCCTGCTCGTAGGTCTTCACCCAGTTGTCGACTACCTGACTGGCCTCGGCCCGGCTTTTACCGGTCCGTTTCATCACCACGTTGATGGCAGCTTCCCGGTCAATCTGATCAGCCACGCCTTTTCCCCGTTTGATGAACACGTCGAGCACGTTGTCGGCAGTTTCGTCGGCCTGTTGCGGGTTTTCGGCAGCCGTTTCGGCGGCTCCCTTGGCCTCATCTACCGCCCGATCGGCCTGCTTTTCAAGGGCTTCGGGGCGCAGTTGTTTTTTACCCGTTTCGCGCAGCACCTGATCAATCTCGCCCTTTAAGTCGCTCAGATCGATATCTACCCCGTTTGCTTTAAGCTGATCCTGCACGGCATTGCCCAGTTGGGGCGCAGCCGCTGCCGCGGCCGAACCCGCGGTCCGGACGATGCCCCCCACCAGGCGGCCGGCGCCACCAATCAGGCTGCCCAGCGTTGTGGTCAGGAAATAAATCGTCAGCAGGGTAGCCACGCACCAGGTCAGTACGCCATGGATAATGCCATCGAACAGCCGGGGCGCACTTACCAGCCGACCCGCAATCCAGCCCCCCAGAAACAGGGAGATCAGGCTGCTCAGTATATACCAGATGGCACTGCCAATACCCAGTCCAGCCGTTGGGTTCTGCTCTTCGACGGCATCGATCGTACCGAGCCCGATACCCAGCCCAAGCAGCGTCAGCAGCATCTGACTGACAATAGCTACCAGAACACCGGCAAAGACGGCACTCCAGGAAATACGTTTGTAGGCCGGCAACGGAGCGTACCGGGCCGGGTTTTGTGCGGAGATTGTGTTTTCCATTTTTTCGTTGAGTGTTTATATACGTTGCTTGTTCCTTAAGCGCTCGTTGCCGGGTAGTGGCCACCTGCCCATTAAGTATAAATACACAACGGCGTTAAGTAGTTGCCATAACAAGGCGAACCAGGTGTTGTTCATTTTTTCATGGCTTTTAAATTGCAGCGGAGCACCCGCGCTGGCAACAGCCCAGCCGTGTACCGCCCATTTCGGCCCACCAGGCAACCGCTGAACCAGACCGAGCCGGCTACCCCTGCTACCACTTGTACTAACCCGCTATTCACTCCGCGACGCTGCCGTCTCGGTGACAAACGCTTCCCCAAAATCACTGTTATCATGGCACTCGCCCGACTTTTAGGCTTCCTCCCTTTCTGCTTCAGCACAGTGCTGGCCCAGACCAGCGACATGTCTCAGACCACCCGCGACCGGATTAATTTCAATGGCATGACCATTCCGGCTACGGGGGTGCTTTACGGCGTGGCGGGCGATCCGGGCCAGCTCATCGGTACGGCCTACCTCGACTCGACCTGGCAGCGGGGTACTGTGCAGTTTTACGGCCGGCTTACGCCCACTACCGATTCGCTGGCGGGGCTGCCCATGCGCTACAACGGCCGTACGCATACGCTCGAACTACGGCCCAGCCCCACCGACCTGCGCGCGGCCCGGGCCGAGTCGATCCGGCAGTTCCGGGTCAGCGAGGCCGGTGGCCGGGTGCGCCAGTACCGCAACGTGCGTGAGTACCGGGGCGATGCCGACCGCCTATCGGATTTTTTCGAGGAAGTGGTGCCGGGCCGGCTTACGCTGCTCTGCCACCCAACGATCTACCTGAAGCGGGCCACTTACAACGTGGCGCTCAATACGGGCTCGAAAGACGACGTACTGCTGCCGAAAATAGACTGGTATGTGGGGCAGAACGGGCAGGCCACCCGCCTGACCACCAGCCGCAAAGCGCTGCTGGCGCTTATGGCCGACCGACAGGCGCTTGTCGACGAGTGGCTCCGGACGCACAACCCCGACCTGAAAACCCGCGATGGCCTGTCGGCACTGTTTGTCGTTTATAACAGCCAGCCCTAGCGGGCCAGACGGGATGGGTAGGCAGCAGCCAGCCGCTTTCTTTTCCGGGTATATTGCCACACCGTTATGCCTGTCACCAGCCCTGCTTCTGTTGCGCCAACCCGGCACCGCGCCCCTACCCACTGGCCGTTTCGGCTGCTGCATGGTTTTCTGGTTGGCATGCCCCTGTTGGCAGTACCCATGGGCATCTGGCTGGTGCAGTACCCCTACCCCATGCTCGACCTGATGCTGGCGTCGATCTGCCTCGGGCTTTTCTTTCTGCTGCTTGTCTGCCAGGAACGTCTCGGCCAGACCCGTAGCATTCAGCTGCTGACGGATCGGCTGATCGTGCGGAAAAGCAATCTGACCCGCATCGAACAGCCTTACACGGCAATCCGGTCGTACAACCTGCGAACAAGCGGAGCCGAGGGTCAAATCTGGACCGAGCTGACGGTGTACCTGGCCGACGACTGGTTCAGCCTGCGATCAACTGATTTTCCGGCATTTGACGAACTGGCAGCCCGCCTTACCGAACAGGGCACGGCCGTCCCCTACCGACCGGTTGTCTCCCGCCCCGAAGCCCGGCGGCTTACTTTTTTGCTGGGCCTGCTGGGGCTGGTCGGCGCGGGGCTGGTCCTGACCGGTTTTCTCCAGTACACGCCCCCACCCGCCAGGCCAACTCCGCTGGTCCCTGTTAGCAGTCAGGTGCAGTCGCTGCTCGTCGACCAGGGTAAGTTTCGCATCAACGGCTACGTCATACGGCTGACGGCTTTCCCGGAGTTTAGGTTCTACGCCCGCCGGGGCGATTTCAGCGATACGTTGCGGTGGCTGCCAGCTATCGTCAAGCCCGGCTCAGCCGTACAGGTGCTGGTGAAGGAGCCGGATGTGGCGCGTCGACTGACCCGGCAGCAACCCCTCACCTTTGCCGACCGCTACGCTTATTACCGCTCGATTCGGGTCTACGGCATCACCACCGAAACAGGCTTTCGGCTACTGGCGCGAAACAATGCCCGGGACAAACCACGCAGTCGGCCTTACGTACGGCTGGGCGTGTTCGTCCTGCTGGCGCTGGTGTGTCTGAGTGCGGGTATTGGGTTATGGCAGCGCGCCAACCGGCTGTAGCACCCTTAAGGGCACAATCGTCGGGCCGCCCGCCCGGTGGCAAAGCTTCTTTCCGTACCTTAGCGGCCCCTTAGCCTGCACCCTGGTGGTGCCTTGACGAATCCCGTATGCAACAGAAAATCCGGCGCGAAGACGCCCTCGACTACCACGCCAACGGCCGGCCCGGCAAGCTGGAAGTGGTTCCGACCAAAGCCTACTCCACCCAGCGCGACCTCTCGCTGGCGTATTCGCCCGGCGTGGCCGAACCCTGCCTGGCCATCGCCGAGAACGTCGACGATGTGTATAAATATACGGCCAAGGGCAATCTGGTGGCCGTGATCAGCAACGGTACGGCTGTGCTCGGCCTGGGCGATATAGGCCCCGAAGCCGGCAAACCTGTGATGGAAGGGAAAGGCCTGCTGTTTAAAATCTACGCCGACATCGACGTGTTCGATATCGAACTGAATACCAAAGACGTCGACGAGTTTGTGCGGACGGTGAAGGTATTGGAGCCCACCTTCGGGGGCGTCAATCTGGAGGATATCAAAGCGCCGGAGTGCTTCGAGATTGAAGAGCGACTCAAGAAGGAGCTGAACATCCCGATCATGCACGACGATCAGCACGGCACCGCCATTATCTCGGGGGCTGCGCTGCTCAACGCGCTCGAACTGGTGGGCAAACCCATCGCCGACGTCCGGATTGTGGTCAACGGGGCCGGCGCATCGGCCATTTCATGTTCCAAACTATACCTGGCGCTGGGTGCCCGGCCCGAAAATCTGGTGATGTGCGACAGCAAGGGTGTGATCCGCGCCGACCGCACCGACCTCGACGAGCGCAAGCGGCAGTTTGCCACCACCCGCGACCTGACCACGCTGGCCGAAGCGTTCGTGGGGGCCGACGTATTTATCGGCCTCTCCAAAGGCAATGTGGTCAGCCCCGATATGGTCCGGTCGATGGCCGACAACCCGATCGTGTTTGCGATGGCCAACCCGACACCCGAAATCAGCTACGAAGACGCCACGGCCGCCCGCCCCGACATTATCATGGCCACGGGCCGCTCCGACTACCCCAACCAGGTGAACAACGTGCTGGGCTTTCCCTACATTTTTCGGGGAGCGCTCGACGTGCGGGCTACCGAGATCAACGAGCCCATGAAGCTGGCGGCTACCATGGCCCTGGCCGAACTGGCCAAGAAGCCGGTGCCCGATCTGGTGAATCTGGCCTACGGCACCGATAACCTGCTGTTTGGCCGCACTTATATCATTCCCAAACCCGTCGATCCGCGACTGCTCGGCACGGTGGCGCCGGCCGTGGCGCGGGCCGCCATGGCGTCGGGCGTGGCCAAACATCCCATTACCGACTGGGACGCCTATGAAAGCCAGCTGGCCCGCCGGCTGGGGCAGGACAACCGCATATCGCGGGCCATCAGCAACAAGGCCAAAACCAACCCGAAGCGGGTGGTCTTTGCCGATGCCGAAAACCTGAAAGTGCTCAAAGCCGCCCAGCAGGTGCGCGACGAAGGCATTGCCCACCCCATTCTGCTGGGGCAGGCCGACATGATCCGGCAGATGATCAGCCAGAACAACCTCGACCTGGGCAACACCCCCATCATCGACCCGCGCGCGCCCGAACAGGCCGATCTCATCAAACGCTTCGGCGATTTGTTTTTCGAAAAGCGGCAACGGAAAGGCATGACTATTTCGGAAGCGCAGAAGATGATCTACTACCGAAACTACTTCGGCGCCATGATGGTCGAAACGGGCGAAGCCGACGCGCTGATCTCGGGTCTGACACGCAACTACCCCGACACCATCCGGCCGGCGCTGCAGATCATCGGTAAAGAAGCCGGTGTGGAAAAAGTAGCCGGGATGTATATCCTGCTCACCAAACGCGGGCCCCTGTTCTTTTCCGACACCACGGTCAATTTCAACCCGACGGCCGACGAAATCGTGGCCATCACCGAAATGACCGCCCGGGCCGTAGAGCGCTTCAACATCAAGCCCCGCATTGCGCTGGTCACCTACTCGAACTTTGGGAGTGCCAAGGGCGACGATGCCGAAAAAATGCACCAGGCCACCAGCCTGCTCCAGAAAAAACGCCCCGATCTGATTGTCGACGGCGAAATTCAGGCGCACCTGGGTTTCAACACCGAGCTGCTTCGGCAGAACTACCCGTTCAGCAAACTGGTCGACGAAGGGGCTAATACGTTTATTTTCCCCAACCTGTCGGCGGCCAACATTGCCTACAACCTGATGAGCGAAGCCGCCGGTTTCGACGCCATCGGCCCCATTCTGCTGGGTATCGACAAGCCCGTGTATGTGCTGCAGCTGGGTTCGTCGGAGCGCGAAATCGTCAATATGGTAGCCATCGCCGTGGTGGAGGCTCAGGGAAAAGAATAACCGGCGGAGGGGGTACGCCCGCGTACCCCCTCCGACCACTCATCAGTACCAAAAACCGAATACCGACTGTATGTCACGCATTCTTACCGGTATCCAGAGCAGCGGTCGTCCGCACCTGGGTAACATTCTGGGCGCCATCAAGCCCGCTATCGACCTCTCGAAACAGCCCGGCAACGAGTCGTTTCTGTTTATTGCCGACCTGCACTCGCTCACCACCATCAAAGATGGGCCGCAGCGCCGGGAGTTTACCCGCGCTGTGGCGGCTACCTGGCTGGCATTTGGCCTCGACACCGACAAAAACACGTTCTGGCGACAGTCGCGGGTGGCCGAACATACCGAGCTGGCGTGGCACCTGAGCTGCTTCACGCCCATGCCGATGCTCAACAACGCCACCTCGTTTAAGGAGAAGTCGGACAAGTACAGTGCCGTGAACGCCGGCTTGTTTGTGTACCCCGTGTTGCAGGCCGCCGACATTCTGCTGTTCGACGCCGAAATTATTCCCGTTGGCAAGGATCAGCGGCAGCATATCGAGATGACCCGCGACATTGCCAGCGCCTTCAACCGGCAGTACGACAGTGAGGTGTTTGTGCTGCCCGAAGCCCGCATCGACGACCGGCTGATGACTATTCCGGGTGTCGACGGCCAGAAAATGAGCAAGTCGTACAACAACTACATCGATATTTTCCTGCCCGACAACGATCTCTGGAAAGTAGTCAAGAAAATCAAGTCGGACTCGACGCCCCTCGAGGAGCCCAAGAACCCGGATACCGACATCACCTTCCAGCTCTATTCGCTACTGGCCACCGAGGCCGAAATCGCCACGATGCGGGCCAACTACGAAGGCGGCAACTACGGCTACGGCACGGCTAAAAAAGCGCTGTTCGAACTGCTGTCGGACCGCTTTGCGGAGGAGCGCCGGCTGTTCAACTATTATTTTTACGAGAACCCCGAAGCCCTCGAAGCCGAACTACAGGCAGGCGAAGCCAAAGCCCGCGCCATTGCCGGCCGCACCATCGAACGCGTCCGCGACAAGCTGGGCTTTAACTGAGGTGGTGTATAGTTTGTGGTTTGTCGTTCGTGGTTTGTGGTATTCAGTTTACGGTTTACAGGGTTCCGTTTTCCGCTGCGCTGGCTACTTAGACCCGGTTAGGAGCAGTGGCCATAAAGCGAAACCAGTTTTCTGTTTACGGTTTTCTGTTTTCCGCTTTGCGAACTACCTAAACCAGTCAGGGCACAGAACATAACCAGAAAACTGTTTTCAGTTTACAGTGCTCAGTTTACGGCTACGCGAACCACTCAACACCGATCAGGGAAGAAGCCATAAAACGGTGAGCTACAAACTGAAAACAGTAAACTGAAAACCCCAAACCACAAACTTCCCATGTCTCCTGACGAACCAATTGCCGAACTGGCGGCCCTGATCGATCATGCGCTGCTGCACCCCACCCTCACCGAAGCGGAACTGCGCGACGGCTGCGCGCTGGCCCGCCGGTATGGCGTGGCATCGGTCTGCATCAAGCCCTACGCCGTGCCGCTGGCCCACACGCTGCTGGCCGGGTCGGGCGTGCGCGTCGGTACGGTGGTCGGCTTTCCGTCGGGGGGCCATGCCACCCCCATCAAGGTAGCCGAAACGCTGCAGGCCTGCCGCGACGGAGCCGTTGAAATCGATATGGTGGTGAATCTGGGGGATGTGCTGGACCAGCGCTGGGAGGCCGTCGAAACCGAAATACGGGCCATCAACGATGCCTGCCGGGCCGAGGGGGCCATCCTGAAAGTGATTTTTGAAACCGACTACCTGCCGGCCGACTCGTTTATCATCGAGTTGTGTCGCATCTGCACCCGCGTAGGCGTGGCCTTCGTGAAAACCTCGACCGGCTTTGGTTTTGTGCGCGGGGCCGACGGGCGCTATGGGTACGTGGGCGCTACCGAACCCCACCTGCGGCTGATGCTCGACCACGTGGGGCCGGGCGTCGGCGTGAAAGCGTCGGGCGGGGTACGCACGCTCGACGGCCTGCTGGCCCTGAAAGCGCTGGGCGTTACCCGGCTCGGCACCTCGGCCACGGCCGCCATTCTCGACGAAGCCCGGCAACGGGCCGGCCGGCCTCCCCTGTCTGAACCGACGCCCACCACAACGGGCTACTGATTCCTGAACCCCTAATCGACTCAATGCTATGCTGCAACTTGGTTTTGTCTCGGCGATCCTGCCCGACTACGATCTGAATGCCGTTCTGAAATTCGCGTCGGAACACCGGTTCAAGTGCGTCGAACTGATGTGCTGGCCCACCCAAAACGCCGATACCCGCCGGTATGCCGGGGTGTCGCACATCGACGTCGACAACCTGAACGTCGAACAGATTCAGACCCTGACCAACCACTACGGCGTGTCGGTGTCGGGACTGGGCTACTACCCTAACCCACTCGACCCCGAACAGGGCGAACTGGCCCGCGAACACATCAAGAAGCTCATTCGGGCGGCCGCGCGGCTGGGCGTGCCGGTCGTCAACACCTTCATCGGTCGCAATACGGCCCTCAGCGTGGCCGACAACCTCAACCTGGTGGCCGAGCACTGGCCAGCCCTTATTCGGGAGGCCGAAGCCTGTAACGTAAAAATCGGTATCGAAAACTGCCCCATGTGGTTTACCGACGACGAGTGGCCGGGGGGCAAAAACCTGATGACGACGCCCGCCATCTGGGATCAGGTGTTCGAACGGCTGCCCTCGCGGGTGCTGGGCCTCAACTACGACCCCAGCCACCTGATCTGGCAGATGATGGATGAAGTGAAACCCATATACGCCTACGCCGACCGGCTCCACCACATTCACCTCAAAGACGTAAAACTGTACCGCGACCGACTGGACCGGGTCGGCATTATGGCCAATCCGCTGCAGTACCACTCGCCCAAACTACCGGGCCTGGGCGACGTGCGCTGGCGTGACTTCTTTGCCGCCCTCACCGATGTGCGCTACCGCGGACCAGTCTGCATCGAGGTCGAGGACAAAGCCTACGAAGCGAACGCCGACGATGTGCAGACCGCCATCCTCACCGCCCGCAACTACCTGAGTCAGTTTCTGGTACTGTAGGCCTGGCGGGGGCAGTTTACGGTTTGTGGTTTATCGTTTGTTGTTTGTGGTCTGTGGTTTCTCCGGGAAAGACCTGGAGAGCATGAGCGACCGTAACCCAGCCCATCCACCGAAAACTGCCCCCCCTGTAAACCGTAAACGATCTAACCACGACCCCTGTAAACTGAATACGGAAAACTGAATACCCAAAATTGACATGATCGAAACGCTCAACCGACTCGACAGCCAGTTGTTTGTCTGGCTCAACAACCAGAGCGCCCCCTGGCTCGATCCGGTCATGATCACATTTACCGAGCGCAACACCTGGATTCCGTTCTATGTCGTGCTGATCGGCTGGCTCGTTTACCGGTTTCGGCAACAGGCGCTGCCGATGCTGCTGACGATTGGGGCTGCGGTAGCCATGGCCGATCAGGTAGCTTCATCGCTGCTGAAGCCCCTCACCCACCGGCTGCGGCCCTGCCATACTCCCAGCCTGCAAAAACTCATTCACCCGGTACTCGAGTGTGGCGGGCTATACAGCTTCGTTTCGTCGCACGCGGCCACCACGTTTGCGCTGGCCACCTCGCTCTGGCTACTGCTGGGCCGCCGGTATCCGGCCCTGGCGGGCGTGTTTGTCTGGGCTGCGCTGGTATCGTACAGCCGCATCTACGTGGCCGCCCATTTCCCGCTCGATGTGCTGGCCGGTACGGGGCTCGGCGTGCTGTCGGCCTGGTTCATGGTCTATTTCTACGGACGAACAACGGGCGGCCAACAACTGGCCCGGCTGAATCAATCGCGGAAAAGTCGAATCTACTGAGCGGGGTGCCGCTTTTTTCCGTACCTTTGCGGAAAATTTATCCGGTACCGATGGCGGCATTCAATCCGGTGAAAATTTTTTCGGGCTCGCAGTCTACCTACCTGGCCGAAAAAATTGCGCACTACTACGGCAAAGATTTAGGCGGGTATACCTGCCGGCGGTTCAGCGACGGTGAGATGTCGCCAAGCTTCGAGGAGTCGATACGGGGTTGCGACGTGTTTCTGATTCAGTCGACACCGCCCCCCACCGAAAACCTGATGGAGCTGCTGCTAATGGTAGACGCTGCCCGGCGGGCCTCCGCTCACTACGTAACGGTGGTGATTCCTTACTTCGGCTACGCCCGGCAGGATCGGAAAGACAAGCCCCGCGTGGCGATTGCGGCCAAACTGATTGCTAACATGATTACCGCTGCGGGCGCCGACCGGCTGATGACGATCGACCTCCACGCGGGCCAGATTCAGGGGTTTTTCGATATCCCGGTCGATCATCTGGAAGGTACGTCGGTCTTCGTTCCCTACATCAAAAGCCTGGGGCTCGATAACCTGGTGATTGCCTCGCCCGACGTGGGTGGTGCCAACCGGGCCCGGACTTTTGCCAAGCATTTCAACGCCGACATCGTACTGTGCGACAAGCACCGCAAACGGGCCAACGAGATAGCCTCGATGCAGGTGATCGGGGATGTGGAAGGCGCCAACGTCGTACTCGTCGATGACCTGATCGATACGGGGGGTACGATGGCCAAAGCCGCCCAGATCATTCTCGATAAAGGCGCCAAGTCGGTACGGGCCGTGTGTACGCACCCGGTTATGTCGGGCAAGGCCCACGAGAATATCGCCAACTCGGTGCTCGATGAACTGGTTGTTTCGGACACGCTGCCGATGAGCCAGACCAACGAAAAAATCCGCGTGCTGTCGGTGGCCGAACTGTTTGCCAAAGCCATTGGCCGCATTCGGGACCACGAATCGATCAGCTCGCTGTTTATACGAAACTAGTTTTGGGTTTACGGTTCACAGTGCTCAGTATACTGTAAACCGTAAACCGATCAAAGACCTGCCGGATGCCCACGTCCGGTTTCCATTCATCTTAATCGCCGGCGGTGGGCCGTTGGCAACGTTTTATGAAATCAATCGAGATTGTAGGGTATCAACGAGCGAATCTCGGCCGCACGGAATCACAAGCGATTCGGGCCGAGGGCAATGTTCCGTGCGTATTGTATGGTGGCGACACGCAGGTGCACTTCTACGCACCAGCGATCCTGTTCCGCGACCTGATCTACACGGCCAACGTATTTGAAGTAAAACTGAACATCGAAGGCGTCGAGTATCGTTCGATTCTGCAGGAAGCTCAGTTCCACCCCGTGAGCGACGTGCTGCTGCACGCCGACTTCCTGGAAGTAAAAGACGGCAAAGACGTTAAAATCGCAGTTCCTGTTCGGCTGGTAGGCACCGCCCCCGGCGTACAGAAAGGTGGTAAACTGGTAACGCGCGTTCGGAAACTGCGCGTGAAAGGCCCCATCGAGAACATCCCCCAATTCATCGATGTCGACGTATCGAAACTCGACCTCGGTAAATCGGTTCGGGTTGGTCAGATTCCGGTTGAGAACATCGAGATGCTCGAAGAAGCCTCGAACCCGGTGGCCAGCATCGAAATCCCACGGGCACTGCGCGGTCAGGTTTCGGCCAAGTAAGCCCCGCGTCACGACGCATTCGGCAACCCCGCTCAGCCTTGAGCGGGGTTGTTTTTTTTAGCCCCCTACCGCCTGCATAATAAACGCGGGCGACGTATCAGGAAAGCCGCGCCGGGTCGTTCTGCTTGAAACCGTATGCGTATGCGCCCCTCAACCACATTCTGCAGGCTATCCTGTTGGTTAATCAGCACGCTGGTGGGCCTGTCGTGCAGCCGCGAAAATCTGCTGACCCTGCCCGCACCGGCGCCCGCCGTTGCGGGTACGTATGTCCGTCAGTTCAACGCTACGCCCCTCCCGATTCCCGGCGATACAATCAGACTAATCCTCCGCAGCGTTTCCAGCGATACCGTCGATGTGCGGATGGAGGGTATCAGCAGTGGCCGGGTCCCCGTTACCGTGCAGTACGGCCGGCTGCCGGTGGTACAGGACTTTTCCATCAATGCCTGCGTCAGCTATGTTGTGCGGCTCAATCCCGGTAAAGACTCCAGCCTGCTTTACATGACCTGTTCGCAACCCAACGTGCTGCAGTACGCAGCGTCGCAACGCCCATATTTCAGCGGCCTGTCAACGCGCTTCAGAAAATTGTAAGGGGCGCCGTGCAACGGGCGCCGTGCAACGGGTGCCGGGCAACGTGGGTTCAGTGCGAACGGCCCGCCACGTCGTCGGACCGGTGGGGAGCGGGCAGGGAGTCGATTTGCCGCTGCTCCAGTTGTTCGATCTTTTCGCGTAGCTGGCGCACCTCGCTAATCAGCAGCCGCAGGTCGCTTTCGTCCTGGGCCTGTTCCTCTTCCACAAAAAAACTCGCTACGTAGCCCGTAAACGTACCGAACAGCCCCACCCCGGCAATCATCAGTACGGCCGCAATCAACCGCCCCACGGTTGTAACGGGGTAGCGGTCGCCGTAGCCAACCGTGGTGATCGTCACAAACGCCCACCACAGCGCATCGCCAAACGTTTTGATATTGGCCTGGGCACTGTCGCGCTCGATGTAAAGAATAGCGATAGCTCCGCAGACCATCAGCAGCAGCGCCGTCAGGAGCACCACCGCCAGTGTGCCGTTGGCCCGCTCGCGATACCGGTAGTTGAGGTAATCACGCGCCGACCGAAACACCCGGAGCAGCCGCAGAATACGCAGAATGCGTACCAGCTGCCCCAGCCGAAGCCAGCCCACCGCCGGTATGCTGGCCAGCAGATCGATCCAGCCCCAGCGCATAAACCGCCATTTGTCGGGAGCGCGGTAGAGCCGCCAGCCAAAATCGTAGAGAAAATACAGGCAGATGCCGGTATCGACCCAGTCGAGCAGGTATTGTACCGAGCGGGGCAGTACCACCAGCTCGCGCACCAGCAGCGCCAGCACCACATAACTTGACAACAACAGCATGAACCACTGGTGCCGGGGCGGCCCGTTGGGTTCGGGCGGGGTATCGGAGGCCGACGTTGCCATACGCGTACAGACGGATTGGTTATCCACCCGACCCGGCTCCTACTGGCGGCCAGCCCCGGCGGTCGATGCCGTCTGACGGGAGCGCGGGGGGTGCAGGGGCGAAATACGGTCTTTTTTCCGGATGAATCGCCACATATCGGTCAGCAGCGCCGGGTAGATGGTGGCGCCAACGCTGTAGTATGTTCCGTTGAAGTTCTGATCGATGCTGGTCTGGAACACCGAGTAGCGATAGCCCGCCTGCAAACTCAGCCCCACCCAGCGGGTAGCTTTCCACTGCCCGTAGGCACCGATCTGCACCGGAACGAAGAAATCGCGCCGGGTACGGTCGATGGGTAGGTCTTTGCGCAGATCGCGGGGCAGCGCGTAGGCCACCCCTCCGCCCGCTTCGACCGGAATGCTCACCATCCAGCGTCGATTATTGATCATGTTCCACCAGTACTGCATACTCACAAACCACATATCGGTACGGGTATAATACGACAGGTTCACGCGCCGGGCGGCATCGCGTCGCCAGTCGATCAGCCGCAGGTAGGTCGCGTAGCTGATCCAGTAATACCCCAGGGTGAGCTGATGCTTCTTGGCGCCGAACTCAATGCCGGCGTTGATACCCCACACGTTTACATGCTGGCTTTCGAGAAAGGAATCCCGAAAGTCGAGGTTGAACGCCGGCGCCAGGTGTCGACGCGCCGGCCGAACCGTATCCGTCGGCGCCAGCGAGTCGACAGGGGTCAGGCGAAGGGAAAGCAGCAGCAGGGTCGTGGGCAATAGCATGACCATCAAACAGAACAACCCGTTCTTCGGTTTAGCGGGCGGTCAGAACTCAACGTGGGTGCGCAGGGCCAGCAGGTGTACGGGTCCCCGGTCGGCATTATAGCCGGGATGCTGGATCAGCTGATAATCAAGCGTCAGGTAGAGTGTTCGGGCCATCCGGGCGCTGTAATACGCTTCCAGGCTATTTTCGGTCTGGTAATGGGGCAAACGGCCGTCGCCCAGCATGAAACCGTAGCCCCCGGCATTGAGGTAAGCCCGGTGATCGGGCGAAATGCCGTTGACTGCCACCGACAGGCCGATCCCATCGTTGGGGCGACGCCAGCGGTGCCCGCCAATCAGTCCGCCCACCGTCAGGCTGCGGTCGATCTCGGTAAATGCCCAGGTGGCCGTGCGGCCATCGTTCCAGCTCGCCCGCACAAACAGGCCGCCCACGTTGCCCAGCGGCTGCTCCAGGTTCAGGCCGAAGCCGTATTTGATGCCGCCGTAGCGTTCGCCCGTCAGCACAAACGGCGGGTCGCCCACCGATCCGGTTTGCTGCAGCCGCTGTGTGGCCTCGGCATAGGCCGGTGCTTTGGTTCGGTTGCGGAAGCCCAGCACCCGCACGATGCCCGGCCGGGGCAGCAGCCGGTACTGCTGTTCGTATTCAAGGGTCAGCGCATTGGACTGCCCCACGCGCCAGTCAAGTACGTTGCCGTTGGCCGTTTTCGGCATCAGGCTGACGGCGGCCCGCAGGGCGTAGGTGGGTCGGATGTATTCGCCCGCCACCGCGTAGGTGTACCCCCGGGTATTGGCCGGGTAATCCCAGGCCCCCAAGCTCATCAGCGACCAGTTCATGAACTGGCTGCGGGGGTCATGGGCGTAACGGTTGTTGTCGAACATATCGGCCACCGAAAACTTACCCGCCGTGATGACCACGCGCGACGCCGGCAGACTCCCCTTGACCTGGTTGGCACCCGACTCGGTTTCGACCGCCGTGGGGTCGTTGCCGATGGGAAACACCTGTTCGATGTAGAAGCGGGCTATGTAGAGAGCGGGCCGGGCACTGCCGATCCGAAAGGTTTCGCCGTTGGGAAAACCCGCCACGCCGACGGCCGGCGCGTACAGACTTTCGTCGTTGGGCGACTGGCTGTTACGATGGCCCACCCCGCGGCCACCCGCAATTTCGGGGTTCAGATACAGGCCTGCCCCGCGCCAGAGCCGCCGGCCGATAAACAGCGTAGTTGTTACCGACAGCGCCGTGTCGGGCTGTTCGCTCAGGGTGTTGCGGCCATCGTAGCCCGCGCCGTGAAAGCCGGCATGCCCCTGCACAATGGTCGTAAACTGGTAGTGAAGACTCCAGTTTTTAAGCGAGTCGAGGTAATTGTTGTTGTTATCCTGCTGCGCCTGCGCGAGCCCCGCCCACAGCACACCCGCCAGTATGCCAAGCCATCGACCGGCTAAATGCCCGCCTAGAGGTTGGCCCGCAGCAGGTAGCCGACCCCCATTGCCGTCTGTATGAGTTTGTGCTCGAAACCGTGGTCGATCTTCTTCCGGAGAAAATTGATGTATACCTCTACTTTGTTCGTTTTGACGTTGGTGGGTGAGTCCCATACTTTCTCCAGGATCTGCGTTTTGGTGACGACCCGACCCGCGTTTTCGATCAGATACGAGAGCAGCTGAAATTCGCGGGCGGTCAGTCGAATTCGTTTACTGGCCCGATAGGCCACTTTCTCAGCGACGTTGAGGTGTAAATTGGCGGCACTGATAACCGTTGGGGCATGGAGCCCACCGGTGCGCCGGCGGTGCAGGGCATAAAGTCGGGCCAGCAGCTCGTCGGGATCGGCCGGTCGCACCAGGTAATCGTCGGCGCCGGCGTAGAGCCCCCGCGCCTTGTCGGCGGCCGACGCCAGCCGCGACACCATCAGCACCGGCGTAATGTCGCCTTCCTTGCGCAGCCGCCGAACCAGATCGAAACCATCCAGATCGGGCAGTTCCGCATCGACTACCAGCATATCATAGCGCCCGTGCAGGGCCGCCGATATACCCAGCCAGCCCGTGTCGACCAGTTCGAGCCGGTAGGGATGGCGATCCAGCAGTCGTTTTACGGATGCCTGATAGTCAGCGTCGTTTTCAATCAGTAAAATTTTCATACGTTCAGCACAACGTTCCCTATACACCTGCCGGAGTCTACACTGGCTCCGACAGGGGCAAAGGTGAGCGGCCGATCTTAAATCAAGTTTAAAGCGTCATTAAATTACGAGTAAATCGTCGGCCGCGCAGGCCCGGCAAACCAGCCTGCTTTTTTTAAGAAATCCTTAATTTTTCTTTAATGGAAGATTAACGGGGCCGGCGGTACTTGCACCCCGGATCGAGGCCATCTGTCTATTCTGCTCTCATCCCGCTGTATGATCTACCGTTCATTTCGTAACTCCCTGGCAGGTAGTGGCCTGCTTGTTTCACTGGCGCTGCCGTTGACACCGCTGCGGGCCCAGACCACCCCGCCCGCCACCACGGTGCAGACCGCCGACACGCTTCGTCAGAGCCTTCAGCAACTCGAAGAGCAGTTTCTGACCCGCAACTATCAGCTGATTGCCCAGAAATACCAGGTCGACGTAGCCGGGGCTGGTATCACCCAGGCAGGTCTGCGGCCCAACCCGTCGCTTTTTTTCCAAACGAACCTGTTCAACCCCAATACGGGTAAGGTGCTGCCCCTGGCCACGCCCTCGCGGGCTGATCTGAACAACCAGGTATTCAACAGTGGGTATTTCTCGGTGCAGCTGCAGCAGTTGTTTCTGCTGGCCGGCAAGCGCAGTAAGCTGGTGGCCCTGGCCGAGAGCAATCGGTCGCTGGCGCAGCTGGCCTTCCGCGATGCCCTCCGCAGCCTGCGCTACCAGCTCTATACCACCTACGCCAACCTGTATTACGACCTGCAGGCGATAAAGCTGTTTCAGGATGAACTAGGCCGGCAACAGCGGCTGGTCGAATCGTACCGAGTGGCGCTCCGGACGGGCGGGGTAGCGCCCTACGAAGTGACGCGGCTGGAAGTGGCCACGCGCGACCTGCAGGCTAATATTGCCAACTACAGCACGCAGATTGCCGACGAACAGGCCACGCTGCGGGTGCTGTTGCGGCAGCCCAGCGGTACGTTTATCGTGCCGACCGAACTGCCCAGCAATACCCCGGCCCTGCCGGCCCTCAACACCGCCCTCGACTCGGCCCGTGCCAACCGACCCGACATTAACCTTACCCAGGAGCAGATCACCAACGCGCAGCGCAGTCTGGCCGTCGAAAAATCGCGCCGAACCCCAGACCTGACGGCGGGCATACTCTACGAACGGTACGGCAACGCCTACATCAATTTCACGGGGCTGCAACTGGGTATCGACCTGCCCGTGCGGAACCGCAATCAGGGGGCCATCCGGGCGGCTGAGCTAACGCTGGAGGCCAACACGGCTGCGCAGGAAAATCAGCAAACCGTGGTGCAGAGCGATGTACTCAACGCCTTCGATAAACTCAACACCTACTACCGGCAGGTCGAGGGGCGCCCGGCCGGCTACCTCGACCGGATTCAGAATCTGTCGGTAGAGGCCACCAGGGCGTATAACGTCCGGGCCATTGGGCTGCTCGATTACCTCGATAAAATCCGAACCTATCAGCAGGCCCAGCTCAACAACATCAACCTGCAGAATAACCTCTTCCAGGCGCAGCAGCAGTTCAACTACGCCACCAATACCCGCTTTTTTTAAGGGTATCCGATCCTGGTGTGGGGCGTTCGTGCCCGAATTGGCCCCACACTCGTATCTTTACCCGAACTGACAGGTACCCAACATCCGCACGCATGTCGCTAAAAGGCCCCATTCTGATTATTGAAGACGATGAAGATGACCAGTTTCTGATTGGTGAAGCTCTAAAGGCCCAGGGGTTGCCCAACACCCTGCTTTTCTTTCCTAACGGGCAGGAAGCGCTTCATTTTCTGGAATCGACCCCACTCCAGCCTTTCCTGATCCTGTGCGACGTGAATATGCCCCTGATGAACGGGCTAGAGCTGCGCCGGATCATCAACACCAGCGAAACCCTGCGCCGACGTTCGATCCCCTTTGTCTTTCTGACTACCGCATCGAATTCCACCCTGGTGGGTCAGGCCTACGACGAAACCGTGCAGGGCTTTTTCCAGAAAGCGTCGACCTACGATGAGCTGCAGACCCAGATTCAGCTCATCGTTACCTACTGGCGGCACTGCCTGCACCCCAACCGATTCGTTTAAACCCGGCCGCTTTGCCCCACGCCCGGTAACCGGGTGGTAACAGGAAGTGCCGCTTGTTTAAGTGCCTGATCTGGCGGCAACTATTGCGGCTGCTGTACCCTGACGCCAACCGGCGGATCGCATTAACCGATTGTTTGGTTCTGAAAAACGACGAAAAGTTGCCGTTTGTCGAATAGTCCGAACGGATCGCCGTTGGCTGCGCCACCTTTGTGAGCCAGTCCGCTACTTCCATCCCACCGGTGGTTCTGCAGCTGACCCTATCACAACTGCACTATGCAACCCTATCCATCGATCGATTGCCGGCCGCTTTGCCAGCTTACCTGGCTGAGCCAGCCTAAGGCGAAAACACTGCTTCTGACTTCTGTTCAACAGGCGCTAACCCAGACAACGCGATGATCAGGCAGGCAACTCCATTGATGCACGAGACGCTGGTGCGGCAGATGAGCCGGTATCTGACCGATACACTGCGCAACCACCCTGAAATAGAACCTTTCGTTCGGGCTGTCAACGAATCGTATATCGACTACGAACGCAACAGGGTCTACCACGACCTCGTACCGGAGCCACAACCCGTTGCCTACACCGGGCAGCAGGCACCCGTTCAGACCCTGATTGCCGCCATGCAGGCACTGGCAGCGCGCGAGCAGCTCGACCCGTTCCCCCTGACCGAAGACAACCTGCTGGGTATTGTTGAGTGCGTGGAAACGCAGATAACGGCCCGCAACATGATGGCGACCGAACTGAAACAGGCCCAGCTGGAAGCCGATCAGGCGGCCCACGCCAAATCGGCTTTTCTGTCGACGATCAGTCATGAGCTGCGCACTCCGCTCAACGCCATTGTGGGCCTGACGTACCTGATGCAGCAGGAACCGACCACGCCCCCCCTGTCTGATCACCTGCGCATGCTGCAACAATCGGCCGACTCGCTGCACCGGCTGGTCAACGACATTCTGGATTTCAACAAAATTGAGGCTGGAGCGCTGACGCTCAGCAAAACGACCTTCGATCTGCGGCAGCTGCTGTCGACGCTGCAAAAGGACTACCTGCCTAAAGCCGGCGAGCGCCACAACGACATCCGGCTTCAGATCGACGACTCGCTACCGCAGCGCGTTGTGGGCGATGCCGTTCGGCTGGGTCAGATCATCAGCATCCTGCTCGACAATGCCATCAGGTACACCGAACACGGCCACATTACGCTCGAATTGCTGCAGCAGCAGCGCAGCAGCCGCCAGGTCGATCTGTACGTGGCGGTGAGCGATACCGGCGTTGGGATCGAACCCACCCGGCAATCGATGATCCTGGAATCGTTCAGTCAGTCCAATCGGTCGCTGAACCAGTCGTTTGTTGGTTCTGGGCTGGGCATGGCGCGGACACTGCTGCAGCTTTTCGGGAGCGATATTTCGCTGCACAGCGAACCGGGTAAGGGCACCACGTTCTCGTTCCGGATTGCGCTCGAACTGGGGCCCGATGAATACCGGTCGGGTGCGGTTGTCGATCTGGAGCCGAACCCACAAACGCTGAACGGGCTTCGGGTGCTGCTGGTCGATGATTATCCCATCAATATCTGCCTGGCCAGCCGGCTGCTCGAAAACTGGAAAATAGTGGTTGAAGTAGCCGAAAACGGTCGCCTGGCGCTCAACAAGTTTACGCCCGATCGGTACGACCTGATTCTGATGGACCTGCAGATGCCCGTTATGGATGGCTATACGGCCACCCGCGAAATCAGGAAGCAGGACCCGTTTATGCCCATTGTGGCGCTGACGGCCTCGGCCACGCCCGCCGATTACGAGCGGGCTGTACAGGCTGGTGTTACCGATTACGTAACCAAGCCGTTCAATCCCAAAGTACTGTTCCAGAAAATGGCCCGGCTGTCTGGCCGGGCCTAGGGTAACCAGGCTGGCACGTGCTCAAAACACATGCCAGTAGTCAAATATGTCAACAGCCGACGCTGGTCTGTGGCGCTTTACAGCAGGTTGAGCCGGTTCATCAGTTCAGGCTTGTTGGCCCGGCTGATGGGAATCACTTTTTTATCGACCACCAGGTTGTTTTCCTCGATGTCGACGATTTTGTCGAGGTGAACGATAAACGAGCGGTGCACCCGCAGGAAGGGAGAGCCCAGCTTTTCTTCGAGGTACTTCATGGTAGTGTGCACCACGTGGGCCTGCGTTTTGGTGACTATTTTTACGTAGTCGCCCACGTTCTCCACGTACAGGATCTCGGTGTACGGCAGCCGGATATAACGACCGTCGGTTTTGATATAGATTTCCTGCCGCTCGGTCGACACGGCCGTTTTGCGGTTGTTCAGATCGAGCACTTTTTCAACCGCAATCTTGAAACGGGGCTGAGTAACAGGCTTCTGGAGGTAATCGGTCACCTGATACTGGTACGCATCGAAGGCGTATTCGGTCTTGGTGGTTGTCATCACCACCTGGGGCATGGAAGTCAGATTTTCGAGCAGGTCGAAGCCCGAGAGCCCGGGCATTTCTACATCGAGCCAGATCAGATCGACCTCTTCGGTCGACAGAAACGCCAGCGCATCTTCCGCATTTTCGAATACTGCCAGCAACTCCAGCGAGCCGTGCTGTTCGCAGAGCCGCTGGAGCGATTTACGGGCCATTACTTCATCTTCAACGATTATGCACCTTGGCTTCATACCTTAAGCTTAACTAATTCCTGTTTCAGCACCGGAACACTCCGGTCCAGATCGCTCTGCACATCCTCCCATTTTTCCTGCAGGCTGGCCCGGTCTGGCGCGTCTTTGGCCTGCCGCTCGATGCCCAGCATTTTTTTCTCCAGCCCGGTCAGGCCGACCATGCCAAGGGTAGGCTTCAATTTATGAGCCAGTTTTCCTAATTCAACCCAGTCTTCCTGTAAAATTAGCGACTGAATCAGTGGGAAGTCGGGCAGCACGTCGGACAGGAACACCTGGAACATCTCGGCTGCGTAGGCCTTGTCGAAGCCATAAATCTCATCGATCCGCGCGTGATCGAGCAATGGCGAGCTGGTAAGGCTCTCCCCCGCCTGGGAACCGGTTTCGTTTATAGCCATATACCGTTGGATTGTGCTTAGTAAGAGGTTGGGCGAGAACGGCTTCGAAATGAAATCATTCATGCCAGCCTTGGCGGCCTTGTTTTTCTGATCGATCATCGCCGACGCCGTCAGGGCTATAACCGGCGTATGCTGGTTTGGGTTCTGCGTGTTTCGAATGGTAATGGTGGCTTCATAGCCATCCATCACCGGCATTTGCAGGTCCATAAGGATCATCGTAAACACCTGCTGCTGGGCGTTGGCTACGGCCTGCTTCCCGTCGGACGCAATAACGAACGGGATGGCCCACTTTTCGAGCAGACTGCTGATGTACTTCTGGTTCATCACATTGTCTTCGGCAACCAGAATCAGGCACTGCCCCGGATCGGTCAGGGGTGCATCGATCTGATGCTGTTCGGGCTCGCGCAGCACCAGCTTCTCGTCGGTTGGTTCGAAAGGCAGCGCAACGGTAAAGGTAGTGCCCAGGCCGGGGGCGCTCGTCACCTCGATCGTTCCGGTCAGCAACTCGACCAGCTGCCGGGTGATGGCCAGCCCCAGCCCTGTGCCTTTGTGCTTATGCCCCTCGGCGTTGACCTGCCTGAACTTCTGGAAGATAAGCTCCAGCTTTTCGGCCGCAATGCCCACGCCCGTGTCGGTAATGCTGAACTGAATCCAGTGGCGGGCGGGCTCCTCCCGAATCAGTCGCACATCGATCATGATCTGGCCCCGCTCGGTAAACTTCTCGGCGTTGCCGATAAGGTTGAGCAGAATCTGGTTCAGCAGCAGGTCGTCGCCGATGTAAGCCTCATGGAGCCGCTCGTCGATCGTCATATCGAGTTCGATGGGCCGGCTCTCGAGTTTGATCTGGAACACGCGTTGCAGCGTCCGGAGCGTACCGGCCAGATCGAACGGATGGGTATGTACATCGATCCGGCCCGCTTCGATTTTGGCCATGTCGAGCAGGTTCGAGATCAGGCTGTGCAGAAAATCGGCCGATGTTTTCAGGATCTCGAGGTACTCATACTGCTGCCGGGTAGGACGGGTGTCGAACAGCAGGTGGGCCATGCCGATAATGGCGTTGAGGGGTGTCCGGATTTCGTGGCTCATGTTGGCCAGAAACTGCTTCTCGGCTTCGCGGGCGTCTTCGGCTACGGCCCGGGCTTTGGCCAGTTCTACCTCCAGTGCCTTGCGTTCGGTAATGTCGTAGTGTACCCCCATCGAGCCCACCACGTCGCCATCATCGTTGAGGATGGGCGCACCGCTCACAATCGACCAGATGTGCTGCCCATCCTTGCGCACCAGCTCCAGTTCATACGAACTGGCCTCCCGGCGCTGCCGGCGGGCCTGGTTCTCCGCCACCACATCCATATATTTGCCCGGAGGCAGCAGTTCGGTTGCCTTGCGCCCGACCAGCTCGGCCTCCGTGTAGCCCACCATATCGCAGAAGCGGTCGTACGCGCGCAGAATCACGTGCTGGTTGTCGACTTCTACCAGGCCCAGCTCCATGTTGTTCATGATGCCGCGGTATTTTTCCTCGCTTTTCCGGATCTGCTCGCTCGCCTTGAACTGCTGCGTCACATCGCCATACTTCCAGAGGTGCCCGCGGTACTCCCCTTCCAGAAAAATGGGTACGTAGTCGCGCTGCAGCACGCGTCCGTCGGCCATATGAATCAGCTCATCGGAGACCAGTTCCTGCCGGTCCAGCACCTCCGTAAGGCGGGCAACAAACGCGTCGGGATTGGCAAACAAATGCTTCGATTGCTCAGCGGCCTGCGTACAGTCGAAACCAACCAGCTGCTCGGGTGTCAGCGAGAACGAGAACATATCGCAAAACTGCTGGTTGACCAGTATAAGCCGGCGTTGTTCGTCCTCGACCAGCACGGCCCGCTGCAGGTTGGTAATCAGTGTCGACAGCCGGGTCTGGGCCGTCAGCAGGTTTTCCTGAATCATCCGGTTTTCGGTGATATCACGGGCCACTGCCACCAGATTGACCACGGCCCCGTCGCGCTCGATGAGCCGTACCGACTGCCCGATCCAGACGGTCTGCCCATCGCGGGTGAGCGCCGGGAAATCGATATAGGTACTGTTGAGCCGCTGCTCCAGAACGCGCTGGTAAAACTGCACGAGCCTGGTGCGGTAGTCTTCCCGAACAAACTCGGTAAAATGCCGGCCCAGTGTTTCGCCCACGCTGTAGCCAAGCCGGCTTTCCACGGCCGAACTCATAAACGTGAAATAGCCTTCGGGTGAGATTCGGTAAATGACATCCTCGACCGAATCGATCAGTTCCCGATAACTTTCCTCGACCTGCCGCAGCGCAGTGATGCCCTCGACTACCTGTTGCTCCAGATTTTCGTTCAGGCTCTTCAGTTGCAGATTGGCTTCGTAAAGTTCGAAGGCTTTAACTTCCAGAATGCGTTCTGCCTGTTGTCTGGCAGCCTGCTCACGCGCCAGTTTGCTCCGTAAAAGTGTTATTTCGTCCATTTTATACGTACAAGCGTTCCGCTTATCGACTCATTCCGGTTTGAACTACTGTAGGCTGCCTGTTTCGAGCCGAAACGACAATCCATTTAATCTGATTGCTATTCATATTACTATATTAATAGCAATCGGTTTCTGACGCTTTGTACTGGCTTTTCTGGAAACCGGCAATCCATTTCTGATCGACAAAAAACCAATAACAGGATACACAATCAACTACCAATCAATTTATTGACCCTCAATTAAAGCAAACCGATCGTTTTAACTCAGCTAATTAGCCAGGTTATGGCACTGGAAACGAACACGCAGAATTGTCGATTCCTACCGCCAGTATGTATGGTTTCTGCAGGCTTTTTTTTACCCTGACCCGAATTAAAAAATCCCGGCTGTAATACAGCAAAATTTCAGCCAGCCCGTTTGCAAGCTAATTTAATGTGCGCTAATTCTATATAGTTTTCAGGATACGCCTGTAAACCGGTTTAGGGAGTTCGGTTTCTGGTTACGAGCAACCCGCTCAGGGGCAAATTTTTACCCCCGGGCGGGCGCTGTCCAACGGCCTGTAGATTTTCAGCCTGAATGGATGGGACCGGCGTGATTTAGAGGCTCTACAACGATAAAGCCCGCCGACGAACCGATGCCTGCCCCAAACGACCACGTGCTATTGGTCAACGGCAGCCTCGACGAATGTCTGTTCAGTCGTTTGCGCGATACCGACCCAGCCCATAATTTGCCTGGCGTAGCGCTTTGGATTCGTCCCCATACTGCACCTGCCCGGCCCCGATCTGGCCCCAGACGCAGCGACGGGGTGCTCCATCCTCTCGGATCGGGCACCCCGTCGCTGTTTATACCTGTATCGTTCCGACGCGGTTAGCGTTTAGTTACGCGAACCGAGATACGCCGGTTTTTAGCGCGTCCTTCCTCCGTTTCATTGCTGGCCACCGGGTACTCCTGCCCGTAGCCTTCGGCAGCCAGGCGGTCGCTGCCGATTCCCATGTTTTCGAGTTCGGCCCGCACCGAGTTGGCCCGCTCGCGCGACAGCGCCAGGTTGCTACCGGCGTTGCCCGTGTTGTCGGTGTAGCCGCCCAGTTTGATGTGCACCCCGGGGTAGGCTTTCAGAATCTCGGTGATGTTTTTGAGCTGCTCCTGCGACTCAGGCTTCAGGGTAGCTTTGCCCGTTTCGAACGTCAGCCGGTCGAAATCGAACCAGGTTTCCTTGTCGATGGGCTGTTCGCTCTTAATGAACGTCAGCAGCTTGTTTTCGATGCCGTATTCCGGAATGTTCAGTTGGACGCCGTTGGTGAGGGTTTCGGCCCGGAAGGCGCCCAGTTCGAGGGGCGCGCCATTGCGGTTGGGCGTACTAACCTTTCCGTTGTCGGCCGCGGTCGATTCTTCGAGGGGTACTTCGGTACCGGCCGCCATTTTGCCTTCGGTTTTATAGCCCGCCGTTTCCGACGATTTGACGGCGATGTAGGGCGCAATAACCAGCGATACGATCGACATCAGCTTGATCAGAATGTTCATCGACGGCCCCGACGTATCCTTGAACGGATCGCCCACGGTATCGCCCGTTACCGACGCTTTGTGCGGCTCCGATTTCTTGTAGAACATCTCCCCGTTGATCAGCACCCCTTTCTCGAACGACTTTTTGGCGTTGTCCCAGGCCCCGCCGGCATTGTTCATAAAAATACCCATCAGCACGCCCGATACCGTGACGCCGGCCAGCAGCCCACCCAGCACTTCGGGGCCGAAGATGAAGCCAACCACCACCGGCACCGTGAGCGCAATGGCCCCCGGCAGTACCATTTCGCGGATCGACGCCTGGGTTGAAATGGCTACGCACTTTTCGTACTCAGGCTTGCCGGTCCCTTCCATAATACCCGGAATTTCGCGGAACTGCCGCCGTACTTCCTCGACCATAGCCATGGCCGCCCGGCCCACGGCCGCAATGGCCAGCGACGAAAAAATAAACGGAATCATGGCGCCCACGAACAGCCCCGCCAGCACGTCGGCCTTGTAGATGTCGATGGCCGAGATGCCCGAAATACCCACGAACGCGGCAAACAGCGCCAGCGCCGTCAGGGCCGCCGAGGCAATGGCGAAGCCTTTACCAGTAGCCGCCGTGGTATTCCCCACCGCATCGAGAATATCGGTGCGGCCGCGCACTTCTTCGGGCAGGTAACTCATTTCGGCAATACCACCGGCGTTATCGGCAATGGGACCAAACGCGTCGATCGCCAGCTGCATGGCGGTGGTGGCCATCATGCCCGCGGCCGAAATGGCCACGCCGTACAGGCCCGCAAAGTGGTAGGACGTGTAGATACCGGCTGCCAGCACCAGA
Organism: Spirosoma luteolum; assembly: GCF_054778875.1. Classification (NCBI taxonomy): domain Bacteria; kingdom Pseudomonadati; phylum Bacteroidota; class Cytophagia; order Cytophagales; family Cytophagaceae; genus Spirosoma; species Spirosoma luteolum. The sequence goes on from NZ_BAAGZE010000006.1 coordinate 583,591, forward strand.
ATGGGCAGCACCGTCGACTCCATACCGACCGACAACCCGCCAATGATATTGGTAGCCGCCCCCGTGGCCGACTGCCGGATAATCGACAGCACCGGCCGGCGCCCCATGGCCGTATAGTATTCGGTGATGGTCGACATGAGCGCCCCCACGATCAGGCCCGTTACGATGGCGTAGAACACATCCATCCGCGTAAACTCAACCCCGCGAATTTCCATGGTGGTTGCGGGCAGGTAGGCCGTAACCAGAAAATACGAGGCCACCAGCGTCATCAGAATCGACGCCCAGTTGCCGAGGTTCAGCGCGCCCTGCACATTGCCCTGATCGTCTTTGACCCGCACGAAGTACGTAGCGATAATGGAGAAGATCAGCCCAACGCCGGCAATCACCATGGGCAGCACGATGGGCGCATGCCCCAGGATGTTATCGGCCGCCGGAATCCTGATTTCGCGCCCCAGCACCATGGTCGCCAGAATGGTTGCCACATACGAGCCAAACAAGTCGGCGCCCATACCGGCCACATCGCCTACGTTATCGCCCACATTATCGGCGATGGTGGCGGGGTTGCGCGGGTCATCTTCAGGAATACCAGCCTCGACTTTACCCACGAGGTCGGCCCCGACGTCGGCGGCTTTCGTATAGATACCACCGCCAACGCGGGCAAAAAGCGCGATCGATTCGGCACCCAGCGAGAAACCGGCCAGCACTTCGAGCGCCCGTTCCATAGGCAGCCCGTTGACATCGCCATCGCCCCCAACGTAGAGGGTATAGAGAACAATAAATAAACTGCCCAGGCCCAGCACGGCGATACCGGCTACGCCGATACCCATTACCGAACCGCCCGTAAACGATACCTCGAGGGCTCTGGTGAGACTGGTCCGGGCGGCATGAGCCGTGCGGACATTGGCCTTGGTGGCGATGTTCATACCAATGTAGCCGGCCAGCGCCGACAGGAACGCACCGAGTACGAACGACAACCCAATGATCCAGCTCGAGTTGGGCACCAGACTGCCCATATAGGCCAGCAGAATGGCCACGATAATCCCGAAATAGGTAAGTACGCGCCACTCCGCCTTGAGGAAGGCAATGGCTCCGTCGGCAATGTAACCGGCAATCTCCTGCATACGGGCATCGCCAGCCTCCTGCTTCGATACCCACATAAACTTGGTGAACATCACCAGCAACCCGACAAGACCCAATAAAGGCACCAGATAGATACTGTAATTCATGCGTTTAGCGTAAAGTTTAAGAGATAGGACTATCGGCAAAGATAGAATTTGACCCTACATTACCTACCCGACGCCGGCCCACATGTTGAATTTTTCGGATATTTTTTTCGGTTTTACCCAGAAAAGCGACGGCGCACGAAAATCGGTGCACAAATACGGTGGAGCGGTTAACTTTGTCGACCTGCTGACTCAAACCGTTCTGTCTGTGCGCTCCCTGAAATCCCGCTTTTTACTGGCCACTGCGCTGGCTGTTACCACCCTTTCGTTCGCTCAGGTTCCCTACGGCCCCACCCGGCCGGCCGCGCCCGGCGACATTCTGTCGAACCTGAAAAAACTGAATGTGCTGGGCTCGGTCCTCTACGTGGCCGCCCACCCCGATGATGAGAACACGCTCTTTCTGGCTTATATGGCCAAGGACCGGCTCGTTCGGACAGCCTACCTCTCGCTGACCCGGGGCGACGGCGGGCAGAACCTGATCGGCCCCGAGCAGGGCGAAAACATCGGCATCATCCGGACCCAGGAACTGCTGGCCGCCCGGCGCGTCGATGGGCCCGATCAGTACTTCAGCCGCGCCTATGATTTTGGCTTCTCCAAATCGACCGACGAAGCGGTGCGGACGTGGGGGCAGGACAAAGTACTGGCCGACGTGGTCTGGATGATTCGCAAACACCAGCCCGACGTCATCATCACCCGCTTTCCGCCCGACGCCCGGGCGGGGCACGGGCACCACAGTGCCTCGGGTTTTCTGGCCGAAGAAGCCTTCAAGATTTCGGGCAACCCCGCCAAATTCCCCGAGCAGCTGGCCTACGTGAAACCCTGGCAGGCCCGGCGCATCATGTGGAATATGTTTATTCCGGGGGCGTTTCTGAGCAATAAAAAACCCGACGAAGCGGGTAACCTGATCGGGCTGGAAACGGGTATGTATAACCCCCTGCTGGGCCGCTCCTACGGCGAAATTGCGGCCGAAAGCCGCAGCCAGCACAAAAGCCAGGGGTTTGGCGTACCGGCCAGCCGAAGCCCCAAAGTCGACTACCTGCTGCTCAAAAACGGCGATCCGGTCGAGAAAGACCCGTTCGATGGCGTTGATCTGACCTGGAAACGGGTGCCCAATAGTGGCGCCGTGCAGACGCAGGTCGATCAGGTGATCAGTGCGTTTCAGCCGGCCAACCCCGGTGCGTCGGTACCGGGCCTGGTGTCGCTCTACAAAGCCCTCGGGCAGCTCGACACCACCAACACCTACGTGCGGGCCAAGCGGCAGGAGGTACAGACCCTGATCCAGCAGTGTCTGGGTTTGTGGCTAGAGAGTAACCCCGCCGATTATGCCGCCACACCGGGCAGCCCGGTTGTTGTCAGCATCAACGTGTCGAATCGGAGCACCGTGCCGGTAACGCTGGTGGGTGTACGTTACTCGACCGGTACCGACAGTACCCTCAACACGACCCTCAAACCCAACGACGTGCTGGCCTTTCAGAACCGCCTGACGATTCCGAAAACGCAGAAAATCTCGCAGCCCTACTGGCTCGAAAAGCCCATCGATAAGGGCTTATTCCAGGTCGACAATCAGCAGCTGATCGGTTTGCCCGAAAACCCGCCTGCCGTCAGCACCGCGTTTACCCTCGACATTGCCGGCCAGCGGTTTGTGTATACCCGCCCGGTGGTTTATAAATCGACCGACCCCGTAGACGGCGAGGTGTACCGGCCGTTTATCATCCAGCCCGACGTGATGGCCAACCTGACCGAGCGGGTGTTCACCTTTGCCGACAACACGCCCAAAACCGCCGAGGTGGTGCTCACGGCCGGGCGCAATGCCGTATCCGGTACCCTCACGCTGACGGCGCCGACCGGCTGGCGCATTAGCCCGGCTTCGCTGCCGTTCGACCTGAAAACCAAGGGCGATGAGCAGCGGCTGTCGTTTACGGTAACGCCCGCGGCCAACGCGCAGAACGGCCGGTTGCAGGCCACCATGACCACCCGCGACGGCGATACCTTTACGAGTGGCCTGCGCGTAGTGGCCTACAAACACATTCCGACCCAGACGCTTTTCCCCCCCGCCGAAGCCCGGCTGGTGAAGCTCGATGTGAAGGTGGCGGCCAAAAACGTGGGTTATATTGTAGGGGCGGGCGATGAAGTACCGGCCGCCCTGCAGCAGATGGGTTGCCGCGTTACGGTGCTCACCGCCAGCGACCTGAGCAAAGACCTCTCGGCCTACGATGCCATCGTGACGGGGGTGCGGGCCTATAACACCGACAGCTGGCTGGCGCGCTACCAGCCCCGCCTGATGGACTATGTGAAAAACGGCGGCAACCTGATTGTGCAGTACGTAACACCCGTGGGCGGATTTGGCCGCAACGAAGCGGCTCTGCCCCAGCTGGGCCCCTACCCATTCAGCATCAGCCGCGAACGCGTAACGGAAGAAGACGCCAAAATGACGTTCCTGAACCCCGCCCATCCGCTGCTCAACAAGCCTAACAAAATCACCGATGCCGATTTCGCCGGCTGGATTCAGGAGCGGGGTATCTACTTCGCGCAGGACTGGGACAAGGCCTACGAACCTATTTTCTCGGCCAACGACACGGGTGAAGCCCCCAAGCAGGGCAGCCTGCTGTATGCTACCTATGGCAAAGGACACTTCATGTACACGGGCCTGGTTTTCTTCCGGGAACTACCCGCCGGCGTACCCGGTGCCTACCGGCTGTTCGCCAACATGATCTCGGCTGGCAAATAAGCTAGCTCACCACTGAGTACCTCATGATTCGTTCGTGCTTTTACGCGCCAAATCATGACAGGCATCATCATGATGGTTACGCTATTTCAACTAATCTACCGATGGTCGTGCAACTGTAAATAAGAAAAAGCGGTCAACAGGGAAAAGTATACGGCATAGCAACTTAGTTGAAAAAAAGTATCGATATCAATTCCCTAGTTTCGTGAATAATCTAGCCTGGCGAAGCGTTCTGCAGATCATCTTGATCGGGTGTTCTATTCATCCGGTTTTTAGCCAGAGCAATTCAGGTCCTGCTCAAAAGCAAACGCACGCAGAGTTACGTCGACGTTACAAGTCGATTGTCGGCTGGCTACGGACGAGTGCTGTACCAATAAAAACCGTTGAAGCAGAACAAGGATTCGCAGATTTGCAGCCATTGAAGCAAGTGCTGGCAACTGCGCAGTTTGTAGGGTTAGGCGAAGAAACCCACGGTACCCGTGAGTTTTTCCAGGTCAAACACCGGCTGCTTGAGTTTTTTGTTCGGGAAATGGACTTTCGTGTCATTGCCATTGAAGGCAGCTACGCAGCACTACAAAACATCAACGATTACGTGATGGGCAGAACCGATGACGGGGCGAAGGCGCTGGCCAGTCAGCAATTTTGGACTTTAGACACAGAAGAGGTACGAGCTATGATGGACTGGGCTCGGCGCTACAATGCAAGTGTCCAATCGGATAAACGCATCAAATTTGTAGGAGTAGACATTCAGTATAATCAGCCCGGAAAAGATAGAATCCTTTCTTACCTGAAATTGGTAGCTCCGGAACGAGTTGCAGCAACGGAAGCCTTTTTGAGGACTGATCTGGACTTGCTAAATACTGTCCTTGAAGACGCCAATCGGCAGCGTAGAGCTAAAGATTCACTTAAAACCCTTCGAGTTCATTATGAATCGTTACAGCGTTTCTTGGATGAGAATAAGGCTGACTTAATTGCGCACTCCAGTCAGGCAGAGCACGAACAGATATGCAACTATGTGGGCGTAATAACACAGTATATTGATGCACACAGTCGCTCCGATACAGCAGAAAGTGTAGCACGGGATGAGTACATGGCCGAGAATTTTCAACGTTTTGTAAACCGGGAACCCGCCGGAACGCGATTTGTACTTTGGGCACACAACGTGCACATCGCAAAGGGGCGTACCAAATCCTTTAAGCCGCTTGGGGCTTGCCTCAGGCAATTCTATGGGGACAAATACTACGCGCTTGGTTTCAGCTTTAATCATGGCTCGTTCCAGGCACGGGAGGCCCAGTCCACCCATTCGTCGAAAGGAGGACTATTAACATCGTTTACTGTACCGCCTGCCCTAGCAGGTTCAGTGGATTGGTATTTGACTCAAACCCTGCAAAAGATGTATGTTGTCGACTGGCGAGCCACCCCAAAGAATGAGGATGTCATAAACTGGCTAAAATTACCTTGTCCAATGCGTAGTGTAGGCGCCATCTATAGCGCTGGATCAGATACAAGTTTTTTTTATCCGATCATACTCGACCAACACTTCGACGGCTTGTTGTTTATAAACAGTACCACTCGGGCAAGGCCGAATCCTTCAGTTAAGCGGGTAGCCGGGCGCACTGATTGAACAAACTCTTTACGTTTGATAAATCAACTAACAGCCCTTCATAGTATCAAACCTATGCATGCAATATTAACCACCCAGCTGCCGCAGACGCAGGTACTGGAGCAGCATAATCGTTTTGCCATCGCAGATGGCGCCCGTGCCGATCAGCCGCATGGCCTCCGATAGCGGCAGTTCGATGCGCTCGATCTCTTCCCCGGCATCGACCCCGCCACCGGCACCCCGGACGGTATCGGCCGAGAACTCGGCGAGATAGAAATACAGCTTTTCGGTTACCGAACCGGGACTCATATACGCTTCCATAATGGCCTCCACGCGGTCGATGCGGTAACCAGTTTCCTCCTCCGTTTCGCGCCGGATCGCCGTCTCCGGGTCGTCGTTGTCGAGTAGCCCCGCACAGGCCTCGATCAGCATCCCCGACGGATTGCCGTTGACAAACGTAGGCAGGCGAAACTGCCGCGTCAGCACCACCGTATCGGTATGCGGGTTGTGGAGCAGAATCGTGGCCCCATTGCCGCGGTCGTAGGCTTCGCGCTGCTGCCGGGTCCACTGCCCGTTGCGCCCCCGGTAGTCAAGGGTGTAGCGCTTCAGCACATACCAGTTGTCCGACAACAACGTTTCGTCGGTGATGCGCACATAATCGGCCGCGATATTGTTCATATTTGATCGTTTCTGTTTATTTTTGAACAAAAGAACAACGGATTGATGAATTTCCAACAACGAAGAGCCTTAATTTTACAGGCCGTTGAGGAGCGGGGTACGGTCGATGTGCCGGATCTGGCAGCTCTGCTGGCGACATCGGCCATGACCGTCCGGCGCGATCTGGCCCAGCTGGCCGACGATGGGTTGCTCTACCGCACCCACGGGGGCGCCATGCGGCTGGCCGACGCCACCGTTTCGTTTGCCCGCAAAGCCGTATCGCACCCCGAGCGCAAAGAAGCCATCTGCCGGCGGGCGGCTGGGGAAATCCAGACCGGCGACGTAATCTTTATGGACTGCGGCAGCACCGTGGCCCAGCTGTGCCCGTTTATCCGGCATCACCGCATCACGGTCATCACCAACTCGCTGCCCGTGGTGTCGGCCCTGAGCGGCTCGCTCGTCACCATCAACCTGATCGGTGGCGAACTCGACCAGGCGCGGCAGGCGGTTCACGGGCAGATGGCTACCGACCACATCGGCCGCTACCACGCCGACCGGGCCTTTCTGGGCGTGGATGGCATTTCGCTGGCCAACGGGCTGAGCGCATCGGGCGAGCAGGAAGCCAGTCTGACCAAAGCTATGGCGCAACAGGCCGACCGGGTCTACCTGTTATGTGATTCCTCGAAGCTGGAAACCGAGAAATACCTGTATTTTGCACCGTTGAGCCTGTTTGATGTGCTGATCACCGATTCCCAGGCATCGCCTTCGGTGATCGACGCCTATCGGCAGGCCGGCATTACCGTCTTCCAGTAACCCTCTTTTCATCAAACAACCGCAACCCGCTTCATGCGTACACCGCTACTGACCGGCCTGCTGGCTCTCTCACTGGCCGGCACTCACGCCCAGAAACCCACAACCGACAGGGCCAAGCCAGCCGAATCGACCACCGACGCGCCCCTGAGCCGTACCCTCAACCTCGACAAACAGGTCGTTACCAACGGCCAGGTCACCATCAAAGGCCAGCGCGTGCCCTACAAAACCACGGCCGGCACCATTCCCGTCTGGGATGAGGAAGGCAAGCCCGCAGCCGGCGTCTTTTTCACGTATTTCGAGCGTTCCGACGTAGCCGACCGCACCGCCCGCCCCCTTGTCATCTCGTTCAACGGCGGCCCCGGAACGGCTTCGGTCTGGATGATGCTGGGCTATACTGGCCCCCGCATTCTGAAAGTAGACGACGAGGGTTACCCCGTGCAGCCCTATGGCCTGCGCGACAACCCCCACTCGATTCTCGACGTGGCCGACATCGTGTACGTCGACCCGGTCAACACCGGCTTTTCGCGCCCCGCCAACAAGGACGTGCCAGCCGCCAAACTGTTTTTCGGTGTCAACGCCGATATCAAGTATCTGGCTGAGTGGATCAACACCTTCGTGAGCCGGTACAACCGCTGGGCATCGCCCAAATACCTGATCGGCGAGAGCTACGGCACCACCCGCGTATCGGGGCTGGCGCTGGAGCTGCAGAACAGCCACTGGATGTACCTCAACGGGGTAGTGCTGGTGTCGCCCACCGACCTCGGCATCGAACGCGACGGGCCGGCCAAAGGGGCGCTGAAACTCCCCTACATGACCGCTACGGCCTGGTACCACAAAGCCCTGCCGGCCGATCTGCAAAAGAAAGATTTAACCGAGGTGTTGCCCGAAGTCGAAGCTTTTACCATTTCGGAATATATGCCGGCGCTGGCGCAGGGCGGCTCGATCAGCGATCAGAAGCGCAAAGACATTGCCGCCAAAGTGGCCCGGTACTCGGGCCTGTCGGAGAAGGCCGTAATGCAGCAGAACCTCGACATTCCGACCAATTTTTTCTGGAAAGAGCTGCTGCGCGACAAAGGCTTCACGGTGGGCCGGCTTGACTCGCGCTACCGGGGTATCGACGCCAAAGACGCCGGGCAGGGCCCCGACTACAATTCGGAGCTGACCTCGTGGCTGCACTCGTTTACGCCCGCCATCAACCTGTATATGCGGGAGGAACTGAACTACAAGACCGATCTGAAGTACTACATGTTTGGCCCCACCTTTCCCTGGGACAACACCAACAACCGGACCGGCGAGAACCTGCGGCAGGCCATGGCCCAGAACCCTTATCTGCACGTGCTGGTGCAGTCGGGCTACTACGACGGCGCCTGCGATTACTTCAACGCCCAGTATAACCTCTGGCAGATGGACCCGGGCGGCCGGCTCAAAGACCGGATGGGCTGGGAAGGCTACCGCAGCGGCCACATGATGTACCTGCGCCGGGAAGACCTCGCCACCAGCAACGAGAACCTCCGCAAGTTTATCCAGAAAAGCACCCCCAAACCCGGGCAGCCGGCGAAGTTTTAAAGCCAGTGGTATACGGTTTTCGGTATACGGTTCTCAGTTTACCGTTTTCGGCCTTTGCCTGAGGGCCAATACTATAGAAAAGAAGTTTCTCTGCGCTTCACTCACCGGCATTCCCGGGGCTGTGCTTCTGTTTTCTCCTAAGCATCCAGGCAAGCAGAGCCGCCAACCATCGACTGCTTTGATTACTGAAAACTGTAGACCTTAAACCGAAAACTGTAACCCTTCTCCCCCATGTGGCACATCTGGATTGATACAGGTGGCACCTTTACCGATGGCCTGGCGCAGACACCCGATGGGCAGTTGCGCCGGGCCAAAGTGCTTAGTAACGGTCGGTTGCGGGGCCAGCTCATCGGGGGTCGCGTGGCAGCTCCCTGGCTTACCGCCCCACTGTTCGCCGGGTATCAGCTGTATCACCTCGGTACCGGCCAGACCGGCTGCGTGGCGGCACTGACCGCCGACGGCCGGCTAACCGTAGACGACCCAACCAACGGCCCGCTGCCCGATGGTACCATCGAACTCTTTACGGGCGAAGAAGCACCCGTACTGGCCACCCGGCTGCTTACCCAGACCCCGCTCGACAGGCCTTTTCCGCCCCTCGACATGCGGCTGGGCACCACCAAAGGCACTAACGCGCTGCTCGAACGCAACGGCGCGCGCGTAGCCCTGGTCGTCACGCGCGGCTTTCGCGACCTGCTCACCATTGGCACCCAGCAGCGCCCCAACCTCTTCCAGCTGGCCATCCCCCCCGCCGAGGTTCTCTATGAATCGGTGGTGGAGACCGCCGGTCGGTTGTCGGCCGGGGGGGCGGTGCTGGAATCGATGACCGATAGCGACCTGACCCAGCTGATCGACCAGCTGCGGGAGGCCCGGCCCGACGCCATTGCCCTTTCGCTGCTCCATGCCTACCGCAACCCGGCCCCCGAGCGGCAGCTGCGCGAAGCCCTGCACGACGCCGGCTTCACCACGGTGATCTGCTCGACCGACCTGTCGACCACGCCCGGTTACGTGGCCCGCACTCAGACCACCGTGGTCGACGCGTACCTGCGGCCGGTGCTGCAGACCTACCTGACCAACGTGCAGCAGCAGCTGGGTGGCTGGCCCGTACGGGTCATGACCAGCGCGGGCAGTCTGGTACGGGCCGATTTGTTTCAGCCCAAAGACAGTCTGCTCAGCGGCCCGGCGGGCGGGGTGGTGGGTGCCAGTGCCGTGGCCGCCCGGCTCGACCGGCCCGGCGTACTCACCCTCGACATGGGCGGCACCAGCACCGACGTGGCCCGCATCGACGGCCTGCCCGACTACCGCTTTACCACCCGCATCGGGTCGTTCGACCTGCAACTCCCTTCCCTGGCCATCGAAACGGTGGCCGCCGGGGGCGGGTCGATTTGCTGGTTCGACAGCCTGGGCAGCAGTGGCCAGCTGCGTGTGGGCCCACATAGTGCCGGCGCCAGTCCTGGCCCGGCCTGCTACGGCGCCACCCCACCGGACCAGTCCCCACGCCTGACTCTTACCGATATCAATCTGCTGCTGGGCAAGCTGCACCCCCGCCAGTTTGGCATTCCGGTTTTTCCCGAGCAGGCCGAACGCGCGCTCCGGATCGTACTGGATCAGATCCGCCGGCAGACGGGACAACCTGTCGATGCGCTGACGGTGCTGCGCGGCTTCGAGCAGATCGCCAATGAAACCATGGCCGGTGCCATCCGCACTATTTCGGTGGCGCGCGGGTTCGATCCGCAGCCCTACCCATTACTTGTATTTGGCGGGGCGGGGGGCCTGCACGGCTGCGCCATTGCCCGTATGCTGGGCATGCATACGCTGCTGCTGCCCTTCGACGGGGGGTTGCTCAGCGCCTACGGTATCGGTCAGGCGCCCATCGAGCGCGCAGCCACCCGGGCGGTGCTGCAACCCCTTTCGGCCGTGCGCGACCAGGTGGGCGAGCTGGTGCATGCCCTGACGGGCGAAGCTACCGAAGCGCTGCGGCAGGATATTGGCCCCGACACCCCGATCGAGCAACGGTCGGCACGGGCGTTTTTGCGGCTGCAGGGCCAGGAAGCCACCGTCGACGTACCTGCCGACGGCCCGCTCGAAGCCGATTTTCGCAGCCAGTATGCGCAGCTATATGGCCACTACCCCGCCGGGCGCTCCATCGAACTGGCCAGCCTGCGGGTAATCGTCGGCACGGCCAGCAAACCCCCGGTAGTCAGCGGCCCGCCCGTCAGTCACCGGCAGGCCGTACCCGTGTTTCAGACCGAACGCTACCCCGCCTACGACTGGACCCAGCTACAGGAAGGCGATACCGTGCGGGGGCCGGCCCTGCTGCTCAACACCACCTCATCGGCGTTTATCGAGCCCGGCTGGCGCGTGATTGTGCAGGCCAGCCGCGACCTGGTAGCCGACTACATCGCCGATGACGACGACGTTGCCGCCGACGAGCACCAGAACGACGTCATCGAACTGGAACTGTTTACGCAGCGGTTCCGGGCCATTGCCGACGATATGGGGGCGCAGCTGCAACGTACCGCCTTCTCGACCAACGTACGCGAGCGGCTCGACTTCTCCTGCGCCCTGCTCGATGCCGATGCCCGGCTGGTGGCCAACGCCCCCCACATTCCGGTGCACCTCGGCAGCCTGGGCGTCTGTGCCCGGCTGTGTCTGGCGGCTCTGCCACTGGGGCCCGGCGACGTGCTCATCACCAACCACCCCAAATACGGTGGGTCGCACCTGCCCGATGTGACGCTGATGCAGGGCGTTTTTACCGATCCCGTACCCGGCAGCGACCCGCAGTTGATCGGCTACGTCATCAACCGGGCACACCACGCCGAAATTGGCGGTAAGGTGCCCGGCTCGATGCCCCCCGACGCGACGACGCTCCCGGAAGAAGGCGTGGTACTGGCTCCGCAGTACGTAGTGCGCCACGGGCAGCTGTTGTGGGACGGTGCCGATGGGCTGGCGCGGCAATTTACCGGGGCGGCCTACCCCACCCGCTCGCTGGCCGAGAACCGGGCCGACATCGAGGCTGCACTGGCCTCGCTGCGGGCCGGCGAAACGGCCCTGCGGCAGCTGGCCCGGCAACAGGGCCCCGACCGGGTCCGGCACTACATGAACCAGCTGCAGGCATCGGCTACCCGGGCCATCGAAACCGTGTTGCAGCCCCGCGTCGGACAGTCGTTCGATGCCACCGAAACCCTCGACGACGGGCACCGTATTCAGGTCCGGCTCGACGTGCGGGCGGGCAACCACCTGCGCATCGACTTCAGCGGTACAAGTGGCGTGCACCCCTTCAATCTCAACGCCAACCTGTCGATTCTACACAGTGCGGTGCTGTACGTGCTCCGGCTGTGGGTCGACACCGACATTCCGCTCAACGAGGGGCTTATGGCCCCGGTCGAGCTGGTGCTGCCCGAAGCCTCGCTGCTGAACCCGGTTTTTCCGGCCGACGATGCGGGTGGGCCGGCCGTGGTGGGCGGCAACACCGAAGTCAGCCAGCGGCTGGTCGATACGCTGCTGAAAGCCCTTGGTCTGGCCGCCTGCAGCCAGGGCACGATGAACAATTTTCTGTTTGGCCAGTCGGATTCGGCCACGCCCTTCGGCTACTACGAAACCATTGGCGGGGGAGCCGGCGCTACCGTGGGCGCCCCCGGCCGTTCGGCGGTGCATCAGCACATGACCAACACCCGCCTGACCGACCCCGAAGAACTCGAACGACGCTACCCGGTGCGGCTGCATCGGTTTGCCATCCGAACCGGTTCGGGCGGGGCGGGGCACTGGCGCGGGGGCGACGGACTGATTCGGGAGATTGAGTTTCTGGAGCCGGTACAGGCTACGCTGCTCAGTCAGCACCGCGTGGTAGCCCCCTACGGCCTGCACGGCGCTGAGGCCGGGGCCGTAGGCCGGCAAACGCTGATCGGTACCGACGGGCGCGAAACCGCACTGCCCGGCGGGTTTAGCCGCGCCATGCAGGCTGGAGAACGCATCCGGATCGAAACGCCGGGCGGTGGCGGGGCCAATGCCCAATCCACACCCGACGCCTTCCCGCGCGTGTAGCCAATCGAATGCCAATAGCCTGCCAAAACCGGACACCGCAGCCCGCCTGCCGTGTCCGGTTTTTTTGTTGACAACACAAAATCAGCCGATTAGCCGGCGGATTACTGGTCGCCGTTCATCCGATTTAACCCTGCCGTAACATCGGCACACAAATGATCTTTTTTTGATAACAAACCCGTAACGCCTGGCCAACACAGAACGTGTCTCTTTGCACCCTGAAAAACAACCCGTGTTGACGGCATGAAGAACGCTCTATTTTCTTTCCTCTTTTTTCTCGCTCTGCTTGGTGTCGGCCTGACGCCCGCCGGAGCACAAACTACGCAGACGTCCATCTCGGGCGTCATCAACGATCCCAAACAGGGGGCCGTACCGGGCGCTACCGTTCGCGTCCGTAACGAGTCGACCGGCTTCTCGACCGGCACCGTCACCAACGCCCAGGGCCAGTACGTCTTTAAAGAACTACCCTTGGGTGGCCCGTACACCCTGACGGCCACCTTCGTGGGCTATGGCGAACAGACCCGCCGGGGCTATATGCTCAATCAGGGCGACGCCATCCGCATCAACCTCACGCTGGCCGAAGCCGACCAGACCCTCGACGTGGTGCAGGTGGTAGCCTCGGGCCTGAAAAACAAAACCGACAACCTCGGAGCCGCCACGGCCATCTCGGCCAAGTCCATCGCGTCGCTGCCCGTCAACGGCCGGAACTTCACCACCCTGACCGACCTCTCGCCCCTGAGCCGGGGCAGCAGCCTGTCGGGACAGCTGGGCTCATCGACCAACTACACCATCGACGGGATGACCGCCAAGAACCCCACCTCGGCCGGATCGACCACGAGCCGCAGCGGTGCCCCCTACTCGATTTCGATCGAAGCGGTGCGCGAGTTTAAGGTGATTACCAACCAGTATGACGTGGTCTACGGCCGCGCCGGTGGCGGGCTGGTGAGCGCCGTTACGAAAGCCGGCACCAACAAGCTGACGGGCAGCGTGTTCAACTACACCCGCGCCAACTGGCTGGCGAGCCGCTACGATATCCGCGGCAACGAACGGGTCAACAAGTTCTCGACCAACCAGTACGGTTTCTCGCTGGGCGGTCCGATCATCAAAGACAAACTGCATTACTTCGTGGTCTGGGATCACCAGCAGGATTCGCGCCCGCTGATCATTGCCGATGTGCAGACGCCGACCGACGAGAGCCGGTTCCGCGTGACGCGCACCACCCTCGACCGCTTCGTCGATATTGCCCGCAGCAAATACGGCGTGGCCACGACACCCCAGTACGGCACGTTCGACAAAAAGCGGGGCTCGGATGCCGGTTTCGCCCGGATCGACTGGCAGATCAACGCCAATAACCTGCTGACCGTGCGCGACAATTTCACCAGCGACCGCAACAAGCTGGGGCTGACCGATAACACCGCGATCAACATTTACGAGTCGACCGGTAATGATTTTAACTGGGACAACAGTTTGCTGGCGACCCTGCGCTCGTCGATTACGCCCCGCGTGACCAACGAACTGAAGCTGCAGCACCTCTACACCTACCAGAAAAGCTCGCCCGGCGATCAGCTGCCGGCCGCCAACATTCCGCGTGCTATTGTCGAGAACGTAACGTCGGTACTGAGCGACGGCACTACGGGCTCGACCAACATCCAGATGGGTGGCCACCGCTTCGCGCAGGAAGGCTTCGACAATAACGTGCTGCAACTGGTCGACAACCTGTATTACAACACCGACCGCGTGCAGTACACGTTTGGCCTCGACCTGATGTACACCCGGGCGCATTCGCTCTACGGCAGCGAGGTAAACGGTCGTTTCCATTACACCGTCGACGGCAACCAGTCGGCCCTCGACAAGTTTCAGAACCTGCAGCCGTACCGCTACTACCGCGAGGTACCCCTCGTGGCCGACCCCAGCGTGGTGGGCAAAACCCTCAACGCCGGTGCCTACGGCCAGCTGACCACCAAGCTGATGCCGGGTCTGGAAATGACCGCCGGACTGCGGTTCGACTACGCCCACTACCCTACTGCCCAGTTTAACCAGGTGGTATTCGACGAGCTGGGACTGCGCACCGACAACAAGCTCAAGTCGTTTATTGCCCAGCCCCGGCTCCAGTTCAACTGGGACCTCAACGAACGGCATACCGACTTCATCCGCCTGGGCGGGGGTGTGTTTGCGTCCGATATCAACAACTACGCGGTGATCAACAACCTGACCTTCGACGGCAAGCACTTGGCCACGGTCGATGTGCGGGGGGCCAACGTACCCACGCCCGATTTTGCCGCTTATCGCAGCAACTACGCCAGCATTCCATCGCTGGCCCAGTTCCAGCTGCCGACCATTAACCTGACCGGCCCCGACGCCCGGGTGCCTGTGCTCTACAAGGCCAATATCTCGTATAACCGCTACCTAACCGAGAAACTGAAGGTAGGCCTGTCGGGCTATATGTCGCTGGCCCGCCACAACTACGTCTACGTCGACCGTAACATGGTGGTCGATCCGTTTTTCCGGCTGGCCAACGAAGACAACCGGGGTGTTTACGTGCCGCTCAGCACCATGCCCGCCAACGGCGCCGGCGACTGGCTCAACGGACGCATCAGCCAGAAACTGGGCCGGGTGCTGGAACTGAACAGCCAGGGTAAAGTCAATCAGTTTGCCGTGGTGCTCGATGCGACGTACCAGTATTTCCGCGACGGCGAGATTACGGCCAGCTACACCTGGAACGATACGAAAGACAATACCTCGTTCAACGGAAACGTAGCCAACACGGCTACGCTGGTGCTGCCCGTGAAAGACGATCCGCGCAACCTGAGCCGCCTGAGCTACTCCGACAACCAGTTCCGGCACAAGGTCGTCGTATACGGTACGCTGCCTACCTTCTGGGGCGTATCGGTTGGGTTCCGGTATTCGGGTATCGGCGGTACGCGCTACTCGCTGCTGTCGGGCGCCAACAGCAACGCCGACTTCGTGTCGGGCACCAACGATCTGGCCTTTATCTTCGACCGCAACAGCGAAAGCGTGCCGGCCAACGTGCGGCAGGGTCTGCAGGCGGTGCTTGATAACCCCAACGCCAGCCAGAGCATCAAAAACTACATCAACGCCTACTCGGGCCAGATTGCGGCCCGCAACGGCGGTATCAACGGTTTCTTCGGCACACTCGATCTGCGCGCCAGCAAGAACATCCGGATCTACCGCAACCACAGCGTGACGCTCTCGGCCGATGTGTTCAACATAGTGAACCTGTTCGACCGCTACAAGGGCAACAACGGCTCGCTGGGTTCGCAGGCGCTCTACGCGCTGGGTATTCCGGCCAGCAACGGCAACCCCGCCGTATCGCCGTTCGACCGCACCAACCAGCGCTTCGTGTACCGGGTCAATACGGCCGGGGTGGTTACGCCCTCGGGCGATCCGTTCCAGGTGCAGATCGGCGCGCGGTATAGTTTCTGATAACCCGGCTGCCACCAACCGAATCGGATCGGGCGTCCGATCCGATTCGGTTGCTTACCTTCGCCATACACCCAGTCATTCTCCTCTTTTCGAACAGCCTCTTTTTTAACCCAGCTCAACGCAACACCCCACTCCTATGCAATCGACCCTTCTGATAGCCCTGCTCCTGACCGGCACTGCGGCTCTGGCCCAGCCGGCTTTCGACCGCGAAGGCCACCGCGGTGCCCGCGGCCTGATGCCCGAAAACACCGTGGGCGCCATGAAAAAAGCCATGGATTTGGGCGTCACGACGCTCGAACTGGACGTCGTGATCTCGAAAGACCGGCAGGTGGTGGTCTCGCACGATACCTACATGGCGGCTTCCATCGCGCTGAAGCCCGATGGTACGCCCGTGACGCCGGCCGAGGAGAAAACGATTTTACTGTATGCTCTCCCCTACGCCGAGATTGCCCGCTACGACGTGGGCAGCAAGCCGCACCCGCAGTTTCCGGAGCAGCAGAAGCTGGTGGCCCACAAGCCGCTGCTGAGCGCCCTGATCGACTCGGTCTACGCCTACGCCCGCGCGACCCGTAAACCGGTGCCGATGTTCAACATCGAAATCAAATCATCGCCCACCACCGACGGTACGCACCACCCCGCCCCGGCCGATTTTGTGGCGCTGGTCATGGCCGTCTGTCAGCAGAAAAAACTGGGCGACAAGCTGCTGATTCAGTCGTTCGACGTGCGGCCGCTGCAGGTGCTGCACCAGAAATACCCCAACGTGCGCCTGTCGTACCTGACCTTCAACACCAAATCGGTAGCCGAGAATCTGGCCACACTGGGCTTTACCCCCCAGACCTACAGCCCCATCTACAAAAACGTAACGGCCGAAACAGTGAAAGCCAGCCACGACGCCGGAATGAAAATTGTGCCCTGGACGGTGAACACCAAAGCCGAAATCGATGCCCTGCGCCAGCTTGGTGTCGATGGCATCATCACCGACTATCCCAATCTGTTTTAACCCAACCCTACCCCGACAAGCGCGCCGACCATCCCCGATGGCCGGCGCATCTTGTTTGCGGGGGAATAACCGTCTGAGCCATCTCTCCCCCGTTGCAGTAGAATACGGGGGCGCGGGCGCTTCTCGTGCCTGAATCGTTCGCCCTTTACACCATGTATCGACCCCTCTTTCTGGCCCTGCTCCTGACCGCATCGACGGCCTTCGGACAGGCTTACCGCGACCGGCAGGACTGGATCAGCCTCTTCAACGGCAAAGACCTCACCGGCTGGGACGCCAAGATTGCCGGCTACCCCCTCAACGACAACGTCGGCCGTACGTTCCGGGCCGAAAATGGTATGCTTCGTATCGCCTACGACCAGCCCGCCTACAAACGGTTCGACAAAAAGTACGGCCACCTGTATTACAACAAGCCGTTTTCGCACTACATCCTCCGCTTCGACTACCGCTTTCTGGGCGAGCAGGTGCCCGGGGGCGACAGCTGGAACGTGCGCAACAGTGGTGTCATGATTCACTCGCAATCGGCGCAGAGCGTCGACCTGAACCAGACGTTTCCCGTTTCGCTCGAGGTGCAGTTGCTCGGCGGCCTGGGCAAAGGCCCCCGCCACACGGCCAACCTCTGCACCCCCGGCACCCAGGTGCACACGGGTGGGCAGCTCAACACGCAGCACTGCATCGACTCCGACTCCAAAACCTACGACGGCGATGGCTGGGTAACGGTGGAAGTGGTGGTACTGGGCGATTCGGTACAGCACCGGATCGACGGAAAGACCGTGCTGGCCTACGGCCACGCCGAAGTGGGGGGCGGTTTCATTGGCGAGGACAACTGGGCCGCCAATGGCTTCGCCCATCCCGACGCCTGGATGAAACGGGCCAACACACCCCTACGTGAGGGCTTCATTGCCCTCCAGAGCGAGAGCCACGCCATCGACTTCCGCAACATCCGGCTGCTCAATCTGAAAGGCTGCATGGACCCCAAAGCCACCAACTACAAAGCGTATTTCCGCGAAGCCGACCCGGCGCAGTGCCGCTACAAATAGCCGGGCCGGGCCGCACCGATCCGGGCGGGTGTCCATTCCCTCAAAACCGACCGGTTCCGGGCCATCGGCCAAACAAATCGGCTGGCGCGTGGTTAGAACAGACAGATTGACCCCGAACCATCGGCTGGTCGACCCTATCACTAATCGCATCAATGTTATGGCGTTGAAACCCAATATCGGCCTCGACCAGAAAGTGCTGGATCAGGAAAACGAACTCCTTAATGCCTTCCTGGCAGACCTTCACGTTCTCTACATCAAGACCCGCAAGTTCCACTGGGACGTAGCCGGCCCGAGCTTTAAAGAATACCATGAGTTTTTCGAGGAGCAGTACAACGCCCTCGAAGAAGAAATCGACCTGGTAGCCGAGCGGATCCGTCAGCTGGGCGGCCGGCCGCTGGCAACCATGAAAGATTTCCTGGCCACGGCTAGTCTGAAAGAAGACCACGATGGTCATATCGATACCAAGGAAATGTTCAAGCGGCTCCTGGCCGACCATGAGCAGGTTATTCGCGAACTGCGCGACGACGTAGAAACCACCGACGAAAAAATGGGTGATGCCGGTACCGCCGACTTCCTGACGGGTCTGATGGAAGACCACGAGAAGCAGGCCTGGATGCTGCGCAAATACCTGTCGTAGTCTTTGCTGAGTCCCCTCTGCCGGGGTTGCCGCTACCGATTCGTCGGGTGTGGTAGCCCCGGTTTTTTGTTGCCCCAACCTGAAAAATGGCTAGTTTGCACGTCTACCGTACGCATCTATGCCTAAATCATTATCCCTTCGCAGTGGCCTTGGCAGTATTCTGTTCTGGTCGGTTATTTCGGCGGCTTTCATCGGTCCGGGTTCCGTTACGGCCTGTGCCATGGCGGGGTCTCGGTTCGGCCTGCAGCTGCTCTGGGTACTTACGTTTGCCACGCTGGGCACGGTCTGGTTGCAGGAAGCGGCCGCCCGCCTGACCATCGCTACCGGCCGCGACCTGGGTCAGATCATTGTCGACACCTACGCCGGCCCGCGGGGGCGTCGGGTGGCGTGGGCGCTGTTCGGTGCCATCTTTCTGGGCTGTGCGGCCTATCAGGCCGGCAACATTCTGGGCGCGGTGGCGGGACTGGCCCTGCTGACGGGCCTGCCGGCCCCGCTGCTGACAGCCGGTGTCGGGCTGGCGTGCGCGGGACTGCTCTGGATCGGCTCCACGCAGGGGTTGGCCAACATGCTGGGGCTGGCCGTGTTTGCCATGGGGGGCGCGTTTGTGTATGTCGCCTTCGGCACGCCCGTTACGCCCCTGGCCCTCACCAAAGCCCTGCTGGTACCGGCCGTTCCGTCGGGTTCGCTGCTGCTCATCAACAGCCTGATCGGCACCACCATCGTACCCTACAACCTGTTTTTCGGTTCCAGCATCGTGCCCCCCGGCGACGATGCCGCGACCCAGTCGCTGCCCGAAATGCGGCTCGGCATCTGGGTCGCCGTGGTGCTGGGCGGCATTATCTCGGTGGTGCTGCTGCTGGCCGGCCTGCTCATACCGGCCGACTTCTCCTACCCCCACATGGCCGACGTGCTGGCCGGGCAACTGGGCCCCTGGGCCGGGTCGCTCTTTGCGTTCGGGCTGTTTGCGGCCGGCTTTGCCTCCTCGCTGACGGCCCCACTGGCGGCTTCCGTGACGGCGCAGAGTCTGCTGGGAATACCTAAAAACAGCCCGGCCTTTCGCGGTATCTGGCTGGTGGTACTCGGCACGGGACTGGTGTTTGGCTTACTCAACGCAACCCCCATCCCGATCATTGTGGCCGTGCAGGCGATCAACGGCATCCTGCTCCCGTTCGTGACGGTTTTTCTGTTCGTGGCCGTCAACAACCGGGCGCTGCTAGGCTCGTTCAGTAATTCGCCCGCGCAGAACCTGGCCATGGGCGTGGTGGTGCTCGTGACAGCGGTGCTGGGCGCCTGGAACGTGTGGCTCGTCGTGAGTGGTCTCTAGGCAGCCGCAGCGTCGTTACGAAATTGTGAAGCCGTGGCCTATTTGGCCGGCGGGGGCTACCTTTGTTTTATTCCCCAACCTCCCCGACGTATGGACACACGACGCGATTTTCTGCGCAAGGCAGCCCTGCTGGCCGGCAGCACGGCCTTCATCGACGGCCTGCCCGCTTCCATTCAGAAAGCCCTGGCCATTGCCCCGGCTCCCGGCACCACTTACCTCGATGCCGAGCACGTGGTGATTCTGATGCAGGAAAACCGTTCGTTCGACCACTGCTACGGCAGCCTGCGCGGGGTGCGCGGTTTCAACGATCCGCGGGCCATCAGCCTGCCCAACCGTAACCCTGTCTGGCTGCAGACCAATGCCGCCGGGCAAACCTACGCGCCCTTCCGGCTGAACCTGCGCGATACCAAAGCCACCTGGATGAGTTCGCTGCCCCACTCATGGACCAACCAGGTCGATGCTCGCAACGGCGGCCGCTACGACAGGTGGCTCGACGCCAAACCGTCGGGCAACCCCGCCTACGCGCACATGCCGCTGACGATGGGCTATTACAACCGCGACGACATTCCATTCTACTACGCTCTGGCCGATGCCTTCACGGTCTGCGACCAGAACTTCTGCTCATCGCTGACCGGCACTACCCCCAACCGGCTCTTTTTCTGGAGCGGCACCGTACGCGAACGGCCCGACGCGCTGGCCCGGGTGCGCAACGAAGACCTCGACTACGACAAACCGGCCGACTGGACCACCTTTCCCGAACGGCTGCAGGATCAGGGCATTTCATGGCGCATCTACCAGAACGAAGTCAGCCTGCCCACGGGGCTAAGTGGCGACGAAGATGCCTGGCTGAGCAACTTTACCGATAACCCGCTCGAGTGGTTTTCGCAGTACCACGTGCGGGCGCTGCCGGCCTACCAGCGCTACCGGACTGCCCAGCTGGCCACCCTGCCCGCCGACATCAGCGCCCTCGAACAGCAGCTGGCTACCCTGCCCGACACGACCGACGCGGGCAAAGCCGCCCGCCGGACACTGGCTCACAAAAAACGCTGGCTCGCCACCCTGACCGCCGAAACCCCGCTGTCGCTCGACCAGCTGTCGGCGCGGGAGCGGGCGCTGCATGAGCGGGCCTTCACCACCAACGTGGGCGATCCCGACTACCGCAGCCTGACCACCCATACCTATACCGACGGCGATACCCAGCGTACGGTTCAGATTCCGAAAGGCGATGTGCTGCACCAGTTCCGGACCGATGTGCAGCAGGGCACGCTGCCTACCGTATCGTGGGTGGTGGCTCCCGAAAACTTTTCCGACCACCCCGGCGCCCCCTGGTACGGGGCCTGGTATCTGTCTGAAATGCTCGATATGCTGACGCAGAACCCGGCGGTCTGGCAGAAAACCATTTTCGTGCTGGCCTACGACGAGAACGACGGGTATTTCGACCACGTGCCGCCCTTCGTAGCTCCGCATCCGCAGCAACCCCACACGGGTAAAGCATCGGCCGGCATCGACACCACGGGCGAACACGTCAGTCTGACGCAGGAACAGCAGCGCCGGGTAGCCAACCCGGACCGCGACGCCCGCGCCAGTGCCATTGGCCTCGGCTACCGCGTGCCGCTGGTAGTGGCCTCGCCCTGGAGCCGGGGCGGCTACGTAAACTCGCAGGTGTTCGACCATACGTCGGTGCTGCAGTTTCTGGAAGGCTTTATCGGCAAGAAATTCGGCAAAGACGTGCGGGAAACCAACATCAGCCCCTGGCGTCGAACCATCTGTGGCGACCTGACGTCGGTGTTTCGCCCCTACGCCGGCGAACCCATCGACCTGCCCAAACCGGTGGAGAAAGATGCCCTGATCGAGAGCGTTCATAAGGCCCGGTTTCGGGATGTACCCAGCAACTTTCACCCCCTCAGCCCCGACGAAATCCGGTCGGCAGGGCAGCCCGCCGAATCGGGGTCGGTGCTGCCCCGCCAGGAGCCCGGCACCCGCCCCGCCTGCCCCCTGCCCTACGAACTGGTGGCCGACGGGCACTACGATGCCACCAGCGGAACCTTCTGCCTGACCCTCGAAGCCAGCAACCGGCAGTTTGGCAAACGGGCCGCCGGCGCGCCGTTTATGGTGTATAACCTGGCCGACCACAGCGTGCGCAATTATGCCGTGGCGCCCGGCGATGGGCTGACCGATACCTGGCCCGTTGCCGCCGGACAACCCTACGCGTTTCGGGTCTACGGCCCCAATGGCTTTTACCGGGCGTTTCAGAGTGAGGCTGCGACTGCTCACCCCAGCCTGTTGGTTCGGCCCCGGGTGCTGGCCACCGCCGGCACGCCAGCCCAGCCAGCCCTGCACGTTCGGGTAACGGGCGTGCCGACGGGTACCCGCCTGGAACTGGTCGATCTGGCCTACAAAACGGGAGCCGCTCGGGTGCCGCTTACCCGCTCGACCGCCACGGGCTATGCGGGCGATCTGACGCTGCCCCTGCTGGCCAGTCAGGGCTGGTATGACTACCTCATTCGCTTTGCCGACGGTACCGAGCAGCAACTGGCCGGCCGGGTCGAAACGGGGTTGCCCAGCAGCAGCGACCCGGCCATGGCCTAGTAAACACGCCCCCCAAAGGCAGTAAACTACAGGACCGACGCGCCCGGGCTGATCAGCTCGGGCGCAAGCGTCAGTTCCTGCCTCAGCGCCGTCAGCTGGCGCGCCTGCCGACGCACGACGCCTTCGCCCACCGTGTCGTCGCGGTATTTGTCGCGTTTGATACATTCGGTCAGCGGGGTATCCACGAGCTGGTAGGTCAGTTCGACGGGTTCGGTATGCCGGGTCAGCAATTGCCGGAACGCATCGATGTAGCGCCGGTGCAGGTTGGTGTTGTCGATCAGGATGTTCCAGCCCTGCGCCAGCCCGTTCAGGATGGCCGTTTCCTGTAGAATCGTGACCAGCTGCTCAATACGGCTTTGCTCGTTGCGCGACCAGGTTTTATTGTACTCCTCCAGCGAAATGGTCAGCAGACTCCGGCGCAGATCGTCGCGGTTGATCCGCAGGTAGTCGGGATGGGTTCGGCAAAACTGCCGGGCCAGCGTTGATTTACCACTTCCGCTGATTCCAATCAGCATCAATACCTTCTTCATAGAGTTGTAGTGGGCCACCGGTTGGTGCCGGGGCGCTTTCAGCCTGCAAATACGATCATTCCGCTGACCTGTTGCACTATTAAGAATAATTCTAAACAAATACTTGCATGCACCGGCGCGGTAGCTACCTTTGCATTAATTTATAATTAGTCTAAATAATGACAACATTCACTACCTATACATCGCTCTTCTTTGTGTTACTACTCCTGTGCTGCCGCCCGCTCCAGGCGCAGCCCGGGGGAAACCTCAGTGGTACCGTTCGCACCCGGGATGGACAGCCAGCCGCTATGGTCAGCGTTAGCCTTACCAACAGTCGCCGGGGGGGCGTTACCGATACCGACGGTACGTTTCTGATCCGGGGCATCCAGCCCGGCACACACACGGTCCGGATTTCGTACATGGGTCTGGCTCCGCAGCAGCAGACGGTGGTGATCAGCGCCGGCCAGACCACTACCCTGCCGCTGGTGCTCACCGACGATGCCGCCCAGCTCGACGCGGTCGACGTAACGGCAACCAACAAAGTCGTGTCGTTGGGTAAAGCCAGTATCGCCCCGCTCGACCTGCCGCAGACCACGGGCACCGTTAGTCGGGTTGTCATTGAAAACCAGCAGATTTCGCGGCTGGGCGATGCGCTCCGCAACGTGAGTGGCGTGGCGCTGACGCAGCAGCGGGGGGGCGTGGCCGAAACGTTTACCGCCCGCGGCTACAGCATCGGCGTAGCCGGCGCGTCGGGCAGTATCTTTAAAAACGGCGTTATCACCAACACGGCCGGTTTTCCCGAAGCCAGCACGCTCGAATCGGTGGAGGTGCTGAAAGGCAGCTCGGCCCTGCTCTACGGCAACGTATCGGGTGGCCTGATCGTGAACATGGTAACCAAGAAACCGAAGTTCAATTTCGGTGGCAACGTATCGCTGCGGGCCGGCAGCTTCAACCTCTACAAACCCATCATCGACCTGTACGGTCCGCTGGCCAAAAACCTGGCGTTTCGGGTGGTGGGCACCTACGAAAACGCACGGAGCTACCGCGATGTGGTGAAAACCGAACGCATCTACGTGAACCCGTCGCTGCTATACAAACTGGGCGACAACACCTCGCTGCTGCTGCAGGGCGACTACCTGAAGTCGAACCTGACGCCCGACAACGGCATCGGCTCGCTCAACGCCAACCGCGATGCCGAAATTCCGACAACGGTACCCCGCTCACGCTTCATCAACACCAGCTGGACCTACAATAACCTCGACCAGACGGGTGGCTCGCTGACGTTCGACCACGCGTTCAGCAACCGCTGGAAACTGATCGCCATCGGCTCTGCCCAGCGCACCGACGTAACGGCGTTCGGGGCTGCCGTTCCCAACAACAACGTGCAGGCCAACGGCGACTGGATTCGGGCGCTGAGCCGTACCCTTACCCGCGAAACAAACGCCACAGGGCAGGTAAACCTCAACGGCCGGTTCAGCACAGGCAGGCTGACCCATCAGCTGCTGGTGGGTACCGACTATACAGCCATTGTTAGCCAGAGCAACTCCTTCTCCATTACGAGCAACGGTAAAACCGTATCGACCTACGACACCATCAACATTCTGAATCCGGTAAAATACACCCAGCGTACCGATATTCCCGACAGCCGGGTGCTGGTGCGTACGACCTCGCCTTCCTACCGGTATGGCCTATACGTACAAGACCTGATAGCGCTTTCGGACCGTGTGAACGTACTGGCGGGGCTGCGGTGGTCGTCGCAGAACACGGTGCAGACCACGCTGCTCAACCAGGTAACAGGCGTTGAAACGCGCGGCACGGCCGTCGACAAAATCGATCAGGCGTTCTCGCCGAAGGTGGCGATCATTTACCAGCCCACGCGCAACACCTCGCTCTTCGGCAGCTACGCCAACAACTTCACCATCAACACCGGGCTCGACATCTACGGGCAGGTGCTGAAACCATCGATTGTGGATCAGTATGAGGTGGGATTTAAAAACGAACTGCTGGACGGACGCCTGACGGCCAACCTGAGCCTATACCGGATTCAGAACAGTAACTTTGCTCAGACGGCGCTGACGCTGGCCGACGGCACGCCCAACACCAATACCAACATCAAGGAGTTTACGGGGCAGACCACAAGCGATGGTTTTGATATCGACCTCAACGTCAACCTGTCGAAAAACGCCTACGCCATCCTGGGCTACGGCTACAACTACATGCGTTACACGCAGGCATCGACGGCTGTGGGCGCCCCGGTGCAGGGCGAACGGCTGACCAACAACCCCGCCCACACGGCCAACGCTACGGTATTCTACACGGTTACGACGCCGGGCCTGCGCGGCCTGAAACTGGGAGCCTCGGCCTTCTATACCGGCGCCCGCTACGGCGGCAACAACAACACCGTGGGGCAGACACCCGCCTACAGTCGGCTGATTCCGCTCACCGGCTTCACCACCATCGACCTGACAGCCGGCTACGACCTGGGTCCGGTCTCACTGCTGGTCAAGGTCTCGAACATCACCAACGCGCTGAATTACCTGATCCACGACCGCTACAGCATCATGCCCATTCCGCCCCGCCAGCTGACGGCGACACTCGGTTATAAATTTTAAGTTTGTCGTGTGAGGTGTGTCGTGTGAGGTTTGTGGTTTGTGGTTTGTCGTCTGTAGTTCGCCAGTGAGCACAAACGACCAACCACAAACACCCAAACGACGAACGACCAACCACAAACACCCAAACGACGAACAACCAAACGACCAACCACAAACACCCAAACGACAAACTACTAACGACAAACCACCAACCACTAACGTCAAACCACCAACCCACATACCATGCTTCGCACCCGAATACACCTGATCATGGCGCTGCTGCTGACCAGTTTTTACAGCCTTGCCGGCGGCACGCAGCCTTTTGCCGACACCACCCGCGCCTTTGCCGTGCCCACCCTGACCCGCACGCCCGGCGGTACGGTAGCCCTCTCGTGGACCGAGAAAGACCCCGCGGGCGTCGTGTCGTTCTACTGGGCCGAGTCGACCGACAAGGGACAGACGTTTGGCGCTAAAAAACTTATTTTCTCGGCACCCGGTCTGGGCAATTCGCGGCTGATGCGGCCGAAGCTGCTCTTCAAGAAAGACGGTACACCCGTGGCCGTGTTTGCCCTGCGCGGACCCGAGTCGGCAGCCGCTGTAGCAGCCGCCCCCAGCCATGACCACGGTGCGCCCCAGGCTAGTGCGCCCCAGGCTGGTGCTGGTCACGACCACGGTGCCGCCCCGGCTGCCAAAGCCGGCGACGGTGCTGCCCGTGGCAATGCGCCCCGTGGCGGTGGTCGACCCAGCGATTTGCAGATCGTGTACACCTACTCGACCGACAAGGGCAACACCTGGACGACTCCCCAACCCGTTCACGCCGACAAAACGCCCAACATTGTGCGCGGTTTCTTCGACGCCACCGTACTGGCCAACGGCGAAATCGGCGTGGCCTATCTCAACGACATTCAGGGACAGGCCCACTCCCGCGATCTGCGGTTCGTATCGTCGACCGGCACCCGGTTCAGCCCCGAGCGCATTCTCGATCCGTTCGTGTGCGACTGCTGCAACATCAGTCTGCTCGTCGACAAGAGCGGGGCGCTGCAGCTCTACTACCGCGAGAATCAGGATAACATCCGCGACATCGCCCGGATGACCTCGACCGACAACGGGGCCACCTTCACCAAACCCGCCATTCTGTTTGCCGACAACTGGCAGATCAACGGCTGCCCGCACTCGGGGCCCACCTCGAGCATGGGTAGCGGCACCAACCTGATTGCCTGGTACTCGGGCACCACTAGCGATCCCGGCATCCGGGTAGTCAATCAGCAGGGCAAACGATTGTTTGTGCTCGACGAACCCACCGCCCGCAACGCCTGGCTAACCCCCGCCCCCAACGCGTCGGTGCTGCTCTGGGAGCAGAATCAGTCGTCCGAAGCGGGTGTTCAGTCGGTTATCGCCTACAAAACCATCACGGGCAACACCAACCCGGCTACGCAGCTGGTGGCCGACGCCCGCAACGTAACCAACGCCAGCGGACTGGTAATCGACAACCAGCTGGTGGTTGCCTACGAAATCAAAGGTCCCAACAATAAAAACGCGCTGGGCCTGTCGCAGGTGCGCCTGTAACGACAAGTAACAAAAGCCAAACCACGAAACCGGAAAGGCCCGCCCCAGTTGGAGCAGGCCTTTTTTTTTGTGCTTACTTACCCTGCAGCCGAAGCCACTCCTGATAGGCTCGCTGCTGATAGTCGTCGACGGTTTCGACCTCGTCGGGCGTAATGGCCTCGCCAAAGCCGTGCTCACTGGCTTCGGCCAGGCGGACTCTTGCCTGGTAGTCGCGCGTAGCCTGCTGTATCGACCTGTAGAACGATTCTTTATCGGCCTGGTCGGGCAGCGCCTGAATACGCGCCTGAAAATCCCCGTAGTCGACCAGCGTGGCCAGCAGGGCGTAGAACCGGGGCAGCTCGTCGGGCGTGATCGCCAGCCGGGGAAAGTGATCGGCCCTGGCCAGCGTACCGGTCAGGCCGGCGTTGAGCAGGTTTTGCAGGTCGGCTTTCCGACGCGCCATAATCTCGAACTGGCCGTTGCGGTCCGACCAGCTTATGGCAAAGAAACCAAGTGTAGAGGCTATCCACATACAACAAGCGGGTTCAGGGGTGAAACAGATTGGCCGGGGGAACCGGCATTTCCGTCAGGAAACGGGGCAGGGTGATGCGGCTGGCAGGCAGGCCGATGCGGTACAACTCGCCCGCCGTGCCGCTGATCAGGTACGGCTCCGCAATCGACTCGCCCAGCGCGTCGCGCATGGCTTTGTTGGCCCGGTTGATACTCTGATCCCGCGTGCTTCCCGCCAGCGGAGCAACCACCCTGTCGATCCGGTCGTTGAGCGTATGCCAGTTCGTGGCGCTAGACACCTGCCGGTACAGATACATCAGTTCGGCCCGGTGGTCGCCCAGCTCTTTCATCCGGACGCCCTCAGGATGGCGCAGGAAGAAAAGGTACATCAGTTTGGAGAGGTGCGGCATGGCTACATCGAGCTTGCCGAACTGGGTGAAGGTGATGTTCAGATCGTCAGTCACCACCAGATCACTGACCGAGGCCTTGCGCCGGAATCCCTGCTGCAGCAGCATCTGCTCGCGCAGGCTGCTGAAGGCTTCCAGCCCGTCAAAAATCAGGCGGGGGTTCACCGCAACCGCTTCGAAGCGGGCGCAGCACCTGTCGCAGATATCGGCCGTTCGCAGTTTCAGAGCCACTTCGATTTTCTGTTCGCAGAAATCGTTCATGCAGCCAATCGGACGTTCGTGAAAATACGTGTGCTCACCGATGGCGGGCAGCTGCATGGCATCGCGCAGCACCGTAGCCCAGACCTGGTAGGCGACCGGGTACTTGTGGTGGCTGGTAATATAGTGTTCCCAGTCGCCGGTATGGATAAACGAGTTGTGGTGCTCGTCGGTGCCGCTAAACCAGTTGAGGGCGTTTGGCCGGGGCGTCAGCAGCATCACCGGATCGTCGGCCGGCACATCGGCCCACCGGCGATACCAGTGGCAGACGTCGAACATCTCCCGCCACGACAGGGGCGCGTTGCGATCGAGGGCGTACAGCCGTTGCTCGAGGGGCTGGTAGGCATACTTCAGCGACTTGTAGTGCCGGCTCAGAAAGGGAAACTCCTCCGAATCGACCACCTGCTCCACCGCCCGAAAGGTCAGCGTGGATGGGTTGGTCGACTGCAGCAGCGACAGCACCGCAAAGAAATCGTTGGCTTCGTAGTCCGGTGTCCGGAGCAGGTGAATGGTCATGATGTGGAAATAGAAGCAGAAAGTACGGCAAAAAAAACAGTCGACTCAACTACCGGCGGCTTAGTCGAAGAAATTGGTCGTGGCGTCGCGGCCCGACATACCCTGACTCCGTTTCTTATAAAAGGCGGCCCGGCTGCTGCTGTCTTTCCGGAACATGTCGCGCAACCCTGCCCGATCGGATGTGAATGTCAGGTGAGCCTGGATAGCAAGGCTGCCGGCCACCTCATCGACGGCATGGTTGGCCCCCATGTAGGTAAACACCCAGTCGTGCTGGCGGGTGAGCCGCTCGATCAGCCGCTTGATTTCGGGGCCGCTGTAGTCGGTCGACGCGTTTTCCATCCCATCGGTGATAACAGTGATGAGGGCGGTATGGGCGCCCTGCCCGTCGAGCTGCCGTTCGAGCCGCAGCAGGCTATGACCCAGCGCATCGTAGAGGGGCGTACTGCCGTGCGGGCGGTACTGGGCCGGGTCGAGAGGCCGGACGTGGGCAACCGGCTGACTGGCAATGAGGGTGTTGATGGTCCGACTGCCAAAGGTAACGAGCGAGACAAACTGCGCTTGGGTCGGCTCCGTTTCCTGCGCGGTGCGGATGGTGTGCAGCACTTCGTCGAAGCCGGCAAGTACAGCGTCGGTCAGGGCATGCATCGATCCGCTCTGGTCGAGCACGATCAAATTGTGTACGGGGTGTGGCGTAGTGGTCATATGCGTTGTGTTGTTTAAATGAACAGCACAAAGGTACGACCGCTACGGGCCAGCCATTCACGCCTGCAAGCTTGCAGCGACCCCGCCAAACGCCCACCGGCGACCCTGGTGAGGATCGCCGGTGGGTCGGGTTGGTCAGGAAAGTACGTTTTTCAGTCCCTCGTCCAGCACAAACGGCTGGCTGCGCAGGCGCTTGCCGGTGGCCTTGAACAGGGCGTTGCCCAGCGCCCCACCCGCGGGCGGCAGGGCCGGTTCGCCCAGGCCCGTCGGGTCGATCTCGTTTTTCACAAAATGGACCTCCACGGCCGGAATTTCGTTCATCCGGATCAGGCGGTAGGCGTCGTAGTTGTGCTGATCGGGCTTACCGTCGGTAAAGGTCAGGTTGCCGTATAGGGCGTGGCCGATGCCATCCACGATGCAGCCCGTAATCTGCTGCCGGGCCCCGCTCTGGTTAATCACGATGCCACAGTCGGCTGCGGCATACACTTTCTGCAGCACGGGTTTGTCTTTCTGCATCACCACCTCGCCCACCTGCGCCACGTAGGACCGGTGCGAGAAATAAACGCTGAAGCCCTGCGCCACGGGTTTCCCCCCCACCATTTTTTTGGTCCCCCAGCCCGATTTCTCGACGGCCAGCTGAATCACACCTTTCATCCGGTCGACGTCGTACTTCACGGCACCCGCCGGTTTCTGCTTGGCCTTATCCAGCAGCTCGAGCCGGAACTGCGCGGGGTCTTTGCCGGCCGCCTGCGCCACTTCGTCCAGAAACGACTGCTCGGCAAAAGCCAGGAAGTTGGTGATGGGCGCGCGCCACGGCCCGGTCGTCACCGACGATTTGTGGTCGACGCTGTCGATCAGCAGGTTGTCGACCGCACCGGCCGGGAAATTGTCCTCGCGGGTGGCGTTGCCGGCGTTCAGACTGGCGCCCCGCAGCTTGTAGCCAATCAGGGTGCCCCCGGCGTCGAGGGCCGCTTCGAACCGGTAGCGCACGGCGGGCCGGTAGCTGCCACCGGTCATATCGTCTTCGCGTGACCAGATAACTTTCACGGGCGCTTTCATCAGCCGCGACACCTGTACGGCTTCAATGGCGTAATCGGCTTTAAGTCGCCGGCCAAAGCCGCCCCCCATCCGGGTCAGTTGTAGCGTCACGGTGTCGGGCGAGATGCCCAGCAGCTTGGCGGTTTCGTTGCGGGCCAGTTCGGGCGTTTGGGTGGGCCCGATCAGCTCCACGCCGTCGGGCCGGACATGGGCGAAGAAATTCATCGGCTCCATGGGGTTGTGCGGCAGAAACGGGCACTGGTATTCGGCCGTAACGACTTTGGCGGCTCCTTTGAACGCAGCCTCTACGTCGCCGTCTTTCCGGCGCACGGTGGCCTTATCGCCATCGAGCAACTGGCGAAACAGGCGGTTATGGTCGGCCGTACTCTCCACGGCGTCGGTTTTAAGCCAGTCGATCTTCAGCGCGTCTTTGGCTTTCTTCACCTGCCAAGTCGATTTACCCACCACAGCCACGTTGTTGTCGAACGTCACCACGTCGATAATGCCGGGCATGGCTTTGGCGGCCGCGCTGTCGACACCCTTGAGCGTGTAGCCGAAAGCGGGCCGCTGAATCATGGCAAACAGCATGCCCTCGCGGTACACGTCGAGCCCAAACAGGGGCTTACCGGTCAGGATACCCGGATTATCGACGTTTTTGATGGTCTGCCCGATCAGTTTGAATTCGGCGGGTTTCTTCAGCGGCACATCAGCCGGTACGGGCACCAGCGCGGCTTCGGCCGCCAGGTCGCCGTAGCTTAGTTTACGATTCGTGGAGGGGTGCAGCACAAAGCCCGCAGCGGTCGAGCAATCGGCGACGGGCACGTTCCAGCGCGTGGCGGCTGCCGTCAGCAGCATCTGTCGGGCGGTGGCACCGGCTTTCCGCAACCGGGTCCAGGAGTGCGGAATGGAACCGCTGCCCCCGGCCACCTGCCGTTCGAATTTCTTGGTATCGAGCGGAGCCTGCTCCACCACCACCCGCGTCCAGTCGGCATCCAGCTCTTCGGCTACGATGATCGGGAAAGCCGTTTTGATGCCCTGCCCCACCTCGGGGTTGGGCGACAGAATGGTGATGATGCCCTGCGGGTTGATCGACAGGTAGCTGTTGAAACCCGCGCCGGGCGTCGCCACGCCGGGCATGGTAACGCCGGGCGTCGCTACGCCGATGGCCATACCGGCGGCTTCGGTATCGGCCCACTGGAAGCCCAGCAGCAGGCCCCCGCCGGCCGCAGCGGCCAGTTTCAGAAAACCCCGGCGGCTCGAATTGGTCAGATCGGTCATGATTTGCGGGTGGTTTTAGCCGGTGCCGGGGTGCTGGCAGCCAGTTGAATGGCTTCGCGGATGCGGTGATAGGTGCCACAGCGGCAGAGGTTGCCGGTCATGGTAGCGTCGATTTCTTCGGCTGTCGGCTTCGGATTGCGTTTGAGCAGGGCGGCCGCCGTCATGATCTGGCCAGCCTGGCAGTAGCCACACTGCGGCACATCGACCGCGTCCCACGCTTTCTGCACGGGGTGTGTGCCGGTGGCCGACAGCCCTTCGATGGTCGTGACGCGGGCTTTCCCAATGGCCGATACGGGCAGCGCACAGGAGCGGGTGGCTTCGCCGTCGAGGTGTACCGTGCAGGCGCCACACTGGGCGATGCCACAGCCGTATTTGGTGCCGACCAGCCCGAGGTGATCGCGCAGTACCCACAGCAGCGGGGTATCAGGGTCGACATCAGCCCGGTAGCTGCGGCCGTTGATTTGCAGCGTGAATACTGCCATAGGTAAAGAGGTTCAGGTGAAGCTACTAATTTACGAAAAACCCCAATGCGCGGTATGCCAGCGGCTTAGCCAATTGGCTTTCAATCTGGCGGCCGATGGCCCGCAGCCGGGAGCCAACGTTCAGCCGGATCGAGTGGTAGGTCGTGTGAGCCAGCGCACAGTCGAAAAATTAAAAGCCCATTCGACTCGATGAATTCAAATGACCGGTAGATTTGGCTATTCTATGAGCTTTTTCTATTATTGGGAACGCTCTACACTTTCCACAAATTAATGCGAACAGTTAACAAGGCTTTGAATACATGGTTTTTAGAAACTTTATAGATGGTATTGTAAAGCAAGAATTGATAATAAGTTCGGATTTATTTACTCAACAGGTAAAATAACATTCCGATCCCCTCCAATTGTTGCAAAGAATTTAGGAATGACTATACGCTTTTAAAATAGCAGAATAAAGAAGAAATTATGAGCAAAGTCGATAGAGTAGCAATTAAACCAAAGTTCGAACAAAAAGTAGTAAGAACAATGCTTAAAGAAAGTAGGGCAGGTAACTTCGGTTTGGCGTCATGGCGAATGACAAAACGCACCATCAAATGCAGATTATCCATTGCAATCAGTACCTGGCTTTACAATACGCCACTAAGTTGTTGAAATAATTCAACGAATTAGTCCATTGCTCGGCCTCAGCTATCGGCGGATGAAACACAGAACATCGCTATAACGCCAATTTTTTTCCATCATCAATAATTCTATGGATAATATACTAAAAGAACCGATAGAAAACTATCTGTCACAAAAGAAACAACCTTTCGCAGCTAATCAATTCGCTGACAAACTTCGCAATAAGTTTCCGGATTTAATTTTTGAAATTATTCCAGATAAAACCCGTTATAAAGTTGTTGGTTCACCAGGTAAAGGTAATTGGACAGACAACCCCTGGATTGCCATTTTAGACACTCTCATAACTGAATCCCCTCAATCAGGATTTTACCCAGTCTTTCTTTTTAAAGCAGATATGAAAGGGGTTTATTTATCATTAAACCAAGGAGTAACAGAAGTAAAAGACAATTACAAAAGAGAAGCAAAAAATGTTTTGAGAGTGAGAGCTGATGACTTCAGAGCAAAAATTGACATTTCAAACAATGACTTACTAGAAATCAACCTTAGCTCCAATAGTACGAACGCCAAACTTTACGAAGCAGGCAATATAATTGCAAAATATTATTCAGCAGACAGTTTACCTAACCAAGAACAGTTAACAGCAGACATTTTACGTTACTTACATCTTTACGAAGAATTAACTTTTAATGATACACAAATCAATGAAAAAAAACACTTAACCTCAATTGAAAAAAAACAGTATCGTCTTCATTTTAGAATAGAGCGTAATTCTAGTATTTCAAAAAAAGTAAAAGCACATAAGGGCTATACTTGTGAGGCTTGCAATTTTGCCTTTACTAGTAAATATGGAGAATTGGGCAAAGAGTTTATTGAAGCACATCATCTTACACCAATTGCTACTCTTGGCATCGGACAGTTTAAAATTAATATAGACACTGATTTTGCAGCATTATGCAGTAACTGTCATAGTATGATTCATAGACTTGACGATCCCAGTGACATAAACAAACTAAAAGAAGTAATCCAGAAAAATCAGAAGTGAATATTACTAACAAAATGTTGGCAATATTGGGGCTTGCCTGAACTCGCCATCAACTTTGGTAATTCTATTTTCATTTCGTCACAGGCTCGAAACAACGCTGTTCAACATTTATAACACTCATAAACAACATCACTATATTTGGCTAACGTTCAGGACGTGATGAAACGCTGTTACCCCAACACCCATAAGCGCCAAAACGTTACCGGTCGACGGAAAAGTACAGGGCAGGCGTTAGGTAGTGTCCGCCCCCCCGCCTACCGGTCCCACGTCAGCCAGTCGTCGCCGGCTTCCTCGACCGGGGGGGCGTCGGCGGGTTTGACAAATCCGTATGATACCAGACTTTTTCCGTTGGGCATCCGGTAGGTCTGGGCGCCGTCGAAGCGCAGATCGGGCGCTGCGTGCTGTCGCAGGGTTTCGTCCGGTACCTCGCGGGCAATGGCCGCCACGGGCCGCAGCGTCGTTACCCCCGTATTGCTGACCCAGCCGGTCTCGTTGCTGCGCTGCAACACCACGTTGAGCAGCCCGCCGGGACGGAGCACCTGCCGGAAGCTGGCAAACGCCCGGTCGAGGTCGACGTATTCCAGAAACAGGTGGCAGATGATCAGATCGACCGAAGCGGGCGGTATGGCAATGGGCTCCTGATTGATATCGGCCTGCAGCAACACCAGGTTGTTCAGGATCGGGTCATAGCGCTCCTGACAAACAGCCAGGTAAGTCGGGTTCAGGTCGACGGCGTAAACGGTCTGGGCATCGACAAAATGGGCGAATCCGTTCCCCGTGCAGGCGCCGTACACCGCTACGGTTTGCGGATTGCGCTGCGCTACTTTTTCGCCCGTAATCTCATTCAGCAACGCCAACTGGCCCACGGTTTCGTGGCTCATGTGGCGCTCATAATCGGCGTAGGGAACAGTACTCCAGGGGTTCATGGGTATGTTATATTCAGTCCGTTTGCTGACTCGATCGTCAACGGAGCAATGGTCTTCAGTCAACCGGATGCTGCCGGAAATACGTCAGCGTGAGGTCGTAAAAATGGCGGGCGTCGTGGAGCAGTAACGTAGCTTCCTCAATACTAATAAACGCATGCATGTCATAATCAGCCGATTGCCTGGACGCAAATGAGTTACCTACGATCCGACTGGCTTCGACGTCAAATAGCGTTGTTTTCACGAATAGTTCGCTGAACTTACTTCGGGCAGCGGAATGCTTTTTCGTGTACACATCTTTAGACGCCAGTAGTGCACTCACGCAGTAGAAAACAGCATAATACGCCCGGTTGGCTGCCGCTAGG
Source organism: Spirosoma luteolum (assembly GCF_054778875.1). Classification (NCBI taxonomy): domain Bacteria; kingdom Pseudomonadati; phylum Bacteroidota; class Cytophagia; order Cytophagales; family Cytophagaceae; genus Spirosoma; species Spirosoma luteolum. The sequence goes on from NZ_BAAGZE010000006.1 coordinate 619,031, forward strand.
ACTCGCTCCCCCTCTACTAAAAAAGCAGCGTCTTCCAGCGCTGAGGCTGCCCGGTTCAGACACAGGGTTATTTCTTCCTTCATACGTAGATACCATCTTTTCTGACCTCCTGATAGATGGGGCTGAATGAATCCCGATAGCGACTGTACGGTACGGGCAACGGCGACACCACAAGCCCGTAATCGAGCAGGAAGCGGGTTTCCAACGGACTGATTCGCCGAATCTCAGCGAACGTGTCGACCTGCTCATCAGTCAGGACGACCAGCAGGTCGATATCGGATTCCTCGTTGTAGTCGCCCCGCGCGTAGGAACCGTAGAGCACCACATCGTGCAGCCGATCGCCATACAGCGCCTGTAAGGCGGCTTTGAATTCGCGCACGATAGGTTCGATAGCCGGGTTGATGGTCGCTTGCATACCGGGCAAAGCTAACGGATTCCAGAACCGTTCACAACCGTGGCTCAGGTCAGGCGCTGCGGCTCCGTCGCGACGGCTGCGCCCCGGAAACGGGCCCGGAAGTACAGGTACGACCCGATCACGAGCGCCACGTAGACGACGGCCAGCCCGTAAGCCCCATTGATAAAAAAGTCGAGGTAGCTGATGCTCCCCTGCCCGAAGTTTTTGTACAGCAGCACTCCCACGCTGCCCAGATAGCCGTACCAGTCGGCCAGGGTAACGATGAAACCAACCGTGCTGACGTAGCGAAACGACGCCACCAGCCGCTCGAAATACAGACCGTTGCAGGGTACGTAGCCCATGTAGAGGCCCAGCCCGGTCAGCAGAAACCAGTTGCCGGCCGACAGGCTGCCCGTGGTATAAGCCCAGGTGCTGAGGCCCACCAGCGCCCCACCCGCCAGCATAATGCCGTTGAGCAGCGTAAAGGCCCGGAAGTTATCGGTTACGCGCTGCAACAGGGCCATCATCACCAGCACCCCCAGGGCCACCAGCGTTTCGGTGCGGGCAAACAGGGCGGGGTTGGTCACGCCCGCCCCTTTCATGATTTCGGGACCGAAGTTGTCGCGGAAATCGCGGAAGGCCGTCAGCAGCACATACGAGGCAATGAGCAGCACCAGCCCCGGACCAAAATCACGCACAAAAGCCCGGCGCTCCGACTGCGACATGGGCCGGCGCTCGGTGCGCAGGGCGCGGTCTTCGGCGGTGGGGGGCGGCAGCAGCGTCAGACAATAAATCGACCCGAGCATGGGCCCCACAAACAGCGACCCCGTTACGAACGGCAGCCAGAACTCCGACACGCCCCACTCGGCCCGCAGGGTGAGCGCCACCGTTTTGACAAAGCCCGACGCGAAAATAAATGACGCTGTCAGGCCGGCCACCAGCGCGTCGGTTTGCCGGCGACCCTCCAGAAAGCCCAGCATGATGCCGTAGACCATGCCCAGCGGCAGGCCGTTCAGAAACAGAAACACGATGTTCCAGGGGGCCGGCACCAGCGCAAATCCCAGCAGCGCCAGCAGCGCCACCCCCACAAAGAGCAGAATGCTGCCCGCCCGCCGGGCCGGCGTCATCTCCGAAACAACCTTGATACCCAGCCCTTTTGAGGCCGCATAGCCCAGCACCTGCGCCGTCACAAGCCAGATTTTGTAGCTAATCCCGGCAAACTCTACACCCTCGAACGTTACGGCCGTGATGCCTTTGCGAAAGGCATACATGCAGGCGTAGGTGCAGAAGGCCGCCGTGGCGCCAAACAGGGTAAATGCGGTGGGGTTGCGAAGGAAGGTGGGTGATGACATACGAGAGGCAGCGATTACCGGGCACAACTGGCAAGCTAACTATTCTTTCAACACGGGCGTACACTGTCTGGCGCATACACCCCGCGCCCCTGCTGCTGGCACAGGTACAGGTAATGGTCGAGGCCGGGGGTGGGCCAGTCGATTTCTTTGGCGCGTTCGTCCCAGCCCCGCACCTGCAGAATTTCCCGGAAATACGGGTGCTGTTCGAACTGCGCGGCTTCGTCGGCTTCCATGGCGCCCCCCTGAAAGGCGAGCGTTTTGGTGCTGGCTTCCGACAGGCGGGCGCGGTAGTCCGGATGCTTGTAAACCAGGTAGCGCTTGGCGTCGACGTGGTGTTCGATCAGCTGGGCAATCTTTTCCGAGAAACCGCGCTGCCGCAAAAAATCGGCCCCCAGCCGCTCATGATCGACGGTGCCGTACCCATCCATATAGCCTTCAGCTGACTCCACGGGCAGCAGGTGTCCGATGTCGTGCAGAAAAGCCGCCACCACGGTTTCTTCGTCGGCCCCGGCCTGTTCGGCCAGCTGGGCGCACTGCAGTGCATGCTCGACCTGCGTAACGGGTTCGCCGTAGTAGGCGTCCTGGCCACCGGCGGCAAAAAGCTGGGCGATCGTTTTCATGGAGGGGTTGGGTAGTTTGGGGTATGGGGTTTGTCGTTCGGGGTTTGTGGTATTCAGTTTACGGTTTACGGTTTTTAGTATTCCGGCGCCTAAGCAGGAAGGATTGGTTTTCGGTATTCGGTTTACAGTTTTCCGGGGAAGGCTCGGGGAAAGTTCAGTCTTCAGTATTCAGTTTACCGTTTTCCAACGCCTGACCGGTTGAGGACCGTTCACAGTATTCAGTCTACAGTTTTCTGGTGCCTGAGCGGGAGAGGTTCGGTATTCAGTTTTCTGGTGCCTGACCGGCTGGGCCGATATGGTGACGGTGCGCTACCTACTGAAAACTGTAAACTGAAAACCACAAACTGAAAACTGAAAACCCTCCCTGCCTCACAGCGGCACGTAGGTGCGGTTGATGGTACCGTCGTCGTAGAGGTCGAACAGGGCGTAGCCGGCTTTGGTCTGATGAAAGGTGTCGCTCTCCCACCAGTTGCCGCTTACGGCGCCGTTGCAGAAATAGGTTACTCCATTGTAATCGACCCGGTCGAGCAGGTGCATGTGGCCGCTCAGGCAGGCTTTCACGTTGGGGTACTGGTGGAAGAGCGCAATCAGGTCGGTGGCGTCGGTGTGGTTCCAGCTGCCCGGAATCTGCCAGTTGCCGTTTTTCACGTTGCTTTTGTCGTAGAACACCGTGGCCGACACGATCGGGATGTGCGAGAGTACCAGCACCGGCGTGTTGGGGCCAGTAGCCGTCAGGTCGCGCCGGAGCCAGTCGAGCTGCTCAGGGTCGAGGTGGGCGGTGTACCAGGTGCCATCGGGCGTCTGCTGCACACTGTCGAGGATAACAAAATGCCAGCCCCCACGATCGAACGAGCGGTAACGACTGGCCAGCTTCATCTGCTCCAGCGCCCACTGCTTCCCATACAGCGGCTCGCGCCGGGCTTTCTCAAAACCCCACACATCGTGGTTGCCAATGCAGTATTCGATCGGCAGCGAACTGTCGGCCCGGACCACCGTATGCCAGGCGTCCCACTGCGCTTTCACCGCGTCGCGGTCGCGGCCCAGGGCGTCCATAATGGTGTCGCCCCCGTGCAGCACAAAACTGGGCTTGTCGGCCTGGTTCTGGAGGTGGTGCAGACAGCGGGCCACGCCCTCCATGGGCTTTTTATCGGCAAAAATGTGGGTATCGCCCAGGTAGCCGACGCGCAGGCTACGGGTGGGCGCTGCGGTGGCGGCTGGCAACAGGCCGGGGCCGGCCAGTGGCAACAGCCCGGCCGTTTTGAGTAGGGATCGACGGTTCATCAGTACGGGTCAGGTTTGTTTGGTTGTTGACAGGTTTTGGTACGGGTATCGATTGGGGCCGGTATCGGTCGCGGTGCCGGGCGGGGAGATAAGGGGTCGGGAGCGGGTTCTTACTGCCGGGCGACCGGCGGAATCGGTCAGGGTGCGACCGGTGCCCCAAAAGCCGCCCCGCCCGAATACAGGTCGTGGTGTACCCGCTTCCCGCGCGCACACCACGAACCTTAACTTCTGACCGTCAGCGGCTTATTTCAGTAGCCACATCATTTCATTGATATCGTCTTTACCCGCATACTGGCTGGTAAGGGCGGCCGTGTAGTTGGTGGTATTGAACGAGCGCTCGGAGGTCGGATACTGCCACCGCTTCGGAATCCGCTGGCTGTTGCCCGTGCCGGGGCCGACCAAAAACGTGGGTACGCCCGTCCGGCGCTGGTTGTAGAAGGCTTCGAGCCCCGACTGCTGGAAAAACGCCAGGTATTTCTGCGTCAGAATCTGGTTCAGGCCCGTAGCGGTGTTGCCGGCGTAGGCCACGGCAGGCTGGGCGTAGTAGGTGCCGAAGCTAACCGGCACCTGGTAGGCACTAAAATTCTTGTAGCCCCCATCGGCCGAGAAATACACCGTATTGGCCCCATCCTGCAGCCCGTAGAACGCCCACGACGCCTGAATACCGTTTTTGTAGTAGGTCTCGGCGTTGCCCGGTGCCCAGCCCCGGTTGATGCCTTCGGCCAGGCTGAACTGCACTTCGGGGTAGCCCAGCAGGATAAACGGCTCGGCCGTATAGGTGCTGTAGTAGCGTTTGCGGTTCTGGAACGAATACTCGCCCTTGTTGGCTTTCGACGACATATCGGCCAGGTCTTCGCCCGACGAAGCGCCCACGAAAGCCGCAAAGTCAGTTGGCTTCAGCCCGGCCGCCAGTTTGGCCGGTGCCGGTTCGGCCACCATAAACGTGCGGGGGTCGCTCAGGCTCGTCAGCGTACCGAGATACGTAGCCGCCATGTTTTCCCGCGTGGCATTCTGGCCGAAGTTGTCGGGGTTGCGGTTGTATTTGTTGAACTGGCTGTTGTAGACGTACTGCAGGTTATCGGTCGACGCCGTCATGATCGGGTACTTCGTCGGGTTGGCCAGTATATCGGCGAAGCGCTGCTTCACCTTCAGATCGGCATCGTTTTCTTTTTTCGACAAACTCACCAGCACCCGCAGCTTGTAGGCGTTTACTACTTTCTGCCACTGCGAGAGGCTGTTGCCGAGGTAGATATCGCCCTGCAGGTTGTTGTCGCCTTTGGCGATGAGCGTGGCCATGTCGTCGTTGGCCGAATCGAGCCAGTTGAGCACCTGTACGTACACCGCTTTCTGGCTGTCGTAGGTCGGCGTCAGGTTGTCGTTGCCGGCCAGCGCACTGCTCAGCGGCAGATCGCCCACGCGCTGCGTCATGTTCACGTAGAAATAAGCCCGGAAAAACTTGCCCAGCGCCGAGTACGGATTTATATCGGCCAGCCCCGCCTTTTTGGCTTCTTTCTCCATCTGCAGCACGTTGTTGAGCGTGGTGTAGTTGAGGCCGGTGGTGGTCCAGGCGTAATCGTTGGTGGCGTAGTAGTTGTAGTTGCTGGCGTAGAACTGGTTCCAGCGCTGGTAATCGTTCCAGGCCCCGCCACCGGTGGCACTGTACATATCGTTGAGCACGCCGTTGAAGACCAGCGACGCGGGGGCACTGGTGGGCCGGTTGGGGTCTTTTTCGAGTTCGTCGAACGACTGCTCGCAGCCGGTGGTCAGCAGGGCCGAGCCCAGCACCAGCAGCGATACTATATATGACTTGAGATTCATGGGATAACGGAGTTGGGGTTTACCGGCGACGGGTCAGGTGCTGCCGGGGCAGGGGCCCGACCCGCGGCCGGTAAACCGGGTTAGAATACCAGGTTCAGGTTGATACCGTAGCGACGGGTGGTTGGCGTTTGCAGCGTGGAGACACCGCCCGTCACAAACTGATCGAGGTCGAGGTCTTTGCGCTGGGCGAAGTAGAGCAGGTTGCGGCCCACCACCGAAAGGCTGGCCTGCCGCAGTCCCAGCCGGCTCACCAGCGCCGTGGGCAGCGAATAGCCGATAACCACTTCGCGCAGCTTGGCAAAGCTCCGGTCGATCAGCACGGCTTCGTTCTGGCCGTAGACGCGGGCGATGTAGTCCTGCGCAAACGTTTTGGTGGTGTTGGGTACGTACTGCAGCTCGCCGTAGTTGATCACGTTGCCCAGCGCATCGTAGTTGATGGTACCCGTACCGATCTGCACACCGGGGCCCACGTACGACTTGATGCCCTGCACGTCCTGAATCCGGGCGGTACCCAGCGCGCCCTGCACCGTTTCGATGTTGCGACCACCCTGGAACGTTTTCTGCATCACGTAGTCGGCAATAACGCCCCCCACCCGGCCGTCGAACTGGAAGCTGAACGACAGGTTTTTGTAGGCGAAGCGGTTGTTGATGCCCCACACAAATTTGGGGTTGGTGTAGCCCAGCAGCTGTCGCACGGGATTCACGATGGGCCGGCCACCGGCGTCGTTGATGAGCTGACCATCGGGGGTGCGCACAAAGGCGCCCGAGTAGAAAGCGTCGGTACGGTCGCCAACGCTCAGGTAACGGCTGCCGCTGCTGCTGCCCACGAAATAATCGGAGCCCAGGGTGTTAATGCCGCCCTCGGGATACACAGCCTTGAGCCGCTCCACGTAGGTCGAGTAGTTGGCCACCACATCCCAGCTCAGCCCACCGCTCGTGCGCAGGGCCTTGCCCGTTACCGACACCTCGACACCCTGCTTCCGGGTGCTGATGCCGTTGACCAGCCGGGCCACGTAACCCGTGGTTTCCGAGGTCGGCAAGCTGAAAATCCGGGGGCCGTCGTTGCTCAGGAAGTACGCGCCGTCGACAGCGATGCGGTTGTTCAGGAACCGCAGGTCGATACCGGCTTCGAACTGCGACGTCGAGTTGGGCTTCAGGTCGGGGTTGCTGATGGTGGTGGTGTAGAAAGCCGCCGGGCGGTTGTTGTACGACAGCGGAACCGAGTAAACCGACGCATTCTGGTAGTTTGGCCCGCCGTAGGCCGAGGCATAGTTGTCGCCGTAGCCCACCGGATACGACAGACCGGGCGTGGCGCCGATCGTCGGCTGAGTCAGGCCGTCTTTTACGTTGGCATACGACGCCCGGAGTTTCACAAATGAGATGGCCGCCGGCAACCGCAGGTAATCCGACACCACCGTGCTCAGGGCAACCGATGGGTAGAAGTAGGTGTTGTTTTTGGTCGGCAGGGTCGAGAGCTTATCCATCCGGCCCGTAGTCGAGAGCGTCACCTTGTCGCGGAAAGTGAAGTCGGCCGAATAATAGGCCGACAGCACGCGCATATCGGCTTTGAAGTTTGAGGCAAACACGGGGTTGGCCGAGTTGGCAAAGTTATACACGCCCGGTACGTTCAGGTAGTTGGTGCTGGCGTAGTCGGAGTTGACGTTGAAAATCCGCGCTTCGCCCCCCGCCAGCGCACTGACAGCCAGTCCGTTCGGCAGGGTCTTGTTGTACTGCAGCAGCAGCTGGTTGATGTTGTCGAACAGGTTCCGGCGATCTTCGCGGTAGTCGCCCCGCCCCTCTTCGCGGCCGTAGGTCGTGGCCGAATACGGCAGTTTCTCGGTGCGCAGCAGGTTCCAGGTCGTTAGCTGGGTTTTAGCCGTCAGCTGCAGGCCATTAGCCAGCTGGTAGCGCAGCGAGGTGTAGCCGTAGAGATCGTTTTTGTAGTGTCCCCGCAGCCAGTACTTGGCCAGAAACCAGGGGTTGTTGTAGCGCTGGTATTCGGCATAAATCTGCTGCACCCCTTCTTTTCCGGGCTGCCAGATCTGCTTCATATCATCCACGTTCCAGTCGGCACCACCCCAGGCAATGATGTTGTAGATCATCGAGTTGGGGCCGTAGTTCACGTCGGGGAAGTTGGGGGTCGACTGCCGGCTGAAGTTGACATTGGCTTCGAACCGCAGCCGGGGCGAAAAGTTGTAGCCCAGGGCGGTGTTGAAGTTGGTGATGTTCAGCCGCGTGTTGGGCACCAGCCCGCGCTGGTAGTTATGCGACAGCGAAAAGCGCAGGTCGTACTTCTCGCTCGACGACGAGATGGCCACGTTGTTGGTCGACAAAAAACCCGTTTGCAGAAACCGGCTCAAGTTGTCTTTGCCCCGGGCCACGAACGGCGTTGGCTGCCGGTTGCTGGTGAACGTAGATCCGTTGGGAAACTTGGTCGTGAACGACTGCCCCGGCAGCACCGGACTGTCGTACTGCGGAATGAGCTGGCCGTTGAGGGCGGGGCCCCAGATATCGTAGTCGCCGTCGTTGAGGCCGTTGCCTTTCCCGTCGCCGAAGGCATACACCCCGTGGTCGCCGGGGCCGTATTCGTCCTGCACCTTCGGAATGGCGATAAAGCCCTGATCGAACTGCTGACTCGTGTTGAGTTCGACCGAGAAACCGCGCTTGTCTTTCGAGCCGCGTTTGGTGGTAATCAGGATGGCACCGTTTTTACCCCGGAACCCGTAGAGCGCCGACGCCGAAGCGCCTTTCAGAACGGTATAGGTTTCGATATCGTCGTTGCTGATGTTCCAGGTGTCGGAGTTGATGGGAATCCCGTCGACCACAAACAGCACATCCTGGTTGCCCCGCAGCGAGATGGTTGGCCGGCGCAGCAGCTCGGCCGACGCCCCGATCGTGAGTCCGGCCACCTTGCCGACCAGGTTGTTGATGGGGTTGGGCTCGCGGGCTTTCACCAGCGACGCGCCATCGACGGTCTGAATGGCGACGCCCGTCTGGCGGATGTCTTTTTTGATACCGAGGGCCGTCACGACTACTTCGTTGAGGTTGGCCGTACCCGGCGTCAGCGCCACGTTGAGCACCGAGCGATTGCCGGGCGTGACGGTCTGCGATTCGTAGCCGATAAACGAGAATGACAGCGTGACGGTGCCGGCATTGGTCAGGTTGAGCGAGTAGGTTCCGTCTTCGCGGGTGGTGGTACCCGTAGAGGTGCCTTTGATAACGACCGATACACCCGGCAGGGGTTGCTGATCATCGGCCGAGGTAACCCGGCCACTGAGCGTCTGGGCCATGACCGCAGCGGTGGCCAGGGTCAGCAACAGCCCTGTCAGCAGCCAGCGGCTGATGGGCGTTGCTGAGAACGAGAGGAAAGGTGCTTTCATAAAATTTGCAGGTTAGTAGACAGCTATCAACCGCAAAAGTACCCATCCCGAAACCCGGCCCTAATTATTGACTATCAAGCATTTATAAATTTATTAAACGAAGATTTTACGCAAATCTAACATACCGGCAGTCGCCATTTTATTAATTTTTTCAGTATATGCCCGCCCAAACCCCGAATCCACTAACAAACTAGCTGTCAGCAAATTACCTGATCAGGCTACGCGCCGAACCAGTTTCTAATATTGGCTTCGGCATACCCGGCCCCCGAACTCATGCCCTTCCCGCCGATTCCCGTAACAATCCGGATATTTGGCGCCACCGCGTGGTCGAAAATTTCGGCCGGCGTCTGGCTGTAAAAGCCCGCCCAGGTTTTCCGAACCGTTAGCGGAACGTTTATAATGCGTCGGGCCTCGTCGAGCATCAGCGTGTTGATGTGGTCCTGCGTATGGTAGCCCAGGTCTTCGGCTTCGGTGGCCGCGGCATACTCGTGCGAATCACCCACGATGATCGACCCGTCGGCCGTCTGTTTAAACAGGATATGAATACCCCACCGCTGCAGTTCGGCCAGCCGGGGCGATACCGGCGCCAGCCGCTCGTAGGACGGGCACGCCTGAAACGCTTCGTAGCGCCGGATGGTGAGCCCGGTCAGGATGTTGCCGGGCAGGTGCAGTCCCGCCACCGGTTCGGCCAGCAGCATCTGCAGCTTGCTCACCACCAGCCCCGCCTGCGCCAGCACCTCCGGAAACAGCAGCCGCACCTCGTGTCCTCCGCAGAGCAGCACCTGCCCTCCCTCGACCGAGGTGCGGCTGGCCAGCCGCACCCGCACGCTGCTGCCCACCGGCTCGCAGCCAATGACCAGCGAACCCGGCCGGTAGTCGACCCCGTGGGCCTGCTGCGCGTGGGCAATCAGCCGGTGAATCATCTGCTCGGGTTCCACACTCAGTTCATCCGGAAAAAACAGCCCGCCCATCACGTAGTCGGGGCGCAGCACCGGGTACCGGGCCAGCACCTGGGCATTGCTCCAGAGTTCGCTGCGGTAGCCGATCCGGGCGTACCGGTCATGCAGTTCGTTGGCCACCTGCCACTCGCTGTGGTCCGAGGCCACGTAGACCGTGCCGTTGGCCCGCACCGAAATATCCGTTTCGGCCTGAATAGCGCGGTAGATGTCCAGACTCCGGCGGCCATACTCGAACCACGGCCCCGCCAGCCCCGAGGGCACCACCTGCCCGAAGTTACGCACCGTGGCCCCGACGGGATAGCGGTCTTTTTCGAGCAGCAGGACCCGGAGGCCCGCCCGGGCCGCGTGGTAGGCATGGAAGGTGCCGAGCGTTCCGGCGCCGATAACGATAAGGTCGAAAGCAGGCATAAACGGGGGAATCAGGTAAGGGGGACGGTGTGCAGACCGGCTGGAGAAGCCGACAGGCTACACCAGCCCATTCTGTTCGAGCAGGGCCGGCAGGTCGCGCAGGGAGTTCAGCAGCTGATCGTGCGGGTAGGGTTCGAGCTGTGCGCGGGTGTGGGTGCCATTGGTCAGGCCCAGGTTCAGCGCCACGCCGGCCGCCTGCCCCGACTGCAAATCCGACGGGGTGTCGCCCAGGTTGACCACCGCCCGGGCATCCGTAACACCCAGCAGCGCCATGGCCCGCTGAATCATGAGGGGCTGCGGCCGGCCGTGCGGCACTTCATCACTCGCAATCGACGCCTGAATCAGACTGTCGGGCCCGCCCAGCCGGTTGGCGTCGAGGCCGTTCAGCCAGCCCAGCTTGTCGAGAATGATATCCGTAACAACGCGGTAAAAGCCGGTGGTGAGAGCAATGGCAATACCCCGCTCGCGCAGGTAGGCAAACGTGTCGAGGCAGCCCGCCGTGGGGGTGGCCCCGTGGGTGCGGTAGTGCGTTTCGAGCACCTGCCGAAAGGCATCGTACGACGCGTCGACCTGCGATTGAATCGATGCGTGCCCCGCGCCCAGCTGTTCGGTCCAGAGCGTTTCGAACACAAACCGTTTCGACAGGCCCTGCATGGCCAGGATGCGCTCATCCGACACCGTGAGTCCGGTCTGCGCGGCCGCTTCGGCAAAACAGCGTTCTACTTCGTGGTGGTCGGTCACGGTGGTGCCGGCCATATCGAAAACCACAAGCTGGATAGCAGCCATACAATCAGGGGTAGTTAGGTTGGCGAAACCGGCAGAAGCCTGCCGGTTTCAACGGGCAAAAGAACACAATCGGCTCAACCTACCAATCGGGTATGCTGTTAAGAAACCATGAAGTTGCCCGCTACCCAACCGCACCAGCCCCAGCGAACGCTAGGCTTCGCGAAGTTTCAAAATGAGGTTTGTTTTCAGCTCGTGGAGTCCTTTTTCGAGGCCGACCGGATACGTGTGGGGGTTCACAAACCGCTTCACGCCCGGGTGCAGGCCCGCCAGCTGCGTTTGGACCCGCGCCCGAACCGTATGAATGTCGGGGCTGTCGTACACGCGCTGCCCCGCGTCGAACACCGGTACGAGCAAATCGTCGAAGGCAAGCGTAGCCTCGAAGCGACGGCGTTTGGTGAAATCGAGCGGGTCGATCATCACATCCTCCCCGGCCGATTCATCCTGACCGTGGCTCTGCTCGTCGAAAATCATATCGGCCAGAAAGCCCCGCTCATCGCGGAACCGGCGCACCTGCTGAACGCCCGGCGTCGACACCTTGATAGCCTGCTCCGACAGTTTCATTTTGTAGTCCCAGCCCGGTGTGCCCGTTTCCCGGCGCAGGGCCGCCAGCTTGTACACGCCCCCCAGCGCCGGCTGATCGTAGGCCGTAACCAGCTTGGTACCAACGCCCCAGACCGTAATCTGGGCGCCCTGCTGTTTCAGACTGGCAATAATCGTTTCGTCGAGGTCATTGCTGGCCACGATGGCCGTGTGGGTAAAGCCCGCTTCGTCGAGCAGCTTGCGGGCTTCGATACTCAGGTACGCCAGATCGCCCGAGTCGAGCCGGATCCCACTCAGCCTGTGCCCGCGCGCTTCGAGTTGCCGGCCGGCTTCGATCGCGTGGCGCACCCCCTCCAGCGTATCGTAGGTGTCGACCAGCAGTGTCACGTTGTTGGGCAGCACATCGGCATAAGTCATAAAGGCATCCAGCTCCGTATCGAACGACATTACCCAGCTGTGGGCGTGGGTGCCGCGTACGGGAATATCGTAGAGCTTGCCGGCCAGCACGTTGGAGGTTGCATCACAGCCGCCGATGTAGGCCGCCCGCGAGGCCGTCATGCCCCCGTCGATGCCCTGCGCCCGGCGCAGCCCGAACTCCAGCAGCGTATCGGCACCGGCCACCAGCCGCAGCCGGGCCGCCTTGGTGGCGATCAGCGTTTCGAAGTTGATGAGGTTGAGCAGCGGGGTCTCCAGCAGCTGACACTGCAGAATCGGACCGCGCACCCGCACCAGCGGTTCGTTCGGAAACACCACCGTTCCTTCCGGAATGGCGTCGACCGTACAGGTGAGTTTCAAATCGGCCAGATAGTCCAGAAAAGCGACATCGAAGAGGGGTTCGCCGTCGTTGCCGGTCAGGGTACGGAGGTAGCGAAGGTCTTTTTTCGAGAAACCGAAATGCTCGATATAGCCAATCACGTTGGTTAGTCCGCAGGCCACCGTGAAGCCGCCACCGAAGGGGTTTTTCCGGAAATACAGGTTGAAAACAGCCTCTTTTTCAGCCGTTCCAGACTTCCAGTAGCCGTAGGCCATCGTAACCTGATAAAGGTCGGTGAGCAGGCTCAGGGACGTATCGTATAGTTTATTGGTCATGCCGCGAAGGTACACGCCGACACGGCAGAACGAAATTATCGGACGAGAAAACAATTAATCCCGTAGATTGGTCTGATATTTGTGAAGGCAGATTTTCGCCAGCCTCTCTGCTTTCTGTGTTACCATCCTTGCCTGTAGAAACCCACCATGCAAAAGTTAAGCCTATCACAGTCGCTCCAACAGAAGCTGTCTCCTCAGCAGATTCAGTTCATCAAACTGTTGCAGATTCCAACGGCTGAACTCGACACCCGCATTGAGGAGGAACTGGAAATCAATCCGGCCCTGGAAGAGGGCATGGACGAAGAATTTGATACCAAAGAAGAAGATCCCTTTGCCGACGAATTCGACGACGACTACAAGGAGCGCAACGACGATCTGGATATCGACGGATACCTGCAGCAGGACGACTATGCCGGCTACAAGATGCAGGGTGACGGCAACTACAACGAGGAAGAGCGCGATATGCCGCTGGCCACCTCGTCGAGCCTGCTCGACTCGCTGCTGCAGCAGTTCAGTTTTCTGAACCTGACCGACGACCAGCGCGTGATCGGGCAGCAGCTGATCGGCTCCATCGAAGCCGATGGCTACATCCGGCGGTCGATGCAGGCCATTGTCAACGACCTTGCTTTCTCGCAGAACGTCTTCACCGACACCGAAGAAATCGAAGCGGTACTCCATAAGGTACAGACCCTCGACCCCGCCGGTATTGCCGCCCGCTCGCTGCAGGAGTGCCTGCTGCTTCAGCTCCAGCGCAAAGACACCTCCGATCCGTACATCGTGCTGGCCATCCGGATCGTCGAGGATTTCTTCGAGGAGTTTTCCAAAAAGCACTTCGACAAAATCCAGCGCCGGCTCGCCATCAGCGACGAATCGCTCAAGCGCGTCATCGACATCATTATCCGGCTCAACCCCAAACCCGGCTCCGTCGAAGACAGCTCAGGCTCGGCCCAGTTTCTGATTCCGGATTTCATTCTGACCAATAACAACAACAAGCTCGAGCTCACGCTCAACTCCAAAAACGCCCCCGAACTGCGCATCAGCCGCTCGTTTGCCGATATGCTCGACACCTACGACAAGAGCAGCAAACAAAACAAGTCGCTGCGCGAAACGGTGACGTTTGTGAAGCAGAAACTCGATGCGGCCAAGTGGTTTATCGACGCCATCAAGCAGCGGCAGCAAACCCTGCTCCGCACCATGAACGCCATTGTTCGGTTCCAGTACGACTTTTTCCTGACCGGCGAAGAATCGAAACTGCGGCCCATGATCCTGAAAGACATCGCCAGCATGATCGACATGGACGTGTCGACGGTGTCGCGGGTGGCCAACAGCAAATCGGTACAGACCGAATTCGGCATCTATCCGCTCAAGTACTTTTTCTCGGAGGGTATTTCGACCGACTCGGGCGAGGATGTCAGCAGCCGCGAAGTGAAAAACATTCTGCGTGAACTGATCGACAACGAGCCCAAGATGAGCCCCCTCTCCGACGACAAGCTGGAGAAGATTCTGAACGACCGCGGCTATAACATTGCCCGGCGCACGGTGGCCAAATACCGCGAGCAGCTGAACATTCCGGTGGCCCGGCTGCGCAAACAGCTCTAAGGCAGCCCGAGCCCGGGGCAGGGCTCCCGTCCCGCGTTTTCGGTTGGCAGGCAACCGACTTACGCCGGCGATGCCGTACTTTTGCGTCCCGGTTGTTCGGGGCGGGCGCCCTGGCTCCCGCCCCGAAACGCCGTCTACCGAAAACCGCATTTCCAACCGTTGACTACCCCGCTTGCCCGTTTTCTGTCTGTTGTCTGCCATCCGCTGCTGATGCCGACACTGTTGTTTGGCATTTTACTGTTCCAGGCGCCGTCGGTGCTGGGCGTCGATGTCTTCACCGATTCGCTGCGGGGCAGTTTGCTGGTGTTGCTGTTTATCGGCACGTTTGCCGCCCCCGCCCTGCTCATCTATTACCTGTTTCGCAGCGGCTACGTGCAGTCGCTCTACCTGACCACCCTCGCCGACCGCCGGCTCCCCTACTTTCTGACCGCTATCGTCTACACGGGCGTTACGCTGCTGTTCGGCTTTCGGATGCAGGCTATCTCGACCCTGGCGCCCGATATTGCTGTGCTGCTTGGCAGCATTACGCTCTCGATTCTGCTGGTGGCCGTCATTAGCCTCTACTGGCAGATCAGCGCCCACGGCGTCGGCATCGGCGGTGTGGTAGGGGCCATCGGCGCCATCGTGGCCCGGTTCGGCGTGATCGAGCTGTTTCCGACCCTGGCGGTGCTGGTATTGCTGACGGGCTTTGTGCTCAGCGCCCGCCTGCACCTCAACGCCCACACGCTGGCGCAGGCCCTGGGCGGTCTGGCGCTCGGCACGCTCGTCAGCATCGCAACCGTGTGGTGGCTTCTCTAGGGCCGCCCGCGCCCCGGCCGGCCTGACCGGCAGTTGCCCTCATCCCGCTCGGGCAAATCCGATTCAATTGCTAACTTGACCGCCCGATCGGCAGCGGCCACGGGCGGGCATGCCTATCAATGCCGGCGCCCCGCCCCCCCGCCGGCCCCCGATCGACAACAGAACCAAGACCTATGTACGAGAACCTGCTTTACGACATCAGCGGTGGCGTTTGCCGCATCACCCTCAACCGCCCCCAGGTGTACCACGCCCTTAGCCCGGCCCTGATTCAGGAGATTACGACCGCCATCGAAGCCGCCGGTGCCGACCCGGCCGTGCGGGTGGTGGTGCTGACCGGCGCCGGCGACCGGGCGTTCTGCTCGGGGGCCGACCTGAAGGCGGGGGCCGCCAGTGCCGCCCAGAGCGGTACGGGCCTCAACCTCGGCGACATGCTCCGGGTGGGCTACAACCCCATGATCCGGGCCATGCGCAACCTGCCCAAACCCATTGTGGGCCGCATCAACGGTGTGGCGGCCGGCGCGGGCTGCTCGCTGGCCCTGGCCTGCGACGTGCTGGTGTGCGCCGACGAGGCTTATTTCAGCCAGATCTTCGTCAACATCGGCCTTATGCCCGACGCCGGCTCCACGTTCTTTCTGCCCCGTCTGGTGGGCCCACAGCGCGCGTTTGAGCTGTGCAGCACCGGCCGGCGCGTCTACGGCCCCGAAGCGGCCCAGATCGGGCTGGTGGGCCGGTCGGTACCAGCCGCCGAACTCGATGCTGCCGTGGATGCGGTGGTAGCTTATTATGCCTCGGCACCGACCCTGGCGATCGGTACGATGAAAAAAGTTTTGAATAATTCGCTCTTCGCCGACCTCGACCAGCAACTGGAACAGGAAGCTGACAATCAGGATCATTTGGGCCGTTCGGCCGATGCGGGCGAAGGGATTGGGGCGTTTCTGATGAAACGTTCTGCAAATTTTTTGGGCAAATAGGTTGACAGGCGCCTTTTTTCTCTCTACTTTTGCACTCCCAATCAACGGGAAACGCACTCCGGTGCAAGTCGCATTCGTAGCTCAATTGGATAGAGCACCTGACTACGGATCAGGAGGTTTGGGGTTCGAATCCCTACGAGTGCACGAAGCCGCTTCAATCGAAGCGGCTTTTTTTATGGGCTTTTTGGTGAAGGTGCAGGCGATGGCGGCCTAGGTGAATAACTCAAACTCTATATCGAATTCAAATCGTTTAGGAGGACGGGCAGTGACCTATAACGTCCTATCATCGCAAACCAACAAATAAAGTGGGTGAATAAAGCAGATCCAGTACAGGGCTGGCATCAAAGTAAGGCTCGCCGTTAAGGAGACACGAAAGACGTCTATTGACCCGTGAATAGCTCTATAATATTAGTATCTTGCCTTGATAATAGCAAGCTATAAACAAACGGAATATGAGGTGTTCCGTCGACGTTGTGTCGCCTTGCATCAACAAGGCGGGGAACAGGTCTCCATTGCTCAGCCACTGGGCTTAACACAAGGATTGGTCAGTCGCACCTTGGCCAAGTTTTACTGACAAGGGCAAGAGGTCCTGGCCTAGCGAAAACCACCCGGGGCCACCACTCGACTTACCGATGAGCAACTTATTCAGCTCGTTCAGGAGCTAAACAAAGGCGCCAACCATCATGGTTTTCCGGGCCACATCTGGATGAAGCCCCGCGTCAATTAGTCAGGCCGCCGGGGCGGTCATCAAATGACTTTTTGGGGTTAGTTACGACCTATCCCAGGTAGGTAGGCTACTCAAAAAAGTGGAATGGATTCGGCAAAAGCCCCAAACCAAAGCCAGTCAGCATGGCCCACAACGAGTCCAGCAATGGCGAGAGGAACGCCTTTCCGAGCGCAAAAAAAGCCCAAACTGAGGGGCGCGTGATATTGTGTGTGGATGACTCAGCCTGTTACTTGTTGCCCATGCTGAGTCTGACTTGGGTCCCTCGGAGGAGAACACCGGTTCTGCAGGAGAAGGCCGGTCGAGAACACTTGAGCTTAATTGCTGCCATTGCTCCCAATGGTCGGATTTACGTGGCGGGCCAAGACTGCTCCTTCACCGGCGACGACATCGTATGGCTTCTTAGTAAACTTTGTGGGCGATACCACAAGCGGGACCTGCTTATCATCTGGCAGTGCCGCCTGTGCGGATGGGGCATCGATTCATCGGGGAGAAGCGGTAAAAGCCTTTTTAAAGCAACGCCCTGGTCGAGTTCATTTAGAATGTTTGCCCGCCTACAGTCCAGAACTAAACCCAACCGAACTGGTGTGGAATCAGCTCAAACAAGGGCTAAAAAACCGGGTGTTTCTTTGCTTAGTGGAGCTGACGGCAGCTGTGCTCGAATAGGTTCGTCTACTAGTGAAAGACAGAAAGTTGGTTCAGGCGTTCTTCAGGAAAAAGGAAGTGGCATTCTTTACAACCTAATTCACGCATCAATAAAAATCAAATGGTTGGGATTCAGTTGCATCAATCATTACGTCAATATCAACTCGGCGAATTGAATAGAGGTCAAAATCATGAAACCTTCACCAAAGATTATAACACATCTTGTTACACAAATAACCAGATACCAGTAAATTATAATGTAAGTAGAGGCAGCAAAATCCCAAGATGACTACAAAACTAAATTTATGAAGCAGTTACTAATCGTATTTTTAATAGTAATTTTAGAAGCTTGCCAAGCTAAAAAAGGTAAGATTACTTTTTATGTTGAGAATGGAAGTCAATTAGATTCTTTGATCAATTTCAAGGTGTCAGTTAACCAGAACATTAGAATTGACACAGTTTTCAAGTATTCCACTGTTACTCCAAATTATGACACTTTTATTATTGATGAAGTAATGAAAGATAGTGTTCTTATTAGTGCAAGTACAAACACGGGAGCAAATAGACAGTTTAAAATAAAATTCGATAAAAATGCTTATATTTTTCTCGCCTATGTACATGATTCAATAACAACAGAAAAACAGCAAAAGGTAATAGAACAAATAAAGCAAGAACTTAATGGTTACGACCCAAATTTTTTTATAGAGAAGAAAGCTATTCGAGAAAAAATTCAATATACAGAACCTACGTTGTATTAGTAAAAATACCCTCAAGTTGGGCGCGTTTTTTTTATTGGTGCGTACATTAGCTCGTAAAGTCATTAGTTCACCGAAGTTGCTTAGATCTATAGATAACTATACCTAACTGACGTGAACTTTACAGACTTACTCCCGGATCAATAACGATCACAGACAGTCGTGATTAATCAGTACGCAAGTTTGCTACGTGATTTACGCCAACTAGGTTTGGTTGGAGCTGAGCAGTGGATAAACGGCCGTTTCGTTACGCGAAAGCCTATGCCTAACGAACTTGATCTTGTTACGTTTATCCCGTTTCTGCAATACAACCGGGTTGAACGCGAGTTGCGGGGGCGGTTTACGGCCTACGCTCACCTTGATGCGTGTGCTGTTCGGGTGTTTCCCGATGACCATCCGAGCCATTTTCAAACTAATTAGGACAAGGTTAAGTGGCTGTCGCTGTTCACCCGATCGCGGAAAGATACCCTAACCAACAGTCAACACCCAAAAGGATGCGTTTGCTTAACGCTTAACTGACGATGCAACCAACTGACAACGCCTTCGGTGATATTGAAGACCTGCTGAACCGCATTGCCCGGCTCAACAAACTCATCCATACTCACGAAAGCCAGCCTGAACTCGATCAGCTGGCCATTGAAGGCTACCGACGCCTGCGTCAGCAGTTTACCGGTGAGCTGAATGATTTGCTGCGCGACAGCTACGAGCTCAGCGTATCGGTAGTCGGTAGTGGCCTGACCTTATTACATACGCCACGACTGACCCTACGACCACATACCCAAACACGAACGGCCAGTCGATTGCCCCGGTACACGCTGGGCAATCGACTGGCCGTTCCGCATCCAGCCGGGCATCAAGCCATCAGTGTTTTTCCTTTACCTGCTTTTCGAGCTGTTCGATTCGCTTCTGCTGCTCGATCAGGTGCAGCGTCAGTTCTTCGTTTTTCTGGACCAGCGTGGTCAGCAGCGTCAGCAGGTCGGTGCCTTTGTCGACCATCTGCCGGGCGCTCGGGATACCGGGCAGGTGTTTGTGGGTCCGCACGTACTGCTCCACCTCGGCCAGCGGCTGCGGCTGGTAGCCGGGTTCGAAGACGTAGTCGGCCCACTGGTCGGTGCTGGCCGGCTGCACCCGCGTAGTCACCGCCGACAGCTGCCCCGACAGCAGCACATCGCCCCGGTCGCTGACGGTTAGAAACTTGCCCGCCGTAGCCCCCGATACGGGCGACTGGGCCGTGAGGTTGGTCAGGCGCAGGCCGCTCCGCCCGTCGACACCGGCCGTCAGTTCGAGCCGGTTCTGGGGAGTCGAGGTGCCGATGCCGACGTTTGCCCCATTGCCCAGCACCAGCGCATTGGAACTCAGCACGCGGGCGTTGGCCCCGATGGCGGTGGCATTTACCAGTCCCACGCCTACCCCCACAGCATTCGAGCCCAGAAAGGTATTGTCGGTGCCCTCGAGCGCATCGAAGCCCGCGTTGGGCCCGATGATCAGGTTGCGGCTGCCCCGGCGGCTGCCCTGTCCGGCGTTATAGCCGATAAAGACGTTGTCGCTGCCGTCGGTGTTGAGTTTGCCGGCTTCGTAGCCCACAAAGGTGTTGTGGCTCCCCACGGTGTTGGGCGCGCCGGCGCGGTAGCCCAGGTACGTATTATACGAGCCCGAGGTATTGCCCTGCCCCGACTGCGCCCCCACAAACGTGTTGTAGGTGCCGCCGACAACGGCGCTGGTACTTTGCCCGATAAAGAGGTTGTTGGTGCCATTCACCGACTGGATACTGACCACCTGGTTGTCGGGCGTGATGATCTGGCTCTGGGCAAATGCCTGGGTCACGGTGCCGAGCACACAAAGCGTAAGGGTATGGAGAAGTTGGCGCATGGGGATGGCGTTACGATTGATAGGAATACGACGGTTCGGCGTCTGGAACGAATGTACAAAATTTAATAGATTGGACCGGAAGAACCCCGGCCTGGGTTCTCCGACTGTCAGGGAGTAAAACAAATACTATGCCTACCGTCGACCGGCCGGGTGGATGGGCGTACAATACGGCCACACAGGGGGTTAACTGCTTACCACTCATCACGAAAAGCCCCGGCCCCGTATTGACCCATTCGTGCATGCTGTATCTTTACAACAGTCTGGTACCTACAGGGGTCCGGACGCCCGCCTATGAACGCCCGTCTATCCACCCGCCACGGTTTTCTGGCGCTTGCCTTCGCTACGCTGCTGACGGGCTGTGCCCCAACAGTGGCCCCTACCTACCAGCTCGAACCGGTGTCGGGCGCGGTCACCACCATTGACGGCCGCCCCGTAACGCGGGTCGACGACCGGGGCGTGGGCGTGGTGGCGTCGTTCGAGCGCGAAGACCTGTCGTTTGTGGTGTTCGATGTCGAAGTAAAGAACCAGACCGAGCGCCCCATTGACGTCGACCCCGCCGACTTCCGGTTTGCGGCTCTGGGCGTCGATCAGGATACCCTCTCCGACCCGGCCGACAACAACCGCCCGTTTATCCACGAGATAGCCAATCCGGCCTATGAGCTGGGGCGCGTGGCCTTCAACCGAAAGCTCGAAGAAAAGCGCCTGAAACGGGCCAGGGTGTTCAACACCATCGCACTGGTAGCCGTTATTGCGTCGGATGTAGCAACGTCCAACAATAGCCGCACCTACGGCGAATACGTAACCAAACGGATCACGCACGACGTTGCCTACCAGGCCATTGCGGCCAAACGCGTGATCGACCAGGGCACCTTTGCCAATCGGATGCAGCGCTACGACTACGAAGAATACCGCTGGAACCAGCTGGCCCTGAAACGCAATACGCTGCAGCCCGGCGAATCGGTCCGGGGTATGGTCTACATCCCGAAAGTACCCACCGCGCATTACCTCAACCTGGCCTACACCCTCCCCGAGGTAGCCACCGTCCCGATTTTGTTCCGGCAGCAGCAACAGCAGCAGCCGGGCCGGCGCCGGCGCTAACGCAGACGCTTACCAGTCGTCTTCCTCATCGGCCAGCGCGCGCTGTGCCTGCAACAGCTCATTGAGTGTTTTCTGGTTCTGCTGCTGCCGGGCCAGGGCAATACCGGCTTCGTAGAGGCCGGCCGCCCGGTCGCGCTCGTCGAGGGCAATGCAGAGCGCGGCTGCGTGGTAATAGGTAGGCAGGTAATCGGGAAACCGGGTCAGCAGGTCGTCGAAACAGGCCATGGCCTGCCGGGGCTCGTCGGCCACGTATTCCATCGCCAGGGCGTAAACATTGAAGGGATCACCGGGTTCATCCTGTATAAATCGAATTAATTGTTGGATACGGGCGTTATTCATCGGCTAGAGAAAATTAGTATGCATGCATACTTTTTTTGATACAGTTCGTATTTTAGCCCCCAAATTAACGGGTAGCCTGCCGGAATCCCAGTACGCAGCCCGCTGCCAGTCGCCTGTTGGCGCGCTGGCGATGCGGCTCGCGGGTTACCCAGCAACCATTCAAACAAAACCCCACAGGCATGAAAATTTTAGTGTGCGTGACGAGTGTGCCCGACACCACGACCAAGATTACGTTTACGGACAACAACACGAAGCTCAACAAAGCGGGTGTAACGTTTATCACAGGTCCGTACGACGACTACGCGCTGGCCCGGGCCGTTGAACTAAAAGAAAAGACCGGGGCTACGGTTACGGTGCTGAACGTAGGCGAAGCCGATGCCGAGCCCGTAATCCGGAAATGTCTGGCCATCGGTGCCGACGACGCCATCCGGGTCAACGCCGAGCCGACCGACGCGTATTTCGTAGCCGAGCAGATTGCGGCCATTGCCAAGGAAACCACCTACGACCTGATTCTGATGGGTCGCGAATCGATCGATTACAACGGCGGACAGGTGCACGGTATCGTGGCCGAGATGCTGGGCATCCCCTCGATTTCGCCCGTAATGGTGCTCGACCTCGACGGCGATACGGCCAAGATCACGCGCGAAATTGAAGGCGGTAAGGAAGAAATCGAAGCCAAACTGCCGCTCGTACTGGGCTGTCAGGAGCCGATTGCCGAATGGAAAATCCCCAACATGCGCGGTATCATGACCGCCCGGACCAAACCCCTCAAGGTAGTCGAGCCGGCAGGCACCGAGAAACTGACCGCTGTCAGCAGCTACGAACTGCCCGCTCCGCGTGGTGCCGTTAAAATGATCAGCGCCGACAATGCCGAAGAACTCATTCAGCTGCTGCACACCGAAGCCAAGGTTATTTAAAGAAACGTTTTGACGTGGCAGCGTCGTACCGTTTTAACGTTGCTACCGCCGGATGCTGGGGTAACCCCTGACAGCGGAGCCAGCTTTGTAACGCTACAATTACTAAACGCTGCAACGGAGAACTACGAACCATAAACCACCAACTGAAATTATGTCTGTTCTCGTTTTTGTCGAATTAGACGAAGGTAAGCTCAAGAAGTCCTCCCAGGAGGCCATTTTTTACGGCGCGAAAGTAGCCGAAATGACCGGTACGTCGGCCACAGCCATTGTTGCGGGTCCGGCCGATGCCGCCGAGCTGGCTACGGCCGGCCGGTTTGGCGCCACCAAGGTGCTGCATGCCGCCGATGCCCGCCTGGCCGAGCCCAATGGCATGGCCTACGCAACGGTTGTGGCAGCCGCAGCCCAGCAGGAAGGTAGCACGGTTATTGTACTGGCCAAGTCGTCGCTGGCCGATGCCATGACGGCTCGGCTGGCCGGAAAACTGAAAGCGGGTCTGGCAGCCAATGTCATCGAACTGCCCGACCTGAGCAACGGTTTCCGGGTAAAAAGCAGTATCTATACCGGTAAAGCCTTTGCTTACAATGAACTGAAAGCCCCGGTCAAGATTCTGGCGATCAAGAAAAACACGATCACCCCAACCGAAACCGACGCAACGGCGACGGTCAACGCGTTTACGCCGGCGCTCAACGATGCCGACTTTGCCATTCGGGTGAAGAATACGGAGAAAGCCACGGGCGACATTCTGCTGCCCGAAGCCGATCTGGTGGTGTCGGCCGGTCGCGGGCTGAAAGGCCCCGAGAACTGGGGCATTGTTGAAGATCTGGCGAAGGCGCTGCACGCGGCTACGGCCTGCTCGAAGCCCGTTTCGGACCTCGACTGGCGGCCCCACCACGAGCACGTCGGTCAGACGGGCATCAAGGTGAGCCCCAATCTGTACATCGCCTGTGGTATTTCGGGAGCGATCCAGCACCTGGCTGGCGTAAACTCCTCCAAGGTGATTGTTGTTATCAACAAAGACGCCGATGCGCCGTTCTTCAAATCAGCGGATTACGGCATCGTTGGCGATGTGTTTGACGTGTTGCCGCGGCTCACGAAAGCAGTTCAGGCCCTCAAATAAGGCCCGTACTGGTCGATAGCCGCTGGAAAAAAGCACGGTTGCCAACGGCTATCGACTAAGTACGAACGATCAAAACTGCTAAATTTGCGTTGTGGATAAGATTAAACTGGAAATATTAGCCCTCTCACCCAGTCAGACGCAAACGGGTTCCTTTGCCCTGTTGCTGGGAGAAGAGTATGGGAATCGCCGATTGCCCATTCTGATCGGCATGTTTGAAGCGCAGGCTATCGCTATCGAGATCGAGAAAATTGTGCCCAACCGGCCCATGACGCACGATCTGTTCAAGCAGATGGCCGAGCAGTTTAAATTTACTGTGCGCGAAATTGTTATTTCCGATCTCCGCGAGGGTATCTTTTACGCCCGTATCGTGTGCTTCGACGGGGTACGTGAGACATCGATCGATGCCCGCCCCTCCGACGCCGTGGCCATTGGGATTCGCTTTGGCGTGCCCATTTACACAAACGAGTCGGTCCTTTCGGAAGCTGGTATCACCAACACACCCGCCGAAGAAGAAACGCAGGAAGAACTGGTCCGTTCGACCAGCCGCCCGTCTACCCGTTCGTTTGGCGATCAGCTTAAAAATGCTTCGCAGGAAGAACTACAGCGCATGCTCGACGATGCGCTGGGCAACGAGGAGTATGAGCGGGCGGCCAAAATCCGCGACGAGCTGAGCAAGCGTAACTAAGCGTCTTATTTCTTTTTTCGCCGTTTTATCACGAGTTCCCGATACCCATACGTGGGGTCGGGTTCTCGCATATAATCCAGTTCGGGCAGCACACCGATCAGCAGTTCGGCCGTTGTATAAATGCGGCAGCCAGCCATCAGGTGCCCGCCCAGCGTACGCCCGGTCGAGTCGGATACCGACAGATGCAGGTGACTGCCTGCGGTGGCCAGCGTACCCGTCAGCGAAACGATCTCGAAGTGCCCGTGCCAGTGCGTGGCCTTGTCCTGGTTAGCCAGCCGCAACGACACGTCGGTCAGGCTGCCCACGCAGGTAAGCACGGCACCGGCCCCGATCCGGTACTGGGTTACCAGCGCATCCAGCGCTTCTTTCAGATCCTGCCCCGGCCGCAACCGAAACGATAAGGTTTGCATGGTGGCCGCTTCGACAGGGGGCAGGGCGCGACTGGCGGGCTGTCCCTGCCCATCGGTGGGTAAACTGGTCATAACGGTACTGATCAGGAGTAGCAATAAAAGCGAACGCATCCTTGTTATCTGGTTGTGAAACCGATTTGTGGCATGCGAAACTACCATTTTTGGTCTGTTCTGACCTTGTTTCTTTTCCTGACCGTTGTCGGACTGGCCCCCGCCGGTGCCGATATTCCCCGCCCTTCCCGGTACGTCACGGTCGACTACAGCACCATCGACGCCTATGCCCGTAACACCCCGGAGTCGGCGGCCCGTACGCTGCAATCGCTGAGTCAATATCTGACGGCCCCCGCCCGCAGCGATCTGGCCCGGGCCCGGTCGGTTTACAGCTGGATTGCGACCCACGTGCGCTATGACGAGTCGGCGTTTTCGGGCCGCACCTACGCGTCGGAAACGGCTTATGCCAACCGGGTGCTGGCCAGCCGCAAAGCCGTTTGTACGGGATTTGCGCTGCTTTACAAAGAATTGCTTACCCGGGCTGGTATTCAGGTCGTCAACATCAAAGGATACGCCCGCACCAACGACAGCGAAGCCGGGATGCCGATAGCACGCATCGACCACGAATGGAACGCCGTTCAGCTCGATGGCGACTGGTACCTGCTCGATCTGGCGTGGGCCCTTACTACGGCCAAAACACCCGGCACGGCCAACGATTTCTATTTTCTGACCGAGCCGGCTGCCTTTGCCGCCAATCATTTCCCGGCCGACAGCCGCTGGCAGCTCTTGACCAACCCCATCAGCAAATCGCGCTTCGACCAGTTCCCGAAGGTGTACGATGCTTATTTCCGGCTTGGTTTCGATACCGGGTTTCCGCAGGCGGGCCTGCTTCAGGCGGGTGACGTGCTCACGCTGACGCTGTCGAGCGATGAGCCGGTCGAATTCAGCTGTGCGCAGGGTGCGCTGGGCGGTCCGGTGCTGACAGCCACGCCTGTAACGGTGCGCCAATCGGGTACTACCTACCGGCTGTCAATTCCGGTGAATCGGCCCGGCAAGTCGACGCTCTGTTTATTTGCCAAACCCAAAGGTGCCCCTACCGAGCGGCTAAAATCATACGAAGGTATTTTGTCTTTTACCGTCGTTAGCCGCTAGACAACCTCCTGTTTTCCCAGTCAGCCCGGCCTTTACTGGTATGGCTGCCCGTTGGATAACGAAGCGCCCCTGGCATCAGGTACGTTCAACGACATGGGGTTTGACACCAATAGCCGGCCCCCGTATCAACTCAACTAATGGAGTCGATACGGGGGCCGGCTATCGATTTGTAGTATACGCCACCCGACCAGGGCCAGTTGGGCGAACGGGCCGGACGTTACCAGCGTCCGGCCCGTTCGCGGCATAGGTGAGCAATACCGCCATGCACCGGCCCGCATAGCCAGCCCCGGCTCAGCCTGCTGGTCTAAGCCCCTGAACACAGAAAAGCCGGAGCGTTGGCTCCGGCTTTTCTGTATGGCGTTGATCTGATGCCTATTCGATACCGAACGTTACATCCGACCGGCGACCGCTGTTACCAGCCCGGCGCGTCGCTTTTTTGCGGGGAGCGGGCGGAGCCAGCAGCTTAGTTTTCTGAGCGTCCGTCAGGGGCTTCAGGTCCGTGATGCTGTAGCTGTTGTCGCTGATGGTGGTGTTGAAGCTACCAACCGTTTGCTCAGGCTGACCGTTGCAAGGCAGTTTGGTAACAGTGAACACAGCGCGGAAGTACTGTACCTGCGGACGTACCCGGCGGCCTTTGAAGCGAATGGCGTTGCCACTTTCTATTTTCGCTTTTTCAGCCTGCAGTTGCTGGGCCAGACCACCTGGCAGATCGCGGAGGTTCAGGATAACCGTGTTGGTATCGAACTCGATGGCGCTCGTTGCCAGTTTGCGGTTCAGACCTTTGTAGCGCAGGCGGGTAACCGTGTCGCCAACCGAGGTGATCGTACCGTTACAGTAGCAGACGTTAGCCACTTCGCGGGTGTATGGGGTCCGGTAGTATACTTCCAGACGCTCCAGCCGGTGACGGTATTCGCAGTCGGGGTTGCCAACTTTCGGAGCCAGCACCGAGAAGCTCGTCGTAGCCACTTCACTCATACAGGTACCGCACTTTGCCGTCTGGCGGTTGTGTACCGTTACGTAGTAGAAACCGGGGCTAGGCTGACCGTTCGAGAAGTACGCGGTTGGGAACGTCAGGGTGGTGTCGGTGGTGTTTTCAACCTGGGCGATCACCTGATCCGTTGCATTGGCAACTACCGAATCCGGACGGTAATACAGACGAGCCGTGAACGTTTCGTTCTTCGGGCTCGGAGTCGTGCTGCGCCAGCTGATCACCGGGGCCGTAGCCGTCGTGTTGATCGTCTGACCCGTACGCTGTGCCGTTGCGCTGTCTACGTAGGCCAGCGAAGCACCTTTAAGCGATGCGTTGTTGAACCGGACATTCAGCTCGGGAATCTGTTCGCAGGTGGGGCAAACAACCGGAGCCTTGGGGATAAGCTTCTTCTGAACGAACCCTTTCCGAACGGCCAGACCGGCGCTGAAACCACCGTGCTTACGCTTGAATTCATACAGCTGATCGTCGACACCGTTGATGATCAGGTAGTTCAGCTGCGTGAAGAAGCCTTGTGCCTGAACACCGATGTTCCAGTTGTTGCGCAGGGGGAAGAAAACGCCCAGCGAAAGCAGACCACCGGGGTGATACAGCCGGGTGCTAGGGTTAACCGAGCGGATCAGGCCACCACCTTCAACAAAGGATCCCGTTTGGGGCGGAATCGACAGGGTCGATGGCGTAAAGGCAGTGATCGTAGCGGCTTCCGTGCGGAACAGACCACCGCGCAGACCCAGTTCGAGGAACGTGGTTGCATCGGGGTTCCGGCGGCTCCGGGCGATCGTGAAAGCCAGAACGGGACCAACCGTCAGGAACATATCTTCCGAAGCCCGCTGACGAATCGTAACCTGATCGCGGTTGAAACCACGGCTCTGGGCCAGATTGTAGAGGTAGTCGCGGTAGATGCCCCGGGTGAGGTAGTTCTGGTAGCCGAACGCGGTACCAACACCGAAACGCAGACGGCGGGTAGCCGGCGTCAGGTAATAATCGACGTTGCCGGTTATGTTAAAACCAGCCCCGTTGTAAAGACTGTTGTCGCGCTTGGTGGGGCCGAACGTGTTTTCCCACGTACCGCAATACGCAAAGTTTGGACCTGCGAACAAGCCAACCCGCCAGGGGGAAAGCCGACGGACCAGGATAAAGGTCTGAAAGGTGGTATCGCAGTCGTCGAGTTCAGCCACATCGCTGGCCTGAGCCTTGAAATCGGCACGTTGCAGCGTGTCGGTGTAAACACCTTTACCCAGGCGATAGATGTTTTCGCGTGGGTACGCCGTACTCGTCCGGGTATTCGTCCGGACCGTATCGGCCGACGTTTGGGCTTGGGTGCTGTTTAGTCCAGCACTACTCAGCAACACGAGTCCAGCCAGCATCCGCAGGGGGTGTCGTTGGATAAATGTTCGCATAGGGTACGTAATTGAATTTTGACGCAATGTTTCACACTAACTTTTAAATCGCTCACAAGTCACAGTAGAAACTTAGTGAACGGTCAACCCATTAACCGGCAAGTCGGCAATATGTTTTGGTTCACCCGGTCGTTTTATTTTTACCCCACAGCTATAGAAAAGGCTGTTTTGGTAACCTGATCGCCGTGGATCAGTATGGATCGAGGGTCCTGACTCCGATGGTCAATAGCCGGATTCGACAGTGGTGATGACCAGCCTATAGGGCGCTTTGGACGGTCAAGTATAGGCATTAAGTCCATATATGCCAATAAATTTGCCCGTAAGTGGTCCTTTTTCCCAACTTCGTATTACTTATTCTCCTTTTTCTCCACTAGTGGTCTGTTTTTGCGGGTTAGCCGGCCATGCATGATCGCTCAGTCAGATCAAGTCATGAGCGGCCTTTCATAAACTCCCCCGTTACCTGGCGGACCATTCCGGGCAGCGAATTGAGGCAAAACAGGACGCCCCGATCAATTAGCGCCCGGGCCTGATCGCCCGTGGTAGCCGTGGTTCCGGCAATTAAACCCGCCTTATTTATTTTTTCAACGGCCCCGGCAATCGTGCGTTTTACATCTTCATGGGCGGGCCCGTCGTAATGCCCCATGCTCATGGCCAGATCGCGGGGGCTGATCACAAAGCCATCGATCCCGGCCACGGCCAGCAGCTCATCGAGGTTGTTGACGGCCTCGATGTGATCGAGCTGGGCCAACACCAGCAGCTGTTCGCTGGCATTGCTCAAATAGTCGGCCTGCGTCTGTGTCCCCTGCAGGTAATCGGCCACCCGAACTGCCCCGATCGGGCGCTGACCCAGGGGCGGATACTGCACCGCCTGTACCAGTTCGGCAGCGTCCGCCGGGGTATAAACGCCAGTCGCCAATATGCCCAGCAGGCCCGCATCGAGGAGTCGCTGCATCATCAGCGGTTCGGTACGGCTCACCCGGGCCATGGGCGTCGTGCCGCTGGACTCGCAGGCGCGGGCAATGGCCTGGGCCTCCCCCACCGATAGGGCGCCGTGAACAGTATCGATCAGGTACACGTCGATACCAGCCAGTCCAAACAGCTCGGCCAGGGTGGGGTCGGCACTAACAGACAGGACGCCCAGGGCCGGCTGACCCTGTTTCATACGCAATCGGGCAATGTTGTTTTTCATAGCAGGCAGAACAGACCGGGCCAGTCGGGCCACGGTGTCTGGGCTGCTAATTACGGATTTGTCGCCATAGAACCCCAACACAAACCTGAATTCCTGAACCGGAACAAAACGTATGCCTCCGGCCAAACAATGGGCAACCGGGCATTTTATAGGTATCGGCAATCGGTTTCTGAAAATTTACCGACACTTTCGCGCCACAATTTTCTCATCTATGACACCTGCTACAATTTTGCTGATCGACGATGAGCCACGTCTGCGCCAGCTGCTGGCCCGGATTCTGCAACTCGAAGGCTATTTGATACTGGAGGCCGACTCGGCCCGGGCGGGGCTGAAAGTGCTGGAACAGGAACCCGTTCATCTGGTCATCAGCGACGTGAAACTTCCCGATAAGAACGGGATCGACCTGGCGGCTCTGATCAAGCAAAAGTACCCGGCCACCGAACTGATCGTACTGACCGCCTACGGGACGATTGCCGACGGGGTAACCGCCATCAAAAACGGCGCGTTCGATTACATAACGAAGGGCGACGATAACGACCGCATTATTCCGCTGGTGAGCCGGGCCGTTGAAAAGGCCAGCCTGCAATTCCGCATCCAGCAGCTCGAAAACCAGATCAGCCGCCGGTTTGGCTTCGACACCATTGTGGGACACTCCAGGCGCATTCAGCAGGCCGTCGAACTGGCCCGTAAAGTGGCCACTACCGACACGACCGTTTTGCTCACCGGCGAAACCGGCACGGGTAAGGAAGTATTTGCCAAGGCCATTCATCAGGCCAGTCCCCGCCGGTCGGGTACGTTTGTGGCCATCAACTGTGGCGCACTTGGCAAAGACATTCTGGAAAGCGAACTCTTTGGCCACCGGGCCGGGGCCTTTACGGGCGCCAGCCGCGATCAGAAAGGGCTGTTTGCCGAAGCAGACCGGGGCACAATTTTCCTGGACGAAATTGGTGAAATGCCCCTCGACCTGCAGGCCAAGCTGCTGCGGGTACTCGAAACCCACGAGTTTCTGCGCGTGGGCGATACTAAACCCACCAAAACGGATGTGCGGGTACTGGCGGCTACCAACCGCAACCTCGAACAGGAAGCCGCCGATGGCCGATTCCGGCTCGACCTCTATTACCGGCTGTCTGTATTTAGTATCGAACTGCCTCCCCTGCGCGAACGACGCGACGATATTGCCGCCCTGGCCGAACAGTTTGCCCGACAGGATGCCGCCAAGATCGGCCGGCGCGACATCCGGATGAGCGACTCGTTTTTACAGAAGCTCCAGCAGCACAGCTGGAAGGGCAACATCCGGGAATTGAAAAACGTGATCGAGCGGGCGGTCATTCTGGCCGATGGCCCCGAGCTGACCCCCGATCTGCTGCCCTATGAATTACAGGACAACCAGGGTACGACCGACCCGGGCGACCCGGCCAGTCTGGAGCTGGCTGCGGTGGAGCGGCAGCACATCCGGCGGGTGATGCGGCAAACCGGCGGCAACAAAACCGAAGCCGCCCGCCTGCTCGGTATTGGCCTGACGAGCCTGTACCGTAAATTGAACGAAATGACTGATTAACGTTTCACCTGTTTACCAATCCCCGTTTCTTCCCGATTACCGTAGCGCATGTCTTCCACTCACAACGCATTAAACAAAGTAACGGCCCAGGGTCTGCTGGTAGCCATCGGTATTGTGTTCGGCGATATTGGCACCTCGCCCCTCTACACCCTTTCGGCCGTGATGCGCGGACGCTCCCTCTCTGAGATACTGGTGCTGGGCACCTTTTCCGCCATCTTCTGGACCCTCACGCTGCAAACCACCCTCAAGTACGTCATCATCACGCTCCGCGCCGATAACAAGGGGGAAGGCGGCATTTTTTCGCTCTATACGCTGGTCCGGCGCTTTACGGGCAGCTGGCTGCTGTACCCGGCCGTTATCGGCGGATCGTTTCTGCTGGCCGATGGGCTCATCACCCCGCCCATTTCGGTATCATCGGCGGTAGAGGGGCTGCTTATCTTTTATCCGCAGCTCAACACCGTTCCCATCGTAATCGGTATTCTGATTGCGCTGTTCGTAGCCCAGCAGTTCGGCACCCAGCAGCTGGGTCGGCTGTTCGGGCCGGTCATGCTGGCCTGGTTCTCGTTTATCGGTGCCATGGGGTTCTGGTCGCTGCTCGATGCGCCCTCGGTATTACAGGCGCTCAACCCCATCTGGGCCGTGCGGTTGCTGACCCAGTTTCCGAGCGGGTTCTGGCTGCTGGGCGGTGTGTTTCTCTGCACAACCGGGGCCGAAGCGCTTTACTCCGACATGGGCCACTGTGGCCGCGGCAACATCCGGGTTAGCTGGGGCTTTGTGAAACTGATGCTGGTGCTGTCGTATGCCGGGCAGACGGCCTGGCTTATGCAGCACCTGGGCCAGCGGCTGGGCGAAACCAGTCCGTTCTACAGCATTGTGCCGGCGCCCCTGCTGGTGTTCAGCATTGGCCTGGCTACCCTCGCCACCATCATTGCCTCGCAGGCCCTCATCAGCGGCTCGTTTACGCTCGTGGGCGAAGCCATGCGGCTGAACCTGTGGCCCCGGCAGCGGGTGGCCTATCCCTCCGACGCGCGCGGCCAGCTCTACGTG
This sequence comes from Spirosoma luteolum, assembly GCF_054778875.1. Taxonomy (NCBI): domain Bacteria; kingdom Pseudomonadati; phylum Bacteroidota; class Cytophagia; order Cytophagales; family Cytophagaceae; genus Spirosoma; species Spirosoma luteolum. Next base: position 650,910 of record NZ_BAAGZE010000006.1, read on the forward strand.
CCGTTTGTGAACTGGGGTTTGATGGCAGGCTGTATCCTGATGGTGCTGTATTTCCAGAAATCATCGAATATGGAAGCGGCCTTCGGGCTGGCCGTTACGCTGACCATGCTGATGTCGACGGTACTGATGAGCACCTACCTGCGGGTGAAGCGCGTCAACCCCATCCTGATTGTACTGATTACGGCCCTGTTTTTAGCGGTCGAAGGGATGTTTCTGGCGGCCAACCTGGTCAAGTTTGAAGAAGGGGGCTGGATTTCGGTTACGCTGGGCCTGCTGCTGATGGCCATGATGCTGTTCTGGCACCGGGGCGAAAAGCTCAAGGCCCGGCTGACCCGCTACGACTCGCTGCCCAACCACCTGCCCATTCTGAAGGCCCTCAGCAACGATACCAACATTCCCAAGTTTGCTACGCATCTGGTTTACCTGACCACCGCCGATGATTACCGCAAGGTGGAGTCCGAAACGCTGTACTCGATCCTGAACCGGGCCCCCAAGCGTGCCGATGTGTACTGGTTTCTGCACGTGTGCGTAGAAGACGAGCCTTTCGTGATGCGCTACAAGGTCGATGCCCTCGAAGCCGACGATGTGTACTTCGTTACCTTCTACCTGGGTTTCCGGGTGCAGCCCCGGATCAATCTGCTGTTCCGGCTGGTGGTCGAAGACATGGTCCGGAACGGGGAGGTGACCATCGACAGCCGCTACCGGTCGCTCAACGCCCACCGCATCGCGGGCGACTTCCGGTTTGTGCTGTTCCGGTCGTTTCTGTCCATCGAGAATGAGCTGTCGCTTTCCGATCGCATCACCCTGTTCGGGTATTTCCTGCTGCGCAACATTGCCCTGCCCCCGCAGATGGCGTATGGGCTCGACACCAGCAACGTGCTGACAGAAGAGGTGCCGCTGGTGTTTACCACCCCGAAAACGCAACGGATGGAACGGCTGCCGAGCACGTACCATCCCAAAAACAGGTAAGAACAGCCTTACGGGTACCCCACTTTGACAAGCCGACCCTACCATTTTGGTAGGGTCGGCTTTTTGTTTCGCCCGCCCGCCACGTTTCAGACAAAAACAATACACTGGTAAACAACTACTTACCAACACAGCAACGCTTTTCTGGCAGTTTTGGAGCATTTCTTGGCATATCCCCACCGACAACCTGTCTACTTCTACTGCTCATGCTGACAACACTTATCCTCTTCGTCTCGGGCCTGCTCTGCTTCGCGCTCTTCTACAAGGCCATCGACTGGTTCGAACACATTTAACCACCGCTTCGGCGGCTTACGCATGCTTACCCTCCTGTTTGTTATTGCCCTGCTGGTTTTCGCCTACATGCTGTATGTGCTCATCAAACCAGAAAAATTTTAACGGCTCAACTGCTTCTTCGTTGTCGGCCTCCGGGCCAGATCGTTTACTGAAATCTTCGTATGAATACTGAATTGCTGGGCGTACTGCTCATGTATGCCCTCACCGTTGGCCTGGCGCTCCTGCTGGGACGCTTCATCGCCCGCATCTTCACCGATGGCAAGGCGTTCGGGTTTATGGCTCCCCTCGAACGGCTTATTTTCCGGCTGGCCGGCATCGACCCCGACCGCGATATGACCTGGAAAGAAAACCTGGTGGCGCTGCTAACCATTAACCTGGTCTGGTTTGTCTGGGCCTTTGTGTTGCTGCTCACCCAGGGCAGCCTGCCGCTCAACCCCGATGGCAACCCCTCGCAAACGCCCGATCTGGCGTTCAATACGGCCATCAGCTTTCTGGTCAACTGCAACCTCCAGCACTATTCGGGCGAGTCGGGGCTGACTTACCTCACCCAGCTGGGCGTAGTTACCTTTCTGCAGTTTGTGTCGGCCGCCACGGGCATTGCCGCCCTGCTGCTGATCGTACGGTCGTTTCGGCCCGAGCGCACCAGCCTGTCGGGTAACTTCTACAACTACTTCGTCAAGTCGCTGACCCGGCTGCTGCTGCCCCTGAGCGTGGTGATGGCCCTGCTGCTGGCCCTCAACGGTACACCGGCGAGTTTTGCCGGCAAAGACACCGTGGTGACCATGCAGGGCGATACCGTAGGCGTTTCGCGGGGGCCGGCCGCGGGTATGATTGCCATCAAGCACCTGGGTACCAACGGCGGTGGCTGGTTCGGCGCCAACTCGGCCCACCCGCTCGAAAACCCCAACTACGTAACCAACATCATCGAGGTGGTGGCGCAGATGATTATTCCAATCGCCATGCTGTTTGCGCTGGGCCTGCTCATCAACCGCCGGAAGTTTACCTGGATCGTTTATACGGTGATGACCATCGGGATGCTATGTCTGCTGGTGCCTACCCTGATCACCGAATTCAGCGGTAATCCCGCCATTGCTCAGTTGGGGGTATCGCAGCCTACCGGCGCGATGGAAGGCAAGGAAGTTCGGTTCGGGCCGCTGGCTTCGGCCTACTGGAGCATCGTTACCACCATTATCTCAACCGGTTCGGTCAACTCCATGCACGACAGTTCGATGGCCCTGTCGGGTACGATGGAACTGCTGGGGATGATGACCAATGCCTTCTACGGCGGCTGCGGGGTCGGTTTCCTGAACTACTACTACTACCTGATTATCGCCGTCTTTATTGCGGGGCTAATGGTAGGCCGAACCCCCGAGTTCTTTGGCCGCAAAGTCGAAGCCCGCGAAATAAAGATCGCGTCGCTGGTGGCCCTGCTGAGTACACTGCTGGCCAAAGGCGGTACTGCGCTGGCCGCCTACCTGTTCGTGTCGCATGGCAACGCCGACTGGGCCGTGCAGCCGGCCAACTGGCTCAACAACCCCAGCTATCACGGCTTCTCCGAAATGCTGTACGAGTTTACGTCGGCCAACGCCAACAACGGATCGGGCTTCGAAGGGCTGAGCGACAACAACCTGTTCTGGAACATATCGACGGGCTTTGTGCTCATTCTGGGTCGCTTCATTCCGATCATCGGTCCGGTAGCCATTGCTGGGCTGCTCGCCCAGAAGAAATATGTACCCGAATCGAGCGGTACGCTGCCCACCGATACGGCCACGTTCGGGCTGATGACCTTCGCCGTTATCGTCATCATCACGGCCCTCTCGTTCTTCCCGGCCCTGGCGCTGGGTCCGCTGGCCGAATACTTCAGTCTGAAATAAGGCGTGTGGCAATGAAAGCAAGCACCTCGGAAAGAGTCATCGGTGTAGCGGGCTGTACATTACCTTCAGAACCGACATGCTGGTGGTGGGGCGATGTTGGCACATCGACGGAGTGGGCGTTATCCCAGCGATGGAGAAACGTTCCGTCGGCAGCCTGCCAGTGATAAGCATAATCAACCCAACCCGTTTGCAGTACATAGTTCTCCCGAACATGCAGTACAGACAGATCAGCGAACGTAATCGACATACGAAGACGACGCGTAGCCTTTCCCGGCCTGATTTCCTGATCGCTCGTATGGTCGATAATAAGCCGGAAGGGCGTCAAATCATGCATCAGTCGATTAGGGTAGCCAATTGCCGTTCGATTTCACGCAGTTCAATCACCTCCGAACGCCAGTCAATGATATCGTCTTCACGCTCAAACAGGGGATACTGCGTCAGCTCATCGAAGCGCTTGTCGAACTCGTCGTAACGCAGGCCATACTTGGCTTCAAACGCACTGATTCGTTCGCTGCAGCCCTTGAGTTCGAGCAGCAATTCCTCCTGCAGCTTTTTAACAGCGTACGCGGTGCTGGACGCGTAACCGGCACGCCTGAACAATTGCTCGATGTGCTCCTGATCAGCCTGCCCTGCCGTCGTCCTGATAAAGCCCAAAGCTCCCATAACCAGACATCTGTTTTTTCAAAGATACCAAAAATGGCCACTCAGAAATCGCCGTCCCTGTTTAAATCCGACCTGGTCGGTGCGGCACTTCGCCAATCGTTTATCAAACTCAACCCAGCCCTGCTGATCAAGAACCCCGTTATGTTTACGGTGGAAGTCGGCACGCTGATCATGCTGCTCGTAACGGGCTACATCGCCGTATCGGGCGATACCACCCAGGGTAGCCTGGGCTACAACATCACCGTCACGCTGATTCTGCTGCTGACCATTCTGTTTGCCAACTTCGCCGAGGCCATTGCCGAAGCACGGGGTAAGGCGCAGGCCGAATCGCTCCGCAAAACCCGGCAGGACACCCCCGCCCGGCGCATCCGCACCGACCGGCCCAACGAACCCATCGAAACGGTATCGTCGGCCCAGCTTAAAAAAGGCGACGTGTTCCTTTGCGAAGCCGGCGACCTGATCCCGACCGATGGGGAGATTATCGAAGGGCTGGCTACCATCGACGAGTCGGCCATTACGGGCGAGTCGGCCCCGGTGATCCGCGAAGCCGGGGGCGACCGCTCGTCGGTAACGGGGGGTACCAAAGTGCTGTCCGACCGCATTAAGGTGCTCGTAACGACCCAGCCGGGGGAGTCGTTTCTGGACAAGATGATTGCCCTCGTTGAAGGGGCCAGCCGCCAGAAAACCCCCAACGAAATTGCCCTGACGATTCTGCTGGCTGGCTTCACGCTCATCTTCGTTATCGTGTGCGTAGCCCTGCAACCCTTTGCCGCCTACGCCAACACGCCTATCACGATTGCGGCCCTGATCGCGCTGTTTGTCTGCCTGATTCCGACCACCATCGGCGGGCTGCTCTCGGCCATCGGCATTGCCGGTATGGACCGCGCCCTGCGCGCCAACGTACTGGCCAAATCGGGCCGGGCCGTCGAAACAGCCGGCGACATCGACACGCTGCTGCTCGACAAAACGGGCACCATCACCATCGGCAACCGCAAAGCCACCCATTTCTACCCCGCTCCGGGCGTCGACCTGACCGATATGATCCGGGCAGCTGCCCTTAGCTCGCTCGCCGACGAAACGCCCGAAGGCAAGTCGATTGTGGAACTGGCCCGCTCCGGCCCCGACGGTGTCGACCTGACCCGGGGTCTCAGCACCACCGGTGCCACGCTGATCAAGTTCACGGCCGAAACCCGTTCGTCGGGCATCGACCTGCCTGTCAGTACCGGCGTGCAGCGCATTCGCAAGGGTGCCACCGACTCGATCCGGACCATTGTCGAGCGGGCGGGCAACCCCTTCCCCGCTGCGGTAACCGAACAGGCCAGCACGATTGCGGCCAATGGCGGCACGCCCCTGGTGGTGATCGACAATGAGCAGGTGAAAGGCGTAGTCGAACTGCAGGATATTATCAAACCCGGCATTGCCGAACGGTTCGACCGGCTGCGCAAAATGGGTGTAAAAACGGTGATGGTCACCGGCGACAACCCGCTCACGGCCAAATTCATTGCGGGCAAGGCCGGCGTCGACGATTTCATTGCCGAAGCCAAACCCGAAGATAAAATGAACTACATCCGGCAGGAGCAGCAAAGCGGCAAACTGGTAGCCATGATGGGCGACGGCACCAACGATGCCCCGGCCCTGGCCCAAGCCGACGTGGGCGTAGCCATGAACTCGGGCACGCAGGCGGCCAAGGAAGCCGGCAACATGGTCGACCTCGACAACGACCCGACCAAGCTAATCGAAGTGGTTGAGATTGGCAAACAGCTGCTCATTACGCGCGGCACGCTTACCACCTTCTCGATTGCCAACGACGTGGCCAAGTACTTCGCCATTGTACCGGCCCTGTTCGTGGCCAGTATTCCGGCCCTGCAGCACCTTAACCTGATGAAGCTGCACAGCCCCGAGTCGGCCATCCTGTCAGCGGTCATTTTCAACGCGGTCATTATTCCGATGCTGATTCCGCTGGCGCTGCGGGGCGTCGATTACAAGCCCATCGGCGCATCGGCCCTGCTTCGCCGGAACCTGTTCATCTACGGATTCGGTGGTCTGGTGGCCCCGTTCATCGGCATCAAACTACTCGATCTGGTGGTCGGTCTGTTCATCTAAGTCAACGGCTCCGGTCGCCCGGCCGGAGCCACCAACGTCATTCATACCGGGGATTTCGGATTGCCGCCCCCCGTTTTTACCAACAATTCCATGAAAACGCATCTGTTTCCCGCCATTCGGCTCACGGTTGTTCTGGTTATTTTGCTGGCAGTGGTGTACCCCCTTGTGGTGGCAGGCCTGGCCAAACTAACGCCCGGCGGGGGTAACGGTGTCACCGTATCGGCCAATGGCCGGGTGGTGGGCTACGCCCTGATCGGGCAGAAATTTACCGAAGACCGCTACTTCAACAGTCGCCCCTCGGCCGTCGATTATAATGCAGCCGGCTCGGCCGGCTCGAACAAAGGCCCGTCAAACCCCGATTACCTGAAAACGGTACAGGCCCGCATCGACACCTTTCTGGTGCACAACCCCGGCGTCGACAAAGCCCGGATTCCCGCCGAACTGGTGACGGCTTCGGGCTCCGGCCTCGACCCCGACCTCTCGCCGGCAGCGGCCGACATCCAGGTAGCCCGCATTGCCCGCGTACGCAACCTGCCCCCCGCCCGGGTGCAGCAGCTGGTGGCCGACCACACCAAAGGCCCGCTGCTGGGTCTGTTTGGCCCCGCCACGGTCAACGTGCTGGCGCTCAACGTAGCGCTCGACCAACTGAAGTAATCCAGCCATGGATCGACAAGGAATTGGTATCGTACTGATCTACGGCCTGGCCCTGCTCCTGGCCGTACTGACCGGTCGCTACCTGTGCCGCGTGTTTGGCACCCGTCGGCCGGCCGCCGACTGGCTCAGCCCGCTGGAAAATCGGCTGTTCCGGCTGAGTGGCATCGACCCCAGCCAGCCCATGCGCTGGCAACAGTATGCCCTGACCCTGCTTACCCTCAATGGCCTGTGGCTCGTGTATGCTTTCGTGCTGCTGCTGTTTCAGACCCGCATCCCGATTGCCAACCAGGGGGGCATTCAGCCGATGGACTGGACGCTGGCCCTCAACACGGCCATCAGCTTTCTGACCAGCACCAACCTGCAGCACTACGCGGGCGAGACGGGCGTCACCTACTTCACCCAGCTGGCCGTGCTTACCTTTCTGCAGTTCGTGTCGGCGGCTACCAGTCTGGCCGTAGGGGTAGCGGTGGTGCGGTGCCTGCAAACCGGGTCGGGCGCCTTCGTGGGCAATGCCTATCAGGATGTGGTGCGGGCCCTGACGCGGGTATTGCTTCCCCTGTCGGTGGTGGCAGCCGGGCTGCTGCTGACGACGGGCGTGCCGATGTCGCTGGCGCCCTACACCACCATCCAGACACTGCAGGGCGACACCCAGACCATTGCCGGCGGGCCCGTAGCGGCCATGCTACCCATCAAGCACTTAGGGTCTAACGGCGGTGGGTTTTTCGGCACCAATACGGCGCATCCCCTCGAGAACCCCTCCTACGCCAGTTACATCGTTCACCTGATCGATGTGCTGCTGCTGCCCATGGCGTTTGTCTGTTTCGTCGGGTTTTTCCTGCGTCGGCGTCGGCTGGGGGTACTGCTGTTCACGATCATGACGGTCGGCTGGCTCCTGATCACCCTCCCGATCATCCAGCAGGAACTGGCGGGCAACCCCGCCCTGACGGCCCTCGGCATCGATCAGTCGGCGGGTAGCCTGGAGGGGAAAGAGATGCGGTTTGGCACGCTGGCTTCGGCCTTCTACTGCGGGGTCAACGCGGTGATTCCGGCCGGTACACTCACGTCGATGCACGACAGCTATACACCCCTGTCGGGATTGTTTATGCTGCTGGGCATGCAGCTCGATGCCTTGTATGGCGGAGTGGGTTCCGGCTTCCTCTACCTGTTTCTGTACATCGTGCTGGCGCTTTTTGTCGGCAGTCTCATGACCGGCCGTACCCCCGAACTGCTGGGCAAGAAAATCGGGCTGACGGAAATGCAGCTGGCGGTTGGCATACTGGTACTGCTGCCCCTGCTCTACCTGGGCGGCACGGGTGTGGCCGTAGCCCTGCTCAACGCCAATCCCGACCTGGGCTGGCTCAGCAATCCCGGCTATCACGGTTTCACCACCATGCTCTACGAATACGTATCGTCGGCGGCCGGCAACGGATCGGGTTTTGAAGGCCTGGCCGACAACACCCCCTTCTGGAACCTGTCGACAACGGTGGTGATGGCAGGCGGCCGCTTTGTGCCGCTGCTGGGGCCGCTGGCCATTGCCGGTATCCTCTACGCTAAACCGTACACGCCCCCCTCGGCCGGTGTACTCCCCATCGACTCCGTCACGTTTGGGGTACTGCTGGCCGCCATTATGCTTATTACGGGGGCGCTGTGCTTTTTTCCGGCCCTGGCCATTGGCCCGCTGGCCGAATACCTGACGCAACACCCTTGACGCCGGCGGGTTACAATATCCGATGGCTCTGTACAACAAAACCAATGTCTGCCTCCGTGCGGACCCAACCCAATCATGAAGTACCTCTTTTTGCCCGTTATGGCCCTCACCGCGGGCTTTTTTCTGAACGCAACCACCTCTCTGCTGGCACAGTCGGCAGACAGTACCACGACAACCCCGGCTCAGGCCACCACCCCTGGTCTAAGCCTGTCGGGCTATGTGGAAGCCTACTACACCCACGACCTGACGGCACCCAAAACCAGCCAGGAACGACCCGGCTTTATCTACAACCATAAACGCAACCGTGAAGTCAACATCAACCTGGCCTTTCTGAAGGGCGCCTACGCCGGCGAACGGGTGCGGGCCAACCTGGCGCTGCAGGTGGGCACCTACGCCCAGTACAACTATGCCGCCGAGCAGAGCCTGATCCGTAACATCTACGAAGCCAACGCCGGGGTGAAGCTCAGCCGGACCCGCGATTTGTGGCTCGACGCCGGTATTTTCTCGTCGCACATCGGCTTCGAGAGTGCCGTCTCCAAAGATTGCTGGACCCTGACCCGGAGTATGCTGGCCGAAAATTCGCCCTACTACCTCGCCGGGGCCAAACTGACCTACAATACCCCGAATGGTAAGTGGACCCTGCTGGGGTCTGCCCTCAACGGCTGGCAGCGGGTGGCGCGCCTGCCGGGCTATACCGGCCCGGCACTGAGCACCCAGGTTCAGTTTAAGCCCAGTGCCAACCTGGTGCTCAACTGGAGTACCTTCGTGGGCGCCGACCGGCCCGACTCGCTGCAGCAGCACCGTGTGTTCAATAATTTCTACGCCCTCATCAACCCCGCCGGCAAGGTGGGCGTTATTCTGGGCTTCGACATCGGCGCCGACCGCAAACCCATCGTTGCCAATGGGCAGCGGGCCGGCAGCGGTTCCTACGTCTGGTATTCGCCCGTGGTCATTGCGCGGGTGGCCACCGGCAGCCGCAGCTACCTGGCCGGCCGGGTCGAATACTACCACGATCCAGCCGGCGTCATTATCGGCACCGGCACCCCCAACGGGTTTCAGACGCTCGGCTACTCGGTCAACTACGATTATTCGATTCTCCCCAATGCGTTGTTCCGCATCGAGGGGAAGGTGTATAACAGCCGCGACGCCGTTTTCGAAACGACCACCGGCCCGGGAAAAACCAATGCCTCACTGACGACCAGCCTGGCAGTCTGGTTCTGAACCACCAGTCAGCAGGTGCCAACCCGTAACCAGCGCCCGCCGGTCTCCTGTCTGGAGGCTGGCGGGCCACCATCGTATGGACATCGACAATCAGGATCAATCGGCCGAGCATTTTCTGCGGCTTATTCAGGCGTCGCGCCGGGGTAAGTTCAAGGTGTATATCGGCATGAGCGCGGGGGTGGGCAAAACCTACCGGATGTTGCAGGAAGCCCACGCGCTGCTGCGGGGTGGTATCGATGTCCGGATTGGCTTCATCGAAACCCACAACCGCGCCGAAACGCAGGCCCTGGTGGCCGGCCTGCCCGCCATCGCGCGCCGGACACTGTTCTATAAGGGGCGTCAGCTGGAGGAGATGGACGTTCAGGCCGTTCTCAACCTGCATCCCGAACTGGTGCTGGTCGACGAGCTGGCCCACACCAACATTCCCGGTTCGAAAAACGAAAAACGCTGGCAGGATGTGATCGATATTCTCGACGCGGGCATCAACGTGATCAGCGCGGTGAATATTCAGCACATCGAAAGCCTGTACGACGAAGTTCGCGCCATCACGGGCATCGACGTATCGGAACGGGTGCCCGACCGAGTGCTGCACCTGGCCGATGAAGTGGTGAACATCGACCTTACGGCCGACGAACTGATTGCCCGGCTGCGCGACGGCAAGATCTATGAGCCGGCCAAGGTAGAAACGGCCCTGCGCAACTTTTTTCAGTCTGACCGGATTTTGCAGCTACGGGAGCTGGCCCTGCGCGAGGTGGCCACGGCCGTCGAGCGCAAAATCGAAACGTCGATGCCGCCCAATACCACGGCCAAAGCCGAGCGGTTTCTGGCGGCCATCAGCAGCAACCACGACATTGCCCGGCGGGTGATTCGCAAGACCGCCCGGCTGGCGGCCTATTACAATTCGCGCTGGTACGTGCTGTACGTGCAGACACCCGCCGAGAGTGCCGACCGCATTAAACTCGATACCCAGCGGCACCTCATCAACAACCTTAAACTGGCCACCGAACTGGGGGCCGAACTGATTCAGGTGAAAAGTCCCGACATTGTCAACAGCATCATGGCCGAAGTCGAGAACCGACACGTCACCACGGTCTGCATCGGCAAGCCGCACCTGAGCCTGATTCAGATCATTCTCCGCACCAATGCCTTTAATCAGTTACTGAACAAACTCGCCGGCTCCAACACCGATCTGATCATTCTGTCCTGATCGCGGCCGCTTCCGTCTTTTCACCCGCTCACGCTTCGCCCCTTGCTCCCCCATGTCCGTCAAAGCCAAACTTTCCGCTGCCCTTTGGTTTCTGTTTGCCATCACCCTGATGCTGGGCGGGCTGGGAGCCTACTACCTGCAGGAGCTGTCGAGCGACTCACAGGCCATTCTGCAGGACAATTACATCTCCATCGACTACGCCAGCAATATGCAGAAGGCGCTGGCCAACCTGACTGAGTCGCCCGATCTGCGGCAGCCCATCAACGACCCCGAGTCGCTGGCCGATTTCGAAGCCAACCTGCGCCGGCAGGAGCGAAACATTACCGAAGTGGGCGAACGGGATGCCACCCGCACCATCCGGCGCGAATTCGACCGGCTGCGCCGGGGCCAGACCGACCGCCTGACAGTGGGCCGGATCCGGCAGGCCCTGTTTCAGCTCGACGACCTGAACCGGCAGGCCATTATCCGGAAAAACGAAACGGCCAAGCAGACAGCCAAGGATGCGCTGCTGTGGCTGGCCGCCATCGGTACGCTCTGCTTCCTGATTCTGTCGTCGTTTATCGTGAGTTTTCCCGGCTACATTGCCAACCCGCTGCGCGAACTGACGCGCGGTATCCGGCAGGTGACGAGCCGCAACTTCGAGGAGCGGCTCCACTTCCGGTCCGACGATGAGTTTGGCGAGCTGGCCCGGTCGTTTAACTCCATGGCGCAAAAACTCGACGAGTACGAACACTCCAATCTGGCGCAGGTGCTGTTCGAGAAGCAGCGTATCGACACCCTTATCCAGATCATGAGCGAAGGCATTATCGGGCTGAGCGAAACCCGCATGATCCTGTTTGCCAACCCGGTGGTGTGCCGGTTGCTGGGGGTCAGCGAAGCCGACATCAAGGGCAAATACGCGCCCGACGTAGCAGCCGCCAACGACCTGATGCGCACGCTGATTCAGGATCTGATGACGGGCCAGTTTACCGAACAGACCAACAGCAAGCTGCTGAAGATTTTCGACAACGGGAAAGAAAGTTATTTCAACAAGCGGATCCATACCGTAGCCGTAACCCGCACCGGCGAGGAAGAAGCCGGACCCGCCGGCTACGTGATCGTACTGGAAAACGTGACGCCTTATAAAGAACTCGATCTGGCCAAAACAAACTTTATCGCCACCGTTTCGCACGAGCTGAAAACCCCACTCTCGGGCATCAAAATGAGCCTGAAGCTACTGAGCGACGTGCGGATCGGCCTGCTCAACGATGAGCAGACCCAGCTCATCGACAGCGTACGGGCCGACACCGACCGGCTGCTCAACCTGACCGGCGAACTGCTGAATATGGCGCAGGTCGAATCGGGACAGATTCAGCTGACGATGCAGCCAGTGGCCCCCGCCGACATCATTGCCTACGCCACCAATGCCCTGCGCATGCAGGCCGAGCAGAAACAGGTGCGCTTCAACGTCAGCCTGCCGGCCGGGCTGCCGCTGATGAAAGCCGACCCCGACAAAACGTCGTGGGTGCTCATCAACTTCCTGTCGAATGCCGTGCGCTACAGCCCGGCCGACAGCGCCGTCGACGTGTCGGCCGGGCGCGTGGGCGATGCGATCGAGATTCGGGTGCGCGACTACGGGCCCGGCATCCGGCCCGAACACCAGGCCCGCGTGTTCGACCGGTATTTCAAGGCGTCGGCACTGGCACCGGCCTCCCCGCAGCCCCTCCGGCCGCCGGCCAGCCCGGGTGCCGGTCCCGCCCTGCCCAGCGGCACCGGCCTCGGTCTGGCCATTTCAAGCGAGTTTATTCAGACCATGCACGGACAGATCGGTCTGGATACCACCGTTACTACCGGCACGGCATTTTACTTCCGGCTGCCGATTGCCTGAGCGCGGGCTTTTTCCCACGCCCGAAACACGCGGCCGTAGACCTTGCTGCGCTCCGAATCGGGCTTCACGGTATCGCCGAAGGCCACCCGCTGCGCGGCTTCGTCGAGCGACTTCACCAGACCGACCGCTTTGAGTGTGAGCAGAATGCCCCCCATCGAGCCGCTTTCGTTGCTGGCATTGAGCCGCACCGGTATGCCTGCCATGTCGGCCAGCATCTGCACCCAAAACCGCGACTGCGCAAAACCGCCGTTGGCGTGTATAACGTGGGCCGCACCCGTATGCCGGGCCAGCAGCTGGTTGATGCTGAGCAGGTTGAACAGCACCCCTTCGAGCGCTGCCCGCACAAAATGCGCCCGGGTGTGCTGCCAGTCGACCTGCAGATAAGCTCCGCGCACGGCCGAATCCCAGAGCGGGGCGCGCTCGCCCTGCAGATACGGCATAAACAGCAGCCCGTCGGCACCCGGCGGCACGGTTTCGGCTTCCGCCAGCACGGCATCGGTATCCTGCAGGGTCAGTTTGTCGCTTACCCATTCCAGCACGTTGCCGCCATTGTTGGTGGGGCCGCCGACCACGTAATGATCCTGATCGAGCCAGTAGCAGAACAGCCGGCCTTCGTCGTCGCGCAGGGGTGTCCGCACGGTCTGCCGGATAGCCCCGCTGGTGCCGATTGTCAGGGTGGTTACGCCCCGCTGGATAGCCCCCGCGCCGAGGTTGGCCAGACAGCCGTCCGATGCCCCGATGACCAGTGAAACACCGGCCGGCAGGCCCGTAGCCGTTGTATCGGGCGATGCCAGCAGCGGGCGCTGGTGGGTAGTAGGCACGGGTGTCGACAGCTGCGACGCCCGGACACCGGCGAAGCGCAGGGCGTCGGCACTCCACTGCATGGCCCCCGTATCGAACAGGCCCGTCGCCGTCGCCATCGAGTAGTCGATCTCAAACTGCCCTGTCAGTCGTCGCCAGAGGTACTCTTTTATCGAGCCCATATAGGCGGCCCGGTGCAGCAGTCGCGGATCGTGGGTACGCAGCCAGGCCAGCTTACAGAGCGGCACCATGGGGTGAATGGGGGTGCCCGTTTGCCGGTAGAGCCGGGTGCCCAGATCGGCCTCGGTCGTTCGCAGGGTCAGGGCTTCGGCCTCGGCCCGGTTGTCGGACCAGAGCAGGGCGTGACTCAGCGGAGTCCCGTTGGCATCCATGGCCAGCAGGCTGTGCATGGCGGTACTGAACGCCACGTGGGTGGCCGTATGGCCGGCCGCTGTAACCTCCCGGTTAACGTCGGCCAGTACCTGTACCAGCGCGGCCCAGATATGGGTAACGTCCTGCTCGGCCCAGCCGGGTTCGGGATTCAGGGTATCGACGGGCGCCGAGGCATGGGCCAGGATATGGGTCAGATCGTCGGGCAACACGGCCAGAGCCTTTACGTTGGTGGTGCCCACGTCGACCCCAATAAAACAATACATAGATGAACAGGCTAAAGTAGTCGCTCAAAACAACGCATTTTTAGGGGTTTCGCCGTGCGCGTACCCTCGAAAAAAGACCCCACGGGTTATCTTTGACCATGTATTTGCTTCGTCTGGCCGCCCCCCTCCTGCTGGCCGCCCTGTTTCTCACCGCCTGCCAGTCGGGGGCCGATCAGCAGACGGCTGCGACGGCCGCCCCGCCCGCCGAAACGACCCTTACCGGTGCCCAGCTGGCTACGGCCTACTGCGGCAGCTGCCACCAGCGCCCCGATCCGGCGCTGCTCGACAAAAAAACCTGGCAGCAGGGTGTCTTACCGCAAATGGCGCTCCGCCTGGGGCAATCGACGCAGCAGATGCAGGCGCTGGGCCAGTTCAGCGACCAGACCGAGCTGACCCGCATCCTCGAAGCCAACATTTTCCCCGAACATCCGACGCTGCACGAGCGCGACTGGCAGAAGCTGATGGCCTACTATACCAGCCTGGCGCCCGACAGCCTGCCCAACCAGCCGGCGCACCCGCCCCTGCGGGCCGACCTGTCGCTGTTTAAACCCGAAGCCGTGCGGTCGCCTGTGCGGTCGCTCGTGACCCTGCTGCGCTACGATTCGCTCAACCGGGCTATCTGGGCCGGCACTGCCAGCGGGCAGTTGTTTCGGCTCGATACGCAGTTTCGGCCGCTCGACTCACTTACCCTCACCAGCCCGCCCGTCGATCTGCAGCCGCTGGCGGGTGGAAGCCTGGCAATACTCCAGGTTGGGGTGCTGAACCCAAACGACCGGCTGGCCGGCTCGTGGGGCACGCTGAAAACCGGCACCCGGCAGCCGGCCACGGCCATTCAGAACCTGGGGCGACCGGTGCAGGCAACCACCGCCGACCTGAACCGCGACGGCCGGACCGACCAGGTGATCTGCCAGTTTGGGCATTACCTCGGCCGCCTGACCTGGCATGAGCAAACCGCCACCGGCTACCGGGAGCATGTGCTCGATCCGGCGCCCGGTGCCCGCCAGACCATCGTGCGCGACCTAGACGGCGACGGCTGGCCCGATATACTGGCGCTGCTCACCCAGGGCGATGAGCAGGTGGCGGCTTATTATAACCGGCACAACGGTACGTTTCGGAAAGTCACCGTCCTGCGTTTTCCGCCCGTCTACGGCTCCAGCGCCATCGACCTGGTGGACATGGATGGCGACGGCCACGATGATCTGGTGTACACCAACGGCGACAATGCCGATTACTCCATTGTGGCGAAACCCTACCACGGCGTCCGGATTTTTCGCAACGACGGGCAGTTCCGGTTCCGGCCCGTGTGGTTCTACCCGCTCCACGGCGCTACCCAGACCCTCGTTCGCGACTTCGACCAGGACGGCCGGCCCGATCTGGCTACCATTGCCCAGTTTCCCGACTACGACGATCGGCCCAATGCCAGCTTCGTGTATTTCGGCAACCGGGGCAACGGTCAGTTCGAACCCCGCACCTTCCCCAACGCGGGCCGGGGCCGATGGCTCGTTATGGACGCGGGCGACGTGGATCAGGATGGCGACCTCGATCTGCTGCTGGGCTCGTTTTTCCGGCCCACCGGCCCCGCCCACGCCGATCTGATGACCCAGTGGCGGCAACCCGGCGCGGGCCTGCTGCTGCTGCGCAACCAGTTCCGCCCCTGATCATAACCAGACAACGCCTGCCTACCCAGCCCGATGGCCGGATAAACAGGCGTTGTAGCCCGGTCTAACAAGTTCGTCTTCCCGTCGACCAGGGGTGCCCGGCCAGGGGTGCCCGACTAGGGGTGCCTGACTAAGGAACGTAGGTTTCGAGCACCGTCATATCGCCGTCGGGTACGAGCGTTACCTGCCGTACCGACGCCGGAATCAGGGCGCACTGCCCCATGCGCAGCGTCACGTTGTAGCCACCGGCCGCCTGAATGGTCAGCCCGCCCGATACGCAGATCAAAATTACGAACGAGTCGATGTGGGTGTAGTCATGCGCCACCTCCTCGGTAAACGTCAGCACGTTCGTTACGAAGTAATCGCTCGTCACGGCGTTGACGCTTGCATTCGCTTCGGGCGTGTAGGGCGTTTTGTAGTGATCGTAATGACGGTAGTCGATAGCATCGACCGCCAGGTCGGTATGCAGCTCACGCTTCTGCCCCGTGGTCTGGTCGACCCGGTCGAAGTCGTAGATGCGGTAGGTGGTGTCGGAGGTTTGCTGGATTTCGGCCAGCAGCAGGCCCTTGCCGATGTAATGCACACGGCCGGCGGGCAGAAAGAACACGTCGCCGGGCTGGGCCGGTTCAATGTTCAGCAAGTCCTGAATGGTATTGTCGGCCACGGCCCGTACGTATTCATCTTTGCTGACCTCCCGGTTGAAGCCCGAGTTGAGTCGGGCACCGGCGTCGGCCTGCATGATGTACCACATCTCGGTTTTGCCAAAGCCGCTGTTGCGTTCGGCCGCCAGCTTATCGTCGGGGTGCACCTGAATCGACAGGTCATCGTTGGCATCGATAAACTTGATCAGCAGCGGAAAGCGGTTGCCATACTGTGCATACACGTGCTCGCCCACCAGCTCACCCTTGTAGGTGGCTACCAGATCGCGTAGCGACTGCCCTTTCAGGCTGCCTTCGCTTACCACCGATACGTTTCCCTCAACATCAGACACCTCCCAGGTTTCGCCACAGTTAGGCAGTGGCGAGAAGTCTTTGCCCAGTATGGTTTTTATTTTTTGCCCACCCCAGATTTTATCTTTAAAGATGGTCTCAAATGTCAGCGGATACAGCATGGTGTTTTGTGAGGTTGATCTTATGAGTACACGAACCATCGTTCGTTCGTAGCAAAACAACCGCATTCGGGCCAAACTGTCACACTTTGCGGCCGATGTTTTTGCAACCGGCCAGCCCTGTCCGGCCAGCCGGTTGCCGGGATCTGTCAGCGCCGGCGGGCCGGCACCTGCTGCAGCAACCACATGGCCAGCGACTTGCCCGCCTGAAAATTGCGGTATTCTGCCGGAATGCGCCGACCATCGACATACTCGTTGTAGAGCCAGGGATCGCCCACCACAAATACGGTGCCCTTACCCACCTTTGCCGTGGCCATAATTACCGTATCGCCTTTGCGCAGCACGGGGGTAGCCGGTGCTTTGACCGTCAGGGGCGCCAGTTCTTTGATGTAGATGGTACCGGCATTGCCCAGCTGGGGATGATTGGCCGGAATGGTCAGTTTCCCCCCTGCCCACTCGGTTCCCTTCACGGGGTTGACCTGTTCATCGCCAAACTGCACCCCGAAACGCCCCGCCAGTTTGTTGGTATGGGGCAGATCGGCGTTGGCGCTATCGTTGGCCATGAGCGCCAGCACCCCGCCCGCCCGCACCCAGGCAACCAGCGCATCGGCGTCGGCATCGCTCATGTAGTGAGGGCTGGTCGTTTCCTTGCGGGTGTCAGGATCAACGATAATCAGCACATCGATCCCGCGCAGGGCACTGGCCGACGGGGCCGCCGGCTGACTAATCGTTTTGGCCCCCAGTTCGCGAAACGTGTTTCCCCAGAGCCAGAAGCCCGAGTGCATCCGGTCTTCCCAGGTGTAGTGAAACGGCTCCATGGCGCCACCGTCGCCTTTGCGAAACTCGTGGTTGAAGTAGGTATCGACGGCCACGGTTTTGCCCTGCCCAACCGCATTTTCGTCGGCAATCTCCAGCTCGACACTGGCCAAAATGAAGGGGCCTACACCTTTCAGGTCGTTTAGGCGAATGGGCTCGCTCAGGTAGTATTCGTAGCTGCCGTCGCGGTACGGGTTGCCACCCAGTCCGCCCACGCTGACGGTGCCGTTGAGCGATGGCAGACCCGTTTTGGCGTCGGTTTCGATAAACGATTTAAGCATACCAGCGTAACCGCGCCGGGCGGCTGCCAGCATCGGGGCCGGGAGGTAGCCCATTCGAACCCCCTTGGCCAGGGCATACACAAACATGGCCGAGGCCGAAGCCTCTACGTAGTTGCCCGCCCGCGTGCCCTGATCGAGCATCTGGTACCAGACGCCCGTTTTGGGGTCCTGGTACCGCAGCAGCACCGGCATCAGGCGCTGCAGGTAGCCGATGAGTTCGGCCCGGTGCGGGTTCGCAGCGGGCAGATAATCGAGCACGTCGACCAGCGCCATGGCGTACCAGCCCACCGAACGCCCCCAGAAATTGGGCGAGGTGCCGGTTTTGGGGTTGGCCCACTTTTGCTGCCGGCTTTCATCGTAGCCGTGATAAAGCAGCCCCGTTTTGGGGTCGATCAGGTTTTTCTCGATCAGCGCAAACTGCCGGGCCACATCGTCGAAATGGCGGGTGGCCGAATCAGCGTTGCGGTCGTAGAGGGCGGTATATTCGGCGTAGAACGGCTCGGCCATGTAGAGGCCGTCGAGCCACATCTGGTTGGGATAACGAAGCTTATGCCAGAACCCACCCGCCTTGGTGCGGGGCTGGCGGGCCAGCTGCATCCGGAGGGTGTCGGCAGCCCGTTTGTATTTCTCGCGGCCGGGCTGGGTCTGCTGCGCCAGCATCAGCAGCGCGCGGCCGGTTGTGACGTTGTCGAGGTTATAATCGTCCATCCGGTAGGTCCGGATGGGTCCCTTGTCGGCCACGTAGCGGTCGATGTCGTGCAGGATATAATTGTAATAGCGGGCGTCGGCGGTGCGGTCCCAGACCCGTTCGAGGGCTTTGAGCATCAGCCCCTGCTCGTAGTCCCAGCCAGCCGGCTTGTTTTCTTTAACAGCAATCGAATCGGGGAAGCGCTGCATAAACGCATTGGCCATACGAATCGACCAGGGCTCGGCCGCCGGGCTGGTTTGGGCAACGGTAGATCGGACGGTCAGTGCCAGTAAGGCCAGCGCAAGACAGAGCCGGGCCGGTAGTGAGTTTACCATGGGTGGTTAAGGAATATTTTTGCCTGTAAAGCCACCAAAGCCGCCTTTTTTACCCCTTTTTCTGCCTTACAGTACCCCCGACAGCATCTGGACGTAACCCGTTATACCACCCTCGATTTCGTGCAGATACAGAAATTCATCGGCCGAGTGCGACCGCCCGGAGTGGCCGGGCCCGCACTTCAACGAGGGACAGTCGAGCACGGCCTGATCGGAGGTGGTGGGCGACCCATAAGTATGCCGGCCCAGGGCCAGCCCCGCCTGCACAATAGGATGGTCGACCGGAATACTCGATGGCTTCAGCCGCACCGACCGGGGCTGTACCGTCGACACCAGGTTAGCCTGAATCGTGTCGATCACTTCCTGCAGGGTGTATTGCTCGGTCACGCGCACATCGATCGTGAAGGTGCACTGGTCGGGTACCACATTATGCTGCGTACCCGCCTGAATAATCGTTACCGACATCTTGATGGGTCCCAGCGTAGGCGACACGTTCGGAAACTGGTAGGTTGTCAGCCAGTTGATATCGCGGAGTGCGTGGTAGATGGCATTGTCACCTTCTTCCCGGGCCGCATGCCCGCTTACCCCGTGGGCCACGCAGTCGAGAACCAGCAGGCCCTTCTCGGCAATGGCCAGCTGCATTTCGGTGGGCTCGCCCACGATGGCAAACGCCAGGGGCGGCAGCAGCGGCAGTACCAGTTCCAGCCCGTCGCGCCCCGACACTTCTTCCTCGGCACTGGCCACCAGTACGATATTATAAGCCATTTCGGGCTGGTCGTAATAGTGTACAAAGGTGGCAATCAGCGACACCAGACAGCCCCCGGCGTCGTTGCTGCCCAGCCCGAACAGTTTGCCGTCCTGCTCCAGTGGCGTAAAGGGGTCGAGGGTCCAGGCGGTGTTGGGTTTCACCGTATCGTGGTGCGAATTGAGCAGCAGCGTGGGTTTAGCCGGGTTGAAATGGCGGTTGCGGGCCCAGACGTTGTTTTTCAGCCGCTCGGTCGGGATGTGGCGCTCGCGCAGGAAGGCGTCGATCAGGTCGGCGGTTTTATCCTCCTGCCGGCTAAACGACGGGGTGGCAATCAGGCGTTTCAGCAGCGCCAGCGCATCGGCCGACAGGTGGGCCGGTATGGCGGGCAACGGGGGCGTAGCAGTCATAACAAACGAATGGGTAGCAGCCCCAAAGATACGGCATCCGGTCAGGCTTCGTAGAATTTCACCCCATTGTCGCGCAGAAAGGCTTTAATCTGATCGGCATGAATACAGATGCCGACGTTCAGGAACGGGTAATTCGAGACCAGGCTCCGGCGATTTTTAACCAGCACTTCGCGGTCTTCGATGTCGAGGCCCAGGTGCAGCTGGTCGGTAGCCGACTGCATACCGTAGACCAGCCCGCCGGCGTCGAACAGCGGACCGCCACTCTGCCCCACCAGTCCCGGTGTGCTCATCTCGATTTCGACGATGCCTTTCTTGTTGGGCAGCAGCCGGGTAATGATCCCGTCGATCGGAAACGAGACATAGTGCGTTGGCTCCTCGCTCCATTCAATATCGTCGACCCGGGGGTTGTAGCGGAAATTGGTGAAATCGGGAAAGGGATAGCCAATCCGGCAGAGGGTGCGGCCGGGTTTGATGCGGCTGGTATCTTTCAAAAACGTAGCGTAGCCCGTATAAAGCCGCTGCCGGAAATTTTTGAACTGCACCAGCGCCAGATCGACATGCTCGTTGGGGTGCGGGGTAATAACGGGCGGCTCATCGCCATCCACGCAGTTGATAAAGCGATTGTGGAGCTGTTTGATGGTGCCGTCCTGGATGTTGAACTTGGTTTGCAGATCGCGCATGAGCCGGCTGCGGTCGGGGTGGTTCCGAAGCTCACCCTCCATGCCTTTGTAGCGCCGGTAGGCTGCGTTGATCTGCGCCGACCGCAGGATGTTGATCGCTACGTGGCGGCAGGTAACGGCAAACCCGTCTTCGTTCACAAAAAACAGCGTGGCGCTTCCCGGCACCACCGGGGCATGCCCATGAAACCGGGCAATCGAATGAATCGGACGGATGTAGGATTTAATGCGCTCGATGGCGTCAACGTACATAAGACAATCGCAAAGTCAGCGGTGAGAGTAATCAGGCCGCAATATACGCACACACGGCGTAGCCCGACGGGTAGTCCGGCTACCGGCATCGTTCTTCCCATACAGGTTTGGGCTCCCTGCCCACAAACGAACGCGGGCTCCGGTTGCCAGCCAGTGCCAGCGCCGAAGCCCGCATTCGTCAGGTACTGATTTGTTTACAGTTTGGTCACCGCTACATCGATCCGGCGGTTTTTTTGCCGGCCGGCGGGTGTCGTGTTGGGGGCTGTCGGCCTGGTATCGCCGAAGCCCTGCGTAGCTACCCGATCACCCGCTACTCCGGCCGCCACCAGCGCCGTTTTCACTGCGGCAGCCCGGTCGCGCGACAGGGTCAGGTTGGTGGCCGCATTGCCTACATTGTCGGTATGCCCTTCCACCCGGATAGCCAGCCCCGGATACGCTTTCATAATCTCGATCAGGTCGTCGACGTGCCGACGCGAGGTGGATGTAATACGGGCCGAGCCCGTTTCAAACGTCAGGTTGTCGAACGTAAAGGTGCGCTCCGGGTTTTTAGGTTTGCTGGCCAGAAACGTGGCCAGCTGTCCGTTGAATGACCGTTCGGCCACCTTGAGCCGCCGGCCGCCGGGGAGTTCTACCTGCGTGATTACATCGGGGGCTGTGCCGGCACCAGCACTATCGACCCGGGTAGCGGTATCGGCCGAATCGCGCATACCCAGCGCACCGGGCGCCGTCGAGTCGGCTACCTGGCCGTGGGCGTCGATAACACTGGCCCGTGTGGCTGCCGATGTATCTTCCACGGCGTTGGGTTCGGCCCGGGCCGTGCTGTCGGTGCTTACGCCGTCGATGCTGTTGGCATTTTCGTGGCATTTCTGCACCAGCAGCGCAATGATCAGCAGCGCAATGGGGAAGATAGCCCAGCTGAGCCAGCGCACGTTTTCGCGCTGCCGGTCGCCATCGGGGCTTTTCGGAATGTTCGGACTCGTTATGGTGCCGCTGAGGTTATCGGTACCCTGCACGCGGGTAGCGTGCCCGGCCGGCGTTGCCAGCGACTCGAAGCCCAGCAAACTGCCCAGGCTGGCCAGCCCCGTCGGCAGGGCTTTGGTAAACGCGCTTGCCTGGCCGGCCAGCAGGGTACTCAGATTGAGGGCCGACAGCCCTTTTTCCTGCTCCTGCCGTCCCAGCGCCCCCATGAGCACGGTGGCCGCCAGCGCCAGTACTGTTTCGGCCGAGCCAGCCTGCACGCCACTGTATTCGCCCAGCAGTTGTCCGGCGCGACTCGTATTGGTACCCAGCACCTCGCTCAGAAAACTGCGTCCCGTTGCCACTGCTTCGGCCGTTTCCTGTTTGGTATCGCTTACCTGCGATATGTCGTAGGGCATATTGGCGTAGTTGCCTTTTTCGAGGAAATTTACCAGTTGCGCGGCCCCGCCCGACGACTGGGTACGTTTGGCCAGACCACCCAGCAGTACCGGAATGGCTCCCTGTGCCGCTTTGCGCAGCTGATCGGGCTGCTCGCCCAGTTGTGCACTAAGCTGATCGATTACGCCGGGCGTAAACTGGTCGGAAAGAAACGTCAATAAGTTGAGCGCCATATCGATTGAAACAAGCTAAAGGTAAATGGATGGGTATGCCAACAAAAAAAGGTGTATGGACAAACGGCTCCGCAGAAACCGTTTGTCCATACACCCTACTCGTTTCGGACCCGTTTTGTTATAACTGCGGGATGCGCAGCACCTGATCGGGGTAGATCAGATCGGGATCTTTCAGCATTGGCTTGTTGGCTTCGAAGATAACGCCGTACTTCATGGGATCGCCGTACACTTCCTTGGCGATTTTCGACAGCGAGTCGCCCGACTTAACGGTATAGTATTTTCCTTCAGGAGCAGGTTCGTCAACGGTCAGTTGATTGTCGACAGCCGATACGCCTTCGACGTTTCCAACGGCCAGTGCGATTTTCTCGGCATCTTCCTGCGATTTCACCGAACCGATCAGGGTTACAGTATCGCCTTTGGTTTTCACCGTCAGGGTTTTGTAGGCCAGACCCAGTTGCTTCACATGGTCGAGCAGGGCCTGCGCCCGAACGGGCTCAACTTTTTCGGCCTGTGCCGGATCGGCTGGTGCCGCTTCCTGATCTTTGTGGAAGATTTTTTCTCCAACTCCTTTAAAAAATGACAGTAAGCCCATTGACTTTGTACGGTTTGAAATGGAACATGATTTAGAATCGGCAGGCAAATACGCGAACCTTTTCACCCTAAACAACAGCCTCAGGGCCTGAATGTTCGTTTTTTAGCCATCGGCAAACTGTACTTTCCGCCGAAATAGTTTTACTCCTCTACCGCAAATGGGTGTACTTTCGCGTTTTAGAGAAAAACCTGTTTATTTTTTATTGACTCTGTTTAGTCGCTTACGCATGAAACAACTCAAACTAACGGTGCTGGCCCTGCTACTGGGTTCGGCATCGGTCTTCGCTCAACAAACTGTAGAAGGAGGTATCAAAGGGGGCGCCACGTTTACCAATGGCCACACCACCATCCCGGCTGTTCCCATCAACGCGGCCCTTTCGGTGCCTCAAATCGAAAACAAAGGCAACGGCACCGGTGTCGGTTACTCGTTCGGTATCTGGGCCCGCAAAAACTTCAATGGCTTCTTCGTACAGGTCGAAGCCGACTACAACCGCTTTGTGCTGAAGCAGCAGGCTGCTTTCTCGGTACCGGCAGTACTGGCCGCCAGCCTGGCCGGCACTACGCTGCCCGCGCAGGTTCCGGCTACTACGCCAACGGCTATCGCCCTCACCTCGGAGTCGGTGCTGGAATCGGTCAACGTACCCATTCTGTTCGGAAAGAAGTTTGCCAATGAGCGCCTGCGTGCCTACATCGGCCCCAACCTGCTGTTTACCAACAAAGCCACTGCCACCCGGCAGGGGTCGGGTACGCTGCTGGGCCAGAACCTACCCCTGACGGCTACCACCTCCGACCTGAAAAAGCCCAACCCGGCCAGCCCTACCGAATCGGTGCTGGAGGTAAAGCCATTTACTTACGCGGCTGAAGTCGGCCTGGGCTACACCATTGGCAACCTCATCGATATCGATGCGCGCTATGCCGTACCAGTGGGTGGGATCTACAAAAACAAAGACATCAAAGGCTACCTCGGTATTGCAACCCTTTCGGTCGGTGTGAAACTGTTCTGATCAGCCTGACGACACAGCAAGACGCCCGCTGCAGCTTCTCCGTAGGCTGCAGCGGGCGTCTTGCTTTCCGGCTGGTTTCGGGTTTACATGAACGTTTCTCCGATGGATCTAAGCTGCAGAAACAGCGGCAACAGCGTCCGGGTTTTTTCAGTCAGACCGTACTCAACCCGGGGGGGCACTTCTGCGTGAACCGTTTTAAACAACACGCCGAGATGGACCAGTGCTTTCAGCTCCTGAATGAGTACTTTCTCGCTAACCTCCGGGATAAGCCGGCGCAATTCGCCGTACCGCAAATCCTGGTTGATGAGTTTGTAGATGATGTTCAGGCGCCATTTACCGCAAATAATTTCCTGCGTTTTGTTGAGGATTAGTTGCGTGGACTGCGTCTGACTCTGGTATAATTCCTGTTCGATCATGGACGATTAAGCACTAACCTTTTGGTAGGTAACCTATTGATTAGTAATACCTTACAAGTTCTTTAACAAAGATATGAAGTTTAAGGAAAAATACGGAAGACCGTTCGCTCAAGTCCGGTTCACTGGCAAACACCCCCATCCTTAACTCCTTGCCTATCAATCGATAAATACGCGACAAAAGCTCTGGCAACAACCGCAAATTTTTACCGGCATCCGACGCCGGCTGTAGTTGCCGTATCTTTGTGACCGTTCCCCTTTATACGTATCCGTTCATTTGAAGACTTTACTCGTCATTGCCGGTCCCACGGCCGTCGGGAAAACGGCCCTTTGCGTGCGACTGGCCCACCACCTGCAAACCGACGTTGTTTCGGCCGACTCCCGGCAGTTGTACCGTGAACTCACCATTGGAACGGCCAAGCCTAGCCCAGCCGAAATGGAAGGGGTACGGCATCACTTCGTGGATTCTCACGCCATTACCGACGTGGTTACGGCCGGCCGCTACGAGCGCGCCTGCCTGGGGGTGCTGACGGAGCTGTTTACCCAGAAAGACGTCGTCATTCTGTCGGGCGGTACCGGTCTTTACATCCATGCTGTCTGCTTCGGTCTCGACGACATGCCCCCCGTCGATGCGGCCCTGCGCGAGCAGCTGCGGTTGCGCTGGCAGACCGAAGGGCTGGCTCCGCTCCAGGCACTGCTCCGCCAGCTCGACCCGGTTTACGCCGGCATGGCCGATCTGCAAAATCCGGTGCGCGTAACGCGGGCGCTGGAGGTATGCCTGACCACGGGTCTGCCCTACTCGTCGTTCCGGCAGCAGCAGCCCGCCGAGCGCCCCTTCCAGACGATTCTGGTTGCCCTCGACCGCCCGCGCGCGGAACTGTACGACCGGATCGATAGCCGGATGGATGCCATGCTCGACGCCGGCCTGATCGATGAAGTGCGGGGGCTGACCGCCTACCGCGATCTGCCGGCCCTGCAGACCGTTGGCTATCAGGAAGTGTTTCCTTACCTCGACGGCACCTATGGGTACGACGAGATGGTACGCCTGCTCAAACGCAACTCCCGGCGCTACGCCAAACGGCAACTCACCTGGTTTCATAACCAGGCCAGTTACCAGTGGTTTTCGCCAACCGACGATAGGGCCATTCTGACGCTGCTGGGGCGCTGATCGGGCCAGCTGGCCCAATCAGCGCCATGGCGTTACTGCGCCCGGTAGGCCAGCATGCCGCCCGTCACGTTGCGGACGTTGTTGAATCCGTTTTGCTCAAGAATCTGCTGGGCTGTCTTGCTGCGGGCACCCGAGCGGCAGTGAACAATCACTTCTTCATCCTGCAGGCCATCGAGCTGGTCGAGTTCGTAGGGCAGATCGCCGAGCGGAATGAGCCGCGCCCCGATGTTGTCGGCTTCGTATTCGTGGGGCTCACGAACGTCGATCAGGTTGAGGGTTTCGCCTTTCTCGAGCCGTTCTTTCAGCTCCTGTACGGTAATGTCCATGGTTATTCTGCGTTAAAAAAAGATACGTACGGGGTAAACATCCCAACCGGGCGCAAGGTGCCGAACCGGGCAAACTTGCTAACCGCCGGGCTCAATGCTGCATAATAAGTTTGCGGGTTACGGTTTGCTGGCCGTCGGACAGCCGCAGCAGGTAGAGCCCATCGGGCAGGTCGCCCAGATCGGCCGACTGCTGCCCGCGCGTGGGCTCGATGCGGTGGCGCAACTGACCGCTCAGCGTAAGCACGTCGATTTGCCGGATGCGGGGGTTATCCCACCGGATCGGGCCGTTCGTGGGGTTCGGGTAAGCGTCGAGTTCCTGGCGTTGCTCGGGCTCGGCTGCGGTAGGCTTGCTGTCGGTTTGCCCGCCCATGACCGGCCGGATCAGAAACGCGCCCGACAGCGCCAGCGCCGGCGAACTGAGATTACGCTCCCAGGTTGCTCCTCCGTTGTAGAACAGTTGCCGGCCAAACGGGCTGTTCTTATCGAAGCCCAGCCTGAAAATGGTGGTGTCGGCGCTGCTGATCTGCTGATAGCCAACGTAAAAGGTGTCGGTCACGGCCACGCCCTTGCTGAACGTGAAATCGACGAAGCCATTGCGGGTATCGGGGTAGCGCGTGCTGAACGTCTGCTGGTAGAGGGCCGTACCGGGCCGGCCATTGCTGTTGCCGTAGATGATAATTGAAAACGGCTGCCCCGCCTGGTTGGTCCGAAGCGGTACGATGCAGGCCCGCACGCCCGATACCACATCGGCCTTGTTCAGAATAAACTGCACGGCCCAGCGTTCACGCGGCCCCACCTGCGCGGCATACTCCCAGGTGCCATCGTCGTAGGCGTAATAATCGGCCAGCGTGGCCTGCCCCGACAGCGTATCGTTCTGCCGCAGGTTTACGCCCGGGATCGACGGGTTCTGATCGTCGGTCGTGAGCAGGTCGAATGTGTAACGGAGCGATAGCGAGGTCGACGTACCCACGCTGCTGACGGGCAACGGCCGGGCGCTTTTGCGTTGTGAACTGAGTGCCGGAATCAGCACCGCCCCCGTCTGGGGATCGTTCTGCAACAGTCGCCCCGACACCTCGTCGCGCACGCGAAACCCAAAAGTGGTAAAGTTGAAATTGTTGTTGAGGTTGTTGATATCCGAGGTAACCGAGTCGGCTGTTTCACCGGCCGGATTGGCCAGGTACTGCGGCAGCGGCATGGCCGTGTAGCGCTTGAAAAATGAACTCAGCGGCTGCCGCATCGTTACGTCGCGCACAAACCGATCGGTATTCCGTCGACTCTTGTTCAGGTACACGTAATCGACACTCCAGGTGTCGAATGGGCCCGACAGCCGCCCGTACGACCGGAACCGAAAGGCGAATCCGGCGTGCAGAAACGCGGTCTGGTCGACCTTTACGTAGGCCATCGTGAAATTATTGCTGGGCGATCCACCTTCGACCCGCCACACGCTTCGCCACGTACCGGTTCGGTCGAGAAACTGTACCGTGAGCGAGTCGCCCAGGTCGGGTGCTTCGCCGAGGCCCCGGCTTTGCCAGTAAAAACTGAGGTAGATGGAGTCGGACAGGGCCAGCCCGCTCAGGTCGATGGGCAGCGAGGCCAGCGTATCGGTATAGCCTTGGGCCAGCTGGTTGTTCAGCACGTAGGGGCGGCCATTGGCGGCCAGCCCGTCGAACGACGCTACGCCGGCCGACGGCTGGTTGATGGCCAGCGTATTGTTCAGGTATACCCCGCTGCCGGGCTGCCAGCGGGCGGCACTGGGCCGGTCGATACCGGGGCGGCTCGTGGTCGTTGAAAAGTCATCGAAAAACGGCAGGCGAAGGGGTGTCTGCGCCCGGCTGTCGATGGTCGGCAGACCAACCAGCAGACTCAGCATCAACCAGCGAAAGACGCAGCCCCACGGGCCAACCAGACTCAAAGCGTTCATTGAACAGGCGTAGACATGACGGCACGGGCGCCGGAAATACTAGTTCTCGATGGGGCCAACTACCCACAAATCCATGGTTTCGCCCACCCGAATGCGTTCGCCGGGCCGTGCTTCGGGCCGCTGGCGCACCACCGTGCCGACTTCCTTTTCCGGATCATCGACCGATATTTTGGTGCCTACTTTCAGGTTTGACCCCCGGATAGCAGCCTGGGCCTCGTCGAGCTGTAGGCCTACAACGTTCGGAATATCGAACATCGTATTACCCAGCCCGTCGCCAATCTCCAGGTCGATGCGCGAGCCTTTGGGGACCATGGTTCCGGCGGCAATTTCTTTGCCATTCAGCAGCTGCCGAAGCACCGAATTTTTGGCCACGTCGGGCACGTAGGTCTTGTCGCCCTCCTGCAACCCCATCGACTCCAGCATGCGCACGGCGCTCCGGTCGATCATGTTGACCAGCTCGGGCATGGCCACCATGGGTGCTACCCGCTTGGTTACCTTGAGGTAAATCTTGCGCCCCTCCTTTACCTTGGCGTTGGCATGGGGGTACTGCTCGATCACGGTCAGCGGCTGCGCCCCGGCCACAAACGTACAGTCGGTTACCTCATAGCGCAGGTTGCGGTCTTCGAGGATGTTGTGCATCTCGTCGAGGCTCAGCTTCGACACGTCGGGTACCGTAATGGTCTGCCCGTGGTTGGTCGTGTAAGGCAGGTACAGGAAAAAGAATCCCAGGAAAAGGGCCGCGATCAGGGCCAGTATAATACCGACCTGTACCAGCAGATCGGGCAGTGAACGGGTACTGATTTTAGCCATTCAGGTTGGTCATAAAGAAACGGGTGGAGACGCGGCCAGCGCCCCCCTGTGCTCAAAACTAACGAGAATACCGGGGGTTCAGCGATACCCGGCCAGCATTTTTTTGATGTATTTGCCCACAATATCGAATTCGAGGTTGACCGTATCGCCTGGTTTCAGGACCCTGAAACCCGTGTGTTCGTAGGTATACGGGATAATCGTAACCCGAAAACGGTCGGGCTGCGAGTTGAATACCGTCAGGCTCACCCCGTTGATACAGATTGATCCTTTCTCTACCGTTACGTTGTCGGCTACGGCGGGGTCATACTGAAAATCGAACAGCCAGCTGCCGTTCAGGTCCTCCACATGGGTACAGACTCCGGTCTGGTCGACGTGCCCCTGCACGATATGCCCATCAAAACGGCCATTGGCGGGCATGCAGCGTTCCAGGTTCACCACCGAGCCCGGTGCCAGCAAACCCAGATTGGTTTTTTTGAGGGTTTCGTCGACTGCCGTAACCGTATAGCTGCCATCGGCCACACTCGTTACCGTCAGACAAACGCCGTTGTGGCTCACACTCTGATCGATGGTCAGCTCCGGACTCATCGTCGACTCGATCCGGAACGTCAGGTTGGTCCCTTCGGCCTCGATGGCCGCTACCGTACCTGTAGTTTCAACAATACCCGTAAACATAATACTCGTCGTGAAGGGATTCCGCAGAACCCTGTAGTTGGTTGATGGGCAGAACGGCGGGCGCTCAGGGCCGCGGGATGGGTCTGCCGGTTATGAACAAGGAACTGCCGAAGGGGGTTCGGGGCAGCCACCGGTTTTCGAACGTCACCAGCCGGTAGAGTGTCTGGTTGACCCAGGGGGCCGGCAGGTACACATCCGACCGGGCCGTTTCGGGTGCGCGCTTGCCGAGCCGCAGTTCCAGCTGCTGCCACTGCCGCATGGCCAGAATCAGGGGCGACAGCAGCAGGCTCCAGTAGGTCGAGGTTTGGAGTGCCAGTCCGGCCAGTGGTAACAGCCGCGCCAGATCGGCCCGCACGAACCGCCGGCTACTCCCCACGGCCAGATCGTGCTGACCTTTGAATACCCCAAAGGCGTTGTTGTTGCTGATCAGCAGGCCATCGGCCGCCAGCCTTGCTCCGAAGTTGGCCAACAGCCGGGTCAGGCCGGCATCGTCGAAGTAGCAGAACACGTCGTTGCAGACAATGGCGTCGAAGGGGAGCTGGGCTGGCCAGTCGGCCAGATCGTTGAGGTTGAGCAGCGACACATCGAGCCCGCGCTCGTGGCAGAAGGCCACCGCATCGGCCGAGCCGTCGATGCCCGTCAGCCGGTCGTAGCCCTGCGCCCGCAGGTAGTCGAGCAGTCCGCCGGTGCCGCAGCCGGCATCCAGAATCCGGATATCGCGCCGGGCGCCGAACCGCTGCCGCAGGGCCGCCCCCACCCGCTCGTGCAGGTGTCGATACCACCAGAGCTCCCGCTCAACGGCGTACATCTTTACGTATTCGTCGGTATGACCAATCATGACAGGCAGAAACTAAATGCGGTCGAAAGCAGCAGCGCCGGTGTCAGCCACGCAGCTTTATCGGACTTGACGACAAAAGCGGGCAGCCCGCTCTGACTCATAAACAGCTTGCCCAGGTATTCGCCCAGCACGCCCAGAAACGCGAACTGAAGCCCCAGACCCAGTGCCATACACAAGACCACAATGCCCCAGCCGGGTACGGTCCATGCCCCCCCCACGTAGCCCAGCGCCAGGGCTAAGCCCGCCAGCAGGCTGAGCCCCGTAAGCGCCACGCCCAGCATCGTGAAAAACCGGATGGGCCACAGCGAATACCCAACAAACACGTTGACAAACAGACTGATCAGTTTACGCGTGGTATAACCCGACTGCCCATCGGCACGGGGCTGATGCGGCACCTCTACACTGCCGACGTTGCGCGTGACCCGAAAAATCAGCCCGTCGATGTAGGGATAAGGCCCCGGATACCGAACGATTTCGTCGATCACGCCACGCCCGATAAGCTTGAAGCTCGACAGATACAGGCCCGACGGCTTACCCAGCGACAGGGTGGTCAGGCGATTGACGAGGCTGCTGCCCACATTCCGAAACCAGTGGTGCTGTTTTCGGGCGTAGCGGCTGTAAACCACATCGTAGCCCCCCCGGCGGGCCTCATTGAGCAAGGTCAGAATAGCCTCGGGCGGATTTTGAAAATCATCGTCGATCAGCACGGCGTAGTGGCCCCGGGCGTGGGTCAGGCCGCACAGTACGGCATTGAACTCACCGAAGTTCCGGCGCAGACTGATGGCCCGCACCACCGGATACCGGTCGGCCAGTGCGTTGCATACCTGCTCCGATCGGTCGGCACTGCCATCATTGACCAGCACTACCTCGTACGACAAGTCTGCCAGGCAGGTAGCCAGGTGCTCCACCAGCGGACCAATGGTTCGCTCACTGTTATAAACCGGAATAATAACCGATACTTCCATGACGTTGCCAGGCGGCTGACGACGGGACTACCAACCGAACCGCAACCAGCCGGACGCAAAGGTATCAGGCCATAGGCTAACTTATGCCATCGATTTACCGCAGGAGGCCCGAAAAAGGCGGAGCATCTACGTGGCAAACCCATACCGGCTGGCTACTTTTGTTTAAGTAAGTACGGCGCCGGGCATGTCTGCCTTGGTTGACAGATCCCGTCCGTCGCCTGCTGCCTTGCTTTTTCAGTTTGCCCATGCCCGGTTTATCCGCTGCTCATCCCTTTTTCGATGTCATCCTGGCCGATAATCCCGTTGGTATCATCGTGCTCGAAGCTGTTTACGATACCGATGGTCTTTTCCTGGATTTTCGGTTTCGCTACGTCAACCCCGCGGGGGGCAGAATGCTGGGGCAGTCGCCCGATCAACTAACCAATCAGCTCCTCCATGAGGTAATTGCCGACGTGGATAGCCGCCCCTACTGGCGGTTGTATAAGCAGGTACTCGAAACGGGCGAAACACTGCACCTGACGGATACGCGCTATGAAGTCGATGGGGTGAGCACCTGGTTCGATCTGCTGGTCAACCGCATCGACAAATCGGTACTGGTTCGCTGCACCGATGTTACGGCACGTCAGCACAGCCAGGCCACGTCGGCCTCCACCACCACCATCCTGGTCGATGTGCTCGACACCGTCAACGAATCGATATGCGTACTGGAGCCTGTCAGCGATAAAGCTGGCACCATCGTCGATTTTAGCTACCGGTTTGCCAACGAGCCCTACGCCCAGTATTGGGCAGAAAGCAACAACGTACTGATAGGCAGCCGTTTCAAGAACTCGGTACACCACCACGCCTGGCCCGATCTATTCGACGCGCTAACCCAGGTTGTCGACACCGGGCAGCCCTACCAGACCGACTATTCGGTGGGCGAGCCTGGCCACCTGCGCTGGTACACGCTGCAGGCTTCGCGCATGCAACGGGGGCCGGTCGTGCTTACCCTCCGCGACATTTCGGAGCGCAAGGCCCGCGAACTGTTCGAGATCGAGCAGAATCAGTCGCTGCAAAAGGCCGTCGCCAACCTGGAACGATCCAACCAGGATCTGGCTCAGTTTGCCCAGGTGGCCAGCCACGACCTGCAGGAGCCCCTGCGCAAGATTCAGGTGTTCAGCGATATTCTGCAAAACCAGCTGGCCGACAGTTTATCGGAAGGCGAGCGCGATATGGCCCAACGGCTGCAGCTTTCGGCAAAACGGATGCAGCAGATGATTCGCGACCTGCTCAACTATTCCCGCCTGTCGAGCGATGAGGCTACGTTCGAACCAACCAGCCTGCAAAAGGTGGTTGCCGATGTTTGTACCGATCTGGATATGCTTTTGCAGGATAAGCAGGCCGACGTGTCGGTCGGCGAGCTACCGGTGGTGCAGGGCAATGCCTCGCGGCTGCGGCAGCTGTTTCAGAATTTGCTCGCCAATGCGCTGAAATTTCAGCCGCCCGGCCAGATACCCCGCATCCAGATCGCGTCGGAACTGGCCCCGCCCGATCAGTTGCCCGGAGCGCTCAAACCGGGCCGGCCATACTACCGCATAACCGTTACTGACAACGGCATCGGGATGGATGTTGAGCGGTATCGCAATAAGTTATTTCGCTTGTTTCAGCGGCTTCATGAGCGTCGCTCCTATTCCGGAACGGGCATTGGTCTGGCCGTTGCGCTGCGTGTGGCCGAAAGCCACGGTGGATTCATCGATGTGGCCAGTACGCCGGGAGAAGGCAGTACGTTCTCGGTCTACCTGCCGAGCTGAGGCTGGGGCAGGTTATTGGTATCGAGCCAGAACGTAAATGTCCGGTCGAGCAGTTCGTGGGTCGACTGGTAGCCGCCCGGTTTTACCAGGTAAGCGTTGACACCAAGTCGGTAAGCCCGGTCGATATCGGATGGATTATCGGAGGTACTGAATGCTACAATGGGCACCGTTCGGGTTCGTTCGTCGGTGCGGATGCGTTCGACGATATCGAAACCGCTCATGCCGTTCAGGTTCAGATCCATCAGAATCAGGCGCGGCACCGGCTGCGGGGTTTTCTCATCGGGTTCGCTGCCATACAGGTATCGAATGGCCGATGTGCCACTATCCAGAATTTCGTATCGAATCGGGCGGGCCTGCCGACGCATCAGCCGGGCAAACACGTCAGCTTCGTCTGGATTATCTTCAACGTACAGAACATCAGTCATTCGCTACACGGTCTTTGTTGGGAACGAAACCCAAAAACTGGTCTTCCTGTTCGGTTCGGAGTGAAACCAGATTTTGCCCTGGTGCCGGTCGATGATGCGCTTCACAATAGCCAGCCCCACCCCAGAGCCCGTAAACTGCCGGGCATTGTCGAGCCGTTTAAACAGTTCGAACATATGGTCGGCCTGTTTCATATCAAATCCGATGCCATTATCGGTGACCTGATACACCACTTCCGACTCTGTTTCGTAGCCGTCGATCTGGATTCGGGCATCGGTGGTCATCCGGGTATACTTGGCCGCATTGGTCAGCAGGTTCTGAAACAATTGCCGTACCATCACCGGATCGCCGTAGATCGGCGGCAGCGTGCCCAGCTGGATCGACAGGCTGCGATCGCGCTCCTCGACCTTTACATCGTCGAGAATCTGGCTGATCGTCAGGGCCATATCAACTTCCTGCCCGTTGATCGGCAAACGGCCCATCCGCGAGTAGTACAGGATGTGTCGAATCAGCGCCCGCATGCGGTCCGATGAGTCGATTATTTTCTGGAACAGCTCGCGGCCATCGTCGTTGAAATCGCGTCCGTATTCTTCGAGCAGAATTTCGGTGTAGCACCGGATCGACGAAAGCGGGGTGCGCAGATCGTGCGACACCGTGTAGCTGAAGGCATCGAGTTCATCGTAGGCTTCTTTCAGCCGCTGGTTCAGCAGCCGTACCTCATTGGCCTGCCGGCTGATCATCTGCAGCACATCTTCCCGCAGTTTCAGCACGGCCGCCACATCGGTTTCCGACCAGCTCTCCGACTTGCCGCGTACCGTTTCGACCCAGGCGGCAAAACTCTGCCGGGGGCTCAGCCGGCCCTGCCCGCTGGCATCTACCGTCACGGCTTTTTCGGGATTGCCGGCCCAGGTTACCTGCTCCAGGTGCTCAGGCTTGAACCACAGGATGTATTCGCCCAGTTCGTGCGACAGCACCAGCGCCAGCAGCCCGCTCCCAACCGACGCAAAATCGGCCGCAGGCGGGTACACAGCCGACAGTTCACTGGTTTGGAGAAACGCTTCGGAGTCGGTGGTTTTGAGCCAGCCCATCAGCGCCTGAACAGCTTCTTCATTGGGTGTCTGCCCCATCCGAATCAGCTTGCCCCCGAAACACAGCACCGCGCCCCCCGCCTGTGCCAGGTCGAGCAGCGTCACGCTATGCTGGGTGAGGGCCTGCACTACGTCGTTGTCCTGAACGAGCTGCTGCTGCAGCTGCATGTTGGTTTCGCGGGTTTTATTCAGCTGTACCTGGTCTTCTTCATCGCGCCGGAACTCAAGCGCGGCCGACAGGAGCTGACTCACGAAACGGGCCGTTTGCCGGGCCGAATAGTCGACGAAACGGGGGGTGTAGTTGTGACAGGAAATAAGCCCCCAGAGCTGCCCCCGATACAGCAGCGACAAACTCA
This sequence comes from Spirosoma luteolum, assembly GCF_054778875.1. Lineage (NCBI taxonomy): Bacteria > Pseudomonadati > Bacteroidota > Cytophagia > Cytophagales > Cytophagaceae > Spirosoma > Spirosoma luteolum. The sequence continues at coordinate 685,845 of NZ_BAAGZE010000006.1, forward strand.
TCGAAGCCGCCACACCCATGTTGTGCAGGTATTCGATATGGATCGGCGATACAGCCCGCAGGCCCGCGTGGGTCATGTCGAGCGGCTGGCCGGCGGGCCAGCCGGGCACCGTCAGGATGGGTGCGGGCGTACTGCCGGCGTCGGCAATGAGCCGAACCAGGTTTTTACGGTACAGCTCACGGGCCTGTGCCGGAATATCCGACGCGGGGTAATGCAGCCCCAGAAAGGGCTCCAGATGGTCGTGGCGCGCTTCGGCCACCACCTCGCCATGCCAGTCGGGGCTGAAGCGATAGACCATTACCCGGTCGAAACCAATAATCGTTTTGATGCGCTCGGCCGTGTTCTGCAGCAGCTCGGGCAGATTCCGGCTCGACTGCACTTCGGTCAGTGCCTGCGTCATCAGCAACTGGTTGATGGTCTGGGTTTCGAGCGATGAAGCCGCCGGCTCCCACTCAAGCAGAATCAGCCCCTCGTGCTCATGGGTGATCAGGTTCCAGGCCCGGCCGTTGATCTGAATGCGATACGGATTGAGCGTGTCCCACGAGTGATTGCGGGCGCCCACGTTGAGCAACTCGACAACCACCGACGGCGCCACATCGGTCCCCTCGAGCAAAGCCGCGATTGGTTTTCCCAGCAACTGCGCGGGCGATTGCCCGTTGAGTTCGGCACTGTTGGCACTGATGTGCACAATCGTGTAGGTTACCGGCTGCACGGCAACGAGACAACCGTGCGACTGAACATAACCCAGTATATGAATGGGCTCCTGTTCGCAGCTCAGTATGTCGGGAATAGCGTTAACCACGTTGGATTATAAAGCAAGAAAACAAAACACAACCAGGCAATCGATCGACCGCTGGCGTTTACAACGTATAGGGGGGCAATATACGTCGAATGACTGCCCAACCGGGGCACGCAGCCAATTTTAATATGGCCACGACCGGGTGTTCAGTGCTGCAGATCGATTCGGCGAAACCCAAAACGAATACCCAGCGCCGTGTAGGCCAGGATGATAACCGATTCGATCACCTGCTCGAGCCGATGCTGGCTATAATATCCCGAACGGTATTCATCGATCCAATCGACCAGCAGGGCCACATAGACGGCCAGTACGAGAAGGGCGCCCAACGTGACCAGAACGATGAATAAAGAAGAATGCGGTTTCATAAAAAAAGCGTTTCGCCCAGTCAATACTACAACCAGAGGCCGAGTAGGTAAGACAGTATTTGATGGAACGGGTTTAATGCAACACAAACTTTTTTTTCGTTTACAATGATTCAACCGGTGTCTGCTATTGGCCGGTCGACACCGGAATGCCCAACTGGTTACATACAAGACCCGTGCTGTTCGTTGGTACAGGTTTTGCATCAGCGTATATCCGTATTAGTACTTAAACCTGCCGGCCGATGCAAAAACTTACCATCAATGTCAAAACGATTACCTGGGCAACACTGATTGCGCTTTCTCTGTTAAACTGCTATGCTCTGTTTCATTTTACCAGACAGCTGTTCCACCTGCTTCTCGACTAAGCATTTCTACACATAATCACCTATCTGACAGCACCATAAACAATCGGATCGTAGCCGTCACTCCTGACCCGGCCGATCCGATTTTTTTACATCCCGATTCAGCAGCCTTTCTTTCTCCGTCGGGCAAACCGACGCGGGTAGCCGGCAACGCCTGTCCAGATTCTGGAAATCCTCCCCGTTTCAGGGACAACGGCTGCCCATCCATGGCTCCAGCCCTGGTACCACTAATTATACCAAACCCACCATTTGGTTTACTGCTATTGAAAAATCGGCGCGAACCGACGCATGGGAACAGCTCGCCACACCGATACGCGGCCGGGTAGGTGCGGCCGGTTCGTTTGTCTATCTTTAGGCATCAATTCACAGAGCTGACACCAGCGTTTTCAGGGGGCGCGAACATCAGGGGTTGCGGAGGGCCAGTCCCCAATCGGTCCTGTACCGCAGTCAGCTGCGCCCTTGACGCTGACCAGCCCCCCGACATCGGGGGTTATCTGCGGCTATTGCCAGCGACCTTCTCTTCCCGCAATCGATTATGGAAAAATCACCCAACAGCGAGCAAAAGCCCGGCAACCCCGCTGAGCAGCAAGCCGATCATACGCCCCGTAGTGGCGAACGGCCCGGACAGGGCTCAGAAACCGCCCCCGACCATTACACAGCAGACGCGGGTAAACACGACGCTGACAAACGGATTTTTCCGGCCCCCGACAACGTGGGCGCCAAAGACCGGAACCCGGTGCTGGCCCAGCCGCCCGAAGCCTTCACGGGCCTCAAACTGGGCAAGCCCGCCACCGTAGCCGCCGGCATCACGGCCGTGCTGAAATCCATGGCGTTTTCGTGGGGCGAAGCCGGCGTAGGTCGCGGCACCCACGCCCTGCTGACGCTGAACCAGAAAGACGGCTTCGACTGCTCATCGTGTGCCTGGCCCGATCCCGACGATCACCGATCAGTGGCCGAGTTCTGCGAGAACGGCGCCAAAGCCACGGCCTCCGATGCCGACACCCGGCGCGCCGACCTCGCTTTTTTTGCCCGGCACAGCCTGGCCGAGCTGTCGCAGCTGACCGACCGCGATCTGAACAATACGGGCCGGCTGACGCATCCGCTGGTAAAACGGCCGGGCGCCACGCACTATACGCCCATCAGCTGGCCCGACGCGTTTCAGCTGGTAGCCGACGAACTCAATGCCCTACCTTCGCCCAACGAAGCGGTGTTTTACACCTCGGGCAAAGTGCCCAACGAGCCGGCTTTTCTGTACCAGCTGTTTGTTCGGCAGTTTGGCACCAACAACCTCCCCGACTGCTCCAATATGTGCCACGAGAGCAGCGGTTCGGCGCTGAGCCCGACGCTGGGCCTGGGCAAAGGCTCGGTGACGCTCAACGACATCCACGAAGCCGAAGTGATTCTGATCATGGGCCAGAACCCCGGCACCAACCACCCCCGTATGCTGTCGGCGCTGCAGCTGGCCAAACGCAACGGCGCCAAAATCATTGCCGTCAACCCGCTGTATGAAGCTGGCCTGAGTCACTTCAAAAATCCGCAGGATTTCATGAATCCGCTTCGGGCGGTAGGTACGCTGCTGGGGTCGGGCACCCCCATTGCCGATCTACACCTGCAGGTGCGCATCAACGGCGATATGGCCGTGCTGCGGGGTATTATGAAACACCTGTTGCGGTCGGAAGAAATGAACCCCGGCCAGGTAATCGACCACGATTTCATTGCGCAGTATACGGCCAACTACGATGCTTTTCTGGAGACGATCCGGACTACCAGCTGGAACGATATCGAGCAGCAAAGTGGGCTAAGCCGCAACCAGCTGCTCGAAGCCGCCAACCTGATCGCCCCCAGAAAAAAAATAATTACGTGCTGGGCCATGGGCCTGACCCAGCAGAAAAACGGGGTCATGACCATCCAGGAGATCGTGAACCTGCAGCTGATGAAGGGAGCGATGGGTAAGCCCGGGGCCGGCACCTGTCCCGTACGCGGTCACTCCAACGTGCAGGGCGACCGCACCATGGGTATCTGGGAGCGCCCCCACAAGGCGTTTCTGGATGCGCTGTCCAGCGAATACGGCTTTGAGCCCCCCCGCGAACACGGCCTCGACACGGTAGAAGCCATCAAGGCCATGTACGAAGGCAAAACCAAGGTGTTTTTCAGCCTCGGCGGTAATTTCCTGTCGGCCACGCCCGACACCGAACTGGTAGCCGACGCCATGCGCAAACAGCGCCTGACGGTGTTTGTGAGCACCAAACTCAACCGGGGTCACCTCGTTACGGGCGACACGTCGCTGATTTTGCCCTGCCTCGCCCACGTCGACATCGACCGGCAGCGGTCGGGCCCGCAGTTTACTTCGTGCGAGAACTCGATGGGCGTTGTCAGTCAGAACAAAGGCGTGCTGGAACCCCTCGACCAGTCGATGCTGAGCGAAGTAGCCATTATTTCGGGCATCGCCATGGCCACACTGGGCAGCCGCTCGTCGGTCGACTGGGTGGGCTACACCGACAACTACGACACCATCCGCGAGGCCATTTCGCGGGTGATTCCGGGCTTCGACAAGTTTAACGAGAAAATTCGCAAGCCGGGTGGCTTTTACCTGCCCAACGGCCCCCGCGAACGCAACTTTACGACCGAAAACGGCAAGGCAAACTTCACGGCCACTAGCCTGGAGGCCCACCCGCTCGAACCCGATCAGCTGGTGATGATGTCGATCCGGAGTCACGATCAGTTCAACACCACGATCTACGACTACAACGACCGCTACCGGGGAGTGTACGGCGAACGGCGGGTCATTTTCATGAACGCCGGGGACATGCAGCGCCGGGGCATCCGCGAGCGGCAGCTGGTAAACATCACCAGTCACTTTGCCGGGCAGGAGCGCCGGCTCGAACGTTTCGTGGCCATCCCGTATGACATTCCGGCCGGCAACACCGCGGCTTATTACCCCGAAGTAAACCCCCTGATCCCGTTGGCCAGCGTTGCCGATAAAAGCAACACGCCCACCTCAAAATTTGTGGTGATTACGGTGGTGGCCGTGGCCGAGCAGCTGCCCGAAAACAGCACGGTGGCCGTACCGCTTACGGCTATGGCCTAGGCCGGGTGCCGGACAAGGCCGATAAAATCGGGGGCACGCGACTAAAAACAGATGGCAGGCCCTATCTTGGGGCTTACCATCTGTTTTTTTTGATACCCGTGAAACAACTTCTTCTGGCTTCGCTCCTGTCGGCCACCCTGCTGGGTTGCCAGTCCAACCAATCCGACTCGGGGCGCACGGAGGGCAACAGTGCCTTCGCCACCGTGCTCGACGACTACTACGAACAGCGCCTGAAGCTGTTTCCCCTTGAGGCTACCTCTCAGGGCGACAACCGCTATAACGACCAGCTACCCAACGACATCTCGCCTGCTTTCCTCGACTCGACCCGGGCCTTCTACACCCGCATGCTCGACCGGCTCAAACCATTCGACCGCGCTACCCTGTCTGACGACGACAAGATTTCCTACGACATCCTGACCCGCGAACTGGCCCTGCAACTCGAACAGTATACCTACCAGCAGGAGCAGATGCCCTTCAACCAGTTTACCGGGCTGACCCTCACCTTTGGCCAGCTGGGCAGTGGCGAAGGGTCGCAGCCGTTTAAAACCGTAAAAGACTACGACGACTGGCTCAAACGCGTGTCGGCCTTTACGGTCTGGGGCGATACGGCCATCGTCGACTTTCGGAAAGGCATGGCCGCGGGCCGGGTGCTGCCCCGAAGTCTGGTGCTGAAAATGATTCCGCAGATGACCGATCTGGTCGTAACCGACCCCACCCAAAGTTTGTTCTACGGCCCCATCCGCAAATTGCCCGCATCGTTCAGCCAGGCCGACAAGGACCGGCTGACGGCGGCCTACCGAAAAGCCATCAGCGAACAGATCGTGCCGACTTACCGGAAGCTGGGTACGTTTCTGAAAACCGAATACCTGCCCAAAGCGCGCGCCACGTCGGGCATCGACGCCACGCCCAAAGGCCCCGAACTGTATCGGTACCTGGTCCGGACCTGGACCACCACCAGCGACAGCCCCGATTCGATCTACCAGGTCGGGCAGCGCGAAGTGGCCCGGATTCGGGGCGAGATGGAGAAAGTAAAAACACAGGTTGGTTTCAAGGGAACCCTGGCTCAGTTTTTCGATTACCTCAAAACCGACCGCAAGTTTTACCCCTACAAGACCCCGGCCCAGGTGCTGGCGGCTTTCCACGCCATTCAGGCACGCATTGAGCCCAACCTGAAAACCATGTTTACAAACACGCCGAAGTCGAAATTCGAGATTCGGCAGACCGAGAAGTTCCGTGAAGCGTCGGCCAGTGCCGAGTACAACCAGGCGTCGGCCGATGGCAGCCGGCCGGGTATCTTCTACGTCCCGATCCCCGATGCCACGCAGTTCAATACCACCTCGGGCATGGAGTCGCTGTTTCTGCACGAAGCCATTCCGGGCCACCATTACCAGGTGTCGCTGCAGCAGGAAAATACCCGGCTGCCCAAGTTCCGGCGCTTTGCGTGGTACGGTGCCTACGGCGAAGGCTGGGCCCTCTACTGCGAATCGCTGGGCAAAGAACTGGGCCTCTACACCGACCCCTATCAGTACATGGGCGCCCTGGGCGACGAGATGCACCGCGCCGTTCGGCTGGTGGTCGATGTGGCGATCCACAGCAAACAAATGACCCGCGAGCAGGCCATTGCCTACATGATGGCCAACGAACCCATTTCGGAGCAGGGCGCCACGGCCGAAATCGAACGCTATATGGCCATTCCGGGTCAGGCCCTGTCCTACAAAATTGGTGCGCTGAAAATCAGGGCGCTGCGCAGCAAGTACGAAAAACAGCTGGGCAGCAAGTTTTCACTGGCTGCTTTTCACGACGAATTCCTGAAAGACGGCTGCATGCCGCTCGATGTGCTGGAACGCAAGATGGATGCCTGGGCAGCCCGGCAGTAAGCAGCCAAAAAGGCCTGCTTTTTCGGCCCCGGCCGGTGGTACAAAGTTAATCGCTTTTACCACCGGCCGGGGCCAGTGCGTTACCGGCACCCGAACCTCAACAAACTGAACACCAGCGGCCTGCCAGCGCCACGCTGTACTCGCAGCAGGATCGCTGCCGGAGTGGCCACGCCCAGACCCATGACCGAACCCGGTCGAAGCCACGCCCGACCCGGTGAACCACAGGCTGGTTTTCGAATTTTTACCTAGCCCTTAGTCACCAATTCATCCATTTATGGTCTAATAGTTGCAGGATTTCACTACTGGTTCCCATTTTCTGCTGTGCAGACGCCCCTGGAAACCGGCAGTAACAATTCCTCGCAAACCACTCAACTCTACTATGTCAACCGCTCAACTCTACTCGCCCTACCGCATTGTTTCGTATCAGGATGCATCGCCGGAAGTGCAGCAGATTTATGACGAAACCAAACACGACCTCGGCCTGCCCTTTGTGCTCAACTGGTTTAAATGCCAGGGCAACAATCCGTTACTGCTGCGGGGCAACTGGACCAAACTGCGTTCGACACTGATTCAGGGCGTGGTACCGAACATCATCAAGCAGCTGATTATTTACAACGTTTCCTCCCAGCGGGGCTGCCAGTACTGCGCCAAGGCACACTCGATTTTTGCCAACACCATGGGCAAGTCGTTCGGCGAGAACTTCATTATCACCGAAAACATGGACAGTGAGCTGATTCCGCTTAGCTACCGGACGGCCGTAAAAGTGGTGACCAACGCGGCCTTGAATTCGGCCGGCGTATCGGAAGCAGATTTCCGGACGCTGTACGAAGCCGGTTTCGACGAACAGGAAGTGCAGGAACTGATGGCGCAGGCTGACCTGGTCAATATGCTCAACACGATTGCCGACATTTCGGGTATCCGTATCGATAACGAACTGCTGGAAATCGACGTCTAACGAACGATTTTGTCAACACCACTCGATTTCAAGTACCGCATTATTTACGAAGCCCTGTCGCGGCTTTCGGGCACCCTCAGTCGATCGGCTACGCTGGACGATGTAAGGCAGTGCCTGCAACGGCAGCTCAAGTATATCTTCGACTACCAGCTCACCCGCTTCTGTTTCTACCAGCAGGACTACCATATCGTGTTTTCGCTGTCGCCGGCGGGTTCGCTGGTACAGACCGGGGCGGGTGGCCTGCTCTGGAAAACCGAAATCGAACAACGCCTGCGCCCTGTACCAACGATCAGCAACCACATCGGCGAATCGGACGATTGCCTGAACACGCTCCCGTTCACACTGCCCGACCTGCCCACGGAGCGCTGGAGCTGGCATACCAGCTTTTCGGTCGATTCGGGCATGATCGTATCGGTGTATTCGGGGGCCGATCGTCGGTTCAACCCCTCCGATGTGCCCACCCTGCGCGTAGTACTCGAAACGCTGTACGGCCGGCTGCTGTCGATTCGGCTGATCGAAGAACTGGGGCAGCGCCGACACGAGATCGAGCAGACGCTGCTCGACCTGCAGGACAGGAACCGGACCATTGCCCGGCTCGTCGATTCGCAGGAAACAATTATCCAGCTGCGCACGCGTGAGCTGGAGCAGAAGAATGCCAAGCTGCTGGCTTTTTCCCGCCAGCATACCCACACCATTCGGGAACCCCTGTCGCGGATTCTCAGCCTGGCCTATCTGGCCGATGTGCTGTCGCCGGAGGAGGTTGTCGATGAAATTATTCCATCACTGGCCACCACAGCGGCTGACCTGGATAAGGCGCTGCAACAGGTGATTCAGGAGATTGACCGCGAATTTGACTTCCCAGACTAACACCAAACGAATCGTATGACGCGAACGATCATGCTCGTCGACGACAGCAGCATCTGTAACCTCATGTTGCGAAAAGTACTCGGACGACTGCCGTTCGAGATGGAGATGCACGATTTTACCAATCCGGTACAGGCACTCGAGCAGGTACAGCGGCTCAACCCGGCGGTTATCATGCTCGACCTCAATATGCCCGAACTCGACGGCTGGGGTTTCCTGGAACAGATGAAGGCATCGGGTCTGACCAACAAAGTCGTTATCCTGACGTCATCGACCAGTCAGATCGACCGGACCCGGTGCGCCAATTTCAATAATGTGCTGGCTTACCACAACAAGCCTCTGTCGGCCGATGTGGTCAATCAGCTCAGCCAGACGTTCAGCACGGAGTTGCACCGGTAGCGCCCCCCAATCGTCCTATAAATGCCCTGTTTCGTAGCGTTTTGGTTGGGCATCGCGTCGTAGCTTTGCGCTGTTCCCGCCCGGCGGGTTTCGGCCGGTGCGGTTGATCTCACGCCAACCACCTTATACGGCTATGGACGATTTTCTGGCGGCCCGCTCGCAGATGGCCCTTTCGCTGGGGTTCCACATTATTTTTTCCTGCATCGGCATGACCATGCCTTTTTTCATGGCCGTGTCGCACTTTTTCTGGGTTCGCACCGGCGAGGTGCGCTACCAGAACGTCGCCAAAGCCTGGAGTCAGGGCGTGGCGATTTTTTTTGCCACGGGGGCGGTCTCCGGCACGGTTCTTTCGTTTGAGCTGGGGCTGCTCTGGCCTACCTTCATGAAGCATGCCGGCCCCATTTTCGGTATGCCTTTTTCGCTCGAAGGAACCGCTTTCTTTATCGAAGCCATTGCACTCGGCTTTTTTCTCTACGGCTGGAATCGGTTTCATCCCTGGTTTCACTGGTTTACGGGTGTAGTGGTGGGGGTCAGTGGCCTGGTTTCGGGTATTCTGGTGGTAGCGGCCAATGCCTGGATGAACAGCCCCGCCGGTTTCGATTTTGTGGATGGGCAATACCTCAACATCGACCCCATGAAGGCCATGGTCAACAAAGCCTGGTTTTCCGAAGCGCTCCACATGTCCATTGCGGCTTTTGCGGCAACGGGCTTTGCCGTGGCAGGCATTCATGCACTCATGCTGCTGCGGAAAACCAACGAGGCCTTTCACCGGACCGCCTTTTCCATTGCCGCCACCTTTGGCTGCGTGGCAGCTCTGCTGCAGCCCCTCAGTGGCGATTTGTCGGCCAAAGACGTGGCCAAACGCCAGCCGGCCAAGCTGGCGGCCATGGAAGCGCACTTTCACACCAGCCGGCGTGCGCCCCTGCTGGTGGGCGGTCTGCCCAACCCCCAAACCCAGACGGTCGACTACGCCATCGAACTGCCCGGCCTGCTGAGTTTGATGGCGTTCGATGACCTGAATGCCGAAGTCACCGGCCTCGACCGGTTTCCAGTGGCCGATCAGCCCCCGATTATTATTACCCACCTGGCGTTTCAGATCATGGTCGGTATCGGTATGCTTATGCTGGGTATGGCCGGGCTGTATCTGCTGGGGCGGTGGCGGTTCCGACACTGGCTGTCGAGCCGCTGGCTGCTGATCCTGTTTGCGCTGGCCACACCCCTGGGTTTTCTGGCCGTCGAAGCCGGCTGGACCGTTACCGAAGTGGGCCGGCAACCCTGGATTATCTACAACGTGATGCGCACGGCCGACGCCGTTACGCCCATGCCGGGCATTGCCTACACTTTCTACCTCTTCACGGGCGTCTACGTTTCGCTGGCGCTCGTGGTCACGTTTATGCTCTACCGGCAGATCCGCATGGTGGGGCAACGCTACAACCAGTCTGAACCATCGCTCCACCCAGTCCACTGATCCCATGCTCTACGTTGTCATTGCTTACCTGTGGGCGGCCATCCTGCTGTATCTGCTGATGGGTGGCGCCGATTTCGGGGCCGGTATCGTCGAACTCGTTACGTCGGCCGCCAACAAGCGCAGCACCCGCAAACGGATGTACCAGACCATCGGGCCCATCTGGGAAGCCAACCACATGTGGCTCATCATTGCCATCGTGATTCTGTTTGTGGGTTTCCCGGCTATTTACACCACGGTGTCTATTCATCTGCACATCCCGCTGACGATCATGCTGCTGGGGATCATTGCCCGCGGCACCGCCTTCACGTTTCGGAACTACGACGCGGTGGTCGATGGTATGGCGGTTGTTTACGACCGGATTTTCATGTACTCCAGCGTGATTACCCCCCTGTTTCTGGGCATCATCGCGGCCAGCGCCGTGGCCGGTACCATCGATCCGCAGGCGGGCGATTTTCTGTCGGCTTATGTGTTTAGCTGGCTGAGTTTCTTCTCGGTGTCGGTCGGGTTGTTTACGGTGGCCATCTGTGGCTACCTGGCGGCCATTTACATCATCGGCGATACCGAATCGCCTGCCGAACGGCAACGCTATATCCGCAAGGCGCAATACCTGAACGGGGCTGCGGTGGCGTGTGGCGGACTGGTGTTCGTGGCCGCCTGGCATGATCACGTACCGCTTATCGACTGGGTATTTGGCCACTGGGCAGGTCGCCTGGCCATCCTGGCCGCCACCCTTTCGCTGGTTGTCATGTGGTATGGGCTGGCTCACGGTGACCGCTACCGGGCCCGGCTGCTGGCTGGCTTTCAGATTACCATGATTCTGCTGACCACCACCTACCGCCATTTCCCCAACATCGTACTGCTGAAGCACCAGGGCTCTCTTTCGCTGCTTCAGCACCAGGGGCAGGCCAAAACCATCGATGCGCTGGGCGTGGCGCTGCTGGCCGGCAGTGTACTGATCCTGCCCGCTCTTGGCTACCTGCTCTACAGTTTCCAGAAAACGGCAGCCGCCCACCCGGCTTCCGAACAGGTCTGAGCCGGACACAGACGCAGGCCGGGCGCCGAATCGGCCCCTTCTGGAGCTGACCCGACGCCCGGCCTGCTGTTTACTGGTCAGGCTACTGGCGAATGATCTTTACGGTTTCGGTCTGATCGACTGTCGAGACACGCAGCAGGTACAGCCCCGGCCCGTTGCCCAGCGGTACGGTCTGCTCCTGGGTGCGGTCGGCACGGTCGATCAGGGTGTCGCTCACCAGACGCCCCCGGCTATCGACCAGCCGCATCCGCAGGGCCTGTCCATCGGCTCCGCTGACCATCACCTGTACAGACGCCTGCTGGGTTGGGTTGCCCAGTACCACTACACCCAGCTTCTCGTGGCGGGATTCTGGCGCAGCCTGCCGGGCATTTGTGTACGTACAACCAGCCGGGCAGGCCTGTCGCAGATTGAACGTATAAGACGTACCGTATACGTAACTGCCGTTGACCAGCTGGCGCACATCGATCTGAATGGGAGCTGCATCGCAGGCCGTTCGGGCGCCCTGATCAATTGTCACCGCGCAGGCGGATGTCCAGTCGGTTACACCAATGGCGCGAAATTCGACCGTCCCCCCCTGGGCATTACCACCAGCTGCTGTCAGCCGCATGGCCCCGGTCGTGGTCAGCTGATTGCAGTCGTAGACCGGCATCGTAGCGCGCAAGGGGCTGCCGTCGAGGCTGCTGCTGCCGCAGGTAGGCGACGCCGTTCCATTGTCGGAAACGATGATCCGGAACGTGGTAAAGGCGCTTCCGCCACTGTTGTCGAAGGCGGTAACGGTCACCGAAATGGTTTGGGCAACCGATATGGGCCCCGACGTGAAGCGGCCACTGCTGTAGTTGAAGCCATCGGGCAGTCGTGAAGCCGTGTAGAGCAACTGATCGCCGTCGGCATCGAAGAATGTGTTCTGCGGAATAATGTAATCGAACGGCTGCCCAACCCGGGTCACCTGATCGGGAATCCCCGCGTTGACAACCGGAGCCCGGTTGCCCGGCTGAATACCGGGGCACCCCTGTATGGGACATACCTGCCGGATATTGAAAATGTACGATTTGCCGTAGACGTACACCCCGTTGACCAGTTGCCGCACCTGAATCTCGAGCGGAGCCGCATCGCAGGCAGTCCGGGTTTCGCGGTCAACAACAACGCTGCAGTTGGTTGTCCAGTCGGTGATGCCGATGGATTTGAATTCAACCGGCCCACCCCGTGGGTCGCCCCCCGTGGCCGTGAACTGGATGCGCCCCGAAGTTGTAAGCTGCGCGCAGTCGAACAGGGGAATGGTAGCCCGCAAAGGTGACCCATCGACATTATTGCTTCCGCAAACAGGCGTAACTGGTACTACGTTCAGCAAATAACTGGTGCTCACCGAGGCCCCCGCCGGGTCGCGCGCCGTCACCTGAACCGAGAGCGGGCTGCCCACCGTGCTGCTGGGCGTACCCGAGATGATGCCCGTGCCGGCGTTGATGCTCACCCCTGCGGGCAGCGGGCTGGCCGAGTAGGTCAGCGCGTCGCCGTTGGGGTCGCGGAAGGCTTGAGCCGTAGCCGTGCTGTAGCCCACGCCCACCGTAGCTGTCTGCGGGCTGGTGATGCCCGTGCCCGTCAGCACCGGCGCCTGGTTGGCGTTGACCACGTTCAGCACGTAGCTCGTGCTCACCGAAGCCCCCGCCGGGTCGCGCGCCGTCACCTGAACCGTAAAGGGACTGCCCACCGTGCTACTGGGTGTGCCCGAGATGATGCCCGTGCCGGCGTTGATGCTCACCCCTGCGGGCAGCGGGCTGGCCGAGTAGGTCAGCGCGTCGCCATTGGGGTCGCGGAAAGCCTGCGCCGTAGCCGTGCTGTAGCCCACGCCCACCGTAGCCGTCTGCGGGCTGGTGATGCCCGTGCCCGTCAGCACCGGCGCCTGGTTGACGGGAATGGCCGTCACCATCAGGTCATCGATGGCCAGACTATGATCCGTATCGAGCAGATCGAGCAGCCCTTCGGCATCGTTCACATCGGACCAGCGCAGCAACACAAATTCGTTTACACCCAGGGGCGTGCTGAAGGTAATTATCCCGCTGAGACTCGACCGGTTGGCAGTCGAATTGCCATCGAGTATGGCCGTGGGGCCGGTATTGTTCTTACTCACAAAATTCAGGTCGGCAACCGGCGTGTAAGCCGCGCCCAGTACATCGCCAACGAGCAGCCCCAGTGCATTGAGCAGATTAAACGAGGCCCCCTGCCGGGTATAATCGAATTGCAGCACCTGCGCACTGCCATCCCCATCGCGGTACCACTGCTCACCCGTGTACGCCACCGACAGGCCCCGCAGGGGCATACCCGTGGTGTTGCGAATCAGCAGGCCGTAGCGAATGGGTGTCAGTACGGCGTTGGTCAGGTTGCTGTTCGACCCCAGTGCCCGATCTGTACTGCCCGACGGGCCGAAACTGTATTGCCCGGCCAGCGGTACCAGATTAACGACGTTGGGCGCCCCGGTGGACGTTTGCAGCAACAACTGGTTGGTATAAATCCCATTGGCGTTTGTGCCGACCAGCGACCCCAACGTGGCACCGATGGTGATATTGCCCGTCGCCGGCAAGCCATCGAAGGTCTGGGTGAAGCTACTGGGCGTTGTACCGAGCGGCACGCTCAACGAAACAAACGGGTCCTGCGCAACACTGGTCAGGCTTTGCAGCCATAGACACATAATCAGCAGCGCTCCCACGATCAGCGAGCGGTGGCTGTGCACCCGTGCCAGCGGAATCGGATTGGTCAGGGAGGGTGTTACCGCACCGGCGAGTCGATTCAGCCAGTCGGTAATTCGGTAGAATGTTGTCGTCATGACAAGAGGGAAATAGATGAGTAGTCAACAGCAAACAGGCGCATGTCCGGCGGTAATGCCGGCACCGTAAAGGCAGCTGTGTCGGGTCGTGGGCAGCGATGGGTCTGAGCGTAGCGTCTGAATCGCTTCCCGGCCCGGTAACCATGGGCGGGATGGTGTGGCCGATCGCAGCCTTGCTCTGCAGCGATCGCCAATTCGGATTGCAGTACTCGGCGCTTTGGGCAAAGACACAGCCACCGACCCCGGTTGGGGCCAGACTGACAGGCAATAAATAGAGGGGAGATTGGTTAGTTGAACCAGCTTCGGTCAACGTCGCACCACAACGTGTAGGCGTCTGCCATAAACAAACAGGATCAGGTTAATAGATTCGTGACTGTATCCTTTGGTACGGTGGCAGTAATGTGCTGACAAATCCAGCCTGCAGGCCTGGCAACAGCACTCCTCTTTTTACGTAAAGACTCACTTTACGGATTTACTAAAACACCTGGTAAACACGACTAGTGAACACCTCATTGTCACGCATCTACGTAAAAGACAATTTTCATTTCGAGACCCATCAAACTACTCTACTTTTTTTACATTAAAACGCCTATTTTAAAGAAGTTAGCTTCATATTAAAACGCATTTTTCTTAAAAAAATATCAATAAATTTTTTAGCTTTTTTTTCAAAATAGATTCACTTTTTTCACATTTAAGAAACATGTACAAAGATGTAAAAGCGTCGCTTTATACATCTTTGATTTGACTTGATCACCGGCTGCGCCCGCGCAATCCTGTTCCGGATCGGCGCGTCAGCTCATAAACGGGCCGGGCGCCGAACCAACCCCTGGTGGAGTTAGTCCGGCGCCCGGCCCATGCTGTTTGGTATTGACCCGGATCAGGGGTTCAGGACCACAATTTTCAATACAAAGCTTGTACTGACCGATGCCCCCATTGGATCGCGCGCCGTCACCTGAACCGTGAACGGACTACCCGTTGCCGCTGTCGGCACGCCCGATATCACCCCTGTATTTGCATCGATCGTTAGCCCGGCCGGCAGTGGGGTTGCCGAGTAGGTCAGTACATCCCGGTTCGGATCGCGGAAGGCCTGGGCTGTAACGGTTCGGTAGAGCCGCCCCACGACAGCCGTCTGCGGATTGATGATGTTCAGTCCGGTCAGTACGGGAGCCAGGTTGACTGTTATCACGCGCAGTACGAAGCTCGTGCTGACCGACGCCCCAAACGGATCGCGGGCTGTTACCTGGATCGTAAATGGACTGCCCACCGTGCTGCTGGGCATCCCCGCGATGACGCCTGTACTGGCGTTGATGCTCAGCCCGGCCGGCAGCGAAGTCGCCGAGTAGGTCAGCACGTCGCCATTAGGATCGCGGAAGGCCTGGGCCGTAACGGTCCGGTACATAAACCCGACGGGTGTTGTCTGTGGCGTAATGATGCCCAGACCAGTCAGTGTGGGCGCCTGGTTGGCATTGATGACCCGTAACACAAAGCGGGTGCTCACCGATGCCCCTGCCGGGTCGCTTGCCGTTACCTGGATTGTGAACGGACTACCCGCCGTCGTCGTGGGCCGACCCGATATAACACCCGTCAGCGGATCGATACTCAACCCGGCTGGCAGGGAAGTCGCCGAGTAGGTCAACACGTCGCCGTTGGGATCGCGGAAGGCCTGCGCGGTAATGGTCCGGTACAATCCGTTGAGCGTTACAGTCTGGGGGGTTATAATGCCCAGCCCCGTCAGTACCGGTGCCCGGTTGGCGTTGACCACGATGAGCACATAACTCGCGCCGACCGAACTGCCCGCTTTGTCTTTCGCCGTTACCTGCACCGTGAACGGACTGCCTACCGTGCTACTGGCAACCCCCGAAATGATTCCTGTAGCCGGCGCTATCAGCATCCCGGTTGGCAGACCAGTGGCGGAGTAGGTCAGGGTTTCGCCATCCGGATCGCTGAACGCCTGAGCGGTAGGCGTCGTGTAAAAAGCCCCGGTGGTAGCCGTCTGCGGAGACGGAATTGTCGTACCCGTCAGTACTGGCGTC
Source organism: Spirosoma luteolum (assembly GCF_054778875.1). Classification (NCBI taxonomy): domain Bacteria; kingdom Pseudomonadati; phylum Bacteroidota; class Cytophagia; order Cytophagales; family Cytophagaceae; genus Spirosoma; species Spirosoma luteolum. Next base: position 701,903 of record NZ_BAAGZE010000006.1, read on the forward strand.
CGATTCGGATTCAGGATCTGTAAAACAAAGTCTGTATTCACCAGGCCGCCAAGTAGATCCGTGGCGGTAACGGTAACGGAGAAGGGACTTCCAAGTGTAGAGCTGGGCGTCCCCGTGATGATCCCGGTGGTTGCATCGATGGTCAGTGAAGCTGGCAGACCCGATACCGCATACGTCAGCAGATCACCATTCGGATCACTGAATGCCGCTGCCGTAACCAGGCTAAAGCTTACCCCCACTGTGGCTGTCTGGGGCGAGGGAATACTCACACCCGTCAGTACAGGAGACAGGTTGGCCGCTAGCACATTCAGCACATACGTCGTGCTCACGCTGGCCCCCAGCAGGTCGGTCGCTGTTACCGTGATAGTCTGCGGATCGGTCAACGCCGTCAGGGGCGTGCCGGCGATGATGCCCGTCAGGGGCGCGATCACAATGCCCGTGGGCAGACCAGCCGCCGTGTAGCTGAGCACATCACCCACCGTGGGATCGCTGAAGGCCTGGGCCACCGAAGTGCTGTAGAGTTGGCCCACCACCGCTGTCTGGGGCGAGGGAATGCCCACACCCGTCAGCACCGGTGCCCCACTGTTGACTACGTTGAGCAGGTAGGTCGTGCTCACGCTGGCCCCCAGCAGGTCGGTGGCCGTGACGGTCACAGTAGTTGGCGAAGTCAGGGCCGTCAGGGGCGTACCGGCGATGATGCCGGTGACGGGCGCGATGACGATACCTGTGGGCAGACCGGCGGCTGTGTAGCTGAGCACATCACCCACCGTGGGATCGCTGAAGGCCTGGGCCACCGAGGTGCTGTAGAGTTGGCCCACCACCGCCGTCTGGGGCGAGGGAATGCCCACACCCGTCAGCACCGGTGCCCCACTGTTGACCACATTTAACAGGTAAGTCGTGCTCACACTGGCCCCCAGCAGATCGGTCGCCGTCACCGTTACAGTAGTTGGTGAGGTCAACGCCGTCAGGGGCGTGCCGGCGATGATGCCCGTCAGGGGTGCAATCACAATACCCGTGGGCAGCCCGGCGGCTGTGTAGCTGAGCACATCACCCACCGTGGGATCGCTGAAGGCCTGGGCCACCGAGGTGCTGTAGAGTTGGCCCACCACCGCCGTCTGCGGAGAGGGAATGCCCACACCCGTCAGCACCGGGGCCCCACTGTTGACTACGTTGAGCACATACGTCGTGCTCACGCTGGTCCCCAGCAGATCGGTGGCCGTCACCGTGATAGTCTGCGGATCGGTCAACGCCGTCAAGGGCGTGCCGGCGATGATGCCGGTGACGGGCGCGATGACGATGCCCGTGGGCAGACCAGCCGCGGAGTAGGTCAGCACGTCGCCGTTGGCGTCGGTAAAGGCCTGGGCCACCGTGGTGCTGTAGAGTTGGCCCACCACCGCCGTCTGCGGAGAGGGGATCGTGCTGGCCGTCAGCGCTGGAGCGACGTTAGCCGCTACCACGTTCAATAGATAGGTCGTGCTCACACTGGCCCCCAGCAGATCGGTGGCCGTGACGGTCACAGTAGTTGGTGAGGTCAGGGCCGTCAATGGCGTGCCGGCGATGATGCCGGTGGCCGGCGCGATCACGATACCGGTGGGCAGACCAGCCGCGGAGTAGGTCAGTACGTCGCCGTTGGCGTCAGTAAAGGCCTGGGCCACCGTGGTGCTGTAGAGCTGGCCCACCACCGCCGTCTGCGGAGAGGGGATCGTGCTGGCCGTCAGCGCTGGAGCTACGTTGGCCGCTACCACGTTCAATAGGTAGGTCGTGCTCACACTGGCCCCCAGCAGATCGGTGGCCGTCACCGTGATAGTCTGCGGATCGGTCAACGCCGTCAGGGGCGTGCCGGCGATGATACCGGTAACCGGTGCAATGACAATACCCGTGGGCAATCCAGCAGCCGTGTAGCTGAGCACATCACCCACCGTGGGGTCGCTGAAGGCCTGGGCTACCGAGGTGCTGTAGAGCTGACCCACCACCGCCGTCTGCGGAGAGGGTATGACCACGCCCGTCAGCACCGGTGCTCCGCTGTTGACTACGTTCAATAGATAGGTCGTGCTCACGCTGGCGCCCAGCAGATCCGTCGCCGTCACGGTCACGGTGGTTGGAGAGGTCAGGGCCGTCAATGGCGTGCCGGCGATGATGCCGGTGGCCGGTGCAATCACAATGCCTGTGGGCAGACCGGCAGCCGTGTAGCTGAGCACATCACCCACCGTGGGGTCGCTGAAGGCCTGGGCTACCGAAGTGCTGTAGAGCTGACCCACCACCGCCGTCTGGGGCGAGGGAATGCCCACACCCGTCAGCACCGGGGTCCCACTGTTGATTACGTTGAGCAGGTAGGTCGTGCTCACGCTGGCCCCCAGCAGATCGGTCGCTGTTACCGTGATAGTCTGCGGATCGGTCAACGCCGTCAGGGGTGTGCCGGCGATGATACCGGTAACCGGTGCAATGACAATGCCCGTGGGCAGCCCAGCGGCTGTGTAGCTGAGTACGTCACCCACCGTGGGATCGCTGAAGGCCTGGGCCACCGAAGTGCTGTAGAGCTGACCCACCACCGCCGTCTGCGGAGACGGGATACCCACCCCCGTCAGCACCGGCGCTCCGCTGTTGACCACATTCAACAGGTAAGTCGTGCTCACGCTGGCCCCCAGCAGGTCGGTGGCCGTCACGGTCACAGTAGTTGGCGAAGTCAGCGCCGTCAGGGGCGTACCGGCGATGATGCCGGTGACGGGCGCGATGACGATACCTGTGGGCAGACCGGCGGCTGTGTAGCTGAGCACATCACCCACCGTGGGATCGCTGAAGGCCTGGGCTACCGAAGTGCTGTAGAGCTGGCCCACCACCGCCGTCTGGGGCGAGGGAATGCCCACACCCGTCAGTACCGGCGCTCCGCTGTTGACCACGTTGAGCAGGTAGGTCGTGCTCACGCTGGCCCCCAGCAGGTCGGTGGCCGTCACGGTCACAGTAGTTGGTGAGGTCAACGCCGTCAGGGGCGTGCCGGCAATGATGCCGGTGACCGGTGCGATGACGATGCCGGTGGGTAATCCAGCCGCGGAGTAGGTCAGCACATCGCCGTTGGCGTCGGTGAAGGCCTGGGCTACCGAAGTGCTGTACAACTGGCCCACGACGGCGGTCTGCGGAGAGGGGATCGTACTAGCCGTCAGCGCTGGAGCTACGTTAGCCGCTACCACGTTGAGCAGGTAGGTCGTACTCACGCTGGCCCCCAGCAGATCGGTGGCCGTGACGGTCACGGTAGTTGGCGAGGTCAACGCCGTCAGGGGCGTGCCGGCAATGATGCCGGTGACCGGTGCAATGACAATACCTGTGGGCAGACCAGCCGCGGAGTAGGTCAGTACGTCGCCGTTGGCGTCGGTGAAGGCCTGGGCTACGGTGGTGCTGTAGAGTTGACCCACCACCGCCGTCTGCGGAGAGGGGATCGTGCTGGCCGTCAGCGCTGGAGCGACGTTAGCCGCTACCACGTTGAGCAGGTAGGTCGTGCTCACGCTGGCCCCCAGCAGATCGGTGGCCGTGACGGTCACGGTGGCCGGCGAAGTCAGGGCCGTCAGGGGCGTACCGGCGATGATGCCGGTGACGGGCGCGATGACGATACCGGTGGGCAGGCCAGCCGCGGAGTAGGTCAGTACGTCGCCGTTGGCGTCGGTGAAGGCCTGGGCTACCGAAGTGCTGTACAACTGGCCTACCACCGCCGTTTGCGGAGAGGGGATCGTGCTGGCCGTCAGCGCTGGAGCTACGTTGGCCGCTACCACGTTCAATAGATAGGTCGTGCTCACACTGGCCCCCAGCAGATCGGTGGCCGTGACGGTCACAGTAGTTGGCGAAGTCAGGGCCGTCAGGGGCGTGCCGGCGATGATGCCGGTGACCGGTGCGATCACGATACCGGTGGGCAATCCAGCCGCGGAGTAGGTCAGCACGTCGCCGTTGGCGTCGGTGAAAGCCTGCGCCACCGTGGTGCTGTAGAGTTGACCCACCACCGCCGTCTGCGGAGAGGGGATCGTGCTGGCCGTCAGCGCTGGAGCTACGTTGGCCGCTACCACGTTCAATAGATAGGTCGTGCTCACACTGGCCCCCAGCAGGTCGGTCGCCGTGACGGTCACGGTGGTTGGCGAGGTCAGGGCCGTCAGGGGTGTGCCGGCGATGATGCCGGTGACGGGCGCGATCACAATGCCCGTGGGCAGCCCAGCCGCGGAGTAGGTCAGCACATCGCCGTTGGCGTCGGTGAAAGCCTGCGCCACCGAAGTGCTGTACAACTGGCCTACCACCGCCGTCTGCGGAGAGGGGATCGTGCTGGCCGTCAGCGCTGGAGCGACGTTGGCCGCTACCACGTTCAATAGGTAGGTCGTGCTCACACTGGCCCCCAGCAGATCGGTGGCCGTGACGGTCACAGTAGTTGGTGAGGTCAGGGCCGTCAGGGGCGTGCCGGCGATGATGCCGGTGACCGGTGCGATGACAATACCGGTGGGCAGACCAGCCGCGGAGTAGGTCAGCACATCGCCGTTGGCATCAGTGAAAGCCTGGGCCACCGTGGTGCTGTAGAGTTGACCCACCACCGCCGTCTGCGGAGAGGGGATCGTGCTGGCCGTCAGCGTCGGGGCCGCATTATTTACTACATTCAGCAGGTAGGTCGTGCTCACGCTCGAGCCAATTACGTCCGTCGCCGTGACGGTCACGGTGGCCGGCGAGGTCAGGGCCGTCAGGGGCGTACCCGCAATGACACCCGTTACGGGGTTCATCACAATACCCGTAGGCAGGCCGGCGGCCGAATACGTCAGTACGTCGCCTGCCGTGGGATCGGAGAAAGCCGATGTCACCGTCGTGCTGTAGAGTTGCCCGACGGTGGCTGTCTGGGGCGACGGTATGCTCACACCAGACAGTACCGGTGCGCCCGCCACAGGTGTTGCCAGGACCGTCAGGTCGTCGATGGCCAGGCTGTGATCGGTATCTAACAGGTCTAACGCGCCGGTTTCGGCATCATTCACGTCAGTAAACCGCAGCAGAATGTATTCATTTACACCCAGTGGCGTCGTCAGGTTGATGACGCCGTTGATCACGCTTCGGTTGGCAGGCAGTGTTCCATCGAGCACCGTAGTGCCACCCGAGTTGTTGGGACTGGTAAAATCGAGCGCTGGTACACTAACGTATGATGTGCCCAGCAAATCACCCACCAGCAGGCTCAGTGTATTCACGAGGCCAAACGAGGCATCCTGACGTACATAATCGACAGTCAGCTTCTGTGCCGCCCCATCTCCGTCGCGGTACCACTGTTCGCCCGTATAGCTTATACCCAGACTCTGCAAGGGTTGCCCGGTCGTGTTCCGGATCAGGACCCCGTAGCGGATCGGCTTTACCAGCGCATTCGTCAGGTTTGAGTTCGAGCCCAGCGCCCGATCTGTACTGCCCGACGCCCCAAAACTATACTGCCCCGACAGCGGCACCACACCCACTACGTTGGGAGCGCCGACCGAGACCTGCGTGAGCAGCTGGTTGGTGTACAGCCCGTCGAGGCCGGGTGCCGACAGGGCACCGGTCAAGTCGATCGACAGGCTACCCGTTGAGGGCAATCCATCAAAGGTCTGGGTGTAGCTGCTGGGCGTAGAATTGACGGAGACACCCAGCGACACGTAGGGTGTCTGGGCGCCGGCCGTCAGGCTTATCAGGCCTGATAAACAGACCAGCATTAGCTTCATCGGCACATTGACCAGCCAGGCCGCCCGCCTGTAGCGCCCTATCGATAATACCGCATTCAGCCAGCTGTTGATTTCGGTTATCAGGCGAACGAGCCAACCGATTCGTACTTGTGGAGGCATAACAGAATAATAAAAGCGTGATGGGAAGAGGTACGTTTTTTCCGACCGCACAACAGACCGTGAAGGGCTGTTGGCAGGGCGAGTCGCCGTCGGGCAAACCCCAGCCAGATGCGACTTACGGTGCCGATTGACGAACACAGCCCAAAGCGTGCTGTGCAGACTACGCTGTTTCCGCAGAGACAATGGCGTAGCCACTGACCCGTAAAGGGTCAGACCAGGGAGCAGACAAAACGGATTGATAAACTAGTCGAGACGGAGGTGTTCGACGGGATGAACTAGGGCGTATTGGTTGGTCATGTATGGAGCGGATATCGGTTCATTGACTTCGTTGGCAAACCACTTCAATTGATTAAGTACAGTCACCTTAATTGCGTACAAACCTGATACCAGTTTATTACTAGTTTTCATTTTTTTACATCGTTCAAATAAAATTGAACATTTGCCCGCTCCTGCCTACTTATTCACGCCAAGTAGTTATCTCCCAAAAAAAACCTGCCAAGGGTACGCCATTGATTCACAAACCCGTATTCAAGGCCTCCTCGTTGTTTTTTGGTTGCAGAGGTTTTCATATTACCATTAATCAATCACGCAAAAACAAACACACAAATGGTCTTTTCTACAGACAAATTGTCTAGTTTATAGACGTTAATCTGTTCATGGAAAATACCATCGATTCGGCTGGTTTGCTGCGGTAAATCATCGTGCCAATTGACAGGGCGCAGTTTGGATCACCGATCGGAACGGAATCTTTGCCGATACAATCCGTCTCCGATGCAAACGATCCTGATCCCTGTCGATTTTGGCCCCCTGGCCTATCCGTCCGTTTATTTTGGTTTCGATCTGGCCCGCCGGCTCGGGGCGCAACTCCTGCTGCTCCATGTCGTTGCCCCCGCCCCACCTATCCCCGCCGGAGTCATGCCCCTGCTCGACGAGCCGATTCGGGGAAGCCTGCTCTTCGATCAGATGCAAACCGCCATGGCCGAATGCGCAGCCACCGTTCAGCACTACCGCCGGCAGCAGGGGTATCTGGACGTTCCGTTTGAGACCGATGTGCGGGTGGGGCCGGTGGTCGATACCATCCTGCACGAAGCAGAAACCGCTATCTGCGCCGGCATCATCATGGGTACCACGGGAGCCACTACCCGCTGGCAGCGCTGCATTGGCTCCGTGACGTCGGGGGTCGCCCAACGGGTCAGCCGCCCGCTCTGGATTATACCCGGTCCTGTATCGCTTCAGCCTATCCACTCTATTGCTTACTTCGCCGACCTGCGCGGCAACGAGTTCAGCTGCATTCATCGATTGCTGAACCTGAGCAGTCTGCTCCATGCCCGGCTGGAGGTCGTGCACGTTTCGCCACCCGATGAGGCCGCGTTGACGGTTTCGGAAGCCTTCATCCAGGCGTTCGAGCAGGCCATGCCCGCCGACCGCCTGACGTTTCAGCATCTGGCCTATGATTCGGTGCCGGGTTGCCTCGAAGCCTACGTGCAGCGGCATCAGCCCGATATGCTTGTGCTGGCTCACCAAGACCGAACATTCCTCGACACTATTTTCCACAAAAGCCTGGTCCGGCACGTTTCACTTACCGCCCGGCGGCTGGTACTGATTATCCCGAAAAGTCCTCTAGTGCATCACGCCAGAGCCTGACTGAACCGAAACCCAACCGTTCAGACTATTTGCTTCTTCTTATTAAAATTTTTTAAAAACTTAGTCGTACCTTTTGCCGCCCGTCCTGCGGGCCTTTCAGTTTCGTTCCAGTGCCTAACGACCCCAAACATTCATGAATCGATTGCTCACGATCGGCCTGCTGGCGGCCGGTATCCTGACCGTACGACCCAGCCTGCGGGCGCAACCCGCCAAACCAGCCGGTTATGTTATCATTGGCTACCTTACGGGCAGCGGCTGGACCAAAGAACAGGTCGAAGCCCAGAAAATGACCCACATCAACTACGCCTTTGCCGAGCCGGCGGCCAATGGCGAACTGGCCCCGCTGACGGCTAAGGACTCGGCCAACCTGGCGGCTCTTACATCGCTGCGGTCGGTCAACAAAGACCTTAAAATCCTGATCTCGATTGGCGGCTGGGGCGGGTGCAAATACTTCTCGAACGTGGCGCTCGACGAGGCCGCCCGTTCGCTTTTTACCAAAAGCTGCCTGGCCGTGCTGCGCAAGCACAAACTCGACGGCATCGACATCGACTGGGAGTACCCGGCGCAACCGGGCGCGGGCAATATCTACCGCCCCGAAGACAAACAGAACTATACGCTGCTGTTTAAAGCCCTGCGCGCGGGCCTCGACGAGCAGGGACAGCGCGACCGGCGTACCGGTGCCAACCACTACCTGCTGACTACGGCAACCGGCGTCGATACGGCCTTTGTGAACCATACCGAACTGGGGAAAGCGCAGCAGTACCTCGACTTCGTCAACATCATGACCTACGACATTTACCACGGCAACGACAAGGTGACGGGGCATCACAGCAATCTGTACCAGTCGAAGTCGGGCAATCAGTCGCGCAACAGCATGGCCGACGGCGTGGAAGGTCACATCCGGGCGGGTGTGCCGGTGAGCAAAATCGTGCTGGGCCTCCCCTTCTACGGCCGGGGCTGGCACGACGTAGCCGATAAGAACCGGGGCCTCTACCAGCCCTCGACCGGGAAGCATGATTTTATTGGTTACGACGTACTGGTCGATCAGTATATCAACAAAAACGGCTTTACCCGCTACTGGGACGACGACGCCAAGTCGCCCTACCTCTGGAATCCAACGAGCCATACCTTTATTTCCTACGCCGATCCCGAAACGTTTGCCTCGCGCATCGACTTCGTCAAACGCAGGGGGCTGGCGGGCGTCATGTTCTGGGAGTATGTCTATGAGTTACAGCAGAAAAAGCTGCTCAACACCCTTGTCAACGGGCTTCCGCTGCGCCGTCAGCAGCCCTAGCCTGAACGGCTGCCCGTACCAGAGAGCCATTCCGGAAGCCCCGCCCCACTGAGTAAGTCGGGCGGGGCTTCCTCTTTCTAGGACGGCCATGGCCCTGTTTTCAGGCGGAACCATCGGCTGGCTTTTTGTCTTATACCAGCCATGTCTGCACTCATCACCTGCTTCGGCGAAATGCTCTGGGACCTGCTACCCGGTACGCGGCAACCCGGCGGAGCCCCCATGAACCTGGCCACCAGTCTGCATAGCCTTGGCCTCGACACCCGACTCATCAGCTGTGTGGGCACCGACACGCCCGGCACCGAACTGCTCGCGTTTCTGAGCAGACGGGGCCTCTCAACGGATTTTATCCAGACCACCCCCCACTACCCGACCGGACAGGCCCGGGCTGCGGTTTCGGCCAGTCAGGAAGTGCTCTACACCGTATCGCAGCCGGCCGCCTGGGATTACATCGAGTGGTCGCCCGCGCTGAGCAGTCTCGTACGCCGGTCGGATCTGTTTGTTTACGGCAGCCTCACGGCCCGCAACGCCTGTAGCCACGATACCCTGCTGGCGCTGCTGGCCGACGCGCCCCGCACGGTTTTCGATCTGAACCTGCGCCAGCCTTACGACGATCAGGATACTATCGAGTTGCTGATCCGGCAGGCCGACATCGCCAAACTGAACGAGCATGAACTGGTCGAGCTCTCGGGCTGGTATGACTACGAAACCGATCTGGAGCAGGCCATGCGGCAGGTACACGCCCGCTACGGCCTCGACGTGCTGTGCGTAACGCTGGGCAACCGGGGGGCGGCCCTGCTCGACAAGCGGGGTTTTGTACAGCAGCCGGCGATGGACGTTCCGGTGGTCGATGCCATTGGCGGGGGCGATGCGTTTCTGGCGGGCCTGCTGCATCAGCTGCTGGCGGGTGCCCCGGCCCGGCAAACCCTGGCCTTTGCCTGTGCTGCGGGGGCCTACGTGGTTTCGCAGCAGGGCGCCAACCCACCCTTCACCGCCGACACGATCCGGCAATTCCAGTGTCCGCGCTAAGCCCGACCCCATGACCGATCAACAACCAACCGGCAACCCCGAACTGCTGCGCGAGCTGCTCCACTACCGGATGCCCTACGGCAAACACAAAGACCAACTCCTGCGGAGTTTGCCCATGCCTTACCTCGAGTGGTTTGTGCGGAAAGGCCTTCCTGCCGGCAAACTTGGCTTACTGCTGCAAACGCTTTACGACATCAGACTAAACGGCCTCGACTACCTGCTCGACGGGCTGGCTGCCCAAAAATAAGCCCCTGCTGTGGGCAGGGGCTGGTTACGGATTGGTCTAGAACAGCTTTTCGTTGGGCGGTTTGACACCCTTCAGCCGGATGTAGACCGTTGTCTGACCCCGGTGGTGCGTCTGGTGCTCGAAGGCTTTGTCGAGCACCACCTCGCGGGTCATTTCGCGGGGGCCCATCTTTACGGTTTCGGCCAGCTGCGCGTCGCTCAGGTCGTTGAGGCCGGCCAGCACGAAGTCGTAGCTGTCCATGACCGCTTTGGTCAGGGCGGCCTTCGTTTTCAGCTCGCTCATTTCCTCCATTTTCTTGCCCTGCATGGGGCTGGCCTTGCCCGAGGCCAGTGCGCCAAAGTTGTAATTGGCGTTGGCCAGGTGCAGCATCTGTTCGGCAAACGAGCGAATCTCGGGCGTCGGCTTAAAGTTGACACCGTCTTCGGGCATGGCATCCAGATACTCTTTGGTGTACTCTTTGGCGCGCTGCCAGTCGGCGATCCGTTGCGTGCGCCCCACCGCGGGAACGGTTGCCCAGGCCGCTGAGCAGAAAAACAGCAGCCCAATCAGGCTGACTAACAGGGTAACAGGTTTCGGGTAGTGCATTGGTTCAGGGGGTTTATGAACGGGCAAGCTACCCATTTTTTCGTTCGAACAGTCAGGGGTCTTATCGCCTGGTAAAGCGCCGAACCTCAACCGGCCGGCCAACGCCTTCGACAGGCAGCTCGAGCGGTGAGGACGATTCCTGCCCACCAAGGTCGACCGTTATGGATTTGACCAGCACGCGCGGCAGCCGGCTGCAGTCCTGCACCTGTACCGTATAGCGCCCGGCGGGCAGATGAAACAGAAACTGACCATCGGCCTGGGGTCCGATCGACGCCAGCCGCTGCTGGTCGGTATGGCCATACACCTCGACCAGAAACCGATCGTACCGGCAGGGCTCACTGGCGTAACTGCCCGCCGGCTGCTGGCAGCGCAGCCGACCGCGCAGCCCAAACGTGCGGGCCAGCGGCACCTCCCGACTCACCGGGCCACTCACGGGCAGCGTCTGATCGAACAGCACCGGGTCGCCAACGCGACTGGCCCAGAGCGTCGAAACGTGGTACAGACCCGGCGGCAGATGCCGGTAGCTGATGCGCCCCCGGCTGTTGGTAAACAGGGTGTTGCCGTTTACCCGCACCAGCAGGCTGTCCATCCAGGGTTCGCCGGTTTCGCGACGCCCGTTGCCATTCAGGTCCTGATAAAACGTCAAGTCCAGTTGCCCGTTCCGGCGCCCCCGGGACTTGCGAAACGTTTTGCTGACTTCGAGCCGATACTGGCTGAACGCGTATTCGGGCCGCTCGGCATAGGGGCTGCCGCTTCCCGTGAGGTTCAGCGTCAGGGTAGGCGTTACATCGTAGAACACCTGCCCTACGGCCGTGTAGCGCGACTCGTTGGTCGTTTCGCTGTGGCTGTAGCTAAGCCCGACCGAGCCCCGCAGCTGCCGCCACTGCATGGCGTAGGTCGGCGTAATCGACAGCAGCCGCAGATCGGCCGGGTTGCGGTTTTGCAGGTCGAACAGGTAATAAGGCCCCCGCTGCAGGTAGCCCAGCAGGCTGAATGCGCCAACCTGCGCCATAACCGTGAAGCGCTCGCTGCGATAGCCCGACGCGCCCGGTTCAGATCGGTTATAGAGCAGGCCCAGATCATACGAGAAGTCGATATGCTGCCCGGCTCCCCGGTACACCGCTACATTGGGCACCAGCCGGTACGATTCAGTGCGCTGACTGCCCGGACTGTTGCGGTCGTGCTGCGCAAAATAATAGGGACGCAATCCGAGCATCAGACTGCCGACTCGCTGCGTGACTCCGGCTTCGGCCACCACATTGCCGTAGCCAACCCGCCGGGCATCGACCGGACTGCTGAACACCAGCCGGTCGTAGTCGATGTAATTCAGCCGGGCCAGCAGGTTGGTGCGGGGAGTCGGTGCCCAGAACAACTGACCGTAGAGCAGCGTAGCCCCCCGCTGAATACCCGAATAAGCCGGACTGCTTTTGTAGGCCCGCACCTGCGCACTGAACCGCTCCTGCTGGTAGGTGTAGTGAAGCTGCCCCGCCCAGCCATGGGTGGCCGCGCGGTCGGGACGCTGGCGGGCAAACTCGCTGCTCTGGCCCAGCAACAGCTGCACCCGGTGGTGTTCGCCGGCATCGTACCGGAAGCTGCCGTAGTGCAGCCAGCCGGCGCGGTGCGTAATCTGCTGCGTGAAAAAACTACTGCTCAGGGCATAGCTGGCCCCCGGCAGGCGATCGAGCTGCCGATCGTAACGGGCCGAAAAGACGTTGCCCGTCCAGGCGTCGCCGGCCGTCTGAAGCCAGTTGGGATTGGGGTTTACGGCCCACAGGGTGAGTTGTTCGCGCGCGTCGCCCAGGGCCACGCGCAGCCCCCGGCCGAACAGCGGGAGTTCGTGGTAATCGTAGAGCGTACCCAACCGGGCCGCCAGCCGCCGGGCCGTCAGACCCACGTAGGAGTTCTGCAGTTGCTGGATGTGGTCGGAGCCGTAATTGAGGTAGTTGAGCTGAAAGTCGAGCTGCGCCCGGCCGATGGAGTCGATGCCCCAGACCCGCAGTTCCCGGGCCCACTGCTGCGTGTTGTTGCGGGCCAGGGCCGTTGCTACCCCATAGCCGGGCTGCCGATCGTCGTAACCCGCCACGTATCGTTTCTGGTCGGTGGCTACCACCAGCCGGTACATCAGTGAGCCCGTAATCTGGCCCTGCCCGTCGCGCAGCGTCACCACCAGCTCATAGGGCAAGTCGACCGACCAGCGCACCAGCGGCCGCAGGGGTATATACAGGCTCGTATCCTGACCCGATCGAAGCAGCACCGGCAGGGGCATGCCCGCCCGGTTGAGCCCTTCCGGCATCGAGGCTATATCGATTGTGTAGCGGGCCGATGTGGGCCGATTATGTACCAGCCGAATGGGCAGGCGCCCGGGTTCGCCGGCGGCCAGCAGCACCAGCGTTTCTTCGGGCTGCGAGAGGGTTACGGCGGCCTGCCGCCTGCCAACAACCTGAACCCAGAACCGAAAGCTTCGCTGCCCGCCCCCATCGTCGTAAACGGTCAGATCGATGGGCTCGGCACCGGCCGCGACGGCCTGACTGACGAGCCCTTTCAGCAGCACGGTCGTGGTTTCGCCCGGGGCCAATCGCCGGGCGTCGGGTACACTCGATACCAGCTGAACAGCACGGGGCAGCCGCAGCGACAGGCGAATCGTCTGCGGTTCCGCACCCACGTTCTGCACCGTAAGCCGATTAATAAAGGTAGCACCAACCGCGGCCGAAACCGTATCCCGGAGCAGTGTACTTTTTATATACTGCGCCCGACTTTTTTGCGCGCTGGCTACCCAAAAAAGCGCCTGTATAACAAAAACAAAACGCCAGCTATATGCAGATTTATATCTGCTTCCGATGAACAGATGAACTAGTCTCATAATGGCGTAGATGTTCATGTATTGCATTGAACAAACTAACCCCCAAGGGTTTAGCAGCACATAACCATCAGACCACTGCAAAAGGTTAGCCAATCGAACGATCAGCTATTTTCAAATTTTCTTAAAATAAACTCCATATATAGAAGCAACTTTTTTTATGTCATTTATTTATTTTTTTACACACCAATTGCACAGTTTTTGGTATGCATTAATCTAGTAAATCATTCTTTTCATGTTCACACATTTTCTAGATAAGCTATGCGTACATCAATCAAATCGATCCTTGGCATTACGGCGCTGGCATTCGCCGGATTAGCCTTTTCGGCCCCTGCGGCTCAGGCCCAGTTGACCAGCGGCAACGCCATCGTTACGGTTACCGTGGCCGATGTACTGGCGCTGCAGGTAGCCAACCCGGCCGTGGCCCTCTCGCTCGGCAGCGTTACCGACCTCGCCAATGGCAGCACATTCACGGCTACGGCACAGTTGGTGGCCAACAGCAACCGGGCTTTCGACATCAAGGTCAAATCAGACGGTGATCTGGTAGGAACACTGACGGCAGCTGGCAGCAGCATTCCGATCGCGAATCTGCGGGTACAGGCATCGCCAACGCTGGCCAACACCTTTACAACGGCACTGACCATGTCGAGCTCCGACCAGCTGCTCATTACGAATGCCACCGCCGGTCTGGCCAAAGCCTACGATGTAAAGTATTCGATGGTAGCCGGCTCGTCGGACTACAACGTACCGACCGGTGCTTACATCGCCACGCTGACTTATTCCATTTCGGCCCACTAGCCGCTGCTTTCTTTCGTCCGCGCCATGCATTTCCGCCCCCTGCTCAGCCGTAGCGGGCTTGTTATCCTGCTGGGTCTGACCGTCTTCTTCGACGGTTGGGCCCAGGTGGGGTTTCAGGCCTCCCCTGTCCGGCTTTACTTTGAACAGCACAAACCCGGCGATCAGACGCAGGTGGTGCACATCACCAATACCGAACCCAGACGGCTGGTTCTGCAGGCCGGCTGCGCCGACTGGCGTCGGGATTCGACGGGCAACAAACAGTTTTTTCCGGCCGGCACCCTGCCGGCTTCCTGCTGCGCCATGGTACAGGTATCGCCTTCGGTCATCGAACTGGGGCCCGGCGAAAAAAAGGATGTGCTGGTTACGATGCGCCCGACGCCCGATGCCACCCGGCAGGGCATCCGGCACGGTATGCTCCTGCTTACCCAGATCAATGAGCGCGAGGGGATGGGGCCGAATGCCACATCGCAGGTCGTTATCCGGGGCGAAATCGGCATTCATCTGTATCTGACCCCGGCCGAGAGCGCTGGCCCGGATATTGCCATTGCCGACATGTCGGTGCTGACCCGGGGGAAAGAGCAGCAGCTGGTGGTGCTGGTGCAGAACAAAGGCGGCACCCTGCTCGAAAGCAACCTGCGCCTGGAATACCTGAATCAGGACACCATGCAGGAAGTGAAAGCCGCCCCCGTGCCCGTCAATACCATGCCCAACGATGCCATTCGGGTTAGTGCGGTGGTGCCGGCAACGCTGCCAAAAGGCAATTACCTGGTGGTCGCCATTCTGGACAGTGGTCCGTCGCTGCCGCTGAAAGTGGCCGAACTCGAAACAACGCTTAAGTAGTATGACTAGTCTCCGTCGGTTTCTATGCCTGGCTTTACTGCTCGTGGCGGCAAAGGGATTTGCCCAGCCCTACGTTGCCCCCATGGCCGACCTACCCGACGGCCCCCAGGCTGCCCCCACGGCGCTTGGCATCACGATTCTGAGCAATCCTACCCTGGCGTTCACCACCCTGGCCGATTACCAGAACGGCATCCAGCTGGATCACAATACCCTGCAGCTCACCGTATCGCTGGGGCTAAGCTGGTCTATTCAGGTGCGGGCCTCCGGCGACCTGACCGCGGGCGTCAACACCATTCCGGTCTCGGCCCTGGGCGTGCGGCCAATCAGCCTGAGTAGCCGTCCCGAGATTCAGCTGAACACAACCAATCAGGTACTGGCAACCGGTACGGCGCTATCGGCGCTGACCAATGCGCTGATGGTGATCCGCTACCGCACCATCACGCCCTCGGCTTTCCTGAAACCAGCCGGCAATTACACCACCACCCTGACGTTTACCTACACGGCCCTCTAGCCTCAGACGGTCTGGGAAAAGAGCGGAGTACCCGCGGGCTTCGCCATCAGGTAGCGGTCGAGCGCCATGCAGATGGTACGCACGTAGGGTTTACCGGCCGGCAGAACGCGCAGTTCCGACGCCGAATAGTCGATCAGGCCATCGACCCGGAATGGCTCAAGGCGTTGGATCAGGGCATCCCACTCCGCATCTGTCAGGTCGTTGCGCAGCAACGGAGCGCGAAAGCGGCACATCAACCCCATAATCTGGCGCCGTACCCGGCGATCGGCCGGGGTGAGCAGATGCCCCCGCATCACGGGCAGTTCGCCCCGTGCCACCCGCGCCTGATAGGCTTCTATCGCTTTCTCGTTCTGCATAAACGCCGTGCCCACGTCGCTGATGGCCGAAACGCCCAGCCCGATAAGCACCTGCGTGCGGCTGGTGGTGTACCCCATGAAGTTACGATGCAGCGTACCCGCCTGCGCAGCCTGCCAGAGCGGATCGGCCGGCAGCGCAAAATGATCCAGGCCGATTTCGTGGTAGCCAGCCTCCGTGAGCTGGCTGCGGGCGGCATCGTAGAGCGCCAGTCGCTCGGAACCCGTAGGCAGATCGGCCTCGCGGAAGCCGCGCTGCCCCGTACCCTTCACCCACGGCACGTGGGCGTAGCCGTAGAGCGACAGCCGGTCGGGGCGCAGGCGCAGGGTGTGCCCGATGGTGGTCTGGATCGACGCGATTTGCTGAAACGGCAGCCCATACACCAGGTCGTGGCTGACAGACGTATAGCCAATGGCCCGCGCCTTCTCCGTAACGGCCTGCACCTGCCCGACCGACTGCCGCCGGTGAATGGCCCGCTGCACCACCGGATCGTAGTCCTGCACGCCGAAACTGACGCGCCGAAAGCCGGCATCGAACAAAACCTGCAGATGCTGGGGGGTGGTATTGCCGGGGTGCCCCTCCCAGCCAAAATCGGGCCATTCGACCGGATCGGCAAGCGCCATCAGGCCATCCAGCAGCCGTTTCAGCTGGGCAGGCGCGAAAAAGCTGGGCGTTCCTCCGCCCAGGTGCAGCTCGGCCAGCCGCGGCCGCTCCGGAAACCACGCACAATACAGCGCCCACTCGGCCAGCACGGTGTCGATATACGGTATTTCGACACCGTGGTTGCGGGTAATGCGCTTGTTGCAGCCGCAGAACGTACAGAGGCTTTCGCAATACGGGAGGTGGATGTACAGGCTGATACCGTTGGTGTAGTTGCTCTCGGCAAAGGCGGTGGTCAGGCGCTGCTGCCAGCCCGACGGACAGAAAGCCACTGTATTCCAGAAGGGTACGGTCGGGTAGCTGGTGTAGCGCGGACCAGCCACGTTGTATTTGGCAGTAAGGGAAGCAGTCATGGAGCGGGGCCGCCCGGCTGGTGGGCAGCAACACCGCAAAAATCGGTGCGCTGACCAGGCGGCTAAGCGACCAGAATCAGGCCTCGGGCTGATTTACGTCAGCGGGTCGGGCAGCGCACCAAAACACCTTTGCCAAACTTTTGGCCCGCATGATCCCCGTTTCATCCGCTCCAGCCCGCTGCTACCACTGCGGCACCGACTGCCCCCCGGGCAGTGACCCGCTCCTCATCGACGACAAAGCGTTTTGCTGCCTGGGCTGCCAGACCGTGTATTCGGTGCTGAGCGCCAGCCAGCTTTGCCAGTATTACGAGCTGAGCCAGGGCGACGCCCCCGGCCGGGCAGCCATTGCCCCCGCCCTCGACCGGTTTGCCAGCCTCGACCACCCCGACATTGCCGCCCAGCTGCTCGACTTCCGGAGCGATACGGTGGCCCACGTTACGTTTTTTGTACCGGCCATTCACTGCTCGGCCTGCCTGTGGCTCCTCGAGCACCTCTACCGCATCGAACCCGCCATTTCACAAACGCGCGTCGATTTTCTGAAGAAACAGGTGCAGCTGGTCTTCGACCCGGCGCAGCTGACCCTGCGCCAGGTGGCCGAACAGCTCACGGCCCTCGGCTACGAGCCGCTCCTCAGCCTGACCGATGTGGTGCAGGCAGGCAAACGCACCACAAACCGCGCCCTGCTTTATCGCCTGGCAGTGGCCGGCTTTGGGGCGGGCAACATCATGCTGTTCAGCTTTCCCGAATACCTGGGCCTCGACGATCCGGCGTTTCGGCACTGGTTCGGACTCATCAACCTGATTCTGGCAACGCCGGTGGTTTTTTATGCTGGGTCGGGCTACTTCAAATCGGTCTGGAGCAGCCTGCGCCACGGCCTCATCAACATCGACGTGCCGATCCTGCTGGGGATTCTGGTGGCCTACGGGCGCGGTGCCTACGAGGTACTGGTGCTGGGCGGGGCCGGCTATTTCGACTCGGTGGCGGGGCTGATCTTTTTCCTGCTCTGCGGGCACTGGTTCCAGCAGCGCACCTACGACTTTCTGGCGTTCGACCGCGACTACAAGGCTTATTTTCCGCTGGCTGTACAGCAGCTCACCCCCACGGGCGACGAACAGACGGTACCGGTAGCCGACCTGCGCCCCGGCGACCGAATCCGGGTGCGCCACGGCGATCTGATTCCGGCCGATGCGCTGCTCTACCGGGGGGAGGGCCTCATCGACTATTCGTTTGCTACCGGCGAATCGCGGCCCGAACGGCGCGAGCCGGGGGCACTGCTGTATGCGGGCGGGCGGCAACTGGGAGGCAGTATCGACCTCGAACTGGTGAAGGCCGTATCGCAGAGCTACCTTACCCAGCTCTGGAATAACGACGCTTTTCGGGAGCGCCCGGCCAGCCGGGCACGCACCTTTGCCGATGCCGTTGGCACTTACTTTACCCTGACGGTGCTTGCGCTGGCCACCCTGATCGGAGCCTACTGGTATGTCGTGGCTGGGCAACCGGCCACGGCGGTCAACGCCTTTACGGCCGTGCTCATTGTGGCCTGTCCCTGCGTGTTGTCGCTGTCGTACCCGGTGGCGCTGGGCCACGGGCTGCGCCGGCTCAGCCAGTTGGGCCTTTACCTTAAACAGGCCGGCGTGATCGAGCAGCTGGCGGCCTGCGACACCATCGTATTCGACAAAACCGGTACGCTCACCACCACCGACACCGTCTCGGAACACTTCTCGCCCACCCTTACCGATACCGAGCGCCGGCAGATCGGGGCCCTCATCAGTCAGTCGGCCCACCCGCTGAGTTTGCAGCTCCGGCAACACCTGGGCGACGCATCGGCGGTGGCGGTAGCGCAGTTTTGCGAAACGCCCGGGCAGGGCCTGTCGGGCCGGGTCGATACCCACCAGCTCTGCGCCGGCCGGGCGTCGTTTGTCGGGCCGGCGCTGGATGCCGCCGACGACCGTACCGAGTCGGCGGTACACATCAGCATCGACGGTCTGTACCGGGGGCATTTCCGGTTTGCCGGGCAGTGGCGGCCCGGTCTGGCGGCCCTGCT
The DNA here is from genome assembly GCF_054778875.1 of Spirosoma luteolum. Lineage (NCBI taxonomy): Bacteria > Pseudomonadati > Bacteroidota > Cytophagia > Cytophagales > Cytophagaceae > Spirosoma > Spirosoma luteolum. The sequence goes on from NZ_BAAGZE010000006.1 coordinate 720,935, forward strand.
CGATACCCTGCAGCAGCGCGGCTACCGGCTTTTTCTGCTCTCCGGCGATTCGGCCGGCAGCCGCAGCAGCTGGCAGCCCTGGTTTGCCGACCATAACCTGCAGTTTGGCGCCACCCCAACCGGGAAACTCGGGTTTATTCGGCAGCTGCAGCAGGCGGGGCACCGGGTGCTGATGATTGGCGACGGTCTCAACGATGCCGGGGCGCTCAAACAGGCCGATACCGGCATCGCCCTGACCGACGATACACTCCGGTTCACCCCCGCCAGCGACGCCATTCTCGATGCCCGCTCCCTCACCCTGGTACCGGCCATACTCCGCTACAGCCGGTTTGCCATGCGCCTGATCCAGGGCAGCTTCGTCATGTCGCTGGGGTATAACCTCGTGGGGCTGTCGTTTGCCGCCACGGGCCAGCTCGCTCCAGTAGTAGCAGCCATACTGATGCCCCTCAGTTCGGCAACCATGGTGCTCATCGGTACGGTGGGCATGCGCAGCCGGCGCCTAGAAAACCCCGCCCCACAGCCCCTTCAGCGGTCGGTGCGGTAGCGGCTCAGAAACGGAAGCCGGGCGCTTACGGCCTGCAGCCAGGCGCGGGAAAGCCATTCGTGCGCAAATACGGTTGGGTGGATACCATCCCAGATCCAGTAAGGCGCTGGTTTTCGGGCCATGGCCCGCTCCAGCACCGCCGGATAGTCGACCAGTACGGCATCGAATTCGGCAGCCAGCCGGCGCACAACCGCCTGCCGCTGCGCTACATCGGCGCGCCAGAAATCCCAGTTGTCGGCCAGCGGCCCCACGGGGTAAGCAAACGGCAGCCCGAGCACCAGCAGCTGACGGGGTTGCTGCGCGCGGCTCTCGGTTAGCAGCTGCCGGTACATAATTTCGAATTGGGCGGGGGTGGTGGCGCGGGCGGGCTCGTGCAGCGTGGCCCAGGCATCGTTGATCCCGATCAGGATACTCAGCACATCGGGCTTCAGCGCCAGCGTATCGGTAGCCCAGCGCTGGTGCAGGTCGCCGATGGTATTGCCGCTAATGCCCCGGTTGTAGAACTGACAATCGCGCTCCGGAAAGTCGGCCCCGATGCGGCTGGCCACGCCATAGGCATAGCCGTGCCCCAGCGTATGGTTCGGGTCGGCGGTTCGGCCCCGGTTGCCATCGGTGATCGAATCGCCCTGAAACAGGAACGTCAGCCCCTGCTCGGCGGGCGGGATAAGCCGGGCCGGACCAGCGGCTGCCAGCGCCAGTCCGGCCCGGGTGTTGAGCGATACAAACGTGCGTCTGTGCATCCTATTGATCCGTGCATTAGTTCGTAAAGCCGCTAGCTCATAGTGATGGCCTTAACGATTCCACAATATACACTGCGCAATGGCAAAATTTACAGATTTGCTCGCGAGGCAATAACTACGCTAAAAGAGTTGCTGTATGCCCCTTTCTCACCAATTATAGCCCAATAGTACTTACAACTAATCTAATTATATGTAATGGAAGACCCTTTTACTGTTTTTAGAACTTGATATTAAATACCAGAGGGAACATTAGGCGTTACAGAATTGGCGTATTACTTAGTGTAGGCTGAATAGTAACGTCTATTTAAGCTAGAGTATCGTAAGCCATTAGATTAAATGATCAATGGAAGGCAGGATAGTTTCTTCACTGTTTATACCTAGAAAGTGAAACAAATTGTGATATATTGAAAGGGTAAAAATTCAACAGTTTTATCTACTCTGGTTTCCACTCGATCGGGAAAACTTGAACCAAAGTCATTGTTGATTCTGTTTTTAATAAAATGAGCATAGGCATCTACATGAGATTCCCACATAATTCCAAAGTGTTTGTTTATAGTGTAGTGAATTCCTAGAAAAGGACTCAGGCCTAAATAGTGGTCACGTTGTTTTTCAGTATATTGGTTTGTGTTCGGTGGTAAATTATCTGATCCACTGTAGTCGTATATTAAATCCGCTCCACGCAAGAAATAGAACTTGTCGTTGATATTAGTCCTTCTTTCTAATCCAGGTCTATTTCGGATAGTAAATTTTTTTATCAATATATTATTACCAAGCGAACCTGTTTGCTTTCGAGTTATTAAGTATCCACTTATACCTAAACGGAAATACGTTTTTTCACCAGTTCTTCTTTTTATTATGAATGATCCACTTTCTCCATTAAGAATGTGTTGGGAAATTATAGTTGGTAATGTGGTCAAATGCGCTGGAGCATCAGTTGAATGTTGGCTAAATACAACCAACTCACCGAAGAAGATAGCGTATACTCATAGTCTTTAACAATGCGACGCAAATAATTA
>NZ_BAAGZE010000007.1:0-124780 GCF_054778875.1 Spirosoma luteolum
AGTGGTGCGGAAGTGGTGCGGAAGTGGTGCGGAAGTGGTGCGGAAGTGGTGCGGAAGTGGTGCGGAAGTGGTGCGGAAGTGGTGCGGAAGTGGTGCGGAAGTGGTCTGCAGGTAAGCGACCTGTTGTCCATTTTACGACGTGTTTTGGTCAAGGGATTATAGATGGGTAGCCATGACAACTCGTCTAAACCCGTGCGTGGCCCAATAAGGCTCATCTTATAAGCACGACTACTAGCTGCTTCTTATTGATTCCAACTGGGGGTAGGTAGGGGGTAACAGCGCTGGGCGTCACGGTGCTACTGGTGGGCGGAGTAGAAACGTTGGTGGTTCACCTGTTCGTCAGACGCTGGCAAGCGCCAACAGCCTGGCTGCTGGTTGGACTGCGCCTGTACTCCATGCGGATTGTAATCGGCTGTCTGGTGTCGCTTCGTAAACGGCCCACTCTGTTAACCGAGGGGTGATTACGGATTTGGGTCGGTTTCTTCTGGCGGGCTTACGTTCCCCTGGCGAGTATTACCCAGGCTGAGCCCGTGAACGTTGATTCCCGTAAGGTGGCCGCCGATAATCTAGCCAAAGTAGTGGGCAGGTCACCCAATGTGCTCATTCGGTTCGCAACGCCTGTCAGATTAAGCGGGCTGTATCAACGCACCCGGTACAGCCAGGGGATCAGCCTTTTCCTCGACGAGCCGCAATTGCTTCTAAGCGACATCGTAGTGGAAAGACGTACGCTCCAGGAGTGGGCGGAGAATTGATGGGGTAATGAGTCTTGCTTTGTTGTCGCCCGATCGGCCTGAAGACCACCTACCGCCAGCAGGCCGCAGCAGAACCGGATGCGCCTGATCGATGAGCAGATATCGGACGAACGGGTTCGCCTGAGCGATTTGTGCAGGCCATGCGGCTGCACGGGCAAATGGGGAATACGCGCTGTCGTCAGGCTACTGGCATAATCCTGCCGCCGATTTCGACAGCCTACAAACAAAGGCCCAACTACCTGGTAGCTGGGCCTTTGTGGCATTCAACAGTGAACGGACTAGGGGCGTATCAGCTTGACTGTCTGCTGGTGCGTCGCCGTACTCACCTTCAGGATGGTGATGGCCTGACGAGCCGAAAACGGTATCACCACCCGCTCGTCAGCTGCGGCCTGCGCAATCGACTGCTGATGCAGCCGGTTGCCGGCCAGATCGAACAGACTCAGCGTCACCGCCTGGCCACCCACCCCGCGTATGACTACGTCGACCGACTCCCCCACGACCGGGTTGCCCAGCACAATCACCGATAGCCCACGAGCGGCTTCAGCGACGGCCTGACGACCGTTGGGCGTCGTCCCACAGGCTGCCAGCCAGTCGTAGCGATAGGTGACGGTGCTGCTCCCCTGGGTGGCCGTCAGGGTGATGAGGGGATTGTCCGTATAAAGCCGCAGCGAGTAGGGGCCCGGGGCCGTGGTGGCCGCCAGCTCATTGGTTACCCCGAAACGCAGGGGCTCCCCCGTCAGGCCGGTATAGACCGGCGAGAAGCTCAGCTGCCGCTCCCCCGCGCTCAGCGTCTCGCAACGCACCCCCGTCACGCCGGCGATCGCGAACACGCCCGGCGTGGGCGTCGGGGGCGTGGCCGACTGGACTGTCAGCACAAAGCTGAAACTGGTCGACAGGTTGCCCGGGTCAGTCGCTGTCACCTGCACGACCCAACTGCCCGCCTGAGCCGGTGTGCCGGTGATGGCAGGCTGGGCCGCGGAGAAGGTCAGCCCGGCCGGTAAGCCGCTGACGCTGAGTCCAAGCGGATCGTTGTCCGGATCGGTAAACGCACCCGCCGGAATGAACAGCGTGTAACCCTGCCCAGCCTGCGCGGTCTGATGGCCCAGCCCCGTCCCGACCACGGGCGGGCGATTCGCAGCCGGTGGCGTCGTCGAACCCGTCGGGCAGGAGGCCAGCCAGTCGTAGCGATAGGTGACGGTGCTGCTCCCCTGGGTGGCCGTCAGGGTGATGAGAGGATTGTCCGTATAAAGCCGCAGCGAGTAGGGACCCGGGGCACTGGTGGCGGCCAGTTCGTTGGTCACCCCGAAACGCAGGGGCTCCCCCGTCAGGCCGGCATACACCGGCGAGAAGCTCAGCTGCCGCTCCCCTGCGCTCAGCGTCTCACAACGCACTCCCGTCACGCCGGCGATCGCGAACACGCCCGGCGTGGGCGTGACCGGTGCCGGATCGACGCGCAGCCGCACGCTGCCCACCACCGGCAGGCCACCCGGATCCAGCGCCGTCACCTGCACCGTGGTCGAGCCCGGCTGGATCGGGCTTCCCGTGATTCGACTGCCGCTCAGCTGGAGGCCGGCGGGCAGGCTCGTCGAGCTGAAGGTCAGCGGTTGTCCGTCCGGATCGGTGAAGTAGCTGGTCAGTTCGAGGCCGTATTGCTGCCCGACGATCAGCACCTGATCGGGGATGGCCTGCGCCAGGGGCGGGCGGTTGGGGGCCGGCTCACTACTAGTGCAGGCGGCCAGCCAGTTGAAGCGGTAGGTGGCCTGGTCCTCACGCTGGCTGGCCACCAGCGCGATGGTGGCATTGTCGGCATAAAGCCGCAGCGTATAGGGGCCCGGGGCCGTGGTGGTCGCCAGTTCATTGGTTACCCCGAAGCTGACGGGCGACCCACTCAGGCCGCTGTACTGGGGCGTCAAACTGATTTCATACTGCCCGCGACCCGCGTCGATTAGCTGACAGCGCACCAGATCGACGGACCGGATGGCAAAGCCGCCGGGCCGAATCTGCAGGGTCAGCGCCGGCGCGGCCGGGCTGGTGCAGCTTCCCACCGTGCAGGTGGCCGTCAGCCCGTAGTTGCCGGGTTGGGTGACGGTGTAGAGCGCGCCATCGGCCGTACCGGTCCCCCCCGTCGCTGTCCAGGTGATGGTGCCACTGCAGCCGCTGGCCGTCACGCTGATGGGGGTATTCTCGGTGCCCAGGGCGGAGGCCGTTAAGGTCGGAGCCGCGAGGGTAGCATTGAGCTCGACTAGGGTCTGGGCCGTGGCCGAGCAGCCATTGGGGGCCGTGACGGTTACGCTGTAGACGCCCTGGGTACTGACCGACGCCTGATTGCTGGTGCCGAGCTGGGCCGCGCCCTCACTGAAGCGGTAGCTACCCGCACCGGCGGCCGTCAGGGTCACCGTCGTTTTGGCACAGGTCAGGGGCCCATCGTTAGCCAGACTAACGGTGGGTAAGACCGTATTCTCCGTAACCGTAGTCTGTGCTGTGGCAGTACACCCATCAACAGTAGTTACGGTAACGCTGTAAATGCCGGCTATGCTAACCGATGCGGTGTTACCGCCATTGAGCTGAGTGGCACCGGCGCTGAATTGATACGAACTGCCCCCACTGGCTGTCAGTAAGACGCTTGGCTTAGCGCAACTGAGCAACCCGTCGCTCACCAGTTGAGCGGCTGGGGCGCTCTGGTTGGCGGCTACTGTGGTTTGTGCGGTTGCCGTGCACCCGTAAGCGTCGGTTAGTGTTACCGAATAGACGCCCGCCAGGGTCACGTCGGCTGTACCGTACGAGGCCGCCGGGTTGACCAGGCCGGGACCACTATACGAATACGAGATAGCCGCGCAGTTTGGCACGTAGGAGTCAGCCGTCAAGGTAACGGTTGGTCTGGCGCAACTGAGCGGACCATTGTTACTCAAGGATACCGACGGCGTTTGCACGTATGCATTCACGCCAGTCTGGGCGACGGCTGTACAGCCCTGGGGCGTCGTGGCGGTCACAGAGTAAATGCCAGTAGCACGCACGATGAAACGGCCCGACATACTGGTTTGCCCGTCACTTAAGCTATAACTATCCCCGCCGGTGGCGGTTAACGTAGTAGACGTGCTGGAGCAGGTAATCGGACCGCTACTGATCAGTGAAGCTACCGGCTGGCTGACAGTCAGTATAAATCCTGTCGATGTCACAGTGCCATAGGTGCCCGTTACCTCGACCGTATACGTACCCGCATCAGCTTGGCCAATGAGCGACAGTGGCAGGGTCGCACTCTGCCGACCGGCTAAGGGCTGCCCATCTTTCTGCCACTGGTAGCTGAGATTTTCTCCCGTAGCGACTACCGAAACCGTGGCTGATCCGCCCAGACACACGGTCGATGCCGAGACCGGCTGGGTAAGAATCTGGGTCGATAACCCCTGTTTGGCTAAGGTGAACTGGCCGAGCTGGGGCTGAATACCCTGACTGAGCACAAACCCCTGCGTAATACCGCCATTATCAATGCATGTCATGGCCTCCCAGACAGTACCTAAACGAGCTACCCGCAAGCCAGGCAGGTTGCCGGTAATGTCGGACGATGTGGCTACGTTTTGATAGGGTAGTCCTACCTGAGCCGATCCTGAGCCATTGATTGTCCAGTATTCCTTGTCCGAGAGTGCCTGTAAACAGGCGGACCGGTTGCTGGTTGCCGGGGCGGACTCTATATAAGCGGCCGTCAAGGTCATTGTCGGTAGTCCCTGGGGAGCTATGTAAGCGGGCCGATAGACGGAGCCGTTACCCAGCGGAAAAACGAACGCCGTGTTCCCGGTTTTACTAACGTACCCGACCACGTGGGCACCATTACCAGCCCCGGTAACCTGAGCGGATTCGCCCAGCAACAATGGGTTGGCAGCGGTCGTTTTGATAACGCCCGTGGTGAATGCCAACTGCCCTGTCACCTCCACCGAAGAGTTTAGTCGGATCGATTCGCCACTGGTTGTGTTCTGAACCGTTAGTTTTTGAAATGACAGGGGATTGACACTACTGATCGTCTGCAGGGTACTACCTGCCACTATGCCTTCGCCCTGACTGGCATCGAACTGTGCCGAGTTCGTTAAATCTGATCGAAGCACTAAGGTGCCTCGATTGGTGAGCACGCCCGCGTTTGTAAACGCTTCATTCGTAGCGACCGGCGTACCACTACTGATGTAAAAAGTCCCCTGGTTGACGACCTGAGCTGTCACCTGCAAACTGGACAACACCAGTGCCCCGATTGTAATTAAGATATGCTTCATGGGTACGACAGCAAGATGTGCGATTGATGGATTGGTAGCGAGACTCCTCAGATGGCGTTGTGTCGCCTATCGCACTTGCTGAATGGTGAGCGCTGCTCCCTGACCCGATATAAGCGTAGCGGCTCCTAACAGTCCGTACAGCTGAACATTCAGGACGTCCCCGGCCGATAAGTTGAGGATGGTTTCGGCAGAATAGCTGTTTCTGGCTTGTGAGGAGTTGAGTACACTGGCTGTGACCTCTGTACCATTCAGCAGCAGCCGTGATGAGGCCAGCAGGTTGGCCGTTAGGTTAATAGCGTAATGAATTCGGTACGTACCCGACGCCGATACGGTAAAGGCCGTATTTGATCCGTTGGCGGTTACGTTCTGAAGAACTTGGTTATTGGGTAGCGGGATGTTGGTACCGCCAAGAACCACTGCAATTATAGACCCTGATGAATTCGTGCCGTAGCCGTAGGTAGCCGTTCCTGTTCCCCCGGTTGGCGTGGCCCAAACTACATTTGTTCCGTTATAAGTTAATACCTGGCCCGTCGTGGCACCTGAGTAATTCAGCCGATCCGTCGTAATAGCTTGCTTGGCGATATGTCTGGTGGTAACGGCGTAGGTCAGCAGTTTTAAGCTGGAAACGCAGCTGTCAGCCATCTTCGAGGTTGTAATGGTTCCGTTGGCCACTTTGCTGGTCGTAATCGCGTTGGCGACAATATCTGAGTTCTGGATCGAATTGGTCAGACTCAGCTTACTGTAACTGATAGCCGCACTTGACGCAACCTTTGCGTTTGTAATGCTACCGTCAGCGACTGTCGCCTGGGGGCTGCTCCAGACGAGGTTCGTGCCATCGTATAAAAGTGCCTGACCTGGCAAGGCGCCTGATGGGTTTACCTTAGCCAGGGTAATGGCACCGTCAGCTACTTTGGCAGCCGTAACGACACCCGAAGCCAAAGTTGGATTGGGATAGCTACCGGTCAGATCGCCACCCGCTGAACCAGTTGGTGTAGTGGAGGAATTCGTACTCAACAAGAGCCAGACAGGACTTTCTGCCGAGCCGTTATTGTAGTAAAAACCCGAGGTTCCCCCCGTCTGGTATACCAGAAGCCCGTTGGCCGGGCTACTTACGTCGCTTGTACTGTTGACGCGGGGAATAAGTAGTCCTTTATTGGCAGCTTTAATTTCCAGTTGAGCACTGGCATCTGGTGTGGTAGTGCCAATGCCGACTTGAGCAGTAGCGGTTAAGGAAAGAAGGAGGAGAAAAGGTAGGCAAAAGAGGTAGAATCGTTTCATGATCTAATGGTCTTAGTTTGCGTACATAGCTCAATATTTATACCTATCCTGTCCATAGGATACTATATATATTAAAAGGTAATATTTTATGTTCTTATTTATTTTATAAGTATACTTAATAAGCTACGGATCCGGTGTCGCTTGAACTGACCAGTGTATGGTTGATACCTTGTACAGCAACACTCAACTTGATAAGCGAGATCGTCTACCAGCAACTGAGAGGCATTGGCCCTGTTGATCCGTGAGTAGGTTTGTGGTTGATAGGCGGTGCTAGTCGAGCGGTGGGTACAACAGAATGCGCTGAGAACCTGGCTCAGTAGTTTGCTTTTCCTACCAGGAAGCTTCACGCCAGAAAGGGCCAACCAGCACAAGAAAAGGCGCAAATGGGAAGTAGGTCTGTCGTTTTGACTCTTTTTTAGTTGACTTATGAAAACGCCTTTAGGTACTCAAGTACGCACCCACGAACGCTGCCCTGAAAGTGGAGTATGGAAAGCGGTGGGACATGCGGCCACTAGTCTACGGTTTCGCCGAGGGGAGCGATTTCCACCCTACAGAGGACAAGATGTCTTCTGGCAGCTACGATGCTACGCTTAGTCGGGTCTTTTCAGACCGACAGCGATTTAAGATGGGTGTTGTTAAACAAGTAGCATTAACCTTCCCCGACTAAACTGGACCTGTCTAACGTAAGGAGCCTAGGTGATGTGGGTAGCTCAACCCGCTTGTGATAGCAACCTGCCAAGTCGAACGATGGATAGGTAGACTCGCTTTGCGTGTGTTGATCCACGATAGGTAGCTAAATGCCCAGGTCAGAAGCGCGAGCTTCTGACCTGGAACCGCACTGGAACCGCACTGGAACCGCACTGGAACCGCACTGGAACCGCACTGGAACCGCACTGGAACCGCACTGGAACCGCACTGGAACCGCACTGGAACCGCACTGGAACCGCACTGGAACCGCACTGGAACCGCACTGGAACCGCACNTTCCGGAAAGCAACGTGAGCCTCCGGCTTAGAGGCCAGTTGATTCGTTCAGCCATGGCCACGGTTAACTCATAAGCTTATTCACGTGATCCGACCGATCGCTCCGGCAACCAAGCAATCAGTTGAACCGTTGTTTCGTTTATTTCGTTTATTAGTTTTGTGCACGAATACGACAGACCAATGGAAGCTGTTATGGAGAAACCTACCCTGCACGAGCAACGCGTAGCTCGGGAATCACTGGCGGGCTTTAGCGCTGCGCTGGCCGAACGAACAGCGGATAGTGTCAACATCCAGCTCCGCGGAACTCAACAGTCCTTTACCATTCCTACTAAAGCCCTGCAGCTGCTAGCCTTTATTCTCGATAGCATGGCTCAGGGCAGGGCCGTTTCGCTGATTCCCTCCGATGCGGAGCTGACAACCCAGCAGGCCGCTGAACTACTGAATATCTCCAGACCGCATATGGTCAAGCTATTGGAAGAAGGGGCCATTCCGTTTCACAAGACAGGCAGCCATCGTCGAGTAAGACTCGACGACGTACTGGCTTACGACGCTGGGCGTCATGTGGCCCGGAAAGCGGGTCTGCAGTTTCTGGCTGAGCAGGCGCAGGCACTCAACCTGGGCTACGAATGATCCATTCGTACCCGTTGGTGGCTTTACTCGATGCCTGTGTCCTCTACCCCGCCCGATTCGGGATCTGTTACTCAACCTGGCCGACGTGGGGTTGTATAGACCGACGTGGACCGATCAGATTCATCAGGAGTGGACCCGGAACCTGTTGGCGAATCGACCCGAACTAACAGCTACTCAGTTGCAGCGGACAACGCAGGCCATGAACAACGCTTTCCCGGATGCCACCGTTATGCACCATGAAGGCCTGATTGACTCCCTGATATTGCCTGACCCGGACGATCGTCATGTGCTGGCCGCTGCGATCCGTTGTCAGGCTGATGTACTGGTCACGGCCAATCTGAAGGACTTTCCTGAATCAATATTGAGCCCGTTCGACTTGGTGATTCAGCATCCGGACCAATTTATCGCTGAGCTGATCGATGCGGATCCTAGCCAGGCGCTGCTGGCTTTTGAGCAGCAGGTTTCCTACCTGAAGAATCCACCTCTGACACGGGAGCAGGTGCTGGCCACATTCAGCAAAGTCGGTTTGTCCGAAACTGCTGACCGATTCAGGCGTTTGCTCTGACGGGCAGTTTGTCGCTACGTGCTGGTTTTCGATCGCTTTCCTGACTTTACCGAAAGCGAGTGGTTTCTGCCGCTGGTCAATCAGCCAGTGCTTCTGTAGTGAAGTGATCGTCAACTGTTGCTTTGCTTGAGGTCAGGGGTGGGTAGCTGATGAAAAGTCCGGTGAGCTATCACTACTTGCTGGGTTATTGGGCTGGGTTTACAGAACTAGTATGCTCATACTAGTGCTGTAAAACAGGCGTGGAACACTATCTTGCCCTATGCAAACCCCACCACTATCCCTTGCCCCACCGCAGACCTTCGTGGCTTACTACCGGGTTTCCACCAAAAAGCAGGGTCAGTCCGGTTTGGGCCTCGACGCCCAGCGCAGCAGTGTCATTGGCTTTGTCAAAGACCAGACTTTACTCGTCGGGGAGTTCTGCGATATCGAATCCGGGAAGAATGATCAGCGTCCTCAGCTGGCCCAGGCCGTGCAGTTCGCCAAGCAGCACAACGCCCGCCTGGTCATTGCCAAGCTCGACCGGCTGAGTCGGAATCTGACGTTTGTTTCTTCCTTGATGGATTCGCGCGTGAGCTTCGTTTGCGCCGACATGCCTGATGCCAACGAGTTCACTATTCACATCTTTGCCGCCCTGGCCCAGCAGGAGCGCAAGCTGATCATCGAGCGCACTAAGAAAGCGCTCGATGAGAAACTGCTCCGCATCGGCCAGTGGCGCAAGGGGGCCAACTCGTTTAGCCAGCCCGAGGTATCGATGAAAGCGGCCGAGTCGAACCGTCGACGGGCGGCCGACAACGAGCACAACCGAAAGGCGACCGAGTTGATCAGGGCCCTGCGGGCAGCGGGACTAAGCCATCTGGCGATCGCCCAGCGACTGAACCGGGCGGGCTTTGTGACGGCCCGGGGCGGGCAGTTTCAGGCCACGCAGGTGATCCGCCTAGCCAACCGGCTGGCATTAGACTGAGGATCGGGGCGGGCCAGGATCCGGTGGACCGGCTTGTCAGCCGACTAAACTGTACTTCCACTGGCGGCCGCCGCATCGCGGAAAAGTGATACAAAAGTATATACTGGATGACCACTTTTACCCCACTTTTTGCCCCCTTTTGGTGGACTGGCAACCCGCCTTTTGCCCACTTTTGCCCTGTTTCGTGGACCTATTGGCTTCAATAGGATTAGTTCAACGGTTGAGACAGTACGAAATAGCGTGGTGAATAGCTTTTCAACCCCTATTTTCAATAGTTAGTGGAGAGTGGCTGATGAGTTTACGAGCTGGGCAGAACCAGCGCACTACCGAGTGGACTTACGCGGCTCACTAGCCAACCGACTGGAAAAACCTGAGGCTCAATCGGCCGTTCCAGCAAGTTCATCGTCCTAACCGGCATCCTGGAGCCGCTTGAATCCACCAGTTGATACCAATAGCGGGCCGGGGGGGACTAGCGGGCACTGTAAACCTGGTGTGGCACTACATTCGCGTGAAGTATCGTATTGTTTCACGCAAAATAAACCTATGGGCCACTACCGACCCCGCCCCAGCCAGACGCGCAACTGCTCACATTGCTGCATGCCATGCCTCAGCATTCACAAACGCACTCAGTACTGTAGTGAATCACTGTAGTGAATCCTGTCGTCAGCTGGCTTATCAAGCCCGCCGTAAAACGTAACAGCCGTCATCACCGACTGATGCAGCAGCGGGTCAACTGCGCTTCTCGCGTCAAAACATGGGCGTAACGACAATAGGATCGACATTAGTCGCGCTCGTCTTCAATACTGATAACCCATTTCATCGTGCATCTGGCAGCACGACGCATTTCGGCTTTACTCAAAAACATCTTGCCAAAGCGACGGCCGCAGTCGGCATCGCGGAAATGGGCGTTCTTCTGCCAGCCCCAGACGTCCGCCAGTATAATAGACGTATCGTTAACTTAGATAAATGCAATTTCGGTCAATTCGTTGTATGTGTACGGTGTGCGGTTCTGTATATGTGATACGAAATGACATCTATCGACATCGGAATGAACTCAGCCGGTGTTCCGGCAGCAATAGTGTAATATTGAGACGTGTGAATGGTCTGATGCGATACAGGGAGTCTAACGTACTAAGACAATAATGGAAATCGATAGCCAGATAGATAATAATCGATGAATATTAAAAAAAATGATAATCGTTTTGTTTTCGTGAATGTCGTGTGTATATTTGTAATGTAAATCGAAGTTAAATTACATATAATCACAACGACGATATGGCCGAAGATGTAAAAAAAGGTGTTAGCGAGGAAGCCAAAGCCTACAGTAAGCAGATCAGGGACCGTTTTGTAGAGTTCGTTAAGGAACGAGGTATTAAGGAGGTATCTAGCAGGACTAACTGCAGTATCCATGCGCTGAGAAACAGCGTAGTGCAAGGGTACAATCCATCGCTGGATACGATATGTCAGGTCAAACTCGGGTATAAGGACGAGTTCAGCGAGGTGTATCTTTTTCAGGGTAAGCTATCTGAAGATCATGTTATAGAAGCTGGAGACGACGTTGACTCATTGAAAGAGCAGCTTCGTTATGCCCAAGAAAAGCTGGCTGAAAAAGAAGAAACGATCAAAGAACTTAAGAGCGACAAAGCTTTCCTGCAGGATTTAATCAAAAACGGGAGCCCTGTTATTACTCATGGATAGTGTTTTTGGATATACCACAAAAAAAATTAATAAATGTTACAGGTGTTGTAGTCGTCCATGTTCATGTGGTGTATAAGTGTTAGCGCCAGCAGGGGGATTAATTCTGCTGGCGTTTTTGCTGCAACGCAGTAAAGAGGAATTGCCATAAGCTTGCACACCTGTTGGCGGAAGTCGAGACGCGACATAGCCAAAAAGGCATCAGATACCTGCAGCGTTGGCTTTCCTACTTTGATCTCGACCATGACGACTAGATGAGGCAGGACCGGCGCGCTGATCAGAATGTGCTGTCGGGCCAGCCAGTCTACTCAATGATCTCACTCGGGCTGTTGAGTTGTACGCTTCACTTGAAAGTAGGCCAGTGGGAAGTAGAGGATTCTATTTATCTTTTCACAAAGGCGGCCGCCGCGCGGGGAGGAAACATGACAGCAAATCGATTCAGTGAGGCCCAGATCGTAGTTATTATTCAGCAACAGCAAATAGGGGGCTACTGTCGCCCACATCACCCGTGAACATGACATTAGTGAGGCAACTTTCTACAACTGGAACCGGGGCGCCGGAGCGACAGAAGTACGGGGGAATGCAGATTTCCGAGGCCAAACGATTGAAAGACCTAGAAGCGGACGCCGCGCGGAAGAGAACCGGCGGCTTAAAAAAATGTATGCTGAGCTAAGTTTAGACCGTGAGGTAGTTAAGGAGACCTTGCGAAAAAAGTGGTGAGGCCTACCGACCGGCGTCAATTAGCTCAATGGCTGGTCAACGCCAAAGGCCTCAGTCAGCGCCGTGCCTGCCGGATAGCAGGTTTGGCTCGACGTAGTTATGACTACCAAGCCAGACGACGCCCTGATCAGCCCGTCGAGCAGGCCATTAAAGACATTACTCGCCAGCATCCGGGCTGGGGCTTCTGGAAGTTTCATCACCGCTTACGACGGTTGGGACAGGTCTTCAACCAAAAACGGGTGTGGCGCGTGTACCGCCAGATGGGACTAAATTTACCCCGTCGTAGAGGCAAACGGCTACCCGCTAGACTGCGCCAGCCCCTAACGGTGTCGACGGCCGCAAATCAAGTATGGTCATTGGACTTTACGTGGCCGCCGCGCGGAGCAATGCGCTGCGGGATGGTCGCCGATTTCGAACGTTGAACGTGTTGGACGATTATGACCGGCAGGCCCTAGGGGTAGAAGTCGACTACTCTTTACCGGCTGGACGGGTAATCCGATTACGGCAACGCCTGATAGACGCTTATAGGGTGTCAGCCAAATTACGCTGTGACAACGGCCCACGCGGCGACCGCCGGAATTTATTAGTGTACTGCTCTGCGAATGGTCTGAGCAGCAATGCATTGACTTATGTTGGACTCGGCCAGGCAAGCCGGCCCAGAATGCGTACATTGAGCGGTTCAATGGCACTTTCCGCCGAGAGGCGCTCAACGCGTATTCGTTCGCTAACTTATCACAAGTGCGCGAGGTCATTGATAGATGGCTAAACGATTATAACACCAAATGGCCGCACCAAGTCTTGAGCTTTTTACCGCCAATGGAGTTTACAGAAGCGGCTTAAACTCTAACCGCAACTGGCGTACGAAACGGAGAATAGCCCATTTTCAGTACTATAACCACCAACGTTCCCACCAGTCGCTGAACTACCGCACACCGGCAAAAGTCTTGATAGAAGGGAAAGAAAAACAAAATAAATCTATCAACTGACCATTTCGTTTGGCCAAATGGTTGTACAAAGAATGGGGTACACTATAGTTGTATAAGTTCTTCAGTTAGTAGAGTATATTCCTTTGATCCAACAGAACCCTTCTTATACTGTATCATACTTTTATTCATAGACTGTGATACTGGTATGTCGACATTGGTATGGATGACTGTTTTGAAATTATAATAAATGCCCATCATGTCCTTTATCGTTGCCATCAGCTGCTGGTGCTCTACCAGACGCTGATGAACAATTGTAAAGACGAAACCTTTAAGACGAAGCTTTTCATTCAGTTCTCGTTGCACAAAATCAATACGTGCTATGAGCCTTTTAATTCCTATGGCCGCTAGTATTTCAGGTTGTATAGGGAGTAAACACGAGTCTGAGGCTACTAGGGCCATGTCTGAGAATATGCCAAGGCCAGGAGGGCAATCTATTAAGATATATTCGTATGACGAAAGTATAGGTAGTAGCACGTTACGAAGTTGGTAAATACCTTCCTTAGCCACTGCCAATGGTATTTCACAACTATAGAGTTTCGAACCGGAAGGAGCCAAATCAAAGTTTTCGGTAATGGACTCAATTGGTAAGGCTTCACCTAAGAAAACGGCATCATACACCTGTTTTATGGGCTTCTCTACGCCAAGTCCTTGAGAGAGATTGCCTGTAGGATCAAGGTCTACGACAAGGACCCTATACCCTAAGCTTGATAAGTTGTAACCAACGTTATGAGCTGTGGTTGTTTTACCCACTCCTCCTTTGGGGTTTATAACAGCAATAACTTCTGCCTGGCCATTATCAGGCAACACATTCTGAGTTAGAACTGAATTTTGTATTGGCCAATATTCTGGACCCAAGGTAAACTCGCTAAGTGCCTCTTTTCTCCGACGCGAGGATGGCTGTAAGGGACTCGACGCTATCGTCGATTGAGCCCTATCCTCAAACATGTCCTTTGGCTCTGTGAGTTGCTCCTGATTAATCATAGGATCTTGTTTGGTTGAATTATACATAAAATCAGCTTAGGTTTATTTGAAGCCAGCAGATCCCTGGACCTCCACATGAATTAATAGAAGCTGCAATTATATCTAGAATATACGAGACAGAAAACCTGAGTTACCAATTGATGATTTATGGTTTAAATTATGGGTATATAGGAATAAGGAATTTTAACCAAATTTTTTAAAAAATTCGTCTGTCTTTCAGCTATTATCCTGATACAGAATAAAAATTATAAAATGATTTTTCGCCAGTAGTTATTGGTCAAACAAGCCAGATAGTATGATCAACTGAGATAGTTTGTTAATCATATAGTTTATAGCTATTCAAGTATTAAAGTCGTTTATTTTGAATAACAGCTACATGAATTCAGTATATGAATGACTCAAAAAAATTTATTATAAATAGGAAGCCATATATATCATGAATGATGAAATTTCAGTGGATTAATGTGTTGTAGATCAATGATATACAATAAGTAAATTTATAAAATGATCATATGTAGTACTAAAAAATAGGCCTCTGTTAGCTGGAAACGCGGTTTTTTCGGATTACAGGTTAGTATCGAAAACATTTACTTATCGATACTAACCTGTAACCCGAAAACCGCGTTTCCAGCCAATAGAAGGGTTTTTTGAAAAAAAATACTAGGTTTGATAGCTGCAGGTTTGATAAAATCAACAAGATATTAATCCCTGATATGAGCTTTAAAATACCCCTCTGGAGAATTTATCTATGATCTATTTATAAACAGAAATAGTAATAATAATCATACTGGGTAGTATGTTTTCCGACAATTTTGAACAAGACACTAACAAAAGACAGTAAATTTGTGAATCACTTAGAGCGTGTTTTGGAATTAGACTTGGCTTGAAGGCTGTATTCGCTGCAACACAATCTGAATGTTGGCCAGATAGATCCAGCACATCGAAGATTATATGCTGTGCTCGTAATCTTTGATCACACGACGAAAGAACGGGGGCGCCCGTGCGATTGGTCCAGGCAATGCTACGCTCAACGACCCAATGCTTGGCGACGAGCACGAAACCACGCGCTGATTCGGGACGGGATGCTTTTGCAAACCGGGCCGCCCTTTAGGTTTGAGGGCTGGTAATATTCGTATACTAATTCAGAAGCTGTAGGTCGTATCTTTAGCTATGGATTACACCACGAAGATAAGCCCAGTCGGTAGACGAACTACAATAGCTTGAAAGGCAGATTGTTGATCCTAGCCAGTGCGATCATATTCGCTTCATCCGACTCTTGAAAGTCCAACAGGCTAATACCCAGAAAAAAGCGGGGGCTCTGGTCAATATGGGGTTGCGACAAGCCCAACGCGTTTGGAAGACCTACCTAGAAGAGGGCATCCAGGCCTTCACCAAACCCAAACTGCCCACTTATCTGGGCAAACTCGATACCACCCAAATCACCCGCTTCCGGACCTATCTGATGATCAGGCCCACTCGCTGGAAGATAGGCTTGCTTATCTGGCAGGCAGTCTGGGCGTAGTCTACACCATCGGGAATGTCCATGACCTCTGTATGTGTTATCCCCCGTTCAGTACGCCAGTTGCGGTTAGAGCCTAAACCGCTTGTTTGTACTCCATCGGTGTTAGAAAGCCCAACGCCTGATGCGGTCGCTTGGTATTATAGTCGTCTAACCATCCACCGACAATCTCACGTACTTGAGCTAAGTTAGCAAATGAATATACATCCAGTACTTCCCGCCGAAAACTCCCGCACGGGCGGCCCCGCATTGAACCGCTCAATGTAGGCATTCTGGGTCGGCTTACCGGGCTGAATCCAATGCAGTTCAATGCCGTTCGGCTCACACCATTCGCTCAGGATCGCACTGATAAACTCGGGCGACCGCCGCGCGGGCCGTTGTCACAACGTAGTTTAGTGGGCTTACCGTAGGCGTCGATTAAGCGCTACAACAGCCGAACCACCCGCCCGGCTGGTAAAGATTAGTCTATTTCTATCCCCAAGGCCTGCCGGTTATAGTCGTCTAAGACGTTCAACGTCCGAAACCGGCGACCGTCCCGTAATGCATCGCTCCGCGCGGCGGCCGCATGACGTCGAGTGACTAGGTCTGATTCACTGCTGCTGGGGGAGTTAAGGGTTGCCTCAGTCGGGCTGGTAGGCGTTTACGTCGGCGTCGGGGTAGGTTTAATCCCATCTGCCGGTAGACTCGCCAGACCCGCTTATGGTTGAAGCTATAATTAAGCCGACGCAATCGGTGATGAATCTTCCGCGCGGCGGCCGCCAAAAGCCCCAACCTGGGTGCTTCTGAGCCACAGCTTCAATGGCCTGTTCGACGGCTTGATCCGATTGAGGCTTGCTGGAACGGTCGTAGCTACGGCGGTTGAGGCCCGCCACTCGACAGGCCCGGCGTTGGCTAAACGCCTTTGACCATCCACTGCGCCAACTGACGGCGGTCGGCAGGCCTCACCACTTTTTTTGAAGGGCCTCCTTAATGACTTCGTTCTCCAAGCTTAGCTCGGCATACATTTTTTTCAGACGCCGGTTCTCTTCCGCGCGGCGTCCGCTTCAAGGTCTTTCAATCGTTTAACGTCAGCGACCTGCATACCGCCGTACTTACTTTTCCAGTTGTAGAAAGTGGCTTCGCT
This sequence comes from Spirosoma luteolum, assembly GCF_054778875.1. Taxonomy (NCBI): domain Bacteria; kingdom Pseudomonadati; phylum Bacteroidota; class Cytophagia; order Cytophagales; family Cytophagaceae; genus Spirosoma; species Spirosoma luteolum. Next base: position 16,449 of record NZ_BAAGZE010000007.1, read on the forward strand.
GATACTATGCTGACAAATGATCTGAGCAACGGTCAAGCCTGTCTGTTGCTGGTTGAGGATGGCCACAATCTGGGCCTCGCTAAATCGCTTTGCATTCATTTTTTCCTCTTTGTTAAAAGTCAAACAGAATACTCTACTTTTCACTGGCATACTTTTACGGGAAGCTTACAGGCGAGTGCCGTCACCGCGGTTGTATTCGCGTAGAATAGTGGGCTGGCAGGTGGGTGAAACGATGGGGGATGAATTAGTTATTATGTTACTACGTCGGGCTTTGAGGTGGCAAAAACCTAAAGTAGTCTTGTTTATTGATTCTGATTGGGGGGGCAATACGTATCAACGGAGTTAAAAGGATTAATTCGATTCAGGCTCAGCATGAGTCGGGCCGCACTACAGTGGCTGACGATCCCTACGACAACGCCCTTAAGTCGGGGTATTTCTGAGTACCGAAGATGCTCATACTGAAATCTTTGAGCGGTCCGCCGCCGCGGTACATTGAGGCTTATTACAACCGAGTAAGTAAGCATTCATCCTTGTTTATAAAAGCCCCGAACAGTTTGAACAGGAGTATTTTACAAATCTGACAAATCCAGTGTGCCGCTAAACCGGACCACCTCATGTACAGTATGTAACGCAGGTTACGTAGATGAGATCAGACAAGAGCTAATTTGTATAGTGGTTACTAATTAATCGACAAGCCACTGCCTTGATTGGTATGAGTAGCGCGTTGGGCTTTATTCATCTTACCCATAGTAACCAGCAGAGTTGTCGAATAAATACAGTAAACAAGATTTTTCAACGTTGTACAAATTATGATTTGTATGAAATGTTGAAAATCGTTCTTCACGCGTGCCTTATCCTTTAGTGTGTATGATCCGATTTACCCTATGTAGTTGGCTGGTTGATGCTACACACCGTTTAGTCAATTCAGATTCCCCGAACAGGAGACTTGACGAACAATACCTTTACTTACTGAAATGGAGGAGGAGCTTAGAGTCTGTCTGGCAAAATTCGCGGAACTAGATTTCGCTGATTATCAGGCAGAAGTAGTTCCGCGGTTTTACGTACATTAACTTGTTTGGTGTTCGTCTGAGCTGATCTGCAAAGTCCAGCGTCCGGTCGACAGGGCGCACTTAGTTGACAGACTACAAAATAACGCCGGTCGACAAGGCAAAATCGAAGGTTAGGCTAGCCCTAAAATGGCTTATAGTCGACATATTCCGATTATATAAGAGGCAGACTATTATCTGCATTTTGTGCATAGTAAATTAGTGAACAGAGAAAAAAATTGAAAATGATAGATTCAGATATAATTGAAAGAGCAATAAACCAGAATGATTTCTACTTTCTGCTGACAGGTCAGAAGGATTATGAATTAGTTAATTCATTCGCAGATACTCCTACTGATTCAAATGCCGTCTTTTTCAATATAGTGGAGTATTACAAAAAAACTAAGGACGAAGATGTATGGAAAGAATTAATTAACGGTTTGCTGAAACTTTGCGAAAGTTCCGATTATATTTGGTTAGTTACTTATTATATAAGTTGCTACCTAAGGTATGAAAAAGAAACTCGCTACAAGCCAATGAAATTAGAAGGTCTCAATATTGCGTTCAACAGTGGTTTGAAGGAATTTCAACGTAGTCTTTCTGATAATTATAGTTGGATGGGACATGGCATTGAAGGTGGACTATACAGTGATATTTTACGGATGAGTCAAAGCTTGGAAAAAAGATTTGGCTATCATCTATTATCCGACACTTTTTCATAAATAAAACATACTTTTCTTCTCACCTTGTGGGGTCGCTCTCGGGCGACAGGGGGCAGGCCGCAGCAGTAAACCGGGCAGCCCAACCAAACAGGGGTGTAAAGGTGGCAGGTACGTCTGTTCAGGTAACTTGCTTCCTCATCCATCAGCCCCTGTTGGCGTTGGGTGAACAGTCCAAACATTTGGCTTGTGCGTGTTCCGTCTTCTGTGTGACAGGCTGCACGTCCCGGTGATGCAAGTGGTGGGTTTCCATTTCTGCATCTCCTGCGACAAAGGGTGCGCCCCGCGAGGGGAAGTTTTGGCTTCCATTTCGGCGTTTCGGTCGACAGGCCAAACGTCTCGGTTAGCTAGGTTTAGGTTTGCGGGTCAGCGTCCGTGCGACAAGGCGCACATCTCGGCAAGGCCAGTTTTGGGCTTCGCGTTTGGTTTAAAACCAGTCGGTTAGTCTTCGCGCTCGGTCTTATCGGAAGGTGCGTTGTTGTCCGCTCCGTGTAGGTGCTTCTCCGGTCAACAGGACGCGAGTCAGCCTTACCGGCAAGGGATGTAAAGGTTGCAAGTCATTCAGTGCAATAGCACGCTCATCCATTAGTTCCCTGGGGCATCGGGTGGAATATCCGCAGTAAACTATGGGGAAAACACCCTATCATTACGCTTTTCAACTTATTAGCTTTGGGTGCTCTTACTAGTTGAGTTATAGACGACAACACAAACGGCAGTGCATCAAGTGGTGAGTTTTTCGACCGGCCCAACGGCGTTGATTTTGGCGCTGAGCATAAAAGTGGTAGATGTGTTGGCGGTTTACCCCACGTGAGCGGGTTATGGGCAACAGAATTATTCAATAAATACTATTATTGATGATGGCACACTTAAGGAAGATGAAGTCTGTGGCTATTGGTTTTATGATTGGCCTATTTGTGACAGAGAATGCTGTTGCCCAGCAAATAAGTCAACTCGCGGTTGATACAGTATCAAATTTGATTAACGAATCATTGCCCTTCGACCGGCCATTTATCATTAAAGTTAGAGGTGGTAACTCAACGTCTATTATTTCTGCATTCCTGCTTGAGTGGCGAATAAAAAAGAACAACAAATCATTAGTGTTAGCAAAGGATGCTGATGGTAATACCATTGCTAAAAATTTGTTTATACCACGGAGTAATATATTTAAACGGAAGGATGGTGTTGATGTCTACATCCCAGCCTTACCTCCGAACAAAAACCTGGCTATTCTTTTTGCTCACCAGTTTGATGGTGAGTTTTTAGACGACATCTACCGAGTCAATGAGCTGCTTCGCCAAGGCCAAACTTATCAGGCGGAAATAAGTTTGAATAGCATCCCCCCCAAAGTGAAACAGCAGGTGAAACCTGTTTTTGGCCTATCAGGTCTAGCCCTAGATCAATTACGACGGGTCACTACGTTCAATTTTGAAGGCGTTGATAGCACGTTCGCCCCTAACTACATCAGTTTTTTCAATAGTCAGTTAAAAACTAAGTACGACTCGATTGCTAGTCAGGTTCAATCACACACCTATAATAATTTGACAGAAAGTAATCTGAAAACAATATTGACGGAAGCTGGTGCCCTTGAAATCGTATCTGCTGAATTGAATACACTAGCTGTGTTGGTAAAAAAAAGTCAGCTCCCTGGCGTATTAATCGGTACGGTATCGATCAATGTAGAGAGCGCCACTGCCGATGAATACGACATAAAAAAACGAATCGACAATTTAAACGCTTCGATAAAAGCCCTTGAAAAAATACGAAAAACGCTGCTCCTGCTGGGCGTGAGAACGGGCATAACACTGCCAGTTACCATAGAAATTGACTTAGCCTATTTGTCGGACGATCTGATCGCGAATAGAAACTTGATCAGAGGAAAGTATACGCTTATAAAGTCAGCTATCGAAAGCAACAAAAATCTTAACTACCCGAATTGGGCGCTCGCCAATAATGAACTTACTGATATCAAAACCCGGGGAACGTATCAGGTTATTCCTGAAATAGGTTTGGTTACTATTTTCGGCATTGGAAATGAACAAAATGAGACGATTGTCCGGCCGTATCTGGGGGCCAGTATTTACTTGAGGCCCATTGATAAATCCGTTCCTTATAAATATTTAAACAACCAACTGCTCCACCGCCTGTCCTTTAATTTAGGCGTTACCCTCGGCAAAGTCGACAAGGGCGAGTTTTCGGATTTAGCCAGCAATTTTACCTTGCTGGTAGGCGCTAATGTCAAGATTATCCGGGAAATGTCGTTTTCGTTTGGTACAGCTATTATGCAGCGTCAAAACAGTAATCCAGCCATTAATGCCAAACAAGCTTCGATTAATCCCTATGTGGGATTATCTTTTGATATCGACATTGCGAATGGCGTTCAAAAACTTACCGGCAAATTATTCCCATGAAGCAACTGACTCTCTACCTGCTTGTTTGTTTTAGTACGCTGGCTTGCGTAAAGGACGTACAAACAGACCAACTAATTCTCGATGTCACGGTCGACAATCCGACTATTCTAGCCGATGGTACGTCCATCGTTACGCTTAAAGCTGACCTTAAAGACAATCTAGATCAACGGAAAGTGTTGTTTGAAACCAACAAAGGTTTTTTGGTTGACAGTAAGGATGGTAGTAAACTGAGTGTCGATGCCGAAATGGTTAACAAGGATTTGTTCGCTACGGCTAAACTCCGCGCCCCAACCTCAACAGGGGTAATTTCGGTGAGCGTTCAGATGGACCTCACCGACCGAAAAGGACTTAATGTGATCACCAAGACTATAACTGCTAGCCCGTCGGTACCGACAAAATTGGTTCTTAAGGCCAATTCATTTCAGGTCTATAATAATTTTGACAGCGAAGTTGAGATAACCGGGCAGCTGTTTAATGCTAGTGGTGGGGGAGTATCGAAGGGCTATACGGTGCAGTTGAATGCTTACACCGCTGATAAGACCTTGGTGAAAGGGGCTTATAGAAATGAAAGTTTAGCAAGCGACAACTCAAAAATTTCGGCCATTTACAGCCCTGGCCCCGTTACTGCAAATCAGTACCTAACCCTAATTGGGACGGTGTTTGACGCGGATGGTAAGCTCATTAATGTAGAAGGTGGTTCGCTAGTAATTTATGTTAATCAAAAATCAAAATAAGTTATGAAACGAAAAGACCAAAAACTGCTCGAAGAAAAACGGGAGCAATTAGCGGAAGGTATTCAACGGGTGTTTGATGAGCTAGGACTGGAAGGACTTAAACTGGACAGCTTGACATTTAAAGGTGACCTAACTGACGATATCGACGACGATTTGGCACTTTTTACGTTAAAGGAGATTAAATGCCCACCAGGTTTTGTACTTGTGACCAAATTAGACCCATTTACAGGTGAGAAAAAAGCGGTTTGCGAGAGGCCGTAACCACCACAATTGATTGATGTCGTTCTGGTGGCAATCAATCCATCCAAACCCTAATGTACGTTCAAGTCACCGCGATAGGCTGATCGCCGGTTGGGACGCTAAGAGTGTGTTTGGGAATTGAAAAGAACTAGTAGCGGGGTCAACTTTGTAGTCGCCAAACAACAAAGTCATGACCAAACAGTGGAGGCCACCGCTTCGGCGGTCCGATGACCGATTACCAGTGGGCCGCAATCGCTCCGGCGACCCGGTTCGCCTTTTTTCAACCTTCAACGCAAACGCAGCCACGAGTTGCGTAAGATTCTCGACTGTATTTTATGGTTGTTGCGCACCGGCAGTCAGTGGCGTAATATTCACCCTGACTGGTTACCCTGGCAAGCCGTCTATTACTATTTCGATCAGTGGAAACGGGCTGGTCTCTTCGAGCAGATAAATGCCAAACTGAACCAACTTGATCGACAGCAACAGGGACGAGACTCGTTTCCTTCAGTGCTATGCATTGATTCACAATCGGTTAAACTATTACCAATGAGTGGAGAATACCGAGGGATGGATGCACACAAACGCGTCAATGGACGCAAGCGTACTTTTGTTGTTGACACGCAGGGACGCTTATGGCTTGCCGATGTCGACGCGGCCAATCGGGCTGATGGCACCCTGGCCCTTCCGCCTGTAAGCAGCATTTTTTGGCGTTGTGGGCAGCGACTGGAAAAGGTCTTCGGCGATCAGTCGTATAATGGGGTATTTGCTACCGAGCTAGCTAACTGGAGCATCGGTTTTGAGAAAGCTTCCCGACCTGAATCAGCCAGAGGCTTTGTACCGGTTGCCAAGCGATGGGTCGTTGAACGGAGTATTGCCTGGACGAATTACTTCCGGCGGGTTGTTAAAGACTACGAGTACACCACTGTCCGCCGTTGCGGTATCTTCTTCGGTAAGTTGGCTGTATTTGGCTAACATTCAGATCATGTTACAGCGAATTCAGCGAGAAGACAAAAGTTAATTCCCCAACACACTCTTAAACTCGTCTTGGGCAATTAATCACACCGCACTGATAATGAACACTTTAATAACTGGTTGCGCAAGCAAACTAGTTGCCATGCGCAAAATGACATCAGTATGTTAGTGAGTCATTGATCGCGTCAGCTGCATGCAGTAACATGCTTCGGGTTTTCTGCCCAAAGTCGTATGTTTACTTCTAGCCCGTAACATGAGTTTCTACTTTTAGCCACCAAACCTATGTTAGTTTTAAAAAGACAGCGAGAGCTACATGGTTAGATATTTATAGTTTACTACTTTGCATGTCAATTACAACCATACCATACTTTAATGCCTATTAACTTAACAAAAGGCCAACGAGTCGATATTGGCCTCTCAAAGGTAGGGGTTGGCCTCGGTTGGGATCCCAACAATGCAACCGGCCCTGATTTTGATCTTGATGCATCCTGTTTCATGTTAGGGAGTTCTGGAAAAATCCCTACCGACGAGCACTTCGTCTTCTACAATAATCCACAATCTCCCGATGGGGCGGTCGAAAGTTCAGGGGATGACCGAACCGGAGGCAACAGCGACGGGGATGACGAAACGGTAACAGTCGATTTGACGAGCATTGAATCACGTATTGAAGAGTTGATCTTTGCTGTGTCAATTCACGATTACGAAGCCCGACGACAGAATTTTGGACAGGTGCGAAACTCCTTTATTCGCATCTATGACGCTAATACCAACGATGAAATCGCGAAATATGAACTCGATGAAGACTTTTCGATTGAATCGGCCGTTGAGTTCGGGCGTCTTTATCGTCGTAATGGTATTTGGAAGTTCGAGGCAATAGGCCGCGGCTACACAGGGGGTCTACAGACCCTCGTTGACAAATACTACCAAGGATAGCTTTTGAAACGCCTTTTTCACTGGAAAGTCGCTATCTAAGTGTATTCATCAACGCAATTATCTTTCTACACCCAGTAATCTCCTTTCCTATCATGGCAATTAATTTGCAAAAAGGCCAGACAATAAGTCTGGAAAAGAATCAGTACGACCTATCGACAGTGACCATTGGTCTTGGATGGGATATCAAAAAGACAGGCGGCCTCTTTGGTAGTCTGCTAGGCTCTAACAAAGATTATGACCTAGATGCAATAGCATTCTTGCTAGATACTAATGATAAGGTAGCTATGCTTGGCAACGAAAAGTTACAAGGTGGCGACGTCATTTTCTTTAATAATATGCAACACCCGACTCGGCAAGTATGGCTCACTGGCGATAACCGCACAGGAGCCGGTGATGGCGATGACGAACAAATAGTTGTAAAGCTTAATACACTTGATGCACGCTATCAGAAGATTGTTTTTCTAGTTTGTATATACCAAGGGCAGCAGAATAAACAGCATTTTGGTATGGTACAAAACGCTTACATCCGCGCTGTTGATGCCCGGGGTTCTGAAATGGCACGATTCAGTTTGTCTGGCGATGCTACGTATAACGGTATGTGTTCAATGGTCTTTGCTGAAGTTTATCGGAAAGATGGTGTCTGGAAGTTCCGCGCCTTAGGGAATCCTTACCAGACAGACCTATTTGTTCATCTTCTCCAAAACTATTTACCCCAACGCGCATGAGACGCCTTCCAGTCTACCTTCTGCTCGACACATCCGGCTCTATGAGTGGAGAACCTATTGAAGCCGTTAAGAATGGTGTACAAGTGCTAGTCTCAACGCTTCGTCAAGATCCCTACGCTCTTGAAACCGCCTATTTGAGTGTGATTACATTCGATAGTTCAGCGCGACAAGTAGTGCCACTTTCTGAGTTATCGGTGTTTCAGATGCCCGTCATTAAAGCTACTGGCACCACATCTCTAGGAGAAGCACTAGCCCTGCTAGCCCAGAAAATTGACTCCGAGGTGCAAAAGACAACCTCTGATACAAAGGGTGATTGGAAACCGCTCGTCTTCCTTATGACCGATGGTATGCCTACTGACGATTATAAGCGAGGACTAACCGAATTGAAAAAGCGTAAGACAGGCATGATTGTGGCCTGCGCAGCGGGGCAAGGTATAGACACAAAGACACTTCAACAGATTACAGAGGTTGTTGTACAATTAGATACTGCTGATTCCAGTACAATTAAAGCCTTCTTTAAATGGGTCTCGGCGTCAATCAGTATGGGTAGTCAAAAGGTGGAAGGAAATAAGGAAGTTGGTGGTCTAAGCGAATTACCACCACCACCACCCGAAGTAAACGTCGTTATGTAAATAGTCTCAATCTCTATGGCTATCAACTTACAAAAGGGACAGCGGGCATCGCTGTCTCAGCAAAAATTCACTGTCGGCCTTGGTTGGGATACTAATGCTTTCGATACGGGGGCTGCGTTTGACCTCGATGCATCTGTGTTTGTTCTAAATAGTAATGCCAAACTACTGTCTGACAACCACTTTGTTTTCTACAATAACGCCAAAGATCCTAACGAAGCCGTAATTCACTCCGGAGATAACACTACAGGTGCAGGAGACGGTGACGACGAAACAATCCAAATCGATTTGAGCCGCATTGACGCCAGCGCGCAAGAGATCTGCATTGTCGTTACAATTCATGATGGTGATGTACGTCGGCAAAACTTTGGTCAGGTACGTAATGCCTTTATTCGTGTTATTGACCCCGCTTCAGGTACCGAGTTAATGAAGTACGACCTTGATGAAGATTTCTCTGTTGAAACTGCGGTCGAATTCGGTCGACTCTATAAGAGGGGTGATGAATGGAAGTTTGAAGCTATTGGTTCTGGATACAAGGGTGGACTAGAGTATTTTCTGAACAAGTACAACTGATTGCTGATACGTCGTTGGGCTGATGCAGTACGTATTGCGCAGTTCGACGATGTGTTATTCTACACGCAACCTTCACTAAGTTCATGGCAAAAATTAAAGGTACCGATGGCTTGTCGGAACAAGATATAAACCATATGCTAATGCATGGTGCTCGCTTCGTGATATACCAATACTGCATTTCTATCGTCTTCATGACGTTTCGACAAAGCAGCGATATCCATTTTATCCGACCCGGCGAAAGCGCAATCAGAAAAGGCATGAGCTATACTATACTGAGCGCAATCATGGGCTGGTGGGGCATTCCTTGGGGTCCTGTCTATACTATCGGGGCTCTCTATAAAAACCTGCGTGGTGGTATGGATGTCACAAACGAGGTAACTATGGCTGTTTCTGGTATCTGATGCGGTACCGCCACTATTCGTTTGATGTCTGGTTAACATTGATCCGTTCAAACCCAGCCTTTCGCCAGGCCAGAACAGTCTGGTTCGCCGATCATTTTAATCCTCATGGTCTGTCATTGGCTGACGTGGATGAGCGAGTGAAAGAAGTAGATGTGACCTGCACGCGCATTAACGAACTGGTCGGACGCAATATCTACTCGCTCGAACTCTGCTTGCTAATGGCTCATCGGCTCGGTGCTGACCTTCGCCATATAACACCTGAACGAGTGGCTCGGATCGAAGGCGAATTGGCTGAGTTGTTTCGAGCATATCCACCTCACCTGACGGATGAGCAGTTGCTCCACGTGCTTGAAACATTGCGACAGAGCGGAGCTACACTATCAGTGCTCAGCAACACGGGGATTATACTAGGGACGCACTTGCGGGCCTTTTTCCATTCGGTAGGTATCGGTAGATTATTCCAATTTCAACTCTATTCCGACGAGGTAACGCTGTCAAAACCTAATCCGGCTTTTTACGCACTTATTTGCCAAGAAGCACAGCAGTTGCCAATCTATCGAAGCAACAGGCTACAGCCGGCGACCATACTTCACGTTGGTGATAATCCGGTGGCTGATGTTGCTGGAGCCACCAACGCTGGCCTTAGTGCACTGCTGATCAATCCGAATCAACCGAACTTTACTCAATTGCTGCATGACTGACCGGTACGCACTTCATCGGTTTACCAATCACCATACCATTGGATTTGCCCCTGCCGACTATAGCCGCTTTAAATTTGGCGATGGGAAAATTGCCCAACGTTTTGGTCAAGAACTCGCTCGGGGCTTTCTAACGAGTTACGTACCCGGATCACTATATACAGAGCCACTGGTAGTGCTACCTAGCCCATATTCGTGTATTCCGACGGCTTCTTACTGGATGGCTCAGTCTTTTCTACGTGAGCTTAATCGAGCGTTTGCGGAACAAGGGCGGGATGTTGCCGACTCCGTCAAAATCAGCCGTAGTATCACATACCGTGACGATTATGGCAATCTAACGCGTGAGGAACGATTAAGGTTGATTGGTAACGATACCTTCTGGGTTGATCCGGCTCTATTGACTGGTAAGCGGCTTATTTTTATCGATGACATACGTATTACCGGCAGCCATCAAGCGGTTATAGAACGTATGATGGCACATTATGGTCTGACGAATTCGAGTGTCTTTGTCTACTACGGCGAGTTAGTCGATGACAGAACTCATCCTAACATCGAAAACTACTTGAACTACTATGCCGTTAATGGTCTCGCCGACTTACTCCCTATTATTAGATCGGGTAAGTTTTGCATCAATACACGGCTAGTTAAATACATTTTAAATCAACCACCTATCAGTTCTCAACCATTCCTAGAATCAGTTCCTGATGAATTTCTAAACGAGTTGTACGATATGGCGCTGGGTAATCGCTATCATCAGATAGCTGAATACAGTCCTACTCTACACATTGTGAGTCAACTTGTCAATCAAACTCAATATCTGGAAGCATGAGTCGTCGCCTACCCGTTTACTTGCTCATTGATACATCTGGCTCAATGCGGGGCGAACCCATTGAATCAGTAAAGGTAGGCTTACAGACTATGATGGCTACGTTGCGTCAGGATCCTTTCGCTCTTGAGTCCGTTCATCTGAGTCTTATTACCTTCGACCGGGAGGTAAAACAAGTGTTGCCCCTAACTGAACTTGAAACACTGCAACTTCCCGATATCATCACGCCCGAATCCGGTCCCACACATCTTGGTGAAGCACTGGAGTTACTTTGCAAAAAGGTAGACAGTGAGATTCTCCGTACAACCGCGGACCAGAAAGGTGATTGGATGCCGCTTCTATTTATCATGACCGACGGTAGCCCATCTGACTTGATGAAATATCGCGAGATGATTCCCCAAGTCCAGCGCCGTAACTTCGGTAACATCGTAGCCTGCGCAGCAGGACCAAAGGCTAAAGACAGTTTCTTACAGGAGTTAACCACAAACGTGTTTCATCTCGATACTACGGACCGAGCCACATTCATGCAATTCTTTAAATGGGTATCAGCCTCCGTTAGTGTTGGCAATCGCAGTGTCGGTACGACTGCCGAGTCAGTGCTGCCCCCACCACCGCCAGAAGTGCACATAGTCATTTAGCCACAAACCACACCCTATGCGACGCTTACCACTTTACTTTCTCATCGACGTCTCAGAATCGATGGCGGGAGATCCTATTGATCGGGTTCAGGAAGGGATCAACACCATTGTGCGTGATCTACGTACTGATCCCTATGCTCTTGAAACCGTCTATGTCTCACTAATCGTTTTCGCGGGAAAAGCCCGCCGAATCGCGCCATTGATCGAGTTACCTCAGTTTTACCCGCCCCGGTTACCCATTGGAGCGGGCACCTCACTTGGCGAGGCTCTCTACACGCTGATGGACGATATAAGCAAGCAGGTAGTACAGGCTACGACACAAACCAAAGGTGATTGGAAACCATTGGTATTCCTACTCACAGACGGCGTACCAACCGATGATTATTCAGCAGCGCTGTATGAGTGGAAAACGCGCTTTAAAAACCGAGTACACATGGTAGCGATTGGTTTTGGAGAGGACGTTGATACTCGTGCACTTGCAGATTTGACCGACTACGTTTTTACGTTCAATGATACCGACTCAGCATCGTACGTGAAATTTTTTCGCTGGATCTCGCAGTCAGTAAAATCATCGAGTATCGCGGTCAACAGTGGTCAGGGGGACGGAATTAACTTATCTAAGGTTGGGGAGGACGTACTAAAAAAGGTAGATTTTTCATCCATTCATAACCGTCGGCCAATCGACGACCGCTACGCCGTAATTACAGGTAAATGCCAGAAAACTCGGAAGCCATACCTGATTAAATATGGCCTTAGTCAACGCCCAGGCGATGATGTACTGGCCCATCTTGGAGTAGAAGCTCAGACGCGAGAATACCGTCTATTGGGCGCGTATGGCATTGATAACGACTACTTCGAACTATCGAATGAGCGTGAGACCAACGCACAGATAAGCACCGATGAGCTGGTTGGTTTCCCAAGTTGTCCACACTGTGGCAACCGGTATGGATTTAGCCTTTGCGCCTGCGGCAAGTTGTTCTGCACAGGTGACGAAGCCGTTTCAAATTGTCCTTGGTGCCGCCGTGATATGCAGCTTGGCTTTGGTGACGGAAACGCCAACGTAAATCGTTCTGCCGGATGAGCCAACAACAAACTCTACGCGACGTTCTGACAGCATATTTGCCTGAAATCGCAACATCTGAACAGCGAAACGCTTTCTTTACTCGCCCCGATGTATCAGCACTGTTAAACGAGGCTGAGTGCATAATCAGTCAACTCGAAAAGCTTTGGTCCGCTACGAACGAACTATATGAGACATCGACAGATGACACGATTATACCGATCTCACCTGCCAATGAGTCTATAGAAGCACCGCTGATGGGTGGACTTAACAACGACGCGAATAAAACGATATTAACACCGAGCACTGATTTATTTAGCGCCGATGAGTCCACTGTCGAACCGGAGGCTGCCCCACTTTCACTGCCATCAGCAGAGCCATCTAGGTCCATCGAGATGGTAAGCGAAACACAAGACACGATCCAACCAACTAAACTAGCTGACGACTCTGTGCGTATGCAGCCCACGCAACAACTTAACTCACCCGTATCGCAACGAACCATAACGATCCCGAATGCGACGGTGGGTAAGCCATACAGTTATACATTTGATTTTATGGCTTTGGGTTTTCCACCTTTAGCCGAGCATTCTCTAACCGTTGATGCATCGAGTGGGCTCACGTATGAAGACACTACACAAACGCTCAGCGGTAATCCTACAATAGCAGGCGAATTCACTTACGAATTAAGCTACCGCCCACAAAGTGAAGAGTTGAACCGCCCGGCGTTGCGCAGACAAGTGCTGTTGCTAGTCAATCCAGATCCTCGTTCGCTCTGGAAAAATCTACCCAGCGATACAATGGATCGCTACCATAGACCTGACACAGCTCACAGCTCTATACAAACCAGCGGTGCGCTTCTGCTCGGAGCAAGTGTGCGGGGACGATCTCACGCCCATGAAGGTACATTCCGCGACGATGATTTTTTGCTGACAAGCATTGGACCTGATTGGCATTTGTTAGCAGTAGCCGATGGAGCCGGTTCAGCCCGCTACGCCCGACGGGGGGCGCAGGTGGCTTGTGACATACTGACGACATATCTAAACACGAATGTTACGGAAGAAGACTGGATCAACTTGTCTGATTTGGCTGAACAACAGGCAACAGGACCGTCAGATACTGTGGAAGGACAACTACGAAGACAGCTTTATTCGCTGTTGGGCAACGCGGCACTTGCAGCCTATAAAGCTATTGAAGCCGAAGCCCAGATTGCCGGAGCAGCGACCAAGGATTTTGCGACCACTCTGCTTGCAGTACTAGCAAAGCCAATCTGTAGCGGTTGGGTCGTAGGGGGATTCGGTGTAGGCGATGGGGGCATCGGTATATATAGAGCCGGGAAGGAAGTTGTTCTGCTGAACACGCCGGACGGTGGCGAATACGCTGGGCAAACTCGGTTTCTGACCATGCCAGAGATATTCAAAGACAATTTCTTTGCCCGTTTTCGCTTCACCTACGTTCCTGATCTCACCGCCGTTATTCTGATGACAGACGGCGTAACAGATCCAAAATTTCAAACAGATAGTAATCTAGCGAAGACTGAAAAATGGACTGAACTCTGGAGCGACATTACCTCAAATGTTTCGCTTAGCAATACCATAGCGCCAGACCAACTTCAGGAATGGCTTACATTCTGGTCGCCAGGCAATCATGACGACCGTACCATTGCAATTCTATACCCTCATGCCCACAACCATTCGTATTAAAGCCCTCGACGGCTCCGACATAGAGTTTGTTGACGAAGTAATTGGGTCAGGCGGGATGAAAGACGTCTATTTTAGCCCTGACCGCACTTATGTAGTAGCCTTTTTCCGTGACAAACAGGACTTTAATGCTAAAGACCGGTTGCTAAATATTGCTGGTTCGTATCGCGATCGTATTTATAACCAAGTCGGCGGAGAGTATTGGAAAGATAAATTTTGCTGGCCAACCAAAGTAGTTGAATACAACGGGCGGCTGGGACTAGTCGCTCCAACATATCCGAAGCAATTTTTTTTCCAGTACGGCTCGAAAAACAACGATTTCTTAGGGATAAAGGGCAAGGAGAAAGAGGGTAAGTGGTTCGCTTCTGCCAATAATCAGAATAAGTTTCTGGACACTCGCGAACGTGGTAACTGGATGCAGTATCTACGTATCGGTATCTTATTAAGCCGGGCAGTACGCCGTATGCATGCAGCAGGGCTTGCTCATTCTGATTTGTCATACAAAAACGTATTAGTCGATCCCGTTACGGGTGGGGCGGCAATCATAGATATAGACGGGCTAGTAGTCCCGGGTAAATACCCGCCTGACGTGGTTGGCACGCCTGATTTTATCGCCCCAGAGGTTATGGCTAGTAGTATACTAGCTAAGGACGACCCCAATCGTAAACTCCCTTCCCGTGCTACGGATCTCCACGCATTGGCCGTATTGATCTACATGTATCTGCTTTACCGTCATCCCCTGCGTGGAGGAAAAGTGTACGACTCCGACCCGCAGAAGGATGAAGAACTATCGATGGGTAGCAAGGCTCTATTCATTGAACACCCTACGAACAATACGAATCGGCCGAATCTAAAAGATGTAAAGCCTAGCTACTTACCTTGGGCCGATCCGTCAAAGCGTCCTTACACGATTACTGGGCCATATTTGAAAACGCTTTTTGACAAAGCGTTTATTGATGGATTGCACAACCCAATCTTGCGTCCAACAGCAGACGAATGGGAGCAGGCATTAGTAAAAACTATTGATCTGTTGCAACCCTGTCAAAACGCAGATTGTGAACAGAAATGGTTTGTATTTGACAATACGACCAAACCAGTCTGTCCATTCTGCGGAACACCTTTCCAGGGCCAACTACCCATATTGAACCTCTACTCAGCCCGAACGCCAGGGAGTTTCAAACCCGACAATCACCGGCTGATGGTCTACAGTAATCAGTATATCTACGCTTGGCACGCCAACAACCTTATTTTCCCCAACGAGCGTCTTATTGACACTCAACGTAAACCAGTGGGCTATTTTGTGTTTCATCAAGGGCGGTGGGTTTTAGTAAATCAAGCCTTACCAGACCTCACCGATGTGGATCAGAAAAAAGTGATTCCCGTGGGGCAAATGCTCGAGTTGCGAGACGGACAGCAAATTCTGCTTTCCAAAGAAACTGGTGGGCGGTTAGCCGTTGTGCAGTTAGTGGCCAATTAATACACACTCCTGTTTTTTTATAAATACATAAGCAAGAAGATGAATAACAATGAGATTCTGACGCTTGGCGTCATGCTGTTTAATATTGCATTGCTTGAGGTTATGCTCAGCTTTGATAATGCTGCGGTCATTGCACTAAGAGTGCAGCATCTACCGAATGGCCAACGGCAACGAGCTACATACTACGGTGTGTTGGGCGGTATTGTGTTCAGAGGTGTTTTACTCTTCATGGCAGGATTTATTCTCCAGCTTTTCTGGCTGAAAATTCTGGGAGGGGTCTATCTTCTGTACATCGCCTACAAGGGACTAGTCGAAGAAGAAGATGAAGGCGGTGAGGCCAATCGAATTGGCCCTGGCTTCTGGATGACTGTCCTTATTGTAGAATACCTTGATCTAGTATTCTCGCTCGATAATGTACTAGCCATTGCGGCCATGGCAAAATTACCGGTGATCAAACCCAGCTTAGCGACGTTTGGAACAGATATGTCAATGTTGATTCAACACCCGGGATTTTGGATTGCGGCCTTCGGTACTGTCGTAGGTATGTTAGGGATGCGGTTTGCTTCATCCATTTTCTCGCGGCTACTGGAGCGGTTCCCATCCGTAAGCCGAATCGCACTTTGGGTCGTTGGCTTATTGGGCGTGAAAATTACATTGACAGGTATATTGGACTACTTTCCTCCATCCAATTTCCGCACTCTTGTAGAAAGCCATGAAACGGACATGGCATTTTCTTTTTTAATTCTATTAATGTTCTTGTGGCCTATTATACGTCAGCTAGTGGCACGTCCAAGAAAAGGAGGTGCTGCGAACGTCTAAATAGTTTTACTTTTATTTTTCCAAAGGCTAGAGACTATCTGCAAGCTAATCTCTAGCCTTTGGAAATTACCCACATATGACTAGCCCATAAGCCTTCTAATGTCTGACGGGTTAGAAATATTATCTTTAAGACCAGAATATAAACTGTATAATATTGCCTTTTATCGGTTCAAAGGATTTATTATAATCACCCATATCACCTAATTTTTCTTATGGTGGGTGATGTATCTCCTTATACTAATTCAGATTGTTTGTGACGTATTTCGGATATACAGATAGCAGGTTAATTTGATGATCCGCTGCTGGCTTGTAAATAGCTCGTTGAGTACCCGGGTCAATTGCCTTTCCGCAGCCGCTACTGTGCTGAATACCCGGCTCTTTAAACCGTATCGTATTTCCTTGAAAATTTGTTCAACGGGATTGAGTTCAGGGCAGTAAGCTGGCAACTTGCTGAAGGGCAACTGGGTAGCTGTGAACCCACCCGCTGTATGCGTTCGGCTGCTATCAGCTACCAACAACGTTGGTGCCTTTATAGAACGGTTGAGTCGCTGAATGAACCAGGCAAACCCGGACCCTGTCATCGTTGGTAGAAAGGCCGCGTACCCCTTACCCGTGAAGGGGCATACGGCTAGATAGAGAGACAAACTCTGGTAGCCAATCTGCACCCGACATGAGGGACGATGACCTGTCGGGGCCCATTTGCGCCCCGACTCGGAACGCGTGCCCGCTCGTCGTTCATCCATGAACAGAATCTGCTTCGGCGGAAAATCAGCCGCCAAGGACTCAAATTTTTTTATACTCCTCGATGGCGCCTGGTCGCTGGTGACTATGGACCGGACGACCTGTTTTCTTTTTGATGCCCAGCCGTTTACAGAGGTCATGAACACCCCCGATGGTGTAGACTACGCCCAGACTGCCCGCCAGATAGGCTTGCCTGTCTGGCGGGCAGTCTGGGCCTGATCATCCTGGAGATAGGCCCGGAAGCGGGTGATTTGGGTGGTATCGAGTTTGCCCAGATAAGTGGGCTGTTTGGGTTTGGTAAAGGCCTCGATGCCCCCTTCCAGGTAGGTCTTCCAAACGCGTTGGGCGTGTCGCAAGCCCAGATTGACCAGAGCACCCACTTTTTTCTGGGTGTTAGCCTGTTGGGCTTTCAAGAGTCGGATGAAGCGAATATGATCGCGCTGGCTAGGATCAATATAGATGCGTGAACTAGCTTGTAAAGAACGCAACCTGCTTCTTTCGAAAGAAACAGCGAATTCGTTTTCGATCTGCTTGTAAAAAGTCAACTTCCTCCATTACAGCAGTCTGAAGCGATTCCAAACTCGTGAATACTCGATTTTTTAGTGCCCTTTTCAATTGGCTCCATACCAGCTCTACGGGATTGAGCATAGGACTGTACGCGGGTAATCGCTCTAGATGAACTCGGCCGGGTCGACTATGAAGCCAGTTCCGAACGGTTTGTGATCGATGAATAGCGGCACCGTCCGC
The DNA here is from genome assembly GCF_054778875.1 of Spirosoma luteolum. Lineage (NCBI taxonomy): Bacteria > Pseudomonadati > Bacteroidota > Cytophagia > Cytophagales > Cytophagaceae > Spirosoma > Spirosoma luteolum. The sequence continues at coordinate 34,532 of NZ_BAAGZE010000007.1, forward strand.
ACAGATTTCCATGGTTTAAGCAAGCGTTGGCACATAAGTTTTATCATATTTCTGTTAACGCTGTACTACTGAGCAAACACGATGAATAAGCCGCGTCGGCGGTCCGATTGTTGCGAACGGCGTTGAGCACTAGCATTTTATTCTTGCCTTCGGCTAGTTTTCGTTGATAATAGTCGCGTATCTCACCTTTCACTTGAATGGCCGACATAGCGGCTAAGTGAAATAAGGATTTCAATCGTTTTCGAGCATGCTGGCTCACACTGGTGCGACCCCGTACACTACTACCTGAGCGGTATTCAAAAGGAGCCACACCAGCGTGGCATGCTAGCTTTTTTGGATCATGGATCGTAATAAATTCATCGGTAGCAACCAACAATTCGGTAGCCGTAGCTGGGCCTATGCCTGGGATGGAGGTAATCCAGCTAAATAACTGCTTCAACCGATCATCCTGATCAATTATAGCTTGGATCTGCTTCTCAACCGTTTCCAAATCCGCTTTGATCGATGTTATTGACGTTCGACAGGTTTTTGTAAGTTGTTTGTACAGGGTTGGCTCTCCGAAGCTCTGCTGTTCAGCTAAGGGTTGTTCAAGTTGACGTCGAACGCCAATCAAGCGGTGCCGTAGGGCACTTAAGGCCGCTAACTTCTGCAGTACAGGCCTAGACGGCTGCCAAAGCCGCATTTTATCTCGGAACCGGAAAGCGTATTCAGCAATGCGTACCGCATCAATAGCATCATTTTTACCTCGTTGCAGCCCACCTGCTTTTTTGATTTGCAATCGGACCGCCGAAGCGGCTGTTTTCTAACCACAGGGGAATGTGAAGTTTGTGAAGATGAGTCAATAAGTGGGCGTTATATATTCCCGTGTGCTCAAGACAGCAAACTATTTCTGACTTACTGAAATCAGGTAGATCAGCAATAGCTTTAAGTGCGATTTTGATACCTGTTTCAGAATTCTCAGTTTGCGTTTGTAGTACTGTTACTTTTCCGTCGAAGACGGCCCAGTCAAGCGTAGCTTTAGAAATATCGATACCGATGTAATAGCGAATGTCCATGCGTGATAACAGCGTTGAAAGTGGCAGTTTAAAATAGGAGATCTTCGCCTGGTTACTCAAACCCTTACTAATGGGCCATCATGCCCGAATTTCCATTTGAGACTTAGGCAAAAAAGACAAAGTAGGACCTGAATCTGAGCATAGAGCGAAACCTCTGCGGCCCTGTAGGGAAGCCTACCTTGTTTACTTTCGGCAAACTAGCCAGATCTTGGAATTTTACCATGCTGCAAACCTAAAGGGCGGCCCTGCCAGATCACCACCATGTTTTGACGCCGGTACTGCCAGCAGAGCTTGCTCAGAAACCAACAGATAGCTTCACTGTCGAATGGCTGATCTTGACCAGCTAAATACAAGCGGCCTGTCGGCGAGATAGCCGCAATTAGACTGAGGTGTGCTCGACCGGCCTGCTCCACTAACAAGGGCGTTTGCCCCCTGGGAGCCCAACTGTGGGCCACAAAGGGTAGCAGATAGCAGGCTGATTCGTCCACGTAGAGAATGGTTCGCCTTTCAGCTTTGGCTTTTTTTGAGAGCCGGTAGGCGTTCCTCCCGCCAATTGGTAACCGCCTGCGGATCCTGCTGGCGAGCTTGCCGAGCTGGTTTCTGTCGGCTCCAGCCCGCCTTTTTGAGCAGTCGGCCTATCTGAGTGGGGTCATAGCTGACTCCGAATAGTTTGGTGATCACAGCATTCACTCGCTGACGGGTCCACACCTGACCCTCGAAGCCGTGGGCAAGTGGTCCTTTGTTCAACTCTGTCACCAGTTGAGCCAACTGCTGCTGGTTAAGTCGACAAGTTGGCCCAGCCGGCTTTTTCCAGGTGAGAGCCTGAAGGCCGTTTTGGCGATATTTTTTGAGGGTCTGGCTAACCCAGCCTTCGGTCAGTCCCAGTGCTTGAGCAATCTTGACCTGGGACCAGTTCTGGTCTTTGAGGGCGGCACAGCGCCGTCGCAGTAGTTCGTAATCAGCTGGTGAGAGAGTTGCCATATTCTAGTAAGCCAACATCTTTACAAACCTACTCTCATATCAATAAATTAAAATCTGGCGCGTATTTACCAAGCGGTATGTGGACGATTAAATTTAAGATAATGCGTCGATAGTATATCTGTTTTCCAATATATTCGGGTGTAACTTCTACCCACTCAATCATGTCTTCAGAACCTACTATCCACTGCCCTTACTGCGGCACGGCCAATGACTATCACGCCCAGGTCTGTAAAAAATGCGGCAAAGACATTTCTCAGGTTTCCCGCCCCCCTTTACAGCAGGCTTCCACACCACCGCCCGTGTCAACGGCGGCCGACACAGTCAAATTCAGCACCGTCGTCCTTCTGGTCTTGTGCATACCGCTGTTGTTTCCACCAGTGACCCTCATCGGCATCGGATGCGGTGTGGCGGCTTACTACTCGTATAAGTCGCCTAACAAAAGCTGGCCGTTCTAACCATGTTTAGCCAACCACACCATGCGTGCCAATTCAGAACAAAAGACCTTCCAAGATTTATCGCCCTTCGAGTTTCAACATACCTTAGACCGCTCGGCCGTCGGGATGTTAACCAAGCTGGAAAAACTGCGTCCGGCCGTGGCTCTGCTGCGCACGTTCTCAGAGAGCATTGAACGCTACAAACTCATTTCTTCCAACATACGGGTGGGGCCAAAGCAGTACCCATCCCTTTACAAGGCTTACCTGAAAGCCGCCACCGTGCTGGACGTTCGGCGTTTGCCCGATTTATACATTGTGCAGAACAACGTCGTCAATGCGTACGCGATGGGCGTTGACCGTTATACTATTGTGGTGCATACGGGCCTACTCGATGTTATGAACGAAGGAGAGGTGATGAGTGTACTGGCGCATGAATTGGGTCACGTCAAGTGCGACCACATGCTGTACAATTCGCTCACCAACGCCATCCGGATGTTAGGGGCTGAACTGTTCAATCAGATACCAGTCCCCATCCCGTTCATTAAAGATATTTTTGACTTTGGGATGCAGAATACGCTGCTCGAATGGAGTCGACGGGCAGAATTCTCGGCGGACCGGGCAGCCTTGTTAGCCACGCAAGACATCGAAGCAGTGTCACATATGCTGGGTAAACTGGCGGGTTATTCCAATTTGTACGGGGAGACGATGAGCGTCGAAGCCCTGTTGGAACAGGCGCAGGATTTTGAAGAACTGACCGACGATAACTTGGTTGCCAAATATCTGAGGGTTCAATTCATGATGCAACAGACTCATCCCTACACCAGTCTGCGAGTCCGCGAAATATGCCAGTGGGCCGAGTCGGATCATTATCAGCGTATCTTGTCTGGTAAGTACCAGCGCTTAGGCGAACTGGAAACAACATCACCTCAATTACCCAGGGGCAAGCTATGTGCCCGTTGCCGGACCCTTAATCAGGTAGAGTACGCTTTCTGCCAAGGTTGCGGGACAAATTTAGGTAACAGCCCCACCGTCTGCGGGAAGTGCAAAACGCCGGTTCAGGCCGCATATAACTTTTGCCCGTCCTGTAACTCGAATCTGCAGGACGTAAAAGCGGAGTTGCCGGTGAACTAGAGTGTGTGGACAATTAGCGTAACCAGAGTAAAGCGCAGGCAACATGAACGAAAGCTAAAAACGACGAAGCTGTTTTATCGTAACGCGTGGCAATACGTCGGTAGGCTTTGAGGTGGTTGAAAAAGCGTTCAATTTTGTTGCGGTCGGCATACAGGTTTTTATCGTAGCCTCGTGGGTGTAGCCGACTGCGCTTAGGCGGGATGACAACCTCCACCCCTCGGTCGGCCAGCTGGCCAATAAGGGCGTTGGTATCGTAGGCCTTATCAGCTATGACGGCTTGTGGATCAATCCCATCCAGTAAGGCCAACACCTGCTGGCTGTCGGCTCGCTGGCCTGGCGTCAGACGCACGCGCAGGGGGTTGCCCAAGGCATCAACAACAGCATGAATTTTAGTCGTTAGTCCACCTCGGCTGCGTCCGAGGGCCTGCTGGTCGGCCGTACTTTTTTTTGGCCTGCTGCCTGTTGGTGGGCACGCACAAGGGTTGAATCGATCATGGCCCAGTCGAGGTCGGGGTCTTGCAGCGCTTGAAAGATGGCTTGCCAGTGACCGGATTTGGCCCATCGCCGGAAGCGTCGGTACACCGAGTTCCACGGGCCATAGCGTTGGGGCAAGTCCCGCCAGGCGGCACCACTGCGTGCCATCCAGATGACTGCATTGATAAACAAGCGGTTATCGGTTCCATTGCGCCCCACATCACCCGCCTTCCCTTTTAATAAAGGCTCGATTCGCTTCCAGTCGGTGTCATTAATTTCGTAGCGTCGTAGCATGACGCAAATTTAATTGTCCACACACCCTAGTTCGATAACCACTCGTTTCTACATTGCTTTAGTCCTTTTATTAGCCACCATAACCGGGCAAGCCATTGCTCAAGCGACAAGCGGGGATTGTTCAGTACTCAACAGCCTTACCAAATGCAGCGAGACAATTTTCGCTAACCGTTAAAAAAAGACGGTTTTAAACCATACACATTGATTCAGTATCCCAAATCGGGGAATACAGATGTTCAGTTAGAAACGGAATAATTTTTTCAAAATATTGAACGTCAACATCTTCATCTGTTATGCCTACTGCCCACACCGAAGAAGAATTTTTTACCGAAAAAGCGTTCAAAAAACTACTTATCAGAGACTACGCCGATTATCTGGTAGTGGGTGTAACCGGCCATCGGGACTTGCTGGATGAGGACAAGTCTCGGATTACAGAAAAGGTTCGGGTAAAATTAGCGCAGTTGAAGATGAACGCGGGCAAGCCAATTTTACTCATTTCCGCGTACGCAATGGGTGCCGATCAATGGGTTGCCCAGTGTGCCAGCGAGGATACGGTTATCTGTGTACCGTTGACAATGAAGCCACAGGAATATACTGATACAAGTTTCGTAGAGCGGGAGGATAAAGACGCTGCTGGTAATCCAGTAAAAGTTTATTACGAGTCAGCCAAGAAAACTTTTGAGGATATTTTAGCTAAGTCGACGACTATTCGGGTGAGGTTGTATGAGGAATATCCAGACAAATTGACCGCTAAGCAGCGAAATCAGCAATACTAAAAGTTAGGCCAGTTCTTAGTGCAGCACTGCGACCACCTAATTGCTCTCTGGGATGGCATAGATGGCGGGGGCGTTGGTAGAACCTCCGACGTCGCTCGCATGATGGTGATGGGTAAATGCCTGAACGGATCAATTATTCAGCATAAAGTACCCATTCAACATCTTCACCATCTGGTAGTACCCCGCTCTAAAAACCGCTTTCCAATTGGTCGTCGATTTACCAAGGAAGGTATCGACCTGCCCGTAGGCTCCATTTACGAATGGGTTGATACTAAACCTGACCGGCCGGTGACAGACTCATTAAGCGAACGAATCAGAAGCCACTTTCCCCAGGATATTGGCTGGTATATTATCGGTCCAATTTTGTTTGCAATACTGTTAGTAATCGACATAGTCAGCGACTATCAGGGCTTCCAGGACATTGCTGTGTGGCTCGTTTTGTTGGGCTTTTACGTATTGGCCGGGTTAGCTTACCAGAAGTGGAAGCACGCTAGAGGAGTACTCCTCCAATTTGCGTATCCGTTAGTTACTGCATTGGCCGTCCTAATACTGGGTACAATTGGTTTTTTGCAAACAAACGCGCTTTCGATTGGCGATAGTTTTTTTGCGGCTGCTAATCTAATTACACTGAATGCTTCGGTGTTCTGTTCTTTACCGGATGGAGTTGCGCAGAACGTAAAGTCTTTTCTTGAAATCGCCCGAATTTTGGGAGGCTTTTTGGCTGGTTACATCTTCATTCTGGCTTTTGCGTTAGCAGCCGGTCGGGAAAATGTAACGCGAATTAAATTCTGGTTGTGGCGCAACCTACGCAAACTGCTCCAGAGGAAATTCAGCGTGGTAGTCGGTAATGGCGTTATGGCTGTCAATATAGCCATTGATCTGACCAGTCAGAAGGCAACACGGACCATACTACTAGCCGAAAACCTGGATGCCAAATTTGTTACCATGTTAAGTGACTATAAAGTCTGGATTTTGCCGGGCAACGTCACATCACGGCAGTCACTGGCAAGCAGTTATTTCTGGCTGGCTGAAGAAGTGTACGTTGTTAGCGAATCAGACGAAGAAAATTTCCGTTCTACGCAGGAAATGGATGAAATCATCGTCAGTAAACCCAACAAAAATGATCATTTAGCATGGTACGTTCATCTGCACAATCGTCGGCAACGAGACCTGCTCCAGCGGATTTCCCGTGAGCACCTTCGTATTTTCAGCATCCACGAAAATACTGCCCGGCGATTATTGCTGCGCCACCCAATCGACCGTTTCGATCTGGCCAACAGCCACACACAGGCTACTACGGCTCAGGTTATCATTGTGGGCTTCGGACTACTGGGGCAGGCTGTTGCCATGACTTGTCTGCGCCTGAGGCACTTCACCCCTGACAAGAAACTACACATTAGAGTATATTACTTAGCCGATGAACAGAAGACCGTTGATGCTTTCCGTGAGAGGCACCCGGAACTAGATCAAAAACGTGGCGGAGGTTTGTTTGAGACAGGCAGTTACAACGCCAAAATCAATGACTACACATTTTTTTGCCATACGAATCCTATTATTGAGTTTGAGCTATTACCCACCGCCGAGAATGAACTCACAAATCCGCACTTTTCTTTATATGAATTTGTAAAGCCGACTAATGCCGTAAGCCTCTACGTCTGCTTACCTTCAGGATTAGAATCAGCCTCTTTTTTGGGCAGTATCTTACCGCGTATTGAGTGGCTGAAGTCAGGACAAACCACGAGTGAACAGCAAACCGACGTACAAACCTTTTGCTTCTATAACTTTCCGGACCCCGACGAGGAAAAGTATGTGGAAATGAGATTAAATAGCATTGCTTCCTACGTTCCGGTTTTCTGCTTTGGCAATTTCATTCATGAATGTTCCGCGAAAGCAATACAGGGCAAATCAATGAATTTGATTGCCCGGCAAATTGGCCTGTTATACGCTTGCCTGTACAACGACGAAGCAGTGATGGATGAGTTACCTGGTCTGAGAGCTAAACTCAAGGAGTTAGGGTTCAAAAACGAAACAAAATGGAATTCAGACTATCATTAGGCCAATGTAGAGAAAACTAACGAACTGCTCCAATGGGCTGACCAAAATAACCAGCAATTTATGAAGTGGAGTAAAATCTGCTGGAAGACCCTGAAAGAGATTGACCGGGAATCGAACATTCAGGCCGCCGATCATGCCTGGGTGAAGCTGCGACTACTGAACCGAAAGTGGGATTCGATTCATGACGAAATGAACTGGGAAGAGAGCGAGCTACGCTTATTGGGTGAGGTGGAGCACCGGCGCTGGAACGCCGAAAAGCTACTGTCCGGGTGGTTACCCATAACGGACAAAACGCTTTGGAAGACGCAGAAGGCAACGTTACGCGCTCAAAAATATCATTATTTTCTGATGACGTTCGACGATTTACTAGACGATGAGAAGAACAAAGATTTCACACAGATCGTGGGCCTACCCTATTTTTTCAATCGGTTAAAAGTGATGGGACAGGGTCAGCAAATATATGCTTTAAAGTAGCTTACAGTAGAAAAAGACGGGTTGTCCAACATATAATCCACCTCTACCTCTATCCTCACTCTTATATGAATGAAAACCAGCGCCTTCGCCGTTGCTTCATTATTGGTCCCATGAAAAATATGGACCGGCTCTACCTCCTGCGCGACGTGGTTGTCAAACCGTTGCTTGAGCCTTATGGATTTACAGTAAAAACGCCCGACGAAGGTGATATTGGCTCTATTATGCGGCAGGTGCTGCTTGATTTGGAGCAGGCCGACTTATTAGTGGCTGATCTGACTGGCAACAATCCCAATGTAATGTACGAACTGGGCATTTACCACGCGTTTGGGAAACCCTATATTGTCCTTAAGGACTCTTCGTTCGCCGTTGAACTGGACCAAACCCCGTTTGATATTGCCGATTATCGCTTTCTAACGATTGATCTGAGCCAACCCGAAACGGCTCGTCAGCGGGTGAACGAATGGGTACAACGAGTAGTGCCGCAATTAGACGAACGCGACTGGTTCAGTAATCCTGTAACGGACTTTTACCGGTCGCCAATAGCCGAGATACCCACGGCCGTAGGGCTGTTTAAAAACTACCGGCGCAATTTCTTGAGTCAGTTATTGCCGGATGTTTTTTTTCGTAATGAAAACAATGATGACTTCCGGCTGAACGTGTTGGTAGAAGACCTAATTAATCCTAAAATTGGGCAACACGTGTTTCGCTCCCTCACACCCGACGAGATGGCGGCTCTAACGGTCGAAATTCTGATTCCGCAACGCATGAAGTGGGCTGAGCATGCCTTTATAACGAGCCTGAAACAACGTCCCGGTCAATTTCCGTATCAAAATGCGAAGGTTGTTAAACGCACCCGCGAATTTACCTTACACGTCCGGCAGGCCGACGATGGTCACTACATCTTAACTGATATCCCCACCGTTTTGAGTACCCTGAATGATTCAATTCGCCACCGGCGGGCGTTACACGAAGACATGATCGAGTCTGAAGAATGGGGCGTTCTGGAGGCTCAGGAACTTGAACGTTTTGCCAGTAGGTGCGTCTTATTTTACAGGAATATAGAATCGTCGTATCCATCCCTGACTGGTAAAATTCGAGTCGAGTGGCGCTGGAATCCTACAGATACCTAGCAGTGAATCACCCTTTGCTTCCCTTCAACCTTTTCACACCTAATAGCGTGTTGGGGAATTGCAAAAAGCTGGTAGTCAGGCCAACTTTGTAGCGACCGCCCGGCGGCCCGGCAAGCTTACAAATAATGACTTCTCAGTGGCAACCACCGCTTCGGCGGTCCGATGACTGACTACCAGTGGGCGGCAATCGCTCCGGCGACCCGGTTCGCCCTTTTTCGATCTTCAGCGCAAGCGTAAACATGATCTTCGACAAATAATGGATGGAATTTTATGGTTGTTGCGCACTGGATGCCACGGGGCCGCCCTTTAGGTTTGGCCTTTGGTAAGATTCTAAGATGTAGGATAGCTTTCCAACAAGTCAACAGGGTGGACTAGCCTATGGGGCCGCAGAGTATCAGTTCTATGCTCGGATTCAGGACCCACCCTGTTTTGCTTACCCAGACTCAAATGGAAATTCGGGAATGCAGCCCCATTAGCAAGGGTTTGAGTGATTAGGTAAGTGATTGCTTGGTGGACCTCTAAATTGTCATTGCTCATGGACATTCGCTATTTTATTGGTGTTGATATCTCCAAGGCCACACTGGACTGGGCTGTATTTGATGGTAAAACCATCGTCTTACAAAGCCAATCGGCTAACTCGGAAGCCGGAATCAAAGCCACCCTCAAACTCATCAAGGTGCTGCCTGGTTTTAAGGTTACCGAATCGGTTTGCTGTATGGAGCATACGGGCATCTACAACGCCCACTTACTGGCCTGCCTGCACAAGCTTTCTTTTCCTCTTTGCCGGGCCGCCGGGCGGTTAGAAAGCAGTTTGCAGATCAAAAAGGCGGGCGGTTTACAACGAGGCAAAACCGACGCTATTGATGCTCAACGCATCGCCGAGTATGCCTTTCGCTTTCGGGATCAGATGCGCCTATGGCAACCGCCCCGCCCTGTTTTACAGAAACTGGCTGCTTTGAGCAGTCTCCGGCAGCGGCTGATACTGGTCCGTCGGCAACTACAACAACCCCTTACTGAGCAACAGGGCTTCATCGATGCAGCCTTGCAAAAACAACTTAGTAAGAACTGCCAGGCTTCGCTAAAAGCACTCGATGCCGATTTAGACGTTGTTGACAAACAAATCAACGATCTTATCAAACAGGATAGCCGACTCAGCGAGCTGTTTGAGTGGATCACTTCTGTGCCTGGCATCGGTCCGGCTACTGCAACTGAGGTGATCGTGGCCACTGATGAATTTAAAGCCATCAACGACCCCAAGAAATTGGCGTGTCATGCGGGCGTTGCCCCTTTCGAGTATAAGTCAGGTAGTAGTGTCCGAGGAAAGACGCGTGTGAATCAGCATGCTCGTCTGCGGTTAAAATCAGTCTTCCATTTGGGAGCTATGTCAGCGGTCCGGATGAAAGGAGAACTGGGTGATTACAACCAGCGCAAGGTAGGTGAGGGCAAAAACAAGATGTCCGTGCTCAACGCGGTGCGCAATAATCGGACCGCCGACGCGGCTCATTCATCGGGTTTGATCAGTAGTGCATCGAGGTCAGAAGTATGACAAAAATTATATGCCGGTGCTTGCATAAACCATGGAAATCCGAGCGGTGGCGGAATCTACCCCCTGCATGGCCCCATTGGCAAGCCGTCTATTATTACTTTTCCCAATGGAAAGGTAAGGGCATTTTCGAGCAGATGGACGCGAAGTTGAATCAGCTGGACCGACTTCAGGCTAACCGACAAGCTTACCCATCTGTATTATGCATTGACTCACACCGGGCCGCCGGGCGGTCGGTTAAACTTTCGCCCACCATTGATAGCTACCGGGGTACCGATGCCCATAAGCGGGTCAACGGACGAAAGCGAACCTTCATTGTTAATACGCAGGGGCGGCTCTGGATCGCTGATGTAGATGCGACTAACCGAGCCGATGGGGCATTAGGCAAACAACTTGTGTCGTCGATTCTGTGGCGGGTCGGCGAACGACTGGCAAAGGTTTTCGGCGACCAAGCCTACAACGGGGTCTTCGCCCATGAGTTGACTCATTGGAGCATTGATTTTGAGAAGGCCTCTAGGCCGGAATCAGCTCGAGGCTTTGTACCAGTCGCTAAGCGGTGGGTGGTCGAGCGAAGCATTGCCTGGACGAACTACTTCCGGCGCATCGTCAAAGATTACGAACATACAGTATCTTCTTCGGTGAGTTGGCTGTATCTGGCCAATAGTCAGCTTATGTTGCAACGAATCGAGAGTTATCACAAAACGTAATTCCCCAACACACTCTAAAGGCCGAAGCGGTGGGTGCCAGTAAGAGGTCATACGTTTGATGCTTGCCGGGCCACCAGGCGGGCGCTATGAAGTTGATCCGACTACCAGTTCCTTATAATTCCCCAACCCGTTCTGAAGCCATTACTTCAACGGCTGATCGTGCAGCTTTTCGGTGCGTATGTAGGCTTTCAGCGTACCTATTTCCTGGCCTTCGCTCAGTCCAAACGGCCGGATGGTATAAGCGCCTACCGAAGCCGGCACGATGAACGTTTCGGCATAGTGAACCACGAACGGGGCAAAGGCACCCGTCGGGCTTTCGACAATAGCCTCGTCACCTTCGATTAAATTGATCACGTTTACAACGCCCTGCGTATGGTGCGTGACCGTTGCCGAGAACCAGTGTCGGCGGGTTTCGATAAACGAATCTGCATCCAGACCGGTGCGCTCCTCGCGCCAGCCATCACCGCGCCCAATCTCCTCAATCTGATTGAGCAGATTGGCCTTCGTCCACTCGGTTGTGCGATCCCATTGAATGTTGTTTTTTCCGTGTTCAAGAGAAATTGGCCGGGGTTGTCCGTCAAGGCCGGTTCGGCCCCAGTCCCAGAGCTTGAAGGTAAAGTTGAAGGGGGTCGCGCTGATTTCGAGCACTACGCTGTTGGCCCCGGAGCAGTGAACCGTGCCGGCGGGGATCAGGGCGTGGTCGTGCTTTCTGATGGGCCACTTCTCAACGTACTTGTCGGCGTCGAAATCGATTCCGCCGTGCTGCGCCTTTTCCAGATCGCCGATCATATCGGCCGGGTTGATCGTTTCTTTCAGGCCCAGATACACGCAGGCATCGTCTTTGGCTTCCAGAAAATAATAACTCTCGTTTTGGGTGTAGCCCATGCCGAACTTCTCCCGCATGTACTCATTCAGCGGATGCACCTGCAGGCTGAGATTGCCGCCTTCAATGGTGTCCAGAAAGTCGAACCGGATGGGGAATTCAGCACCAAACGCGTCGTAAACGGCCTCACCCAGCAGTTCGACCGGGTGGCTGAAGACCACGTCGATCGACGGAATTTCAACCGTCTCGCCGTCAAAATTGTACAAGAGGCTATTTTCTTCAGGAACACAATCGAAGCCCCAGGCGTAGTTGAGCGCCGACCGATCCAGATCGCAGACTTCTTTTAGCCACTGCCCACCCCAAGGGCCCGGATCGAAAAACGGCACTACCCGAAAGGGGCGCTGAACGGTGAGCGCCATGGCTTTGCGGAGGGCTGACCCACTAATCAGTTTGGGGGTGCCTTCGAGCGTGGTATCGACCAGGTAATCCCAGCGATCCATGTACTGCTTTTTGTGGCGGTCCAGCACTTTCCAGTCCACGTAGAAGGCCCGTTTGTACTGGTACGCAAACACGGCATCGGTATTGGTAGCGCCCAGGTTACCCACCCGGTGCTTGCGGAATCGAAGCTGAATCTCCCAGCGGGGCATATCGGCGTACAGCAACAGATCGGGCTGATCGACGAACAGGGCGGCCCCCACACCTACAACCAGCACCACGCCTTCCGCAACGGCCTGAATCGTTTGCCGGCACGCGGCCAGTTTCGTTTCGTCGAAAAAAACCGGCAGCTCAAACGGGCAAACGTACCCGAACACCGGATCGTCAGTCACGAAGTCCCTGACGAGGGCGTCGATTTCGGACTGGCTGCGCAGGGCCTGGCTTGTTTCGATGAGCATGGGCTGGTCTGACAGGGCGCGCAGCCCAGCAATCAGTTCGTCGGTGTACACGCCCAGGTACGTGTCGACGGCCACGACGGTTTTGGTCTGCTTTAGCGACCGGATGTGGCTTCGAAGGGCCGAGGCAATCGGTTCCCAGCCTGTCGTGCAGGCTTCCCCGTCCACGGCAATGCTGGGGAATTTGTCGAAGAGTGATGGTGTTAAAACGTTCATATATCGAGGTTGTATGCTAAAGTGGAGACGCCCAGCAAGGCTGCGGAGTCGGATAAGGTGCCCGGCACAACGGCCACTTGGCCCCAAGTTGCCCAGGCGTTTTGATTCAGGCGCGCCTGAATGGGGGGAATAATAACGTCGCGGCTGGCCATGACCCCTCCGCCTAAAATCAGAATTTCGGGGTCGTATGCCTGCACCAGATTGTAAGCGCAGGCGGCCCAGGTATCTATGCTTTGATTGCGCAGCGTGATCGCCAGCGCATCATCCTGTTGGGCGCAGCGGAACACGGCTTCGTAATCGACCGTATCGTACTGGCCTAATAAGCTCTGTGGGTAGGTTGCGTGGGTAGTTGCCCGCTGGTGCAAACTCCAGGTCGACGCTTCGGCTTCGGCGCAGCCCACGGTGCCGCAGTTGCACTGGTTTCCGTGGGTGTTGATGATCACGTGACCGCCCAAAATACCGGCCTGAAAATGCTTGCCGCGCAACAACCGACCTTCGATGACCGCCGATGTGCCGATGCCCGTACCCAGCGTCATCAGCACAACGTTGTCGACGCCCTTTCCGCTGCCGTGCCGCCATTCGCCGAGCAGAGCCGCGCGGGTGTCGTTTTCCAGGTATAGCGGTAGGCCCCAGGTTTCGCGGGCCCAGGCTGGCAGATCGAGGTCGGGTGCATCAGCGTACTTGCCGTTTATCGTCAGCACCCGCTTGTTGACCGGGTCAACAATACCCGGTATGGCGATGCCGATGCCGCCCAGATCGGCGCCTGTCAGGCGAGCCTGGTTCAGCATTGTGTTGATGGCCGTTTCGAGCTGAGGCAGCCGGGCCTGTAACCCCTGACCCGACTGCGACTCCATCTGGCTCGTCTGCAGAACGGTACCGGCGCTGATCAGCCCCAGCTTGATACGGGTACCTCCCAAGTCGATGGCGATGACCGCTTTTTCTTCCATGTGAGTTTATCGTTTCGTTTCGCGTTCGTTTTCGAGCAGGCTCAGCCGGGCGTATAACTCGGCTATGCACGCCTGATCCAGCAACCATTTCGGTTTTGCCAGTTCTTTGGGGTCGGGCATCCAGCTGTGCGTAACTAGTCCGTACTGATCGCGGGAATGCTGCCAAGCGTAATCGAGACTTTCCCTGATCCTGGCCACGTACCGATAATCACCGTTGACCCGGTACAGGGCGTCGTAGCCCCTGAACAACACCGTCACAAACCAGGGCAGGTCGATCTGAATGGCCATTGGAGCCGGATGCGGTCGCTTGTCGAAGTAAACAAACGTGGCTTTAGCCAACTGTTCAGCCTGGTTGAGGTACTGCTTGTCGCCGGTAAACTGGTAAAGTAGTACGGCCGCTTCGAGCATGGAGCCGGAGTTGTAGGTATAGAAAACCCGATTCAGCGCCCCCGTAGCTTTGCGGTCATTGGCATACACCCCGGTTGAGTCGAGCAGGCTGGCGTGCATCCAGTTGTAAAATTTTTGGCCCCATTGTAGGTAGTAGGGGTCCTTGGTGCCCTGATACAGCTTTAGCGCGGTAAGCGTAGCCATCCCGTTGGAGCAGGCCGGTTTCTGATCGCGATGCCCTTCCAGCCAGGTTACGCCACCGCCCAGCTCGTCGTCCCAGCCACTCAGGATAAAGGCGAAAACAGTCATTGCCCGGGTCAGGTAAAGGGGATTGCGGGTATTCAGGTAAGCTTCCATGTAGTCGATGCCCACCAGCCCATTGTCGTCATAATACCGGTCGGCTTTTTCAAACTGACTCGGATACGCCTGATAACCAGCGGGCGAGCGGCTTGTGTCGCGGTAGGTTTCCATACCCGCCACCAGACTGTCCAGGTAGCGCAGTTGCGTTTGCCGTTCCGACGGCGTTTTCAGCAGCACGTTGGTTGCCGAAAACAAGCCGGAAAAAGGCCAGAGAAAACTAACTGCCTTTTCCTGAACGCCCCCCCCCTGCATGTACGTGAGTGAATCGACCTGATTCGAAGGGTAGTTCTCAGAAAACAATCCGTAAGTAGGCACTCGGTATCGGTTCCATACATTCTGGTAGCTTTCCCGCGCCCGGTTCAGGTAGACCGCCGACGGTTTAAGCGCTTGCCCCACCGCCGGCTTTCCTGCGCCAACCCCGCTGGCTAACAGCAATCCGACAACGTACCCGATCCATTTTTTACTTGACAGCATACTTTGTTTCTGTTTTGATGCGCGTAATCGCCTGCAACATTACCCTTATTGGGCCGAAGGCGGGGGCGTTTGAATACCCCAGTTTGTGTTGGGTTGGCTGCCCATCACAAAGGTGAGTTTGCCACCCTTCATCAGTTCATCGCGGTAGAGCCAGCAGTTGGTCAGGGCTTTTCCGTTGAAGGTAGCCGACTGCACGTATACGTTCTGGGCGGAGTTGTTTTTGGCTTCGATCTGCAGCTGTTTGCCATCGCCCAGCCGGATGGTGGCCCGGTCGACAACGGGGCTGCCCAGCTCGATAATTGGTCGCAGATCCGTAAAGCCTTTCACGTCGAACAAGCCAAGAGCAGCCATCACGTACCATGAGCCCAGCTGGCCCTGATCTTCGTCCTGCCCGTAGCCGTAGCCGTGGATAGGCTCTGTGCCGTAGAACTCGTCGCAGATAGCGCGGGTCCATTTTTGGGTGAGCCACGGTTTTTTCGAGAAGTTGAACAGCCAGCTAATGTGCAGGTTGGGCTGGTTACCGTGGTTGTAAATCGACTTGATGCCGGCAAAAGCGTCGATCTCTTTACCGCCCCCGAACCCATTTTTCTGCGCCGTCGTGAAGATGCTGTCGAGCCGGTTGTTGAAGGTGGTTTCGCCGATGGCCTCAATCAGCGCCTTCGGGTTCTGCGGCACAAAAAAGGTGTACTGCACGGCATTACCTTCCTGAAAACCACGCCACGGTTCGTACGGGTCGAACTTGTCGACGAAGGTGCCGTCCGCCTTTTTGGGCCGAACCAGTTTCTGGCCCGGTTCGTAGAGCCGTTGCCACCCGTTGGAGGCCGTCAAAAATTGCTCGTAGTCGGGTTGTTTACCCATGGCTTTGGCCAGTTGGGCGGCCGCAAAGGCGCTGAAACTGTATTCCAGCGTGTGGGAAGCCGAGAAGTGCGACCCGGTCGAATCGGTTTTGTCGGCGTCGAGGTAAGGTACGTACCCACGCTTTACGAAGGCTTCCACATCCAGTTTGCCCGAGCCCACGGGCCGGTTCTGTCCGTCGAGTTCGTTGGCCCGGATGGCCTGATATGCCAGGTTGGTATCGTAATCCCGGATACCCGCCTGATAGGCTCCGGCAATGGCCAGCCCGACAAAATTGGTGCCCACCCCCGACACGAAGTTGCTGTTGGCAATGCCATCGCCAAACCAGCCGCGCTCCTTATAAACCGCCAGTTGGGTCTGCACAAAATCAGTATACCGTTCGGGATAAGACAATGCCCACAACTGGGTCAAATTCCAGTAGGCGCCCCAGATGGCATCGGTGTTGTAAAAATTGTAGCTAAACTTCCCGTTTTTGTCGCGGGGCAACTGGCCAATCCCACCATCGTGCCGGGGAAACGAGCCGTTTACGTCGTTGGCGATACCACGGCCCAACAGGGCATGGAACAGGCCCGTGTAGAATTTCACCTTGCTGGTTTCGTTGCCCTCGACGGCCAGCTTGCCCAACTCGGTTTGCCACGTTTCCTGCGCCTGTTTACGGGCTTTTTCAAACGTCAATCCCGCTGCTTCGGCCTCAAAATTCGCTCGCGCATTGGCGATCGAGGTGTAGGATAACCCCACTTTTACCTCGATAGCGTCGTTGGCGCTGGTGGCGTATTCCAGAAACAGACCGGCTCCCTTGCCGGTTGCTTCGCGGCTGTTGGGCTGAACACCCCTTTCTGAAAAGGCCCCAACCGACCGGGGTTTCCGGCTCACTTCCCCCCAGATGTACATCGCCACCTGTCCGTTGGCATCGTAGGTTTTTACGTACTTCGGGTACGTTACGACCGAACCTTCGAAGTGGGTATCGTCGGTCATGCGGATGGTTGCGGTCCGTACCGCCCCGCTTTCGCCCTGCACACTGCCAATGTCCAGCAGCACCCGCGACTGATCGTTTTTAGGAAAGGTGTAGCGGTGAAAACCGACGTGGCTGGTGGCGGTGAGTTCGGCGGTAACCTGGTAATCGTCCAGCAAGACTTTGTAATAGCCCGGTTCGGCCACCTGGTTTTTGCGATCGAACCGCGACCGGTAGCCGCTGCCGGGCTTATCCAGTTCGCCGGGTTTTACCTGTAGCGCGCCGGTGGTGGGCATAATGCTCACGCCACCCACCTGCCACTCGTGGAAGTGCACAAACCCTTCGATGGAGTTGTGCCGGGTATCATAGCCCACCGCTTCCCAACCCTGGTTATTGCCGTAGTGGCCGTTGGTAGAGGGGGCCAGTTTGGCCATGCCGTGGGGTACGGCTGCGGGGGTGTAGAAGAACCACCGGCTGTGGGCCGTTCCGATGTTGGGATCGACGTACCGGAGTACGTTGGGCCGCTTCACCGCGCAGGATGTCAGCAGGGCAATCAGGAGTAGTGATGGAAAAAGGGTAATGCGTTTCAGGTAGTTCATGCCGGAAGATATTGATTGGAGGCTGTTCATCGGGTTATCGATAGGGGGCCAGTAAGGCTTGCAGGCGCTGCATCCAGGCCACATCGACGCCCTCGATGTTGGTGTATCGACCGGCACCATCCAAACCGGCAAACTGGTAGTAGCCGCCTGAGTTCGGGTCTCGCAAGACGGTGTTAATGGCGTCGATATTACCCTGGGCGTACCCCAGCCACGACGCATTTTTATCCGATTCGTACAGCTTGATCATGGCCTGCGAGCCCCACCCGCACCAGGCCGGGCTAATTCGCCGGTCGCTCGTATTGAAAATGTACACGTTGTGTGTTTTATCCCACAGCGTCCGGTTCATGGCGTTGCCCAGCGTCTGCGCCTTCAGCTGATACGACGGATCGTTTATCGCTTCTCCGTACTGCAGAAAGGCTTCGACCATGATCGCGTTGTCGTAGGTGAATTTTTCGGTAAAGCGTTTGCCCGTCTGATCAATCTGCCAGACAAACAGGCCCGTGCTGCTTTCGTATAATTTGCTGGACAGCCATTTATCGACGGCCGACGCCCAGTCGCGGTAAACCGACTCGCCGGTGATTTTATACAGACGGGCGAACAGTTGCATGGCTAGCCCGTTAGATTGGGTCGGCTTTACGGTTTTGGCGGTGTTCCACCAGAACCCCCCGTCGAAGGTGTTGTCCCAGGTGCCGCTTTTGATCAGCCAGTTGGCACATGCCTTTGCTTTCTCAAGGTACGCCGTTTTCCGGGCCCCGGTGCTAACCTCGTAGGCGTCGAGGTAGATCACACCCGACAGCGAATTGTCGTCGATGTATTTCAGTGGATCGGAGCCTTTGCCGGTGCCGTCGATGCGCACGAACGCATAGTAGCCACCGTTGGAACTGGCGTCGTCCCAGAAGTGGCTCATCCAGTTGAAACTATTGTTCATGTAGGCCGCGTACGTCGTGTCGCCCAGCTTCACCAGGGCGGCATCGGCGTAAATCTGGCTTACATTGTACCACTCATACGCCGAGTTGGGGTCGGTGGTGGTATTGACCCGGTAGCTTTTGTAGGGCGTCAGCAGGTTAGCCAGCACGTAGTCATGCGTTTTTCGGGCCGCTGTCAGATACCGCGACACGGTTGGGATGGGTACGACGGGCGGGGTGGTAACCGGCCCGACCGCGGGGGAAGGCTCCTTCTCCGCGCACGACGATACGAGCGTAACGCCGGCAACGAGTAAAAGCCCGGTGACAAGAAGTTGGTTCATAACGAGAGTCGTAAAGCTGTGCCAGCTGCCCCACGGCAACTGGCACAGCTGGTTAAAAAGAGCAGCAGCGTGCCGATTGAATGCCAGCGCTTACTTCAGCACCGTTATCTGGTGGCTGTAAGGCGCGTTGGCCCGCAGGAAAAGGTCTACTTTCACGGTCTTCAGATCGGCCGCCGGATCGAATTTGTACGTATTGTCCCACTGCGCGTTCGTAACCGGCTGGAGGTAGAAATAAGACGCCGGGGCGCCGGTTGGGCTGTTGTTGTTCACGTTCGAACTACCCAGGTACTCCGTGGTGGTGGCGGTGTGAAGGGCAAATTTATACCGCTCATCCCGGCCCCACGAAAACTGATAAAACTCGACAGGGATACTGGCGGCTGTCCAGGTGCCATTGCCGGCATAGGCCAGCGTACCGATTTCCTTGTTGTAGGCCGACATAAATAGTCCGACCGACTGTATTTCGGTTGCCTGCGTCGAGGCTATGTTAAAGTCATAGCGTAACCGGTAGGTTTTGGCCGGACCGGTCAGGGTCGTGCGCGAGCCGCCTTCCCGGATGGTGTCGTTGGCCACGTAGTATTTTTTGCCCGTCCCCGACAGTTTGTCTGTCAGGGCGTATGTACCGGCTTTCAGGGATGTGTAGACCTCAAAAATGCCGTCGTCTACTTTTCTGAACCGCACACTTTTGGTCAGGTCGTCGCCCCCTTCGGTGGCCGTACCGGTCAGGTACAGACTGTCGGGCAGTTCGGTGAACCCGGCGGGGCGGGTCATGGTCAGCACGCGATTGGCGGTAGCTGCCTGCCGGTTAAAGGCAACCGACGCCAGCACCGTCCACTTGACACTGCCGGTCGACGAAGCGCCTATGCCGCCCAGGGCCGCAATTTTCTTCAGGTCGTTGTGGCTCAGGGTCAGCTGCGGCTGTACCCCCAATCCGTCGGAAACGGTTTTGTAAAATGGCTTGCTGAAGTCGCCGTCGGTTTTGTCGAAGGCGACTTCATACAACACACCCTCGGTGGTCTGGGTTGGCTCCCAGGTAAACTGCACACTGGCAGGCGTGGTGGGTTCGAGCCTGACGCTGGCGTTGTTGGCGGGCGCCTTGAGGGTGCTGACGGGCGTAACCGACGGGTTCAGCTCCCGAATTGTTTGCTTGCAGGACACAACGGCGAGGAGCGCAACCAGCGCGGTACCGGTCCTGATGAACAGGTTTTTCATGGAAATTGATACGGTTAATAACCAGGATTTTGGGTCAGGGCCTTGTTTAGATTCAACTCGGAAGCCGGCAGCGGCCACAGGTAGTGTTTGGCTTTGTCGAACTGGCGTCGCTGCGCCCGGATGTAGCCATTGTCGATGGTGGGGTCGCCGAATTTGGCACCGTGGGCGAATCCGTTGAGCACGGTTTCCGAAACCTTCCAGCGCCGGATGTCGTCGATGCGCAGGCCTTCCATGGCCAGTTCGGCCCGGCGCTCCCGTCGTACCACCTGCGTCAGATCGCCGGCGGTTGGGAAAGTCAGGGCGGCTGGGTCGGTAAAACCAGCGCGTTGCCGCAGGGGCCGAATCGTTTTATCCCACACATCGGCCGTCAGCTGCCCCAGGCTTTGTTTGGCTTCGGCATACATCAGCAGCACATCGGCATACCGGATCAAATGCAGATTTAAACCCGATGCAAAGCCGGCCAGGCTGTTGGGATCGTAGTATTTGCGCCAGTAGTAGCCCGTGGGCGACCCCTGTCCGTTCAGCGTGTATTCGTTCAGGGCGGGCCGAACGGGGTCTGAGCCGGGCTTGATGTAGATGATCTGTGTGGTGCCATCGGCGTTGCGCCAGCTATACTGGTCGTAAACGACGGTCGCGGTCAGCCGGGGGTCCCGGTTGGCGTAGGGCGCGCTTTCCAAATACCCCGATCCGGCTTCGGTAATCGCTTTGCCACTGAGGGTCACGTAGTCGTTGACCAGTTCCTGCGTGGGGGCCAGGCTGTTTGTTCGCGCACCGACGGAGCGCGGGGCAAAATCGAAGTACTCCGACCAGGTACGCAGGCCCGGTACGTACTGCAGGGCCAGAATCGACTCGTTGCTGGTTTTGTTGACCGTGGGGCTGCTGAACAGGTCACTATAACTCGTGGCCAGCCCATACCGACCGTTGGTCGTTGGGTCATTGATCAGCTTTTCGCAGAGCGTGACCACGTCGGCCATGCGGTTGCCTTCGTATAGCAACACACGGGCTTGCAGGGCCAGGGCTGCGCCTTTTGAAATCCGGCCGTTATCGGCGGCTGAATACGCGTCTTTGGCCGGTAGCAGGTCAGCGGCTGCCGTCAGCTCGTCGGTGATGAATTTCAGCACCGTGGCCTTTGGCGAACGGGAAATGACTTTGGCTTCGTCGGGCGTCAGGTCGCGGTCGAGCAGGGGCACATCGCCGTACCATTTCATCAAATTGAAATGGTGCCAGGCCCGCACAAAACGTACCTCGCCCTTCATACGGGCCAGCTCGGCCGCCGAAAGCGTGGTGTTTTTATCGACGTTGGCCAGAAAGATGTTACACGACTTGATGCCCTGGTAGTAAAACGACCAGTCGTTCTGAAACTTTGGCAGCGTGGACGTAAAACTGCCGCTCGCGATGGCTTCCGGATTGCCCGCGCCCGACCCCTGCGCGGTGTAGGCATTGTCGGACAGGGCTTCGTTGTAAAAATACAACGTGCTGGTATACAAGCCGCTGTAGATGTTGTTCAGGGCATTGTTCACGTTCTCGCTCGTGGTCCAGAAGTTGAGTTCGGTGAAGCGATTGACCGGCGCTATATCCAGCGGTCCGCAGCCGGCCACCAGCAGCAGCAGCATACACAGGCTGCCTATCTTGTTAAGAAAGTTCATGATCTGTACTGGGGTAGAGGGTTAGAAGCTGAGGTCGAGACCAACTCCGTAGAAAACGGGAAGTGGGTAATTGCGAGCACTGTTCGACGACGAGCCCAGGCTCAGGTTGTTGTTAAACTCCGACGTTTCGGGGTCGATGAATTTGAGTTGCGAGAGCGTGAGCAGGTTCTGCCCAATCAGAGATACCCGCAGGCGTTGGGCACCAATCTTCTGCGTTAGCTTGGTGGGGAGGGTGTAACCAATCTGCACGTTTCGCAGCCGGGCGTAAGCGGCATTGTAGCGGTACACGTCGGACCCATTGCGCCAGTTGTTGGTGTTCGAGGGCGACCCAATGGCCGCCAGGCGCGGGTAGCGCGCGTTGGGGTTGTCGGGCGTCCAGAAATCCGTCTGGTGCTCATACATGGTTGCCCCGTAGTTGTAGTGGAACGGTTCGACCTCCTCCCCTCGCAGCAGCACATCGCGTTTGCCCACGCCCTGAATAAACAGGTTCAGATCAAAGCCCTTCACGGCCAGTCGGTACGTGAAGCCAAACGTGTAGCGGGGAAACGGATTGCCCAGTACGATTTTGTCGCTGTCGTCGATTTTACCGTCTCTGTTGAAGTCGGTGAACTTGATGTCGCCGGGGCCAACGGTAGCGCCATCCGGTTTAGGCGAGTTGTCGATATCGGCCTGATTCTGAAAGTAGCCGTTTGTTTTATAGCCCCAGTACTGCGTAATGGGCTGTCCAACTTTCCGGATAAAGCCAAACACATCGGCGTTGGCAATCTGTTGGTCCGAACCGTAGGTCAGCGCCAGTAGCGTGTTCTGGTTATCGGCCAGGTTGACGCTGAAGCTTTGCTTGACGGCGTTGGTATTCAGGTTGTAGGTTGCGCTGACTTCCCAGCCTTTGTTGCGGACTTTGGCAACGTTGAAGTCTGGAAATCCGGCCCCAAACAGAAGCGGAATATCCTGCCGGCTGTACAGAATATCGCTGGTCACTTTGTTGAAATAATCGACCGAAACCGACAGCTTGTTCTGGAAAAAACTGGCGTCGGTACCAATGTTCAGCATGGCCGATTTCTCCCAGGTCAGGTCAGGGTTGCCCAAGTTAAAGCCAGCCCCACCCACAACCGCGTTATTGAACCCGTAGGCATTGGCGTAGTTGAAGTAGTTGGTCTGGTACTGGTAGGCGTTTACGTTCTGGTTGCCCACCAGCCCGTACGACGCCCGCACTTTCAGGCTGCTGACCGCATTCTGGGTTTTCAGGAACGACTCTTCGGACAGCAGCCAGGAGCCCGCCAGCGACGGGAAGAAACCCCAGCGTCGGCCCGTCGCGAATTTAGACGACCCATCCTGCCGGAAATTGCCTTCCAGAAAATACCGATCGGCAAACGAGTAGTTGATCCGGCCAAAAATCGAACTGATGCGCGTTTCGGTCGTGCTGGCGTTGCTGTTGTACGAATTGACCGGGTCGAGAATGGTGCCCGTCGTGGGTGTTCCCAGGGCCGGGTCGGTCAGGGTTTTCTGCAACTGGAACCCCGTCGACCGGTAGTATTCATCCGAAGCCCCCAGCAACACTTTGAAGCTGTGCTTGTCCAGACGCTTGGTGTAGTCGGCAAAAACCTGCGTGTTGAGCAGCGAATTTTTGAAGTTATTGTCATACACGGTCCGGTCGTTGCCATAAACACCGCTTGGGTAGTTGTTGACCTGCAGCCGGCGGAAGAACGCATTGTTGGCGTTGAGCGTCCCGCCGAAAATACCCGTGATTTTGAGGTCCTTGGTAACGCTCAGCTCGGCATTCAGGTTGGCAAAAAACTGATCGTTATCCGATTTGTAAGAGCCCCCCTGTTCGAGTACACTCTTCACGTTATACTGTGACGCAACCGGGTTGGTGAGGTAATTACCGGCCGCATCCTGAAAACTGTAGTTCAGCGGCACCCGGTCGGCATCGGCGAAAATAACCCAGTCGGCGTTGCTGTGCGACTTGTTCTGCGATTTGACGTAGTTCAGAATCGTGTTGACCCGTAGCTTACCGATAACCGACACCTGGTTCAGCCGCAGGTTGTATTTTTTGTAGCCGTACCCCGGTCCCACAAAATTGCTGCGCTGATCCTGAAGCCCGGCCGAGATGAGGTAGCTGCTCGTGGCCCCACCACCGGTAATCGACACGTTGTGCAACTGCTGCGGTGCGCTCTGGAGAATAGACTGGCGCTCCCAGTCGCCGTTGCCCTGCGCCCGCAGCGCCTGAATGTCGTCGGGCGAGTAAACCGGTGGTAAGCCCGAGTTGATCAGCGACAGGTTTTTGTAGTAGGCGTTATCCCAGGCATTCACTTTTTTCAGCCCTACATACGGTGTCTGCATACCGTAACTCCCGTTGTAGGTAATGGTCGCTTTCTGGTTTAGCTTTCCCGCCTTTGTCGTAATCAGCAGTACGCCGTTGGCTGAACGCGAGCCGTAAATTGCCGCCGAACCGGCGTCTTTCAGCACCGATACACTGGCAATATCGTTGGGGTTCAGCAGATTGATATCGCCACCAATAATGCCGTCGATCACAATGAGCGGTGTATTGTCGCCCAGCGTACCCAGCCCGCGAATGTTGATGTTGACACCACTGCCGGGGTTGAAATTCGTTTGCTGGATGATCAGGTTGGGCGATTCGCCCTGTAAGGCCTGCAGCACGTTGGTAACGGGCTTGCTCTCAATACTCAGCGATTTGATCTGGTCAACGGCGCCTGTAACCGACAGTTTATCCTGGCGGCCGTAGCCGACCACGACCACCTCGTCGAGCGATTTACTTTCGTCGGTTGCCAGCGTCACATTGATGGTGCGGTCCGGCCCGATAACGACCGTTTTGCTGGTGAAGCCGATGTACGAAAACGCCAGGGTTCGACCCACGTATGAGTCAGGCAGCGAAAGCCGATACGTTCCGTTGGCGTCGGTGGTGGTGCCCTGGGTGGTGCCCACCACGCTTACCGTGGCACCCGGCAGCGGCTTCTGCCGGTCGTCGAGTACCTGCCCGGTAAGCTCGATAGTGAGCAGCGACGCTTTCAGCCGATGGCCTGTCGGGGTGGCAGAGCCATAACTACACGTTAGCAGCAAAAATAACAGCGCGAGGAAGGATCGCTGCCCGCCCGGGGTAGTGCTCACCGGGCTCACTCGGGTACGTACTAGGTTATTCATACAACTAGACTTGGTTTAGGATATTGGCAAAGAATTGTTGGGCATGAAATGACAGGCAGTGAATCAGAGGGTGGTTGGCCGGGATGACGTATACGAAGCCTTCCAGTACGCGTCGATGGCTTCGAGCGAACGGCCTTTAGTTTCCGGAATGAGCGTCCAGGTAAGCCACAGGGCGGGCGAACAGCATGCGGCAAACAGCCAGAAGGTCCAGGCCGAACCCACTTCTTCCAGCAGAAACGGGGTGAGTTGCCCGACCAGAAAATTGCCAATCCAGAGCGAGAGAGTGGCCAGAGCCATGGCCTTACCCCGGATGGCGTTGGGAAAAATTTCGCCAACGACGACCCAGCAAACGGGGCCGAACGAAAAGGCGAAGCAGGCAATGAAGGCCAGAATAAACAGCAGAATCCAGGGGCCAGCTGTGTTATTTAGCTGAAAGAGCGCGCCTATAATCAGCAGCGAAAGTACCGCCCCCCCGACGCCGACATACAGCAGAGGTTTGCGCCCCCATTTGTCGATGGTGAAAATGGCAACAAACGTGAAGACCACATTGACCAGCCCAATGGTAACCTGTCCGCCCAGGGCGTTATTGAGCGTAAATCCCGCCTGCTCCAGAATGCGGGGGCCGTAATAGATGACCGCGTTGATGCCGCACACCTGCGATAGAAACGGCAGCAGCAACCCAATCCACAGCGCCCGTCGGTAGGTTGGCGTGAAGAGTTCAGATAGGTTGCCCTGTCCTTCTTCGCCGGATGTGGCGAACGCATCGATCTCCTGCTGAGCCGCCACCGGGCCATCGATACGGGTCAGGATCGCCTTTGCTTTCTCGGCCTGGCCCTGTAGCAGAAGCCACCTTGGCGACTCGGGCACCAGCAGCAGAGCTAGCAGAAAAATAGCTGCCGGTACCGCCCCCAGGCCCAGCATGCCCCGCCACACCTGGTCCGACAGAATAAGTGCAAGACCTTGGTTGCTAGTATAGTAAGTGGTGTGGTTCACCAGATACGCATTGGAAAAATACGCGATTACGATACCGACGGTCAGCGCCAGCTGATACAGCGATACCATCGTGCCCCGGTAGCGCGAAGGGGCAAATTCTGAAATGTACAGGGGCGAAACCATGGAAGCCACGCCGATCCCCAGGCCACCCACCAACCGAAAGGCAATCAGTGTTGTGAACGAAGCTGAGAGCATGCAACCAATGGCCGAGGCCAAAAACAGCACGGCCGACAGAATCTGGATTCGTTTGCGCCCATACGCATCGCTTAGTTTGCCCGAAACGCTGACGCCCCCGATGCATCCCAGCAGGGCGCAACTCACAAACCAGCCTTCCTGAACGGCATCGAGCGCAAAATCGCTTTTTACCAGACCTACGGTACCTGATATAACGGCGGTATCGAAACCGAATAAAAAACCGCCAAGGGCCGCCACCAGGCAGACCAGATACAGGTACGTATTGCTTTTTTTTGTTAAACCCTGATCCATGGGGATACGCATAGTTATTGATGTCGAGGGAGTACTGATTGCTGCTGATCGATCTGTTGCGCAGACTTACAAAATGGCGCAGGCTCTTTTTTCATGTCTATATGTATAGACATACTAAATGATAAAAAAACGATTTGATGCCTACTGTTCAGGCACGGGCAGGGGTATTCGGTTGTATGGTTTATGAGCAATTTATTTACGGGCAATATCGATGGCGTAGGTGAATCGATCGGCCCGGTAATAACCTATGTTAAATTCAACAACCCGCTCCCCCGGATCACACACGATTCGTCTGCGCAACAGGATAGGCTCGCCCGGGTTTGTGTGTAAAATGGTGGCCAGATGAGTGTCGGCCAGTGTCGCCGTAATTTCTTCTTTCGATAGCACCACAACGGTGTGGTACTCCTTTTCCAGCATCTCGTAAAGCGGCCTGGAAAAATCTTCGGTTCCCGTAAGTCCAACCCGTGGGTGGAAGTAGGAAACGAAATAAACGATTGGCCCGGCGTCCAGTCCCCGCAGCCGCTCCAGCTTCACCACCCTGGACCCCAGGGCGATACCGAATACATCCGCAATGTCCTGATCGGCTAGCGACCAGCTCGCCTTGATTTCATAGTTGCGAAAATCGACTCCCTTGTCGTGCATTTCGAGCGAAAAGCTCGACCAGTTGTTGAGTTTAGTGGTGATTCGCTTTTTGGCTACTTTGGTACCGACTCCTTTTTTGCGTATCAGTAGTTGCTCGTTAACCAGCGTGTTAATAGCCTGTCTGACGGTGTTGCGGGCAATGCCAAACCGTTTGGCCAGGTCAATCTCGTTTGGAAACAGTTTGCCCTGCTGGTATTCGTCCCGGTCGATCAGCTCCCGCATAATGGCTTCCACTTGTAAGTGAAGCGGAATGGGGCTGCTGTGATCGATGTTGGATAATTGCATTATATTGTCTGAATGTCTATACATACACCACCGTGCAAATGTTGTATGTTTTTTCGTAACTGCAAAATTTATTCATAGTTTTTCACCCTAAAATTAAGTATTTGGGGTGAGCCAGGCATTGATAGGTCAGCTGGCCGGCAAACAAACGTTACTGGTTATAAACTTAAAGTGGTAACAAGTAAAAGTAATAGACTAAGCGGTGTACGATGCCGCACATCGGCTTCTGACATAAAACTATCATCTGAAGATTGCTCCATAAGACAAGCAAGAGCTCATGCGTGTATTTGATTTCCGTAGCGCAGAAGAGATCCCGTAGACAGTGGCTATGTTGATTCAGTTCGACGTCGATGCGTAATGAGCAGCGCGTCCGTCAACTACTCCGTCAGGGAGAGTTTGGGTAGTGCTTACGTACCACATTGTACTAGTGGTCGATATAGTCGCCCAACTCGGCGCGGGCATTGTCCAGACTGAAAATACACCGCTTTCGGGCACTTCCGTCTTCAACCGCGACCAGAACGACTCAGTAGTCGCATTGTCATAGCACACACTGGCTCGGCTCATGCTCTGTTTGTACTTGCCTGTCGGCAGCTTTCGAAACGCTTTTGAGGCATACTGGCCGCCACGATCGGAATGTAGAATCAGCCCCTCAGCAGGCCTCCGACCCAGCAACGCCCGCCGTAAAGCCTTGATAACCAACGTATTGAGTATGTGGTCGGCCAGATACCAGCCGACCATCTTGCCCGACCACAGATTAATCCATACCGCCCGGTAGAGCCACTTGCCGTTCGCCAGGGGGATCTAGCGGGGCGGCCCGTGCCGTGATGTCAGACACCCACACCTGATTAGAACCGGTAGGGCGGGGACGATCTACTAACAAGTTGTGTGAGTAACCCAGCGTATGATGACTGTCGGTTGTCGGAGGGGCACAGCTGCGTGGTTGGATTGGTTTTAGTTCACTGTAAACCAGTACTTTACACATAAGATCCCGACTCACACCAATGCCTCGGTCTTCCAGATCAACCACCAGCGTACTATAACGACGACGATGCAGGGCATATAGGTCCTTGATCTGCTGGCGATTGTCGATCTTCTGTCCTTGGGTGGGGCTTGATGGTTCGGATAGCCAGCTCGTGAACGTCGCCAGGGCGAGTGATTTCCTGTGGTAGCAACGAACCGTGGGTTCTTTCAACCAAAAGTGGCAAGCCAGCCCACTTGCTCACTTCGCCTATGCGCTACATCGAGTAGTGAGAAGTAATTGTAGATCATTAGCTGGCTATGAATTAGTGCCCCGGCTTACTTCGACCACAGCCGCGGATCAATCACCAGCGGCTTTTCATCAACGATCCGGATGGAAGCATAGCTTCTGTGAGCCGGATGCAGTAAGTAGTTGATACCATCGGGCATTACGGAGGAGGGAACCCCCAGCGCCAATACATCAGGCCGAGCCAACCAATCCGCTGCGATGTGCTGACCTTTGTGATAGGTGTTCTCCTGCCAGTAGGGGGGCAGTTGATCGACCGTTAACAGGCGCTGACTCTCGGGGGGCAACTCCAGCCTGAACAATCGGTAGGTGGGTAGCTCATCGTAGGGAACCTGAGGCATGTGCACTAAGATCTCTACCAACGCTAAGGCCGGATGTTCGGCCGTGTAGAGAATGCCAGCCCCCGGCGGATTCCACCGCCCTCCGTTGAGCCAGGTACCCGTAACGTCCAGCGGGTGGGCAGCATACTTATGGCGCACGACGCGGTAAACAATAGCCATCGCTTAACCGAAAATGCCATAGTCGATCCGGCCCAATACCCGCTCTACCAAGGTGTAGCCGGTAACTGTATCCAATACCTGAATGGGCGTCTGGAAGTCGAGTTCCCGCAACGGGCCTCGCATCCAGTTGAGCACGGTTGAGGCCCGTCCCTCAAAGGTGTCCAAGGCGTGTAGGAGCAGGTTTTCTAACAGCAATAGCCGCTCGGAGGCATCCTGACTAATGCGTTGGTCAACCTTCAGCCGGTGCAGGTACGACGCTGACAAGCCCAGCGTGGTGGCCAGTTCTTTATCCGTTAAGCCGACCAGACTCGCTACGCGGTCCGCTTCGGCTCGCAGCACCCCTTGTCGACTGCGGGTAATGATCTCCTGTTCCGACAGAAGCCGGGTCAGCAAGGCCTGGTTAGGTGGCAGGAAAGGCAGAGCAATGGCCATAGAAATGAAGTTTGCAACTAAGCTAACTACAAAAATCCACTCGACCAAGTTCGTATTCACTGGCATACTTTTAGGGGAAGCTTATGGTATAGAACAAGCGGGTTGGTTCCAGGTCAGAAGCGTGAGCTTCTGACCTGGAAGTGGTGCGGAAGTGGTATCATGGGAACGATCTCCGCAATGGAAGCAACTTCACGGCCAATGCTCCGCGTAGCGCATTGGCCATGTCGGCCTGAGTGAAAACCCATTCATCGGGGTTTGAAGAACCGGTCTGATCGAGGTACCCTTGTCGGGCGAGTCAGCCACCAGCTGCGACCATGCGTATTCAGTACATAGCAATTCATTGCCTGATTGTCACGCGCAGCCCGTCGTCCCAAGCCGACGACGCACTGACGATTTTGTCCTTGAAATGACCCAGCCCAGCCGTTATCGTTAACTGGGTGGCATACGGCCCACTGGCAGCCGGTTTCCTGACCGTCGTTTTCGATGGGTTTATACGGGTTGCCAGCTGGTTGGAGTTGTTTACAACGATAACCGTATTGAGTGTAGGTAAAGCCTACCGGCGTCGTAGAACCAGCCGTATGCTTCAATCAGGGCACTGCTCCAGACGCCCGGCCAACGACAGATTGGCTCAAAAGGAATTGACTGTATCTCTTATACGAAGCAGCGGCAGGGAATTTGCCTTGTCTCCCGAATGAGCGTTTGACCAGATGACCTTCACCCTTTGATTGCGCCGAAGTGACGGCCCTGTGGGACAGTCCCGTGTCAATGGCTTAATGGCCTGGGTAGCCTGCTGGTGAATGTCGCCTAGGCGAGCCACTGCCTGTTGCCGCAACGATCACAGGTTTCTGCCAAACACAAGCGGCAAGCCAGCCCGTTGGCTCACTTAGCCTACACGCTACATCGGGTAGTGCGATTAAGGACCGCTTTTCAACTTACCTTTAGCCGTTACACTCGATAAAGCGGTATGAAACACACTTTTCAATCTTGGTTACTCATTGCTGGCCTGTTAGGCTTGCTCACGGCCTGTACCGATCACCGCTTAGGGGAGTTGACTCCGCAGCGCCTTCGCCTGAAGCGAACGGTCAGCACACTACCCGGCTTTCCCGGCACTACGGTCTTCAACTACGATAGTCAGGGCCGGGAGAGCTCGTTTACGTACGAAGGCTACGAAGGTCGTTTTACCTACGATAGTCAAAACCGGGTACGCGACTATAACTACATCAAATCAGATGCCCCCAATGCATCTGATTTATATTATTTCACCTATCTGGGAGCGGATACGGTGCGTATGTACCATTACGTCGCCCTGTTGTATCAGGGCAACTATAGCCCCCAGATCAGGCTGCGCGATTATCAATACCAGTTGAATAGCGCTAAGCAGCCCGTATCCGTTTATGACGCGGCTCCGGGTGCAGGCCCTGTCTATCACAGTGGCGTATTTACGTATTCGGGCGGCAACCTGACACGCCGGGTAGACGTCTCCTTTGCGCGGGCGCCACTCAATTCGAACGATTACCAATTTGATGACAAGATCAACCCGTACTATGATCTGATTGGACCTGGTATCACGGAGCAGCGTCGCTACAGCCTCAACAATATCATTCGATCGACCTACACGCCCGATGTTCGTTTTCCGACGGCTAACCAAACCACGGAAGTGGCTAGTTACGAATACAACGCGCAGGGGTATCCGACCTCGGTTACTTACCCAAGCGGTAAAGTAACTTTCGAGTACGAGCGCTATTAGGTCCGTTTTGATTTGCCCCAAACGACAACCAAGCAAAGGCCCTAACTAGTGAGCAACAGTCAGGACCTTTGCTTGGTTACAGCCCTGGTAGGCGATGTCTTCCTAGGTGCGGTCGGTCAAAAGAGGCTATACCACCACCAATCAGTTTCTCAGGGCAATCACCGTAACGCCCATTTTATGAAGCATCTGTTCTTCGCTGCTGACGTAGTAGAATCGGGTGTATTTTTGAGTATGGACGATGTTCGCGCTGAAATTGGTGATTACATAAACTACTATTACGATGTAGTGCGCAAGCACTCCAGCTTAAACTACTGCAGTCCTGTTCAATTCGCGTCTAAACATATCCCTCAAAATTAGCAAGAACACTGTCCGCCAATACCCGACCACCCCAAATTGACATCAGAAGAAAAGGCGGATAATCGAACCAAGAGTTCAACACGAATTCGAATTGAACACGCCATTGGCGGTATGAAACGCTACCGCTAATTAAGCGATCGACTGCGCGCACACAAGGACAGTCTCTACGAGTTATCGTTATCAATTTGTGCTGTCTTGTGGAATACTGTCTTGACTAATTAGCTGACTGTCACCGTTGTGGCATGTGTAATTAACGTTCGATCAGGTGAGTGCCCGACTGGATTTTACATACGTGGGCAATGGACGCCTTGTTTGTCAGCCGCCTGTATTGTTGACATACGCGGTCTATAAAAGCGGGCAAACAATCGGTCTGAACCAGGTTGAGGGTGCAACCGCCAAAGCCTCCGCCCATCATGCGCGACCCGATAACGCCCGGCTGTTTCGACGCCAGATCAACCAGCAGGTCTAATTCTGCACAGCTAACGTCGAACTTATCTTTTAACCCTAAGTGAGTTTGATACATAAGGTGCCCGAATGCGTTGAACTCACCTGTCCGAAGGAAGTCGACACCCGTCAGAACCCGGCTGTTTTCTTCAATCACGTATGAACACCGGTTGTAAAGCAGCTGTTGATTTGGGGGAAAAACATCGTCCAGCATTGCCACAGTTGCATCCCGGAGGCTGTGTACCCAGGGAAACACAAACTGCAGGCGCTTAAGGCCTGTTTCGCATTCAAGCCGTCGTGCGTTATAAGCCGAAGATACCAGTGTATGCTTGACCTGTGAGTTGAGCAGAACGACCTCAACCCCTGCTGCACTGAAGGGCACATAGGTATAGTCAAGCGAACGACAATCCAGTTTTAGAATATGGTCGGTTTTGCCCATCAGACTGGCAAACATGTCCATTATGCCAACCTGAGCGCCGACAAACTGATTCTCGGCCTGTTGTGACAACCGGGCCAGCGATGGCCGGTCCAGGCCTGTTTGTAGCAGCTCGTTTAGGGAAAAACCCACACCATTTTCCAAAGCCGCCGAGGAGGACAGGCCGGCTCCGACGGGAATAGTACCGCCAAATATGCAGTTGAAACCAGTGGTCAGTAAACCAGCCTCCTGGAATTGGCTTGCCACGCCAAGTAGGTAATCCGCCCAGCTGCTAGTTTTCTGAATCGCATCTATGGACCCTGTGAACGTTTCCTGCAGGTCACAGGCCTCCAGACAGATTCTCTTATCCTGCCGAAGCCCTACGGCCAGATAGATCGCTTTATCGATAGCTGCTGGCAACGCGAACCCGCCATTATAATCAGTGTGCTCGCCAAGTAGATTGATCCGCCCTGGTGAGCCTACCAGAAGCGGAGATTGTTGAAAAGTGCATTTATAATGCCGCTGGAGCTGATTGACCAGGTTGTTCATCTATGGTGAGAATAGCGGCTGTTGAGGAAGGGTAAAAGAATCTTACGCGGTTGGATTATGCAGTTTCAAACTGGTCAGCAACGAGGCTGGCCAATATTGTTAAGCAGTCGTTTTGCCGGAGCATCAGAAGTCCCCGGCTTATAGCCACAAGGACACGGTTCAAGTGTTTAAAAGGCGTACGATTCATGCGGCCTGCGGACCAGATCCCGTGCGTTGGATCGCCGGTTGAAGAAGAATTGACAACCCGGTAATGAGGGCCAACCGTCCTTGCGGATCGATTCTCACCTTGGTATCAACTGTTTCGAGAAAAGTAGAATCGCTACTTGCCCATGGATTCCTGTCGGAGTGGTACCTGCACGTTATACGAGTGAGTCTGGTCGATGGTGGTGGCCAGCAACAGTACAGCGGGTTTTCCCTTATCGAACCAAAGTTGTGGGCGCTCCAGATAACCAACCGGCTGCACGCGGCCATCGGCCCATCGAATCTGGAGGGTCGATACCAGTGGGTGCTTAGCCAGACTCCAGTCGAAGCCGTCTTTGGATTCAAACAACACCAGCGATCGCCCCGCCGGCGTAAAGGCCCCGTGCATGTCTTTAACAATGGCCCAGTACCGATCGCCCTGGTACCAGATAAACGGATCTTCGGCGGGAAAGTCAGTGCCTTTGGCGTTGAAAACAGTCTGGGGGTGTTTGGTAAACGGACCCGTTGGGCTGTCGGCGGTGGCAACCAGATGCACCACGGGCCCACCGAATACCCCCGGGCGCTTCCTGCCAACGGCTTTGTAGACCATCAAATACCCGCCGTCGGGCCGCTGCGTGATCGATGGGTTGCTCGTCAGAAGGGCGTCCGGTGCGTTCGAATCGGGGGTTACGTCGATTAGGGGGGTATCGGTGCGCGTCCAGGGGCCTCCCGGATTAGCGGCTACGGCAACGCCAATGCGCTGGTTATTTCGATGGGTGAAGTTAAGGTCTTTCATGTTCTTACCATCGCCGGTATTCCCCATGTAATACAGGTAATATTTGCCGTTAAAGGCGTGTACGGTGGGGTTGTGGGTGCAAAGCCCGTCCCAGTATTGGGCGCCACGAGCCGGAAGGGCCACATCCTGAAAGGTGTATGGACCAAGTGGGTCTTTGGCTGTAGCATGCGCCACCTCCGAGTGGGTCACCCAGGCGTTGAAACCAAGTTCGCGTTTCCAGCGGGAGTAGTAGAGGTGACAGGTGCCATCCTTACCGCGGATGAGTGTGCCGCACCAGATGAAATAAGCCGAGTCGCTCAGAACTGCCGTGGCCGGAACCGGCTGTAACAGGGTCTGAAAATCTAAATCAGTTGGAGCGGTCGTCTGAGGAGTCGATGACGTCCGGCAACCTGCTATCGTCAGCATGGCCACGAAAACAAGGGCAAGCGTGTATGGGGTATAATTCATGGGTAGTCGATTAGCGGATTCTGCAGACAGCCTTACTTGCCAGGCCCCAGTAGCCGTAGGTGACAGCCAGCTGTTTGGCCCCGGTTGCGGGGAGGGTGTACCGGGTAGTAAAGACACCTGAATCGGGGGCGGTCTCCTGTACGGGCACTTTGATCGGATCTTTGTCGTCCAGTTGCACCAGCACCCAGCCCGATTCGGCGGTGGTGGGGTTCAGATTGAGGGCGGCTGTCAGCTCCAGTTCTACGGTTTCACCGGCTTTAACAGCCTTTAGGGGCTTTTTGCCCCCGGCATCCAGCACCCGGACGGTCTGCGTACCGAGGGTGGCAAAGGTAAGGGTGGCCATCCAGCCCCGGTTCGAGATTGCCCAGCCTTCGGTGGCGTAGGCGTTCTGTCCAATGTGATCACCCTGCCCTTCGGCTGCTTTCTCGCTTGCCAGCGCCGTGCCGGGCCGGGGAAACTGAGCGTCGAGGGGCGTACCATCGAGGGTGCCACGCACCTTGCCGAGCATGCCGTATCCGTTTGGGTGACTGCGGGGCCAGCCGTATTCGATCCCGTCCCAATAGCCATTAATGGCCAGGCGGTCGGCGCTTTTGTTGCTCAGGTGGGCGCCAATGGGATTCAGTCCAAAGACAAAGTCTACCTGCGACCAGCCGATGTCGCGTAGCTCACGGTCTTTCAGCAGATGCGCTACGGCAAACATCGATCCGCCAAGGGCCGGAGCGCCCCCCAGTTCCTTGGTGCGTGGGTGGGCCCATTCGGTGGGGCTGTGCACGCGGTAGTGCCAGCAATTGGCCGTTTTCTGCTTCATATGGTCGCGCCAGGCCATTAGCTTTTCGCGAGTGCCTTTGGGGGCTTTGTCGGGGGCGACCAGCAGGAAAAAAGCCAGTGCCTGTGGGGTGATGTGCTCGGCATTACGGATCCACCACATGTGCCTGGGGTTATCAAAATCCCAGTTCTTGATGATGTCTGCGGCCCCTTCCTGGGCCCAGCGCAGGTACTGGTCGGGCTGCCCGTCGACTTCATCCTTCTCCGACAGATACATGTAGAGGTTACTGAACACCGACTGTCCGAAGGCGTTACCCATCTCATTGAACTCCTGAAACCCTTCGTCGACCCACTTGGTGCTGTACGTCCAGTAGCGCACGACCTTGTGGCGGTCGTAGGCCTGCCAGCGTTTACGGCATTCGTCGCGGTACTTCAGGTATGTTTCGCGGGGCAGATAGGGTTTCAGGAAACTCTGGTAAGCGGCACAAATGGCTGCCAGCTGATCGAGCGTGTTCCAGTAGTCGTAGGTCATGCGGGGCTGTCCCTCGTAACCCAGTGTCCCGTGCCGGTTGGCTACTGGACCACTGTAGTCGACGTGATGGTAGGCGAACTCGCCGTGCCACAGTATCAGGTCAATCAGGTCGGCCGTGTTTTTGTCGCCCAGTTCGGTTGTCCAGCGGTCAAACAAGGCGGGGTTCGACGCGTAGAAGAGCGTTTCAAAAGTGGTTTCGAGTCCAAATGAGCCCTGGTCGCGGGAGGGACCGCCACCGTACACGTTGGCTTCGTTGGCATGAACCGGGTCTTCCGAACCGCGCACGTCGACAAAGAAGTCGTAAGCCAGTTTCGATGAAAGCCCTTCGATCAGGTGGTCGGCGATACGGAACGGTACGGAGGGTTCCCGACCGTTGATGGCTACGACGTACTCGGACTGCCCGTTTCCCGGGTTGAATGCCGAAAAATCGCCCGCCCGATCCTTGATGGTGCCGCTGAAGACGATTGCCTTATCAGCTTGCCGGACAACCTGAAACGGGGTGCCATCGGCCGCTTCGTAACAAACGAAGCGTTTGGCTTCGCCCCGGTTATACCCGGCCTGATTCACCAGCGGCATGGCCAGCGGTTTGGCAGGCTGAGCAAACGAAACAAACGGGCTGCCTAGCAACAGGTAGAGGAGTATGCGGTTTATCATGGAATAGAGTCAGGTCGTTTAGCCGTTGTTTGATTGTTTGAACGAGGGCTTGGTTGAAGCCGCTTTCCGGAAAAGCGTTCGTTTACCTGTAGCCGCTGATTTACCCACACGGGCTTACCTGCCATCAGTTGTATTGGCTTCACCAGGTTGCCGTAACGTATCCGGTACAAGCCCGTTCGGTCGGCCGTTAGCTTGGCCTGGTTCAGCGTCCCGGCTTTCCAGTCGATTGCCACCGTCACACCACCTCTGGCCCGCAGCCCCGAGACCTGCCCTTCTGACCAGGCTGGGGGGAGAGCGGGCAGCAGGTCGATGTCGCCGGTCTGGCTTTGCAGCAGCAGTTCCGCCACACCGGCCGCGTAGCCAAAATTACTGTCGATCTGGAAGGGAGGCCCTACCCCGAACAGATTCGGATAGGATCCCCCGGCGTCGTAATAGCCTGTCCGGGCAGGATCGCGGGGCGTTACCAGTTGCCGGATAAGGGTATAGGCATGGGCAGGCTCCCGAAGCCGGGCGTACAGATTGATTTTCCAGGCGGAGCTCCAGCCAACGTTTTTGTCGCCCCGGGCCCGTAGCGACACCAGGGCCGCTCTGGCCAGATCAGGGCTGGACCGGGGGCTGATCTGACGACCCGGGTACACCGCAAACAGATGGGAGTTGTGCCGGTGGTGATCGTCGGGATCATCGACATCATCCATCCACTCCTGTAGTTGGCCCCACCGGCCAACCTGTGGCCCTAGTAACCGGCTGCGCAGGCTGTCGATCAGGCGCTGGTGTTGGGTATCTAATTGCAGCTCCCGCGCGGCTGCCAGGTAGTTGGTAAAGAGGTCATAGACAATCTGCTGATCGTACGACGCGCCAGCATATTCGGAAACATCTTTTTCCTGGCGGTGCGGCCCATGTTCGGGCGACCAGCCATCGGGCGTGATCAGCTTACCGTCAGCGCGGGCAACCAGGTGATCGGCCCAGTATTCGGTGATCGATTTGAGCAGTGGATAAGCTTTGTCTCGCAGGAAAGCCCGGTCGCCACCGAAGGCGAAGTGTTCCCAGAAATGCTGGCTCAGCCAGGCGCTGCCCGGCCGGTGAATATGCCAGCCAGAGGTGCCTCCCATGATATTGTTGGTACTGTAGATAATCCATCCGCGGCTGGTTTTTAAGGCGGGATCCGGCGAGTGCTTTTGTACCCGGGCCAGGTTATCCACCCAGTCAAATAAAGGCTGGTGACATTCGGGCAAATTGGTTTGTTCGGCCAGCCAGTAATTCATCTCCACGTTGATATTTGTGGTATACTGGGAATACCAGGCCGGCTTTGTTTCCTGGTTCCACAAGCCCTGCAGGTTGGCGGGCAGACCGCCCGGCCGCGACGAACTGATGAGGAGGTAACGCCCAAACTGAAACAGCAGCGCTTCCAGCGCCGGGTCGTTTTTCCCCCGGGCGTAAGCCGCCATACGGTCTGGCAGG
Organism: Spirosoma luteolum; assembly: GCF_054778875.1. Taxonomy (NCBI): domain Bacteria; kingdom Pseudomonadati; phylum Bacteroidota; class Cytophagia; order Cytophagales; family Cytophagaceae; genus Spirosoma; species Spirosoma luteolum. Next base: position 72,292 of record NZ_BAAGZE010000007.1, read on the forward strand.
GCTACCGCCTGAGCCAGGGAGTGGGTCCCCAGCTGCAGGCCAACCCGCCCGAACAGGGTCTGGTAGTCCCGGGTATGCCTGGCTAGTAACTGCTCGGGCGATCGACGGGCTGCCCGAATCAGCTGGCTGCTGATTCGTTCATGCGGATGCGGCCCGATGAAGTCCCGGGCTGCGTGGTTGCTGAACGATGTGCCGGCTGCCAGCTGGATCGTTACGGCGGTAGCATTAGTAAAACGCAGCCCGCCGGGAACTACGGACACCCGCCCGCCTTTGGTTACCAGTTGCAATTGTGATTCATAGTGCATGCCGTTTTCGAGCGTACCCGTCACCACCAGTTTGTCCGCTTCAACCCGTACCGGTGCCTGACGAGCATCGGTCAGCCGGACAATGCCAGTAAGCTGGCCCGGTTTGCTGGCCGTAAACTGCATGACCTGTACCTGATCCGGGTAGCTGGCGAAGGCTGTGCGACGAAACCGAACCCCGTTTGCTTCGTACTGAACGGTATGCACCGCGTTTCGGAGGTCGAGCGTTCGCCGGTAGTTACGGACGGGGCCGGCCGAATCCAGCGTGACGAAAACGTCACCGAAGGGCTGGTAATTCCCGACTTTTTGCCTGGTTCCGGTAACCAGTGACTGCTCGTTGAATTGCAGATGCTCGGTACCAATCCCTCCAAACAGCATGCCCCCTAGCCGGCCATTGCCAATCGGTAAGGCTTCCAGCCATTGCGTAGCCGGTTTTGAGTACCAGAGTAACGGAGCTGCTTGGGCCGGCTCCTGCTGCTGGGCGGCCATACATGTGCCGCGCAAGAGCAGGAGCAGCAGTAATTTACGGAATGTTTTCACGCCACCTATTGCCGTTTGATACACTACTTCGCCACCATGATGACGCTGTCTACGGCCAGCCATTGCCCGGCTCCGCTGGTATTCGAGGTAAAGGCTACCACCACATCGTCGCTTTGCACAGTAATATTGTCGATCGTGATCTGTTGCCAGCTTGTTGTGGCCGGAATCGACACAAAGCGTTCGCTGCCCCCCACAATGACCCGCATACGAGCTACCGATTGACCTCCACTGCTACGGACCCAGGCCGTTAGTTTATAAGTTCCGTAGGGGATATACTCCAGCTTTTGCTTGGTGGTGCAGGAATAAGGGGTGCTATACGATTCATGTACCAGGTACCGTTCACCATAATTGGCATTGGCTGCATTGGTGGTCACGTAGCTTCGGTCGGGCGTATTGCCGTAGGTCCGCGACTCGATCCAGCCAATCGGATAATCAGCTGCGGCTGCGTTGGCGCTTGTAAATTCGAAGCCGGCGTTGCCGATCAGGTTGTTTCCCACCAGTGGCTTGGTGTAGTATTTAAAATGTCCCACCTTCATGGCCGCCCCGGCATCGGGCGGAGTAGCAACGCCCCAGCCGTAGTCACCTCCCGGAACGGGGAGGGCTGATAGCCAGAAGTTTTGAGGAGCGTACACAGTCCACGGACTCGTTGTGAGCGATTTTGTGGCTACCGGTGTCCAGGTGGTGGCGCCGTCGGGCTTATAGTAGTAGGTGATACCGTCGGGTCGCCATTCGAAACCCATGGTAAACCACTGGTTACCGGGGTTAGGCCAGGTGGTCTGCGTAATGCTCGAGGTGTGGGAAGGCGTGTATACATGATGATTGCAGGCCAGTTTTCCGGTCGACGAGTTTTGTTCAAACCCGTCAATTTCAAGCGCTGTACCGTATTGGGGCAGTTCGTCTGCCTGCAGCTGCGCGTAGCCCTCGTTGGCCGTGTTAGTGCCAGGGCTCAGGCCCATAGTCCAGAATGACTGATGAAGCCCGGGCGTCGACGCGTATAGGCTGCAGCGTACCTCATAAAAGCCATAGCCAAAGGTATGGGTCGAGATAACACCCCCGCCGTAGTAATTCCCCCCGTTGTACTGATAGTTGATGTTCAGCGATCCGTTACCAATGGTGACCTGCTCGGCATTGTTGTATCCGCCAAGCCGGTCAGTTGTTCGGTAGATCCATTCGGCCGCATCAGGCGCCGTACCCGTATCGAATGTTTGCTGGTAGCACAAGGTGTAACCACTTACGGGCAGGCCGGTAGCCGCCACGCGGGCCGTTGCCAGTCTGTTGGGGACCGGGCGCTCGATTAGATTGGGCGCCGTCGCAACGGGGGCAGGTTGGCAGTGAATCAGAGTCAGGCCCAGCAGGGATACACCGAGCTTCGTGATAACAGTTTTCATATAAGACGTATGGCTAAACGATGAAACTGGGAACTACTGCTTTACGCATAACACCGTACGGCCAGCAGGGCAGCCGGCACGTGGGGGCCCGGGTTGGCCAGGTGAATGCTCAGACTTCGGGTGCTAAGGGGGGGCTCGAATTGAATCACGCGCTGACTCAGGTAATTATTGGTTGCTTCGTACACCTGCTGCTGCCGGTCATCGCAGAGCACGATATCGGCGACGCAAAACGGGGAGCGGGTCTCGGGGTGGGTCATCAGGACCGATTCCAGTGGGTGATCGAAATCGGTATCAAAATTCAAAACGACCTCCCGAATACGCCTGGCTTCGGGCCAGCTTAGTGTCAGAGTAGGGTGTGCATCGGCAGGCTCGGCAACCCAGGCGTTGGGGGTAGTGGTTGGCCGCTGCAGGCCGTTCCGGACGTTCTCGGCGCTAAACGGGCGCAGGCCCGGCCTGATCTGCATGGCCAGATTATGACCTTTAGGTCGACGGTCGGGAGTCCAGAATTCAAAGGCCTCCACACCGATATCGGTAGTCGGTTCCTGCTTGCCGTAGTTCGATACAGCTGGGTTCGTTTTGTTGAATACGGACAGAATGCCCGTAACGCGCTGCTGGCTGCCCTGCATCGATACCCGTTCATTTTTCAGGAAACAGACAAAGGCGTACCCATCATGGGGCATTACTTCGGTAAATACCAGGTGCAGGGCTTGGCTGCCTGTGGTCAGTGGTATATCGCGCCGTTCGAGGGTATGATCCGGGGTGTGATTCTGTGCGTTACGGCTTATCCGAAGTTCAACCGTGAGGAGGGTGTCTTCGGTGGCCGATGCCCAAACTGTCAGGGCTGGTATGGCTCCGGCGTGGAGAGGCAGCATCTGGCCGATGGAGTGCTGCAAGAGCAGCATTGGCCCGTCTGGCAGTAGTTCGGTCAGGATCAGTTCGCTGGATACCGAAAGCGTAGCCCGCTGGGTCAAGTCATTCTCATCGTAGAGTCGTTGCCCCGGAATATGGTGGCCTGTGGCCAGCAACGCCTGCTGAAGACGCTGCATCAGCGCCGGCTCGGTGGTCAGATCGCGAGGGCGTATACCCTGACGGGTGCAAAGCGCAGCGGCCATGCCTACGGCCTGCCCGCCGTGCGCGCTGGTTCCCATAACCCGCGAGGAGCCAAAGGCTACATGGGATGCGGAGATGATGCGGCCGGCCAGAAACAGATTGCTTACGTTCCGGCTGTAAAAACAACGATAGGGCAACGTATAAAGCCCTTTACTGTGCCATTGATTACAGCCTGGCTTTTCGGAAAAAACGCCATCGGCCGGGTGCAGATCAATGCTCCAGCCCCCGAAAGCTACGGCATCGGTATGGGTACGCTGCTCGATAATATCCTGCTGCGTCAGGATGTAGTCTCCCTCGAACCGCCGGCTTTCGCGTTTGCCAGGAATGTGGCCCACCCACTCCAGGGTCAGGTTAGCGGCCTCCGGGAAATTACCTGAGTTTTTAATGTAATTCCAGGCCCCGTACACAACTCGCCAGAGCTCCCATTTGATGGTTTCTGTATCGTGAACGGTATCGTGCCGGCCTCCATACTCCAACCACCACAACCGGCATCCGTAATCACCGGTATTAAAAGACCGGAAGCGGGGGATACTGGTAATGTCGTCCAGTGCGTAAGCAGGTGGCACAAACCGAACGGGCTTGCCAGTGTCTTTCGAATAAAAATAGAGGGAATGTCCCAGCAACTCGCCGTAGTCGGCCGAGGGGGCAAACCGTTCGCCAAACTCGTCTGTTGACTCGGCACCCATCCGAAAAGCCGCCCCTGCCAGAAAGGCTACAATCCCGTCGCCCGACGCATCGCAGTACAGAGGGGCTACCAGTTCATACTGTGTGCTGTTTTGGGCACAGAAGGCCTGTACCTGTTCAATCCGGCCTGCTTCTTCCGGCGACATAGTCAGATTGTAGACCGCCGTGTTGAGCAACAGGGTTATGTTGGCCTCAGCCACCACTTTTTCGAGCAGGATGGTGTCAAAAATCAGCGGGTTGCCCTCGGGATTGCGGTAGAGGTTTTCGAGCAGAAGTTCGTCGATAACGCCCCCTTCCCGCGCCCATCGGTTGTTGTTACCCATGTGCGAGGTAGCACCCAGCACCCACAGTCGTACTTCACTCGATGCATTTCCCCCCAGCACCGGGCGGTCCTGAACGAGTAGCACCTGTATACCGGCACGCGCTGCTGTCAGGGCACAACAGACTCCCGCCAGTCCCCCACCAATTACCAGTAAGTCGGCTTCGTGCCGTACCGTCCGCAGCAGACGGTTATCAGTTGCCTGTTCACGTATCATTCGTTGAGCTACTTGTTTAGAAAGAGTGCGGGGTAGATTGTTGGTAAATGAGGGCAGTGAGTGGGTAGCCCGGCCATGGGCTGTGTCGGGTAAGATGCGTCGTTGAGCCTGCGGGTAGGTGGCGAGGTCTTCGGTTGACATTGGCTCCCCAAAAAATTATGGAGCAGCAATCCGCCCCCTTCGTTCGTCTGGTTATCCATGAATGGTCGATCGGTTAACCGGGTCTGATCCCTACAGACTGGTCAGTTCAGGGGTTTGAGCCGGGCTGGGTTGCGGCCTCAGGGTGCGGGCGGCTCGCCAGGGAATCAGGGCGGTAAGCAGCACAACTCCTGCCAGCACGGCCGTTATACCGCTGCCACGCGTGGCCAGCAAACTCAAACCCAGCAGAATGAGGGCCGTGACGACCAGCGACACGGCGATAACCTGCAACCCAAACTGGTTTTGCCGCCTGATCTCGACTGCTTCGGCGGCCTGTTCCTGCACCGTGGCTGCCGGCTGGCTGGCATGACTTCGCTCATAGGCCAGGTAATCGGGGCTGTCGGCTCGCCGGCGTGCGGCCAGCCATTCCGTAATCGCCAGCATCAGCACGGGCGCGCCCACCCCAATGACAATCTCTTCGGCCCGGCTGAGCTTGATGCCCAGCGTCAGCGGCAATACAAGTTTGCCGATTAGGTTCAGCGTAAGCGTCACGAGCGTGATTTGCAAGGTAGTTCGACCCGTGAGTCGTTTGGAGAAGAGCGCCCAGATTGGCGGGGCCAGCAGGGGCCCACCGGTAACGGCCCCAATGGTGAGCACTACCTCTACGATGCCGCCGATGTACGGTACCAGGAGGGCAATTATAATCATGCCGGTGCCAAAGCCCCACGACGAGAGACGGGCAACCCGAATAAGCTGTTTATCGGAAGCCCCGGGATTCAGCAGTCCTTTGTAGATGTCATTCGTGAACACCGCCGAAACTACGTTGAGGGTAGTGTTGGCACTGGCCGATGTTGAGAAATACATGCCGGTTAACATCAGGCCCAGCAGTCCCGGGGGCAGTACCAGCCGGCAGATTTCGAGGTACGCATTTTCGGTGTCGAGGCCCGTCAGGGCCGGATTGATTGTTTTGTAGATCATCGGCGGCAGCATCCAGATGATCGGGCTAATCAGATACAGGCCGGCAAAGAGGAAAGCCACTTTCCGGGCCGACGCGGGACTGTCGACGCTGGTGTACCGCTGCACGAAGGTCCAGTTACCCCCGATGTAGGCAACTTGGTACACGAAGAATGCCACGATGAAGCCGAGGGTGTACTCGCCGTTAAGCAGGTTGAAAAAATCGTCGGGTGCTTTGGCCGTAAAGCCAGCTACTCCCCCGACCTGGTCAAAGGCGAGAGGCAACAGGATGCATACCGCTGCCGACAGCACGACAAACTGCAGAATATCGGTTACCATCACGGCCCAGAGCCCACCAACGGAGGTGTAGGCAATCATGAAAATGCCGAGCCCGATGGTGGTTGGTACCAGCGGCAGCCCCAGCGAAACACTCACGAGTTTGCCGACCGGATACAACACCGACCCTTTAATGAAAATGCTGACGAGCGTAAAAATAAATACGTACGTTTTCTGAACGGGTAGCCCCAGGCGCTGGCGGATGAATTCGGCTGCCGTGAGTGCGCCGGTTTTTTTCCAGCGTGGGGCTAGCCACAGCCCCGTTATCAGGGCCCCTGCGCACATCATCCACTGAATGGTAATGGCCACCCAGCCATGCTTATAGGCAATACTACCCCAGGCCACGAACGTACTGGCCGAAAAAAAACTCATAAACAGCGATAAACCACCGATAAACCAGGGCACAGCCTCGCCACCGGCGAAGAATGACTTTAGGTTGCGCCCCGTACGGACAAAGAGGAGACCGATTCCCAGCACGAAGGCGGAGAAGAGGATAATAACGGCGGTATCAATTGTCGTGTTCACGCGTTAATGGCTTAAGTGGCGAATATACCCGGATCCGAAGTGATGGTGCGGCCCTGATGGCCAGCAGTCGGTTGTACTGAACTAACCCATATGCCGCCGTACGAAACGGGCCACGCGGTCGCCAATCTGATTGAGCGCCGGCTGACTGTAATGCACGTAGTCTTTCATCCAGCCGCGTCGGAAAAAGGAAGTTGTCTTACGGTAGGCTATATACGTAAATGGGGTTTGCCGAGCGATTCGCGCCTGAATCCGCCGAACAATCCGGCTGCCCCGCCGGGGGCGTCCCTCCTGAAAGCCTGTCTGAATTATATACACGGGTACAGTGGCCCCCAGCGATTTCCTGAACCGGGTAATCACACTGGTCAGGGCGTCGGCATACTCTTCTCCGGTTAGCTGCTTGTCGCTGATTGCATTGGCATCCCGTTCGCCCTGCAGCCAGATAATCCCACTCAGTGGCAGCTTCGTCTTTTGCATGGCCCGCCTGGTCATTGCTGCCGACTCGGTGAAGAGCGGCAGATTACCCTCGTCGGCCCAAGTACCGAAGCCCTCCTTTTCCGATTTCTGGTGACAGGATGACCCACCGCGGGCTGTCGATACCAGGATAATCGGCTGGCCCGTCAGGTCGTATAACGAACGCGCAAAAGCCGGGGCCATACTGCCTGTAGCGGCCGGCTGGAAGGGACCAATTGGCTCGCCGAATGGATCGGCCAGCGGCACCAGCGAGTCGGTCTGCGCCCTATACGCGAATGCGGTATTTGGCCGGCATTGAACAGACTGGCTACTCGTACCCTGACCGACGGCATTGCTTTGCCCCGCAATCAGATAAAGTCGCTGCTGGCCCAATAGAGGATTGTGTATTAACAGGCAAAGCATCAGAAGCCATCGCATAGTTGATTGAGTGCTGGTTAGATATGAAACGGCGCCGTCAATGGCAGCGCCATTTGCATGAGTACGAACCTGTTCCAGATGTTTTATTATTTCCAGGCGGGATTTTGTTCGAGCTGCGAATTGGTCAGTATCTCTACGTTCGGTATCGGAAAAAAACGGTGTTTCTCCAGAACCGGACGAGTTGGGTAGTAGGAGTTCAGTACGGTTGCTACCTGCCTGAATTTACCCGTTCGGGTCAGATCGTACCAGCGGTCTGCCTCATAACACAACTCCCAGGAACGTTCCTGGAGCACCGCGTCGATGAACGCATCTTTGCTCAAACCCGGCGTTAGATCGCCGAGACCGGCCCGCCGGCGAATGGTATTGATCGCGGTATACGCCACGGCGGTTGGACCGTTCTGCCGGGCCTCAGCCTCCGCAGCAATCAGATAAACGTCGGCCAGTCGCACAATGGGGAAATTATTTTCGCCGTTGGCGCCGTTGGAGTTCGGATCCAGAAACTTCTTGACAATAACCCGGTCTCTCAGGTTTGGGTCGGTCTGCCCGATCAGTTTACCAGCGCTGTTTACGTAGGCCGTGTCGAGCATCTGCCGCCGTTTGTCGGCCGGATTAAATGACTTGTAAAAAGACATGTAGCCGAAGGCCGAACCAAAGGCCCCCTTGGAAAAAACCGGGATGGAGCTGGCCGGTGCGTAAAAGGCACATAGATCGTAATTGACCAGTCCCGGCAATGAGGAAAACTCGGCGGAAAAAATCATCTCGGCCCGCGCGGCATCTTCTTTAAGCGGATTGTACAGATCGACAATGCTAGGCAGTAAGCTGTAGCGGTTCGATTGAATCAGCGCCTGGGCCTGTTCAGCGGCCCTGGCATTGTTGCCGGCGTAGAGGTATACTTTGGCCAGTAGCCCCTGGGCAGCTCCACTGGCTGCTCGTCCACGGTCCCGGGGTTGCGCCGGCAGGTTGGCCAGGGCCTGCTGCAGATCGTCGATAATCTGCGCATACACCTCGTCCACTTTCCGTTTGGGCGTTTCCGTGCTGGCTATGTCTTTCGTACTGGTGAGTCTGATGGGTACGTCGCCAAAGGTTTTGGCGAGGTGGAAGTAATACAGGCCCCGCAGAAACTGCGCTTCAGCAATAATCTGTTTCCGGCGGACTTCGTCCATGGGCACGCGCGGTACGTTTTCAAGCACCTGATTGGCCCGGTTGACCCCGTTGTAGCAGTGCTGCCAGTACTGGCCAATCAAGTCGTTGGTCGCATCGTAGGAGAAGACAGTAAGCTGTTCGCGGCCCACAACCGCGCGTGGAAAACACTGATCAGCCGAATAATCGGGTACTTGCGTACCAACCCGGCTATACAAATCGGTAACCGGTGCATAGGCAGCCGTCAGTGCCGCTTCGGCATCGGCGGCCGATGTGTAGAACTGATCTGGAGTGATGAATGAATACGGCTGTTCGGCCAGCTGACAGCCGTTTACCACCATCAGCACGGCGATGAACAGCAGAGGTAAGAAATGAAGGCGTTTCATGACAGGGGCGGTGAAGGCTTAGAACGTAAGTTGAAGACCGGCGATAAACGATTTGGCAACCGGGTAACCAATGTTGTCGACACCCAGATTCAGGTTGTTCTGGCCCGCCGTATTCACTTCCGGGTCGTAGCCTGAATAGCTGGTGAGGGTGATAAAGTTGTTGGCGCTTACGTAGACCCGGCTGTTGCGAAGCCAGTTCAGCTTGCCCACCGCAGGAAACGTATAGCCAAGCGTGGCATTTTTGAATCGTACAAACGAGCCATCCTCAATGTGAATGTCGGACTGGCTGACGCGCTGGCCCCCAACGGCTTTCTGATAGCGGTTAGAGGGGTTGGTGGGCGTCCAGCGGTCCACAACGGTAGCGTACTGGTTGAACGAACCCAGTATCCCCTCCATGCGTAGCCGGGCCACGTTGAAAATCTGATTGCCCTGTACACCCTGTACAAACAGGCTGAAGTCGAAACCCTTGTATTTCAGGTTGTTCGTAAGTCCGAAGTAGTAGTTTGGGTTGGGGTTGCCAATGATTGTCTGATCAGCGGCCGAAATGATGCCGTCGCCATTGAGGTCCCGGTAGCGAATGTTCCCCGCCGTTTTACCGGTCGGTATGTTATCGCCAGTCTGATAGATGCCATCAAAGACGTAGCCGAAGAACGTACCGATGGGCTGCCCGATGCGCAGCAAACTGGTGTTGGCAAACGGGGCTACCGAAGTGGCTCCATCGCCGGGAATTATTTCCGTACGCTTTCCATCGATACCTGTCAGCGAGTTTCGGTTGGCCGACAGGTTGCCGCTGATATCCCACTTGACTGGACCGTTGAGTACACCTACGTTGAGCGATAGTTCAATGCCCTTGTTTTCGATACTGCCAAAGTTGCCGAATACCGATCCAAAACCCGACGATAAAGGGATCGCACGCGATAGAAGCAGGTCGGTAGTCTTCTTGGCGTAGATATCTGCTGTGAGCTGAACCCGGTTGCCAAACAGTCCGATATCCACGCCAATGTCGGTCTGGGCACTTTTTTCCCAGCGCAGATCTGGATTCGCAATGTTGGCGGCCAGAATGCCGACTGTACGCGTGTTATTGAAGTTATAGTTGCCTACCGAATTCAGGCGTGCCAAAGAATTGTAAAGTGGAATGTCGGCATTCCCCGTGACGCCGTAACTAGCCCGAATTTTCAGGTCGCTCACTACCTGCTGGCCCTGCATGAATGGTTCTTCCGACACACGCCAGGCCCCCGCCACCGACGGGAAGAATCCGTATTTGTTGTTAGCGCCAAACCGGCTCGAGCCATCAACCCGGCCCGTCAGGGTGACCAGGTATTTACTTTTATAATTATAGTTGAAGCGGCCCGTGTAGGAATCCAGTCGCCACGCCTGCTTATCGCTGCTGATGCTTACATTGGCTGCCTGGCTCAGGTTGTTATTGATGATCAGGTCGTTGGGGAACGACTGGCCTGTGGCCGATGAGCTGGTCAATACCTGGCCCTGGGTGGAAAAAACGCCTGTCAGCGTCAGGTCATGGGCGCCCAGTGCCTTCTGATACGACAGCAAACTTTCATGGAGAATGGTATTGCTGTAGGCATTCCCTTTCCCGCCGATGCCACCAACACTGGCCGCAACCTGCAGCAGTCGATTCACGAACGAGTCGCGGGCATCGTTGACCAGATCTGCCCCGAACGAAGCCCGGTAGGTAAGCCCGTTTGTGATTCGCCAGTCGGCAAAGATGTTGCCCAGTAAGCGCCGGGTGGTATTCCGGTTCAGGGTATATTGTGCAACGGCCAGCGGGTTATTGAAGCCCAGGTACCGGCCCGTAAAGATGGTAGGGTTGCCCTGGTCGTCGTAGGGCGCGTAGGTCGGCGGAGCCGTAAGGGCAGCCGTTACGATGCCGCCACCGGTACCCTCTGCTAGCGACGCCGTTACGGCACCGTTATTTACTGAGTAAGTGTAGGTCAGACTAGTCCCTAGTTTCAGAGCGTTGCTTATGCGGTTGTCGAGGTTGACCCGGATGGATCCGCGCTTGAAATTTGAATTAATAATGATCCCGTCCTGATCGAAGTAATTCATGGATATGTTGAACAGCGCTTTGTCTGTTCCACCGGCCACGGATAACTGGTGGCTCTGCATACCTGCCTTCCGGAATATCAGGGATTGCCAGTCGGTACCCGCGCCTAACTGATCCGGATTAGGAAAAATAAGCTGATTGGTGACTTCATTTTCAAGCTTGGCGAACTCGACTGCATTGAGCAGTGGTAATGTTTTACGCACCTGCTGCTGGCCATAATAGCCTTCATAACTTACCCGCGTTTGTCCGGCTTTGCCGCGTTTCGTCGTAATGAGCACAACTCCATTGGCTCCGCGGCTGCCATAGATAGCGGTGGCCGACGCATCTTTTAGGACTTCAATGCTTTCAATGTCGTTTGGGTTGAGCGTCGATAGTACCGAAAGCTTATTGCCATTGTCGGCCCCGAAGCTGCTGCCCCCGCCAGCCAGCGGATTGTCGCTCCCCGAGATTGGAAAGCCGTCTACCACGTACAGGGGTTCGCTGCTGCCACTGATTGAGTTGTTGCCCCGGATACGTACGCTGATGGTGCCGCCCGGCGCCCCTGAACTCTGGCTGACCTGCACCCCGGCTGCCCGTGCCTGCAACCCCTGCACAAAATTGGCAATGGGAGTCTGTTTCAGTTCAGCCGCTTTCACTGAGGACACAGCACCGGTCAGGTCACTTTTTTTCACGGTACCATAGCCCACCACGACTACTTCGTTCAACGACCGATTATCGGGCTGCAGATTAATCGTCAACGTAGTTTGCCCGTTCACCGTTACTTCCTGCGTCTGGTAGCCGATATACGATACGAGCAGTACGCTGGGCCGTTCGGGCAGTGAAAGCACAAAACTGCCGTCCGGTTGGGTAGTGGTTCCCTGCTTGGTGTTCTTGACCAGGACGTTGACGCCTGGTATCCCTTCATTGGTCTCGGCGGTTACTACCTTACCTCGAATGAGTTTGTCCGTAGCAGTCTGTGCCTGCACCGGCGGGGTATGTAGCAGGAGCAGAATCCCCACCCACAAGCCAGTGACAAGAATTGATTTTAGAGTAAACGTGCGCATAGGTTTGTCGTAGGGTCAAGTGGCTTTATTGGAATAGTGCAAACTGTCGAGCAGCAAAAAATTGTTACCGTGAATGGATGTCGATGATCAGCCTGTGCGTTGCCGAAGCTCCTATGATCGTATATCGGTGGCAATTGGTCCTGTTTTCAGCTGATTTCGTACAAATATTAAGTTCTAAAGTACAATTAGGAAGTGGGCAAGGTTGAAAAATAGATTGGGAACGTTCCCAATTCACGGGAACGTTCCCAAAAATGTCTTTGGTAAGCTACATTTGGCGATACCTGTTATTCGTTAAGTATAATTTTGGAACTTAGGCTCACTATGAAGCGTCACCAACCTACCATTATCGACATTGCCCAGCAATTGAATATCTCTAAGTCAACCGTGTCGCGGGCGCTAACGGGTCATCCAAGTGTGCGCACCGAAACCCGGCAGGCCGTTCTGGAGCTGGCTCAGCAAATGGACTACCAGCGCAATATGCTGGCCATCAATCTGTCGTCGAGTCAGAGCAAAACAATCGGCATCATTGTCCCGGAGTTTGTTACCTCCTTCTTTCCGTTTATTATCATGGGGGCGCAGGAGGTAGCCGCACAGGCTGGCTATTCGGTGTTGATATGCCAGTCGAATGAAACCTACGAAACGGAGGTGGCCAACGCGAAAGTCATGCTGGCCAACCGGGTCGATGGGGTGTTGATTTCAATGACCCGGGAGACAAAAAACTTCGACCATTTTGCCATTTTCAAGCGTAAGGAAATTCCCATGGTATTCTTTAACCGGGTATGCCATGAGATTGAAGCGCCCAAAGTGGTTGTAGACGATTACGAAGGTGCCTTCAAGGCCACCGAACATCTGATCTTGCTGGGCAAACAGCGCATCGCACACCTGGCAGGGCCGCCATCGCTCTACATTAGTCGAAAACGGCTGGAAGGGTATAAGGATGCCTTGCGGAAACACAAACGGCCGATCGTTGACGAGTTGATAATCAGCTACGATCTCAACCTGGAAAACGTCAAAATCTATGTCAACTACCTGCTGGGCCTGCCCGAACCGCCCGACGCCCTGTTTACGGTCAATGACCCGACAGCGCTGGAAGCGCTGAAAGTGATTAAGGAGCAGGGGCTGCAGATTCCCGAGCAAATAGCAATCGTTGGTTTCAGCAACGATTACGGATCTGCCCTGATCGAACCTGGCCTGACTACCGTTGCCCAGCCAACCGGTGAGATTGGTCAGGTAGCGGCTCAATTGCTGTTGAATCAGATCAACACCGATGCGTCGACGTGGAAGCCGATAACCCGGGTGCTGAAAACCGAACTAATTGTTCGGGGGTCGAGTCAGCGACTATGAATGATGCATTCGCTGATTCGACCCCCAACATGCAGCCGCTCGCGGGCTGTACTAATTAACGGTACTCGAGCCAGGCTGTAGCTGTGCAGTCGCTCGTGGTTCGGAAGCGAACCCAGCGGGCCTGAAAATCGGCCGGGAACACATGGGTACTGGGTTTACCAGGCGCGACGGTTATCGTTTTGTACGCCATCCATTGCCCCGTACCAACCGGATCTGCTTCGATTGTAACGGTTACCGGCGACGGAGACGTGTGGGACAACCGCAGCGTGCGCTTGTCATAGAAGCCGATCAGGTATGGATCAGAGGGTTCACCCGCCTTCACAGGGGTATCGTTCCAGGGACCTCCATGGCCCGTTGGTTTACCCAGTTTCCAGAGATCGTCGATAGTACCGGCCCAGACGGCGGCCCGGTGATCATCCGACTGAATAATGTGCGAATTGCCGGCGGCAGCGGTCAGATCAATACCGGTTAGAATCAGCAGCCCCCGGTATGATGCATAATCGTGGATCCTGAGCTGGTGCGAAGCAATGGGTCTGACTTTAGCATACCCATCCGCGTTTTCGGCGGGTAACTCATAGAACGTTCCATGGCAGTTGAACAAATCACGTTCCGTGGCTACTTCCCGACAAAGCCGCAGGTTGCCCTTGTTTGTCAACTGGGTAAACTGATTATTGCCCAGCGGAAACCGCCAGCGTCGGTTTTTCTCATCTACCACCAGCACCGACGAGGCCTCTACCGACACCACATCTTTGGGTATGGCAAACCTGGCTTGTATGAAAGCCTGCGTCGAATCATCCTGTTTCCGGGATAGCTTCATGGCCGCGTCCAGTTCGTAATACCCAATGGCCGTCGTACCGGTTCCGCTGCATGTCTGTGCCAGTATCCCAAGCGCCCGTCGATTTTGCCCAAGCCCATATATAAGCCCTCCCGTCGTGACCGGGGCCGTTACCGGACTCAACCCGGTAAAAAGTGGGCTGGTCGTTATACTCCGCGTGTCGGCCGCAGCGTAGGTGAACTGAGCGGATACGATCGATGCGGTGTTGGTCCGGATCCGAATCCACTCGCCAGCCGTACCGGGCGAGAACACGAGCCGATCGGCCTGTTTCCCGTCAAGGGTCTTTGTCTGGAGTGGTGTCCAGGTGCCGGTCCCCGACCGGTCAATTTCCATCGTTAAGGTCACCGCATTCAGGCCATGATTCTGCACCCAGACCGAGCGGTTAGTCCAGCCCGCAAATAAAAACGGCTCGGAGACGGCACCAGCCTCGACGGTGTCCCGGAGCCAGACGGCTCCTTCGGCCGTGTTGGGGCCAAGTTGATCGGGTGTATCAGGGGAAGTAAACCAGAGGTTCGAGTTTGATTGACCGGGACCTTCGATACCCCCTTTTTCTTTTCGCTTATTCAGAAACTCTTTCTGTGCCGAGTCGTCGCACCCAAACACAAGCTGGTTATTCCAGCGGGTAAAATCACCAATTACTTTCAGGTAGGCCGACCGGGGTCTTATTCCTGCCGCCCGTGTGGTGGAGAAGTTTTCCGGAAAATGCCAGAATAAGCCGTGCATTGTCATCAGGTAGTCGGGTCTGCCGGCCTGGCCTACGTCCCGGATCCGGGGCCACTCGGTGTTCCAGCCATGGGCACCGTCGTAGGTGTGACTGGCCTTGGGAAGTCGGTAGAACTGCCATTTTCCATTGCCCCGTACGCCGAGCAGCACCGACTTGTGATCCCAGCCCGTTGCCCACAGGGCATCGGTTTTCGGGTTCGGATTGCCATATATACCCCCCGGCCCCGTTACTTCGGCAAACTGGTTGCGCCGTACGACTTGCCAGTGCCGGCCATCCCATTCGGCCAGCACGCCCGCTTCGACATCAAACTGTTTCAGGGCCTGCGGGCCTGGCTCCCCGTTGTTCGCGTAGACCAGTACACCCTGGCCTGAATAGAGGCCTTTTCCGTGGGCTCCCGGTAATAATTCGTTGGCGTGATTGTTCGCAATGTCGCTTCGGCCGGGCCGTTTCAGGTTACCGTCGACATACAGCTGCGTGGGTTTCAGGTCTTTTGTGTTGACCCGGTAAAAGCCTTCCTCCATAGTTGCTAGCAGTACAGACTGCGCCGGGTTCGTAAGATCTCTTGCAATTCCTGTGTACCGACCGGGGGCGTCTTTGTAGGAAAGTACCCGCACGTTGCGCTGTCTGTCAATAGCGTAGGGGCCAATGAATAGCTGACTGCTTTCCCGGTGGATTAGCCGATTTGCGGGTGTGCCCCCCGTACTTTCGGGCCGGATCGTCATGGTCAGATCAGGTTTTATCTCGTAGAGTTTATCTGACGAGCCGAATGGCATATGCGGCCCGTAGGTAATGACCCACAGACGATCCGCCCAGGGAACCACCGCCCCTGTGCCACACTCCCCTTCGTTATTGAATGAAGCTAAGTGGGGGTAAATTCCGCTGTATACGGGGTAGGCAGGATTCTGCTGGGCCTGGGCTGTAAGCGCCACGCCTAATAAGCCGAGTAGTAGTTGAGTAACGATTCTGCGCATTAGAGTCAGCAAAAGGGTACGGAATACAGGTAGATTAAACGGCGGCACAGCGCCTGCAGAACCGGTAGCAAAATCGTGCAGATTTAAGTTGTCTGTAACGAGAAAGTCTCTGGCCCACACGCCTTGTAAGATTTACGTTTAGCTGCAGTGGGATCCATGAAAACGTCAGTGCCTGTGCAAATATTCACCAGGAAAGTGCAACTCTTGCAGGGAACGAATGGGTAAATCTGTTGGGAACGCTCCCATTAATTGGGAGCGTTCCCAGTGATCTGCGCTCTTCAAGCAGGGGCGCCCAGTTCGTTCGCTTAACCAGATGAGGCATCATCCACCTGTGGTCGAGGAAAAGCAGAGGGATCTTTGAGCAAATCAACGCAAGTCTAAATCAAGTAGATCGGCTTCAGGCTGGTCGTCAACCTAATCCGTTTGCGATATGCATTGACTCACACCGGGCCGCCTGGCGGTCGATTAAGCTTTCACCCGAAATTGATAGTTGTCGGGTTACAGACGCCCCTTGTACACTTCCTTTGAAAGTAGGCCAGTGAGAAGTAGAGGATTTCATTTATCGTTTCACAAAGGCGGCCGCCGTGCGGGGAGTAAGATCGCCGGCTGGCGGTCGATAACAGGCGGCCGAGTCAATTAAGGCCCTGCAGACCGCCAGCGTAAGCTACCAGGCGATGAGCAATCGCCTGAACCGGGCGGGCTTCGCAGCCTTCAGGTCACTCGCCTGGCCAACCGCCTGGCTCAGCCCCGAGCTAGGCTGGCCACGCTTCTAAGCCGGCCGCAATGCGCAGGGCGCGTTGGATGTCTTCCCAGTAGTAGCCACTCTCAAACTCGGTGGAGAGCCGTTCGCAGCTGCCCAGAAAGTCGCTAGCGGCCTCCACCCGTTGGTTGGCTATAACCAGCGGGTCGGGTTGCGGATCGGTGGGTGGAGTCTGTGGTTCCATGCTAGTTAGTGGACTCAAATGAAAAAGCCCCACTCATTGGCAGAGTGAGGCTAAAGAAGCACAACAGGAGTAAAACGTGGAAACAACCCCTTTATTGTGTGGACTGAAATATAGTGCTCCTACTTTTCACTTTTTTTCTCGGAACGGCTCACCCAAACGCTCGTCTCAGTGGTGTAGTGGTATAAATTGTACCCTGTTCTGATGTGATTTAGTGTAATCTAGCGTCCAATAAATTAGACAAAAAAGCTCCTGAACGCTACCATTTTCATTCGTATCGGTAGATGATCAGCCTTCGCCCGGCACCTGTTCTTTCTTCTTGTAGTTGAAGACGCTTTGGGCTACGTAGGCTTCGGCATCTTTGTTGGCAAAGCCGAAGTCGGCGTACAAGTCAGCGCGCAGAAACGCTTTTAGTTTTTCGGTGTTCTGCAGGATTGCTTTTCGTTGCTGCTGCGTAAAAGAAGGGTAATACTGACTGATTTTGGTACCAGCGTAGGTAATGACCTCCGCAATATCCAGTTGCATCAGCTCATCAAGCCGTTGTTTCATTTCGGCCCGTTTGGCATCCTTCTCCAGTTTGTCCGATGACGGCTTGTTCTGGATGTGAAATGTCAGGCCAACTACCGCTCGCCCCTGCATAGACGGCGTATAGGTAACCGACAGACTGGTTAATTCATTTATCTGCCGAAGCGCCAGTTCGATTACCCGGGTACGGAACGCGGAGTAACTGCTGTACGACTTTTCCTGAGCACCAATCAGCTGGCGCAGCTCATCCAGACCGATACGCCAGATGCCGGTATTTCGAAACCGGGCCAAATTGGTAAACAACAGCTGGGCATATTCACTACTTAGTATCAGCGCATCTTCGAGGCCGTATTGCGCATAGCCACTGCCCAGATACAGAAAAACAGGAATTACGGCGTGGTACATCCGTAGCTCAATAACGCCTTTCTTTGGCCAGTATTCAGCCATGGGAAAAACAACCACATTAGTGTGTTTACCCGACTCATCTTCCCAGCTAATGGTGCGTCGCTGAATAAGCTCTAAGACTTTCTTTATAGACGAGTTGGGATGACCTTTAACCAGTTCCGAATAGTGAAAGCGAAACTTCATTTCCTGAAACGGTTTGATTTTGCGTGCGTCAACGGCCTGTATGTTTCGTATCTCACGCAGTACCAGCCAGTACAATCGACGTTCAAAAAAACTGAAGGCCGTAGTGCTAGTCAGCAGCTTTAACGGTTCACGGATCAAGATGGTATTGTTACCATCTGTGCGCAGCACAATCGTCTCCGGATTCACCTCAACTGGCGCTGTGACGGTTGTACTCTCGAAAACTAGTGATAGCTGGCCATCGCTCAGCTCCATCGAATTGCTGGTATTTACTGCACGTGCCATACCCTAACAAATAATAGTAGTTGCAAGGTAAACAATCTATATAGCCTAACAAACAACAAATAGAAAGTTAGGGACTAACTAGCTGACAAATAGTCTTATACACCGTTTTTTTATCCAGTAATACCGGTAAATTACGCGTTAGTCAACGCGTTTTTGACTATCATCTGTTAGGGTAAGCTTCAAGGACATATATGCGACAGACATATAGAAATCTCTGTTCTTTGTTTTGTACAATTTTTGCAGCCAAATGACAGAAATACAACGTGATAGGTTACAACATGGAAACATAGCTTATTCGACTATCATTTGTTAGGGTCGTGACTATCATCCGTTAGGCTTGCGACTATCATTTGTTAGGGTCACGACTATCATTTGTTAGGTAACTACTATCATCTGTTAGGCTACGACTATCATTTGTTAGGCTACGACTATCATCTGTTAGGGATAAGCAAGTTGTCCACATTCGGGATCTTGATAATGAGACAGTTACAAACGTTATCCACACTCTATAATTATCTAATAGTCTAATCTATCATTCAAAATGATTTTATAATTAAAAAAAATAATAAAGACTATTAAGTCATTGAGAGACTAAACGTTGCTGCTGCCGGTGCGATGAACGGGAGAAAACAAAAAAGTCATAATGTATTATTTAGCAGATAAAGAATTATGTTTCCCTTCAAGGGAAACATAAAATACTTTGACTAATTTTATGCCTGTCTATCCCTCTCCAGTAAAATGACTACAGACAACGAAGAAACCGGCCATACCCGGCGTAAGCAATACGACCAGCAGACCTACGCCCGACTGCTCGACCAGTACACCCAACTCATGGAAGAAGTGCCCAAGCTCCGCCCCGATCGGGACAAGTGGGACATCGAAGGCGACTGGGCGTCGACCGGTGTCATTCACTTTGTCGACAAGGCGCATCAGCCCCTGTTTGAGCCCATGCGCGACTTCGACTGCCGAACCATTAAGATGGTCAACATCGATCATCCGGCCGTACGAATCACGTTTTACCGCAAGCACCGCTACTTCCTACTAAAGGACAAGGATCTGCCGGTTATTCAAAAAATAGAGCAAATCAAACGCTACGTGGATGAACTGACTGTGAAAGCCGAGGTACTTGAATCGAAGCTAAGCGGCATGCTGCCACCCAAACGGGCTGAAGCCAGTGGCAAAATCGGGTTGTACTGGCAGCAGGTGCATGCGTGGAATCAGATTCTGGAAAACCCGGAACGTTACGAGATGGCGGTGTCCAACTACGACAGACAGCACTTCTACGTCACGGCCAATTACAAGTACCTGCTGCCCACGGGTGACTATGCCAACGCGCAGGAACATTTGCTGAATACCCAGCGGGATCGGCTGGGCAACATCACGCAGGTACGCTACAACATCTTCTTTGTCGATCCGGTCGAGATACTGCGCGAACACCCCTACCAGAACCGCGAGATCGAAGGGTATCTGGCTAACTTTTCGGTAAAATCCGAAGTTGGTCGGATCACGCTCTACGCCCGGCCACGTCCAGAAAACGACGCGCTCGATTCGTTTCAGGCGTAGCGCATAATTTACCAGCGTATACACGCTTCTGGACGTTTACACGCATCGATTCCAATTCAAAACGAGTAGTTTTGATTCGCTGGAACCTCGTTCTGACCAATGTACGCCGAAACGTGCCGTTGCTGTTGATGTTTGAACAGGTGTAGTAGGTGCAGGGGCCACGCTGGTTGGTTCGCAAACGATCGGTACTTCCCGCCCAAGTGCACCCCGTGGGGCGCTGGTCTGTATCACCACGCATGCCTGCATTGAACTGACCAGCAACCCGCTATCCCATTTTTACTGTTTACCAATGCTTAACTTTCGCGAAAAAGCTAATTTCATCTGGTCGGTGGCCGATCTGCTCCGGGGCAACTACGGGCAAGCCGATTACGGCAAAGTTATTCTTCCCCTTACCGTGTTGCGCCGGCTGGATGGCCTTCTGGAGCCCACAAAAGCCGCTGTAATCGATCAATTCGGGAAAGTCGAGGGTCAGACCGATGAAATCGTCGAACGCCTGTTAAATCGGGCCAGTGGCTATAAATTCCACAACCGCAGCTCGTTTACACTGACTACCCTGCTGGGCGATGATGCCCACATGGCAGCTAATCTGCGGGCTTATATCAGTGGTTTTTCGGCCGGGGTGCGCGACATTATGGAGATGTTCAATTTCGACAACGAGATTGACCGGCTCGAAAAAGCCGATCTGCTCTATATGGTGGTCAAGCGGTTTACCGAAATAGACCTGGCTCATGTCGACAGCCTGACCATGGGCTACATCTTCGAAGAACTGATTCGCAAATTTGCCGACGCTTCTAACGCCACGGCGGGGGAACATTTTACGCCCCGCGAAGTGATCGAGCTGATGGTGAATCTGCTGTTTGCCGAAGAAGCTGACATTTACAAAAAGGGAGCGATCCGCACGCTTTACGACCCTACCTGCGGCACGGGTGGTATGCTGTCGGTGGCCGATGCGTTTATCAAACGCCAGAACCCCGACGCCACGCTGCTGCTCTTCGGGCAGGAGATAAACCCCGAGTCGTACGCCATCTGTAAAGGCGATATGCTGATTAAAGGGCAGGAACCCGGCAACATCCGCTTTGGCGATACCCTGCGCGAGGACAAGCACGCCGACGAGCATTTTAACTACCTGCTGGCTAACCCCCCCTTCGGCGTCGACTGGAAGAAAGCGGAGAAGGTAGTAAAAGCTGAGTTCGATAAGAAAGGGTTTGCAGGGCGTTTCGGGCCGGGCCTGCCGCGCATCAACGATGGGTCGCTGCTGTTTCTGCTGCACATGATTGCCAAAATGCAGCCCCTCAGTGCGGGTGGGTCGCGCATTGGCATCGTGCTCAACGGCTCGCCCCTGTTTACGGGCGGGGCCGGCAGTGGCGAAAGCGACATCCGGAAGTGGATTATTGAGAATGATATGCTCGAAGCGGTGGTAGCCCTCCCCGATCAGCTGTTCTACAATACCGGCATCAGTACCTACCTGTGGATTGTGACGAACCACAAATCCCCAAAGCGCCAGGGGAAGGTACAGCTCGTCAACGCCACGGGTTTCTTCCAGAAGATGAGCCGGAGCCTGGGCAATAAACGCAATGAAATTTCGCCGGCCCAAATCACGGAGATTAGCCGGCTCTACGGGGCGTTCCGGGAGGGCGAGTTCTGCAAGATTTACCCCAACACTTTCTTTGGGTATAGCCGCATCACGGTTGAACGCCCCCTGCGCGATGCCAATGGGCAGCCGGTGCCGAAGAAAGGGAAGAAAGCCGCCGGACCGCTGTTTTCGGAAGGAAAAGCCCCCGTCTACGAAGCCGACTCGGCGCTGCGCGATGCTGAGAACGTACCGCTGAGCGACGACATCGACGCGTATTTCCGGCGCGAGGTACTCCCCCACGCTCCCGACGCCTGGATCGATCACAGCAAAACCAAAGTGGGCTACGAAATCAACTTCACCAAATACTTCTACCAGTACAAACCCCTGCGGTCGCTGGCCGAGATACGGGCCGATATTCTGGCGCTGGAAGCCGAAACCGACCAGCTGATTAAAGCCGTTGTGGCCTGATAACGTACCTCACCCATGCCCCTTGATCTACACTGGCTGGACGAGTTTGTTCGTGACCTGCCAGCACCAACGAAGCACGAACCGACGCTGTTCGACACGATGGGCGTATCGACGCGCGAAAACACGATCAGTACTGTGCTGGCTTACTTTCTGAACGAAACCAACCCGCACGGTCTCGGGCGGCTGTTTCTGGATAGTTTGCTCGACTGCATGAACGAACAATCGGCCCATTTTCCGTCGCCCTATACCGTTGAGCGGGAACGGCATCGGATCGATATTCTGATTCGGGCTACTGACAGAACGTGGGCGGTTGTGCTGGAGAACAAGGTCTTTCACTATCTGGCCAATCCGCTGGATACGTACTTCCATAAAGTACCGACCGGCCGTACCGTAGGCGTTGTGGTGTCGCTGCAACCGCTGGCGGGCTGGGAGGCCCTGCTTCGGAACTTTGCCAATGTGACCCACATGGCCTGGCTCGACCGGGTTGAGCAGGTGAGACGTGAAAGCCAGCCCGTATGGCCAGCCGACGATGCAGGCCGGAACAAACTAATTTACAATGATCTACGCATAACGATGGCCAACAACACCGCTTCGATCACGGATGACCCGGAAACGAATAAGACAATTGGGCTTTTTCAGCAGCAGCACGCGGCCATTAATAAACTGCTCGACGCAAAGAACCGTGCCGAAAACTACATACAGTCGCACATCAACGCGGTGTTCAAATCGAACGGATTTAAACGGGCTGGTAGCCATTATCTGCCTGACGACAATGCGGGAAATGCCGTACGCTTTTTCGTAGTCGACACTATTTTGTTGTCAAACCGGCTGGGTGTTTATTTTGAGCTGTATGGCCACGCTGTGGCTCTGGGCGACGTGCTGAAGCCACTAATCGCTGATGCTGTACGCACGCAGGGCCTTGTTGCGCCTGATTCTCATTTCCTCAAACGCCAGTATTATCACCTCGCTGAGTTTAAGCCTGACAGCGAATCCGTAATAACCTCAGACCAGGATAGCCTTTACGAACGACTACAAAATTTGATTGGCCGTTTCTTCGCCGAAAATGAAACGCTGGGTATGTCGCTGGTCGATTACTGCCGCCGGTTTACTTTACAAAATGCAACCAGTACGAATGAATAGATACAGTGACTACAAACCATCCAACATCGACTGGATCGGCGATATTCCCGCGCACTGGGAGGTGAAAAAGCTGAAATATTTATTATTGAGTCGACTAGAATATGGTGCCAACGAAGCAGCAGAACTCGATGACAGAAAGTTGCCTAGATATATTCGCATAACAGATTTTGGCGATGACGGTTTTTTGAAAAATGACACATTCAAGTCACTTCCAAGAGAAATTGCACAAAACTATTTTCTACAAGAGGGTGATATATTATTTGCTCGAAGTGGCGCGACGGTTGGTAAAACTTTTCAGTTCAAAGGGTATGAAGGAGAAGCTTGTTTTGCTGGGTATTTGATACGCGCTCGTCCTAGTGCGTTTTTATCAAGCGACTTTTTCTATAGTTTCACTAAATCTGGGAATTATGAGAATTGGAAAAACAGTATTTTTAATCAGGCAACAATACAAAATATTGGTGCTGACAAATACAGTATACTGGAAGTCCCTCTCCCCCCCCTCGCCGAGCAGGTGGCGATTGCGGCCTACCTGGACGAGCAAACGGCTCAGCTTGACGGGCTTATTGCCCGGAAACAGCGGCTAATGATCCTGCTGCGCGAAGAAAAAGCCGCCCTGATCAACGAAGCCGTCACCAAAGGCATCCGCCCCAATGTACCCACCAAACCCTCCGGCATCGACTGGCTCGGCGATGTACCGGCGCATTGGGAGGTGAAGAAGTTGAAGTGGGTAGCAACTATCATCAGTGGAGCCGCATTTGATAGTAGTAAATTCTGTAAAGAAGGAAACATTAGGGTCTTGAAAATATCTAACATTCAGCATGATTACATTGATTGGGTAGATACTGAATATCTACCTGATGATTATGCTTCAGCCTATGATCGTTTTAGGGTATTCAACGGTGATATTATTTTTGCATTGACTCGTCCGATAATATCTTCTGGTATTAAGTCCGCCCGTGCATTTTTTGATGATAGCGAACAAGTTTTTTTAAATCAGCGGAACGCTGTGTTAAGAGTATCTGACTCAGTTAATGACATATTCTTGTATCATATAACTCATTCTCAGCATTTCTTTAGCCTTTTCGAGAATAGTATTGACAATACCGGGCAACAACCTAACATATCACCTGTAGCCATAGCTAACTTCGGTTTACCTTTCCCCCCCCTCGCTGAACAAGCTGAAATTGTGAGGTATCTAGATGAAGAAACGGCGAAGATTGATTTTACCGTTGGCCGGATTGAGCGGGAAATTGAGCTGATGCAGGAGTACCGCACGGCCCTGATCAGCGAAGTGGTCACGGGCAAAGTAAAGGTGGTGTAATGATGACAACACAGAAATTATCAGTTGCCGGTATAGAAGCACTAAACGAATTAATCGAGCGCGTCAGGGTCGATTTGTTCGATGGGGCCAATGTGCAGTTTTTCACGATGCGCCATAGCGATGAGCCACTTCAGCGTGATGCCGCCAATCAACCGCTGCTCAACAGCGTTGGCCGGCAGTCGGGCGTATATGCCATATGGGTGCAGCAGGGTCAGGAACCGCCCGCTGTCAGGTACGTTGGTCATGCAGATGGCAAAACGGCCCGGCAGCGGATCCGCAACCATTTCATTGACAAAGACTCCCGCACCGGCTCGCAACTGGCGCAGGTAAACGCAGCCCTGGAGCAGGGGCACCGCGTTGGGTTCACGTTCGTTGTCATCGATCCCCCCGCCCTGCGGCTCTACGTGGAAGAGGTGCTCATCAAACAGCTAATAGCGGGCACGCACTGGAATATCAAAAGCAGATCGGTAACCAAAGCCGCCATATGATGACACCAGACGATCAGCGCCATATGCTGGATAAATTGCTCAGCCTGCCCGCCGAAAGTGAAGTGGTCGATTACTACCGAAATCCGTTTCTGGTCAACGCAATGGTGAGCCTGGGCATGATCGACACAATCGGTAGCGGCATCCGCAGGATGTTTGCCAGGCAGCGCGACCGTCGGCTGGATTTGCCCACGCTGATTCTGCTGGATCGGGTGCAAAAGAAGAAAGCAAATGTATTGACTGACGAGCAGGTACGTGCCCTGCGTCAGAAGGGGGCTTATAGAAGGCCAAATTACACGGTTAGGTTTCGCCGAGTGGGTGCTTGCCTGATAGCCAGGAGCGATACAAACCTTATAAATAGTTATAAACGTTTACAAGGTTTGTACAAGATTCTTACAAGGTTTTCAGTATAACTTGTTTATCTGCAGTTAGTTAAAAAATATTAATTGAAATAGGATTAGACAAAACTCAACAAGATTAGACACGATTTAGCCTTTCAATGTCATTTCCATGCCATCCTTAACCTCTGAACACACCTTTGAAACCGCCATTGTCGATAGTCTGACCCAGTCGGGCGGCTGGCTACCGGGCCACGACGCTGATTTCGACCGGGCGCAGGCCCTGTTTCCCCGCTACTGCCTCGATTTTCTGCGTACCAGCCAGCCCAAACAGTGGGCTAAACTGGTCAAGATTCACGGCGTCAACATGGAAACCAAGCTGACGCAGCGGCTCCTGAAAGAACTTGAGCTTCGGGGCACGCTCGATGTGCTCCGAAACGGCATCGTCGATTATGGCGTGCTGTTCAGGCTGGCGTTTTTCAAGCCCGAAAACAACCTTAACCCCGATACGCTGGCCCTCTATGCCCAGAACCAGCTGCACGTAACCCGGCAGCTGCACTACAGTACGGCCAACCAGAATTCGCTCGATCTGCTGCTGTCTGTGAATGGTTTGCCGGTGGCTACGGTCGAGCTGAAAAACCAGTTTACCCGGCAGGATGCCGGCCACGCCAGACGGCAGTTTATGCACGACCGCAACCCGGCCGAACTGCTGTTTCGGGGTAAGTCGCGCACGCTGGTGCATTTCGCCGTAGACGCCGACGAGGTATTTATGACTACCCGGCTCGACGGGCCCAAAACGCGGTTTCTACCGTTCAACCGGGGCAGTAACAAAGGGGCAGGAAACCCAGTCAATCCTACCGGTTACAAAACAGCGTACCTGTGGGAAGAGGTCTGGCAGCGCGATAGCTGGCTCGACCTGATTGGCCGGTTTCTGCACGTAGAAACCGAAACCATCGAGGATAAACAGACGGGTAAGACCCACAAAAAAGAGCGGATCGTTTTTCCCCGTTACCACCAGCTCGATGTAGTACGCAAACTTGCCCACGATGCCCGGCTGGCGGGCCCCGGCAATAACTACCTCATTCAGCACTCGGCGGGGTCGGGCAAAAGCAACTCCATTGCCTGGCTGGCCTACCGGCTCTTTACGCTGCACAATACCGCCGATCAGCGTGTATTCGACGCCGTTATCGTTATCACCGACCGTAAAGTGCTCGATCAGCAGTTACAGAGCAACATCTACCAGTTTGAGCAGCGATCGGGTGTGGTGCAGAAAATCGACAAAGACACGGCGCAGCTGCGCGATGCGCTGGTGTCGGGCAGTGGCATCATCATCACTACCCTCCAGAAATTTCCATTTGTGCTGGAGTCGATCGACCGGGCCGTGCAGGATGGCAAGCTGGTCAAAGAAGCGTCGCTGGCCCGGATTTCAGCGCGTCGGTACGCCCTTATTGTCGATGAAGCCCACAGCTCGCAGGGGGGCGAGGCCACCAAAAAGATGAAAGGTATTCTGGCCGCCCCTACCCTGGCCGATGCCGAAGCGCAGGATACGGACGAAGGCACCGAAGATGGGGAAGATCTGGTCAGAAAGTCGATGGAAGCCCGGGGCCGGCAGCCTAATATCAGCTTCTTCGCTTTTACGGCCACGCCCAAGTTTAAAACCCTGAGCGTGTTCGGTACGCCCGGCCCCGATGGCCCCCCCCTCCCCTTTCATCTGTATTCGATGCGGCAGGCCATCGAAGAAAACTTTATCCTCGACGTTCTCAAAAACTACACGACCTACGAACTGTATTTCCGGCTCTCGAAAGCCATCGAAGACGATCCTGAGCTAAATAAGAAGAAAGCATCGCTGGCCATCGGGCGGTTTGTGTCGCTGCATCCGCACAACATTGCCCAGAAAACCGAGGTCATTATCGAGCATTTCCGGCAGGTGGTCAGCAAGAAAATCGGCGGCAAGGCCAAAGCCATGGTGGTAACCAGTTCGCGCCTGCATGCCCTTAGGTATTACCTGGCTTTCAGGCAGTACATCCGCGAGAAAGGCTATCAGGATATCCGGCCCCTGGTGGCTTTCTCGGGCAAAGTAATCGATGGGCAGTACCCTGCCGGTGTTACTGAAGTGGAGCTCAACGGCTTCAGCGAAAAAGCCCTGCCCAAACAGTTCGAGTCCGACGATTACCAGCTGCTGCTGGTGGCCAACAAGTACCAGACCGGCTTCGATCAGCCCCTGCTGCATACCATGTACGTCGACAAGAAACTGAATGGCGTACTGGCCGTGCAAACGCTGTCGCGGCTGAACCGGATATACCCCGGCAAAGACGATACGTTCGTGCTCGATTTTGCTAACGACCGAGACACGATTATCGCGTCGTTCCAGCCGTACTACGAACAAACCACGGTCGACGAAGCCACCGACCCCAACCTGCTCTACGACCTGAAGCACAAGCTGGATAGTCGGCAAGTGTACTGGCAGTCGGAGATCAACAGTTTCAGCGCTGTTTTCTTTGCGTCTGTCAACACAAACAAAGACCAGGGCAAGCTGTATGGGTACGTTGGGCCGGCCGTCGATCGCTTTAGAGCCCTCGAGCCCGAAGTGCAGGACGAGTTCAAAAAGCAACTCGATCAGTGGCTGCGGCTCTACGCGTTTCTGGCGCAGATCATGCCTTTCGGCGATACGGAGCTGGAAAAATTCTACGCCTTCGGCAAGTATCTGCACCTGAAATTACCCCGGCAGGATATGGGCGAGCGGCTGCAGCTCAACGACGAAGTGGCCCTGGCTTATTACCGCCTGCAGAAGATCGCTGACAACGAAACCCTAGCGCTGGAATCGGGCGAGGACTACGGGTTACGGGGAAACGCCGAAACCGGTATGACCCGCGACAAGGAAGAAAAGGCCCGCCTGTCGGAAATCATCCACGTCCTGAACGACCGGTTCAGTACTGATTTCACGGATAGCGATAAATTATTCTTCGATCAGATCGAGCAGGAACTGGTGAGCGACGAAACGCTGATTTATCAGGCGCAGAACAACCCGGTCGAGACGTTTCGCTACGGGTTCGATGAGTTGTTCGTTGAAAAGCTGATCGACCGCATGGAGCAGAACCAGGACATCTTCACCAAGATCATGAGCGAGAAAGAATTCGGCGACCTGGTGAAAGAGTGGATGCTGAAAAAAGTGTACAAGCGAATCAATGCACAGTAGGGGCAGACGGGGCCGGGACGGGGATAAAACGACCTCAAATCAGAAGAGCCCCGCCAGCAGTACCAGTCAGGTGCCAATTGTGTTCTTGCGGGCTGAGTGTCTGGAACAAATGGTCGCCTGGCTATAGGCCAAATGGGTGAAACAGGCCGGTTGTGCCGGGCCTGCAGCTTGTATGGTCAGGCCAATTTTTCAGTTAATGGGCATTGTCAGCCAGCAGCGCAGCCAGCCCTGGGGTGGCTATGGAACAGCTGGGCGCCCTGGATTGCTGTCTTTCAAAAAAAGGGTGACAGTCTGACACCCTTTTTCAGGCAGGTATCTAATCGGCCGGGGGGCTCATTGGCAACAGTCAGCAGTCTGTAGTGTATTAGGCGCTTTCATAGACCACTCATTCGGGCGGAAGCCAGTTTTTAGAAAAGGGTGACAGTCTGGCACCCTTTTTCGTCTAGCGTAATTGCATTCCTCCCTGGGGTAGAATAAGTCTCCTATAACCCAGCGTTCCCACTACCAGGTCGGCCGGTAAGGCATTAGCTTTGGGATAGACATTCACCAGATCGGTTGTAGGGTTATGTAATTGATAATGAGTTGAATGTCACAGTAAAGAAAAAAGGGTGACAGTCTGTCACCCTTTTTTTTAGGGAGTGCTAAATCAGCTGGTAGCCAACTTAACGTGCCGCTGGTTGTGTATCGGCTGTAACTGCTCAGAACATGTCGATGACAGTTCATGTGAGCAAAGGCCGGATAGGTTTTGTACGCTGCTGCTGGTGGCAAATAGACACCAGACCGGTTTCGATTAGCCTCGCAAATGGGTAGAGGTTAACGCATCCACCTAAATAGAGCATGCTACCATAAACGTTCCAGATCGATATATCGTACACGCGCCCGGCTGAGCCTTTCCGCCCCGGCCGGGTCACTTGAGGCATTTCTAGGAATTGGTTAGTGAGTATCGAGTTGATCATCTATCCCCTTCCGAAGTTGGTCTATTAGGTGAAATACATAGTCTAATGGGAACACACGATACTGAGCGCTGTGCAGTTGGCTAACTACCTTTCCCTCCGGGCCTTCGGCAATGGCCCGATCGAGAATACCGGTAATCCGTCGCCGAAGTGCGGGTGATGGGTCGAGTAGTGGGCGAATATCCCGACCCAGGATTCGGGCTGCCGTGTGCTCCAGCGAGTCAGATGCTTCGAGCAAATCATAGTGAGTGTCGTAAACAGATTCGCTGGCGATGTTCAGGTAGTTCTTCAGAATAAAGCTAATGTCGGCCAAATCTTTAAGTCGGTGTTCGGGGCGATCGTCATAAGCAATTAGTTTAAGGATTACCATACCGGGTAGGCCACACACCTGAAAGGTATATATATCGTCTAGTGTCACAGCCTGTGTTCCGCGCGTGTACACTTCGCTGAAACCAGTTACCGACAGACTGGCAACCCCTTCGCCCCGGTTGAGCCGAACGTTTGCGTCCAATTCCAGGCCCCCAAACGGCATCAGATCCACATCGGTCTGGCCTGCATATTTCAGGGTGAAGGGTATATCCCGCATTTCGGCAAAGTCACCCTGCGCCAGTAAGTTGTTTTTGAGTCGTTGATATTCAGCCTCGTCGGTTACCAACACGGCTACATCCAGATCGCGCGTCACCCGCGACGATTCCATTCCATGAATTGCCATGGAAATATCGCGGGCAACGGCCCCTACCAGATAAAACTCGACGCCGACTTCTTCACAAGCCCGTTCGATGCACGCGAAGATGGGTTTGAAGCGTTGCCGGTGCCATTCAGTCAAGGAGACTTTGTACATGGGTGTCGAGAATTTTTTGGGCTATTTCGGCATTGCGCGGATCACCGCTGATCAGCAAGTCGGCATACACCAGCAGCGGAGATACAGCATTGCCCGGCTCATCGTGCGGCCAAAATTTGTTGTATAGGCGAACGGACCCATGTCCCGGATCAGGGAGTAAGCGTAGTTGTTTCATTACTTCCCTAGCTGGTTGACGGGTATATAAAACCCATTCGGCCGGTCGCAGAAAATCGGTCAAGCCATCGGCAGCCGGTTCGCCCCCCCATTGGGTTTGTGGTGACGCCAGACATTGACCTTGCCAGTCAGCGATTGACTTCCCGTTCGGGAGTCGGTACCGGCCCAACAGCAAGCCCGGTTGCAGGCGTGTCGCATAAGCTTCAATCCATTTATCGAGCAACGCTTTGCGGTTCACCAGCTTCCACTCACCCTGTCGTACTTCTTTCAGGAAACCCCGTTGCTGGAGGCTGCTTTTAGCCCGAAGCACTGTTTCCAGGCCGGTGCCTACTTCCT
Source organism: Spirosoma luteolum (assembly GCF_054778875.1). Taxonomy (NCBI): domain Bacteria; kingdom Pseudomonadati; phylum Bacteroidota; class Cytophagia; order Cytophagales; family Cytophagaceae; genus Spirosoma; species Spirosoma luteolum. The sequence goes on from NZ_BAAGZE010000007.1 coordinate 102,922, forward strand.
GGGCGATGGTCCGTACTGTTTCATTGGCCCAGTCTGGGTGTGCCAGCAACCCAAACGTAACGCGTAATCCGGCTTTTGTAAAGGCATGGTCGGCCCGTTCTGCCAACTGGCGAATCGGCTTTCGGCCCTCTATCCAGATAAGGAGAGGTAGTCCGCCCGTTTCGACTCGAAGGTATATATTGCCGACGGTATCCATATAGTTGATACCCTGCGTTCTCAGCTTCTTACCCAAGACTGGATTAATGTAATCGGTAAGTAGGGTGGGATTTTTGGCATCGGTAAGTTGATTCAGTAACTGGCCCCAGACGATGCGTTTGGCCGACTGTTTGACCTCGACCGACAACGTTATTCGATTTTCGCCAACCCGCAACGTCACTATGGCATCGTACCGAGTTCTTTTTACCGGGGTACGCTCAAAGCGTATCCCGACTTCCGGCAGAAATTCTGCCAGCGTAGCCATTCCCTCCTCCAACAGGTCCTGTTCCTCTGTAATTATCACGTTCGATTTATTGATTTGTACGAAAAAAACGAACAAGTAAAAATATCGAACAAAAAATAGAAAAGCAACTTAGCTGTCGCTAAGTTGTGGCCTGATCTGATTCTGTTTCTACTCGTTTCGGGTAGCAGGTACTTCATACGCTTCAAATGATTTTCTGAACGAAGCGTAGCCGCCGGAGTCTGAAAGGCAGCCAATGTAGCATTGCTTGTTTAAGGCATGACAATGTAGAGCCAGACCGACGCATCAGGCTGCTCAAACCGGACCATTTTACCATCATACAGCCTAACGGCTCCATGAACTCTGTGCCCTTTTGCCTCACTATATTGTCTCATTCCATCGGCGTCGGTACTGCGGATGACGGAAAAACAATCAGCCCGCTTCGTGTTGATCCAGCAAAAGCGTTGCGTTTATTCCGCAGAGCCAGGAGCGTCGAGGTCTCTCATACAGGCGATCATTCAGCGATCGCCACCTCGAGTAGGGAGAGTCAACTTTACCAGGTATAGGATCGAGTTATGCGAGTTGTTGAAGGGCCTGCGATGATTGCTTCGGGAAATTTGGCAGGAGGTCGACCCGGTGAATTGATCGGAACCGCCGAGAACAAGCCTGTTTTGGATTCCTATGGCGACAATTTGAAAAAACACCCGATCTGATTGATAGTAAACTGATTATTAAGAAGATGGGCGCCTGAATAGTCCCGTAAGCTGAAAGAAAATAATTTCGCTCAGCGTTTAAAAATACCTCGACCGAGGTATTTTTTTTATCCAGACAGACCCGGTGCTTTGCACCATACACCTGCTGGTCGCGCTGTAGAGTCGTCCAGGCCAGGCGGTTTCCTCCTACTTATTTTTTCACGTAACGCACGACGCATGAAAACAACCCGTACAATGCTGCTACTGCTGAGTATGGTCGTAGCCTCCACAGTCGGTTTCGCCCAGGCATCGACCTCCGCCGACTTTTTTGTTGGCAAATGGAAAGCCACTCATCCCGCAGGGCCGCAGGCTGGCCCGGGTGGGAAAGCCGAAGAAATAACACTTTGGATCGACATCGCCAAGAAGGAGGGTAAACTCACCGTCCATCTAAGCAGTGAAAACATCATAAACGTTCGAGTACTCGAAGAGCGTGCCACGGCGCTGACTATCGTTTACGACATGGCGATCAATCCGGGCTTTCCTACGCAGCAAATCACGGCCAGAGATGTACATGCTGAACTGGTGAAGGTGGATGATGACACCCTGAATCTGGAGCAGATGGGCGCCCAGCTACCGGCCAAACGGGTGAAATAGGCTATCTCGACTGCCTTTGTTTTGTTAGCGACCATATGGCCTATGCTACTGTCTACAAGGCTGCAGTATGCACTCACTCTTACGTGCCCTACTTGTTTGCCGAATTGAAAGAGCAGGCCGCAGGAGCCTGGTATGATCCAGTTGTTGTACCAATCCAACGTATATACCTTATTTGAACATAAACAATCAAACAGAGTGAAACAACATTTTTTATTGGCTGCCGTAGCGTCCATACTATTGAGCGTCTCGGCGTGCCATCAGACTACGAACGTAGCTCCACAGGCTACTGCAACTTTAGATCCTGATCCGCTGGTTGGTATGCTGGCGACCGCTAATGAGGTTGGTTCTGCCATATCAGAGGCAGATCTTCTGAAGAATTTCATGCTGTACGACCGGGATCGAAGTGGTTCGATAACGCCCAGCGAATTTAAACTGGTGTATGAACAGCATGATATCAAGATAAGTGACGGGCAGCTTAGAGCACTTCTTCAGCGCTTTGACCGGGATCGGAGCGGATCAATCGGATATGAGGAGTTTGTTGAGATGATAACAGGTAGATCGCCTTTACCTAATAGGCTGCAATTCTAACAGGCTAACCTTGCCAACCTATTCACCAGTGATCGAACAGGCCATATTTTTGATTGGATTCAGTCAGCAGTCTGTAGGATATTAGGCGTTGGAAAGCGTTGGGTATACTGGCTTATTTCAGCATAAGTAGCGCGTTTTGAATGGCTACACGCTTTAAAAGGATTCCGCCTACAAGAAAAGGGTGACAGGCTGTCACCCTTTTCTTGTACGTCCAGCTACCGTTCGTTTAGGGATAGAACGGGCATGCTAAAATCCGTTGCTGTACCTGAAACGCCCGTACCAGATTGGCTGATAAGGAATCGGATAGAATGCCATGGATATATATACCGCTCATGGGTCTATATAGTTGATAACTAGATATATAACGACGCAAAGAAAAAGGGTGACAAGCTGTCACCCTTTTTCTTTGCGTCGTTATCATTCCGAAACGCTTCGCCAAATCGTTGTTCTAGTTATTAAAATCAGCTGCGGTATTCATCCAGCCAGTCTGTAATTGACTGGAGACGGGAACCGGTTTGCTCCGCCATCTTTTCACAAAAAGGGGGCAATTAATCATGCTTGATGACTCCGTCTCTCTGATGTGTAGCACAGTGCTCGAATTGTATGACCTTTCGAAAGGTAGTAGCGCTACGCCCCGGCTTGAAGCCATCTTGCCCACTTCAGCGCACAACCCCCTGACTTAGCAGATCAGCGCAGGCTAATTAGACCACGTACTATCCACGAAAAATAGTAAATCACTCTTTCAGTTTTCAGGGATAATAATGTGCATTCGTAGGGTAATCACACGACCTATAACACCCCGTTGCTCGATTCCCGGACTCATGTACTCGTGTGCGTGCTGCTGGGCCCACGCCAGGTTAGCACTACTACGCTGGCGCAGATGATTCGGCCGCAGCTGCTCACTACTTCCTTATATCTGGACCTTCAACGGACAACCGACGCAGAGATGTTGCAAAGTGCCTCGTCCTCCTTAAGTCAGACCGTCGATCGATACGTCATTATTGACGAAGTACAGCGAAAACCCAACCTGCCCGAAGGTGCGTATCTATTATATCGCTTGAGAATCTATTTCCCCAACGTAACGAAGCGGCTGGTCAAATCGCCTAAACACTATCTGTGCGATTCGGGCATGCTACACCGTCGGGCCCGCATTCGCTCGGCGGAGGAACTTGCTACGCACATTTTGGTTGGCGCATCGTGGAAAGGGTACGTACTGGAACAGTTACGCCGGACGGCTTTCGAGACTGAGTTTTACTACTACCGTACGCACACGGGTGCCGAGTGCGATCTGGTTATTATCCTGCCCAACGGGCAACGGGCGTGTGTCGAGATCAAGTTTGCCGATATACCCAAGCTGAGTCGCGGCTTCTATGAAAGTGTACGTGATAGCCAACCGACCTTCCCGTATGTGCTTGTGCTGCAAGGCCATACCTACACGACCACCGAGGGAGTGACCGTTTGCCCGTTACCGGATTTCCTGCAAACCGTTTGGCCCGCTTGGTTGACCAACTGAGGCAACAACCCGGACAAACGAAGCCTGCAGAAACACAAGTTTCTTTATTCGTACGCTATTCGGAAAAGGATAGCCCAAAAAGAATGTAGCCTGGTCAATAAAAAGACCACAGCGTACGCTTCCCCGGCTTATTATTGAACCCTGATAGTTCGAGCGCCCGCGATGATTGTACGTTTAGTAAGCCTTGTTGTTGGCTTGATAGCCCTGCTCCACCCCTACTATGCCAAAGCGCAATGGCAGGCCGTGTTAAGTGGTTCGAAGTATTGGCCTGTTACGGTTTTTACGGCCCCCGCAGGCGTATGGGCAGGCCTTACCCAGGAGGAAGCAACTGGACTGTACGCCCCCATTCCTACCCTCGCCTTCTCGACCGATGAGGGACAGCGCTGGAATTTTATCGGCTCGCCATCCGGCTATTCCGATGCCCCGCCCCGAACCATGGCGCAGCTAACCGGGCGATTGCTGGCGGCTAGTGCGCAGGGTGTTCATACGTCTACCGATGATGGCCGTACCTGGCGAACTCTACAGACGGGGTTTCCTTACAACGCGCTGACCCAGCTGGTGGCTGGGGGGCAGCGGTTCTATGCCACCCGGCCCGGCTCCGAGGGCGCCGTTCTGGTGTCGGCCGACGGCGGGCAGAATTGGCAGATCAATCCGGTGCGCGAGTTGAGGAGTATAGCCTATCGGCAGGACTCTCTGTACGCCTGTACCTACTCTACCGTGCTGGTATCAGCCGACCATGGGCAGTCGTGGACCAAATTGCTGGACGGTGTATATGATATTCAGCAGCTGGCCGTTACATCCACTGGTTCGCTATTGGTCAGCAGTCAGAATGGCCTTTATCTATCTGACCCGGCTCACCAGAGGTGGCAAAAAGTAACCCTGACCACCCGCAGCGGCACCCCCGAAGCAGCATCGGTTCAACTGGTGGCGGCCAGCCCGCGTGTGTGGCTGGCGACTACGGCGCGCAGCCGAAACGTCTATGCCAGTACCGATCAGGGAAAAACGTGGCACGATGTAAGCACGGGTTTACCAACCAACCGCCAGCAGCCCAATTATACCATCACTGCGCTGGCCGTTTCGGAGCAGTCGGTCTATGCCGTGTTTGGCCAATCGGTATGGCGACGGGGGATCGACGAGTTACGACCCGACTATCTGAATTTTCCGGATAGCCTGGTGGCCACCAGTACGCCCCGGGATCAGACCCTGCTACGCTGGCGGGATAACACTCCGAACGAAACCGGCTTTCGCTTGGAGCGGAGCGTTAGCGAATCGGGAAACTTTGACGAACTGGCGATATTGCCGGCCAATACAATTCAGTACGTCGATACAGCCGTGATCAACGGCCAAACCTATCGGTACCGACTGCAAACCCTGGTCCAGGAAAAGCGATCGGCCTACAGCCCCGTATTGACCGTGTCGCGCCCCGCCCGCAGCTGCCAGAGCATAAACCGGGTGATGGGCGTCGACTTTTCCGATGTTCAGCTGGTCGGGCCGGGCCGGGCGTATTTGCTGGAGCAAAGCTACGCCGGTTCCTATCAGCAGCAACTGCTGCAGACGCAGGATAGTGGGCGTAGCTGGCAGCCGATTATGCCGCGCCTTGGTATCGACAACTTCACGAGTATTTTCTTCAACGGGCCCAACCGTGGCTTTGTCAGCAGCGGTAGCGGTCGTTTGCTACTCACCCGAGATGGTGGACAAAGTTGGCAAACCGTACTGACTGACAAAGCGTCGCTAACCAGTCCCCAGTTTCTGGATGAACAGACGGGCTACGTGATCAGTCAGCGGGGCCAATTCTATACCACGAACGATGGGGGCGAAAGCTGGACGGGGCGGGCCAGTGGGTTCAATGAACCAACCTCGATCTGGTTTGTCAGTCGACTGATTGGTTACGTGACCGCCAACAACACCGTGTCGAGGACTACGAATGGTGGGGTCAGCTGGAGTCCTGTTTTAGTAGACCCGCAACCCTATGCCCGTTTTTCAAAGGTTTGGTTTCGCAACGCGTCGCTGGGTTTTGCACTGGGTAGAGGCATACTGTTTCGTACCACCAACGGGGGAGAACACTGGACCCAGCTGACAATCAGTTCCCGATCGCTTCTGTTGATGGACATTAAACAAAACGCCAGACAGGCCCTGTTCGTAAGTGGACTCTACCCGGGGCCTAGCCAATCAACGGGCGATGGGTCGTTTCTATTCCGTTCTGTCGATGATGGCGTAACCTGGGATTCAGTGGCTGTGCCCAGCCGGGGTGTTTTCACGCGGATGGCCTTTTGGGGGTAGACGGGCTGCCTGATTGGCCCCAATCGGAGTCTGGCCATGAGTTACGATGGCGGTACCACCTGGACGCTGATGAGCCACAACCCCCAGGCCGTCAGGGTCGTCAGCCGCATTGGGCAGTCTATTGTTTCAGCCAATCGGTCAGGAGCCGTGGCTACCGTCTACTGGAGTCGCGACGGGGGCGAGAGCTGGCGAACTTACGAACTGTCGCAGCCCCAGCGACTCAACGGCACTGTTTTCGTCCGGCAATTCAGCCCTCAGCACGTGGTGGTGGTTACCGAATACCTGATCAGTACCACTACCGACGGCGGGCGCAGCTGGTCGTCCCGACCTGTGGTCTGGCCGGGACGGCAGTTTTACAAGCTGCTGATGCTGAGCCCAACGGTGATGTACGCCTTTTTTCCGCTCGATGGGCGGGGGCAACTGGTGAAAACGACCGATGGGGGCCGAAGCTGGATAACCCTGTCGACTCCGTTCAATCCAACCAGTAGCCTGTCGTTTGCGGACGAAAACACGGGGCTTGTCGGTAGTACCAATCCGGGCGACTATTTCAGAACCACCGATGGGGGAAAATCCTGGGAGAGGACACCAATCTCTATCGATGGTCAACTGGTCAGTCCGACTACCCCACAAATGATTAATGCGTCGGTGGCTTATGTGTGGGAAAGCGAACGTATGTTCAAGACGACGAACGGCGGCCAGACCTGGCAGCAGGTGGATCTGTCCGCTACCCGACTGCCCGTTTCAGCAGGTCAGTTTATCCACAGCTGCATGTTTAGTAGTGAAGCAGTGGGTTATCTGAATCGTAATGGCCAGCTGTATAAAACAACCACGGGGGGCCAGTACTGGACGTCGATGGGAAGCATACCCGCTCTCAACGGATATGCACAGATTACGGCTGACAGTTCATTTATTTTTTTATCAGACAACTATTACGGTGAATTGGGCAAGCTGCTGCTGCGGCCGGTTCCACCCAAGCCCCACAGGCCCATCGGCAAAGCTGTTGGCTGTCTGGGCGTTCAGCAAACCTACCAGATTACCAGTCAGGATGCGTACTCCTACGAGTGGCGTTTGCGGAGTGGCGGGCAGCTGACGGCCAATCGCGGTGTAGCTACCGTGGCTGTAACTACACCCGGCACCTACACGCTTAGCGTCCGATCGGTGGATGAATGCGGTACCAGCGAACAGCAGGTGATCGAACTGCCAGTACGTGTGCGCCCTGCTTCACCCCGCTGGGAAAAACAAACCCTGGAGGCTTGTCCGGTTATCCCGGCTCCTTACCAGGTAAGTGGATCCGAATCGATGCGGTATGTGTGGCATATCGGCGACAGTTTGCTGACCGATGTTTACCTGCCAGCCACTGAGCTGCGCTGGCCGCTGCCAGGTGGGCGCCCTTACGTGTTATCGGTGCAGGCTGATGACGGGTATTGTTTAAGCGATCCCCTGTCCAGTACCGTCGTAGTCAAAACGTTGCCTGATAAACCCCGTTTGCAGCAGATAAGCGCCACCGAACTGGGATCCGACCCAACCTCAAGCGTCCAATGGGTTTTTGGCGGTCAGCCAATTCCCGGTGCAACAGGCCCGCGGTATAGCCTTAACCAGGGAACGGGCTACTACGCCGTTCGGTCGGTAAATGAGTGTGGTTATACCCAATCAGACTCCCTCTTTTTCATTGTTACGGATTTGCCAGCGGGCACACCCGGTACAGTTCTGTTATACCCAAATCCCGCGCATCATTCGGTGCACGTTTCGGTAACCCAGGCAGCTAATCGGCCAATGGCCATACAACTAACCACGTCGACAGGCCAGCCTGTACTGCGTCGCACGGTTATCCACGGCCGTGGCCTCATAGAGGAAGAAATCGATGTAAGTCACCTCCCGGCTGGCGTTTACCTGATTTGCGTTGGCGATGATGAGCGGCAGGCTGCGTACAAACTGATAAAACAGTAGTCCCGATACCCCGGCGCCTGACTATGAGCCGTAGTCGACTTTTTTATGTGCTATAGATCAAAGCTCTGATCGGTCTGCTTTGGGGGTATACCAAAAGCCAATTTTGATGGTCTAGTGGTTGAGGATCAACTCGGTTGAAACAGGTCAACGCAACGTGTCAGGCTCATTATGGGGATTGATGGTCGTGCACACCTTGGCCAATCCGGTTCTGACACGGAAAGTGTGTGTATCTGAGTTTCATTTTAGGCTGGAAAAGGGTGACAGACTGTCACCCTTTTTTATAGTATTACTTGTACTGAAGCTAAACCAGTCGCTGTAACTAAATCCCTTGCACCAGGTTGGTGCACAAACAGCCAATTGGGGAAATGATAATCATCGGACTCGTTACGAGTGAAAGATCAAAAGCCGCGCTGACAGGGGAGGGTAGACGCGTTTGCACTTAAGATAGTTTGTCAACAAGAACAGATTGACAGGGGTAATGAATTGATAATGAATTATATATGAGTGAAAATGAAAAGGGTGACAGACTGTCACCCTTTTCATTAGCCCGCTTTGGCTTTTTCGAGAAGCCTTATCAAGGCGTCGCACTGACTACCAAAATCGACCGCGCCTGGGTCCAGTTGGCCTACCATGGATTTGATTCTGGCCACCAGTTTGCCGGACCGGCTTTTGACAGCAGGGGGTGGGGGAGTAGACTCTCCTGTTAGAGCAGTCTCCCCAGGTATGGACTTGCTCATAGCCGCTAAGTCGGCAGAGGTTAGCGGGCCTGCGTCCACCATCGTACTGCGGCCAAGTTCGCGTATGAAATCTTTAGGGAGCTTACGGGCACCACTCAGCACTTCCTGGCGCAGTTCGGGTTCCAGCCGGTCTATACCCGATGCGTATTCACTGTCTCTAAGAATAGTGCGGGAAGAAACGCTGAATGTTTCAGCCAGTTTATCTTTGGTACGTTTCTTTGGAGCCACCTCGGTGTGGGAGGGCGTGTCACTGGTAGTGGGCCGGCCGGCGTCAAGTTTTTCATTTCTGTACCGAAGACCCCGTAGGTAAGACATCTGCTCGGGGGTGAGGTTTCGACGACCCAGCTGATTGTCAATCATGAATTCCCGAACGGCCTGCATCGTCTCGAAATCCTTGAGGGCGATCCGAAAGTCGATGCCGCCGGCGGTGCATATTTCGTAGCGGTTATGTCCGTCGATGAGCACGTTGATGGGATCGGGCTTGTCCGAATTCTCAATGACGCCCTGCGTTGTCTGCCAGATCAACAGGGGCTCCCGGCACCCTTCCTGATGAATGTTCGCCGAAAGTTGCTCGCGCTCGCCAGTCAGTAGGGGAGGAATCAGCGCTTTGAGTTCTGGTAATACGACGATACTGGCCTTGACCTCATCCAGCATGGACTGCATCAGGTTAGCCGTGTTTCGGTGCAGGGAAGGCGGCTGGCCTGTCGATGTTTTAAATTTCTTCATGTGGTCTAGGCAGTATGGTTGGCAAGCACTTCATCAGCCAGCGCCTGGTAATCAGTGGCGCCCGTCGAATTAGGTTTGTACTCAAAGATATCCTGACCCACGTATTGTGATTCGGCCAGGGCGATGTTCTGTCGAACCTCCGTCTTGAAAAAAGGCTGTCCTTTCAGATCGGCACGTACCTGGCCCATCAGTTCGCGGTGCAGCACCAGCTGCGGATTAACCCGCGCCATCACGATCCCCTCTATACGCAATCTGGCGTTGAACGATTCCTGGATATCGTGGATTAGCTCCAGCAGGTTGTACATGCCTTTCACGGCCGATGCTTCCGGCTCCAGCACCACCAGCGCTGCTGAAGAAGCGACCAGCGCCGAGTACGTAAAGATGGTCAGCGAGGGCGGGCAGTCGATCAGAATGTAATCATACTGAGTCAGGAGGGGAGCAATTGCATTCCGGAAGCGAAGTACACCACTGGGCGTTTTGGTTAGTTCGGCCTCCGCCCTGGAAAGTTCCAGATCACTGGGGACCAGTTCGTAGCCGGGTTTCAGGGGCAGAACGGGCAACGATGCGCCCTGCGTCAGGGCATGAAGCAACTGCTGTTCCGGGTTGTGTACACCCAGGCTCTGGGAGAGGTTGCCCTGCGAATCCATGTCAATCAGCAGTACCGATTGCCCTCGATTGGCCAGTCCTTTTCCAAGGTTAATGGTGGTGGTAGTCTTACCGACCCCCCCCTTGTGATTCACAATGGAAAGCACGACCGCCCGGTTGGTCAGAAAATCGCTGATACCATATTGTTTCAAGACGGGCTCCAGCGCTTTCAGATGGGGTTCAGACAGCTTACGCAGGCCATTGACGGCCTTGGTGAGTGTGCCGGTAGGCAGACCCGCTTCTTTATTGATGCCCGTTTGCGAAAGGGTAGGTTTTTTCTTTAAAAACCGGACTACCTCATCATTAGTTAGCATGATTTGAATTTTTGTCCTAAATCTATGGCATTTGACCGAGATATAAGCGCATTTGTCTTAATTGTAGGTCAAAAAAGCCGTGTTGAGGTGCTGTACGTCACATTGAATGCTAGTCTATACCTTACGCCTGGCGCTGGCCCGGCGCTCTGGCTTACAGACAGCCCTTGACAAAGGGGGGAAGGGGGTAATCGCAAAGGCACAATACAAACCAAGCAAACGGGTAAATAAACGGTGGCGAATTGACTATTTTTGCTAATTGATATGACAAAACTAAGTAAAGCCTGCTCTGCTGGCTTATTGGCGAGCGGTTACGGTCTTAATTTATGGTTTGGATTGTGCCTTTAGCCCTAAAAAATGGTTTAGATTGTGCCGTTCAGGCTGATATGTAGATGCAGCCTTTCAATATAAAACTTTTTAAAACAGGCAATTAACAGCCTGTCGGCAAGACAAAGACCGGCAAAACGAGTAAAACGCACCCGTCTATTTTGTATAATAGATTAATCGCCGTTTTTCCACCATTTTTACCCGTTTTTTAGATTATTTAATGTGTCTGATTACTTAGTTTGTATCAACAGCATTTTTTTATAGCTTGACTATCAGTTACTTAATGGCTAAAGGCAAGACAAAGACCGGTAAAGGCAACATGGACACACATCCATGTTGCCTTTACGCTTCTCTGATGACCGATCGGCAACCAAAAAACCGATATTTACCCCTTTTATTGACTATTTTCAGTATATAATATAATTATTAATATAAGGTGGTAGGGTTTATGATAGCTGGTGCCATACTTCATAGCACCGATACCGGTTTTTATCTTGCCTTCAAATAACCCATTCACATCGATCAGAATGCCCTCGTTGCCGACAATCTGCCGGCTCTTGTCGACTCAGCCTACCACTTCTTCGTTGAAAAAACGCATGACGAGCTAACCCGCCGGATTCATTTCCTGATCCTGAGCCGGATTCATGCCGGTGAGATCAGCGCACCTTTTGTAAACGTCAATGGGGAGATCAGTTTTATGGTTTCGTTCGACAGGGCCGATTTATATCCGGCCGGTTCTCACCTGTTCGACTACAGTGCGCCCAACGATGATAAGACGTTTTCTATCCTGTGGGGCTGCTCTGGTGGGAGTATCAGCGTAAGGGACAAGCAGAAGAATCATACGGGTCTTGCCCTGTTCCGAACCTTGAGGCTCACCAACGGTACACTGAACTATGAAATAGCTGAGCCGGTGATGACCGTACTAAAGGCGATGCAGGCCGATCTGACTGCGCCCGATCGGCCACTGGGCCTGGGCTAGCTGAGATGGTTGGGTTAATCGGCATACGGAACTTGCTTAATTCAGGTCTGTATTAAACTTCCTTGTTCACAACTTTCACGGCATCGATTTGCCTGATTAAAAATCTTGCTGCATTCTGCTGATTATAGAATTATTAATCTCAATGAGCAATTCCTGATGGGTTTCAAAGAAAGCACCGATGATTGCATCAGCTAGTTGTTGTTTCGTTACCCGGCGACCTTAATGATTGCCATATAGAACGACGCGATCCAGAGTAACATCGGATACACCGTTTATCCGCATCTGTTTGGTATGGGCGCTTGATCGGGTACTAGCGGAGACAATGAACTGCTCGACGAACGCGTCCATTGAGCCAGCCGTCAATGGTTTGGATGAGGACTTCGACAGGTTAGTGAAGCGCGTGCCGGCTTGGGCGACAAACACGGATCGTCATCGGCTATCTCTTTAGAGGAGGCATCCACGTCCGCTTTAGCTTCCGCAGCCGCTTTCTCCTGTTCTTCGACCTCCTTACCGATATCCAACGTTTTCATAAAGTCAGACAGGGCATTGCTGGATTGGCTGGCAGCACGGGTAGCCTGAACCATCGCCGTGTGATTGGGTTGTTTAGCCATTGTCGTGAGCGAATTTTAATTAGACGACGTAATACCATTTGCGCCGAACAATTCATCAAGCAATTCATCCAGTTCGGGGTCAGAATGAGGAAACAGCGTCGACCGGTTTCGTTTAGAACGTGTTGGGGAATTACATTTGGTAAAACGTTTCAATTCGTTGTAACATGATCTGGCTATTGGCTAGATACAGCCAGCTCACCGAAGATGATACGGTATGCTCGTAATCTTTGACAACCCGCCGGAAATGACTCGTCCAGACAATGCTGCGCTCCACGACCCATCGTTTGGCCACCGGCACAAAACCACGCGCTGATTCAGGCCGGGAGGCTTTCTCAAACTCGATACTCCAGTTGGCTAGTTCAGTCGCGAATACCCCATTATACGCTTGGTCGCCAAAAATTTTCTCCAGCCGTTCACCTGCTCGCCAAAGGATCGACACAACAAGTGATTTAGCGAGTGGACCGTCGGCTTGATTGGCCGCATCTACATCCGCCAGCCAGAGTCGTCCCTGAGTATCCACGACGAAGGTCCGTTTACGCCCGTTGACTCGTTTGTGTGGGTCGGTGCCCCAGTAATTATCAATCAGTGGCGATAGCTTAACCGATTGTGAGTCAATACATAATGCTGAAGGATATGCTTCGCGATCGGCATTGAGTCGATCTAATTGATTTAAAGCCGCATTCATCTGCTCGAAGGTGCCCTGAGCTTTCCATTGGTCGAAATAGTAATACACGGCCTGCCAGTGGGGCCAATCAGGGGGCAAGTTTCGCCACTGACAGCCTGTGCGGAGTAGCCATAAAATTGCGTCGACCATTCGTCGAAGATCATGTTTGCGCTTGCGCTGAAGATCAAAAAAGGGCGATATTGTCGTCCACTGGTAGTCAGTCATCGGACCGCCGAAGCGGTGGTTGCCACTGAGAAGTCATTATTTGTAAGCTTAGTCGCTACAAAGTTGACCTGACTACCAGCTTTTTGAGATTCCCCAATATGCTCTTAGCTTCACTTATCGGCGTAATAAAGCGGTTTGTAGATATTGTTTCTCTGCATGGCAGATGTTCGGCGACAGGATGCAGAGCGAAAGGTTAGATTTTGACAGCCCAACCGTTTATGTGTGTAAAGGCTCGTTCCTCGCCATCAACACATGAATGTGTTGGGTGGCCCGTACATGCAAGTTTATAGTACTCATAGTGGTCGACAAGATAACTAATCGATAGTGAGTGTTTTTTTCTTGGCGTTTCGCATCTTGGTCGACAGGTCAATATCCTTTGGACAGCACGCTTCGGTTGGTTTGCTACGTACCTAGCGACAGGTAAACTACTTGTGGACAGCACTAAAATATGGGTGTTGGCCGTCATGCCGAAGTCCCTTGGACAACAACACGTACTACAGATGGACCATGAGAAACAACTTCTGACAAAAGAATGTACATGGAAGAAATAGTACGTACTGCCAATATTAATTTGTCCTCTATTTTAGCTTGTAATATATAGCCCTAATTAAAGGGTTACCACATCAGTAAATTTTTAATATGGCAAAGTCTACATTCTGGGACGTTATCGAGCGAACAATCGAAAAAGTTGGTACACCATTATCATCCACCGAAATCTGGAAAAAAGCAAATGAGCTTGGTACAATAGGCGACTTTACAACCACAGGTAAAACTCCTTGGGCAACAATTGCTGCATATTGCTACACAGATATTAGCAACAACGGTGATGGTTCAACGATTATTCAGACAAGCGGAAGACCAGCACAGTTTTTCTTAAGAAAGCTCGCTCACACTATTGATGTTCAAAAAGTTCAGAAACAAAAGGATACAGAGGAAGCGAAAAAAGATAAGATAGAGACTAAAAAATTTCACGAAAGAGACTTACACTCTATTCTGACTTCATATACTTACGGCGATGGGCACTTTAAAGCAAACCTAAAAACTATTTATCACGAAAGTTCGTCTAAAGCTATAAAAGGGCAGAATGAGTGGCTACATCCAGATCTAGTTGGCGTATATTTTCCGTTTAGAGACTATAAACCAGAAACTTTAGAAATTCAAAACTATCTATCTATTACTTCAATCAAATTGTTTTCTTTCGAATTAAAAATATCTTTAAACTTTGGTAATTTAAGACAATCTTTCTTTCAAGCTGTCTCAAATTCAAGTTGGGCAAATGAAGGATATTTAGTTGCTTTAAATATTGATGACGACCCAACGTTCAAAGATGAAGTTAGGAGGCTAAATAACGCATTTGGAATCGGCATAATCAAATTAAATACTGAGAACGTATTCGAAAGTGAAATTCTGTTTCCGTCACGAATAAATCAGGAAATTGATTGGGATACTGTGAACCGACTTGCAAATGAAAATTCTGACTTCAGTGATTTTCTCAAATTAATCACCGAGGATTGTAAACTCGGCAAAGTAAAAAGCCAATATGACAAAGTATTAAAGCCTGAAGAATTAACAAAGCACATTAAAGAAAAAGGAATGAATGATAAGTGAATAACCACTCAGTAGAAAGCCTAAGAACGTGTTTTGAAATTATGCTTGGTTTGTGGCTGGCAAACGCTGCAACATAAGCTGTATGCTGGCTAAACAAAGCCAGCATACCGAAGAAGATGTGGTGTACTCATAGTCCTTCACCAACCGACGGAAAAAATTAGTCCACGCGATGGATCGTTCTACGACCCATCGTTTGGCGATGGGAACGAAGCCACGGACCGATTCGGGTCGGGAAGCTTTCTCAAATTTAATGCTCCAATCAGCTAACGATTCTTTGAATACGCCATTGTAAGCCTAGTCGCCGCAGATTACTTCTAATCGTTCACCGCATCGCCACAGCACATGGCCAATCAACTCGACTGCCGCCGGTCCGTCGGCCTGGTTTGCCCCTTGTAACCCAACCATCCAGAGCCGCTTGCGTCTATTAACGGCCTTGTGGACATATAAGCCGCGTGCTTGGCTACCCATTGGGGCTATCTTAATCGATTTGTAATCAATGTAAAGTAACGAAGGGAATGCTGCCCGGCCAGCTCGGATTCGGTCGGCCTGATTCAAGGCGGCATTGAGTTTTTCGATGGTTCCGTCGAGTTTCCTGCGATGGAAGTAGTAGCAGATGCTTTGCCTGGGCAGGGACTCGAATTGCAAATTGCGCCACTGCGCGGGCGGCCCCGTGACATCCCGTGCGGAGTTGCCACAGCAGAGCGTTGACAATAGGGCGGAGATCATATTTTCGTTTGCGCTGAAGCAGTAAAAAAGGCGAACCGGGTCGCCGGAGCGATTGCCGCCCACTGAGAGTCAGTTAGTGGGCTCCACTGATGAGTCATTGTTTGTAAGCTTGCCGGGCCGCCGGGCGGTCGCTACAAAGATGACCTGATTCTCAGGTTTCAACTATTCCAAAAGGCGCTCTTACTCTGCACGAAAAAGTATATTACCATTTAAAAAATAATTAGCAATAGATTGTTTGTGTTAAGTTGCATTATACTTATTATTGAATGTAAGAACAGCCAGTAAGTTAAATATCTATTTACACCATAATCTTATGGATCTATTACAAATTGTTAATGCTGTTTCACCTCCGTTTTCCGAGATTAAAAAAGAAGTGGAGGAGCTACGTAAAAATTACCCGTCGAAAAGTAAGAGCGAGCTAGCCGAATTATACGGAAACCGCATTCGAACAAAGTACACGTCGATAGGAGTTACTTCAGCCTTACCCAGCATAATTCCGGGGTTTGGTACCGCAGCCCAAGCGGCAGTCGAGCTGGGTACCATATCAGCTGACTTAGCCTTGATGTTCAGGTGGATGGGAGCGATTTGCTATGGAACTGCTTTTATCTTTGGCAAGGATATTGAAGCTGAATTCGATCAGGAATTCATAACTGTACTCGGCTTGGAAAGTGGCGCAATAGTCGTATCAAAAAACTTAGCCGCAGTAATTGGTGGACAAATTGCCAAAACTCAGTTCAAAAGGCACTTCCCGAAAAAAGTGTTGGGACAAATTAATAAAGTTGTAGGAGTACGTCTACTTACAAAATTTGGTACAAAACGAGGTAGCATTGCGCTTGGTAAGCTTATACCGTTTGGGGTAGGAGCTTTGGTAGCGGGGACTATGAACTATTTTACCATAGACAACTTCAAGAGAGAAGCGATTAAATACTTTGGTTCGGATGATAACACGGAATACGCCTTAGTAGAATAAACAACAGCAAAGCGCAGCCGAATTCAGATATTAATGCAACAGGCGTTTACCATGAGTTACCCTAGAATTTGGCATATTGCTTGGTCGCAATCTTGAATTCAATGTACGGCAGGCGAGTAGTGTAGTGTGGGCACGTACACATTTATCGCGTATTTCATACGTTTTAACTCACAAGTGCTTGACGCGCCGTAAGATAGACTCAGCAGCTTTCCTTCCAGTTTCAGCGGCTCCGTTCATATAGCCTTGAAAACTCCCACTGCAATGCTCACCGGCAAATAAAATGTTGCCCACCGACTGCGACTCTATGCCTCCAATACTCGTAACCTGTCCTACTTTGTAGCAGGCATATGCCCCCCTGGCCATCAGATTGTTGTTCCAGTTGTAAAAACCCTTTCGGCTTCGGTCGGCCGCCTGCGCTATGCCTGGATAAACAATGTCGCATTCAGTCAGATAAGATTCGTATTGATTGATCGTTAAATTTTTGCCCTTGTCAGCACCCAAAAACAAGCTATAACCACCAGGTCCGGCGTTGCCGTTCTGCATCTGGCTACTGTCCCATCCGTTATGGACTCGATTGCTTAGTACATAACCTGAGTAGCCCTGGTGCCGCCAGACCCGATCCGAAACCCCAATAAACATTTTTGATTGAGTACCATAGCCCAGTTCTTGAATACACTGCCGCTTACGCTTCGGCATGTCAACCTGCAGTTCTACATTTCGTAGGACGGAAAAGGGTACAGTTATAATGACGACGTCTGCGTTTGCACTTGTACCATTGTCAAAGCTGAGCGAGTAACCGGAGCCGGTAGCTGCCAGTCGGGTCAGCAAATGTTTAGCTCGAATTTCACTTTTAACGGCCGAGTATAGCCCCTGTATAAGTCGCTCATTGCCACCAACGACTTTGTAGCGTTCGTCGCTGCTGCCGTAGATTTCAAAACCGTTCGATGTATCAGTGCTCAGTGAATTTAGCAAATTCAGGCTTGACTGATCGCTCGACGAAATGCCCAGCTCGCTGGTGAACGAGGTAGTCAGCAACTCATATAACCACCCTGACAAACCGACCCGTTGCAGATAAGCATCAACAGAAAGGTAGTCTAGTTCCGCCGTTGCAGTTTGTTGAGAACCTGAAGCCGTCCGAAGCCTCGCAACATCGCGCTGAATCCGGGCCGCCACTGGACCGAACGCCTGAATGATGGCTTGCTCCGAGTAGCGTTGCCCCCCGATAAAATAGTCGCGGCTAATAAGGTTTCTTTCCTGGGGCGTTTGAGTGTCTAGCAAGGACAAATTGAATGTGCGACACAGGTTCAGTATGTCATCATGTGTGCTATCAATAAACTCGCCACCTATTTCCGTAATAACTCCATCGGCTACCAGATCCTTGGCTGACAGAACCCGCCCCCCCAAACGGTCCTGCGCTTCGTAAATTGTAGCTGTAAGACCTGACTTTTCCAAATAATAAGCGGCTGTCAAGCCAGCCATGCCCGCCCCAATAATGGCGATGCGCGGTTTTAGATTTGAACGAACGGGGCGACACTTCGTTAGAAAAGGCAGCATTCCGCCTGCCAGCAACAAACGTGAACTGTCCCGAAAGAATACACGGCGAGAAAGCGCTTTCTCAGGACTTAAAGCGCTTCCTACGGATATTAAACGAACGATGGAAGGTACTCGACCTATACCCATATGTCAAAGAGTAAAATTAGCAGTACGACAACAACATTCTACGTTGTTTAACAACGATTGTCATCGCATGCCGTTACGGAGAAACATAGTTGCCTGCACCTAACGTTAACACGGGAGTCTTTGATTTGAAGCGGTTATACCAATACACAGCACCTAATGCTACCGGTATAAATATAGTCAAGGTTAGAAGGAGAATTGCAGGTTCGCCAGATACTCCACATTGGTTATTCATCCATGTTTCAAGCCCTGTCATCCAACTTGTAGTGCGAGACATAGTAAATATTTCTTTAAGAACAGAAAATATAGAAACCAAACTTATAAAAAAGCCTAAAACTTCGACCGTTTTCTGATAACTGCTTTGTCGAACATTTCGTAATTGATCAATCATAATGTCAACTTGCTTCAGTTTTTCCTGAGCAGCCTGTAAGCCGTTTTCGATACCTCGATGAGAGGAGCCATAATCATACAGGTCTCGCTCGGTTTTGTAGTGAAACACGTTCTTCAGGTAATCGTCGTTCAACAGGTCGTTAACGTAGTTTCTCTGGCCCACAAACAGTTCAGGCTTGACCTTAAACGCTTTTTCACCAGTCTGTAAATCCGACAACAAGCCATCCAACATATCATCGGCGTCCAGTAACACGGACTCATTATGCGTTAGAACGGCATTGGGTATGATTAAATACGGACTGGCTCCAAGAGTGTACCAAGCTGAATTCAGAACACTGTCCGTTTGAACATGATATGAGGTCAAGGCTCCTCTGTTAACGGTTAGAAAGCTAAACTTTTTAGCGCTAACCGGGCGCGGAGTGAGCGTATCTTCTATCTCTTCAAACCCCATTCGATCATAATCAAAAATACCAAGCGTTGTCCCACAAAGCATTTTAGCCACGTCTTCTCTAAACACCGTTTCGCTACGCCAGCCGGGATCGTCTTCCTCCTCTTTGGAAATGCTTGTCGTATCTGTATCTGTCTTTATTGTGTAGTACAGATCATTGAACAGATTTGATAGGTAACGCTTCCAACCGTCTGGGCGCTGTTTATTGTTTGTGGTAAGATCAATAAAATCATCGCTCATGTCCACTTGAACAGTCCCGGTTTTTACGTTTTTGTAGGTGACCTCCTCGTCAAAAATAGTGCTATTGTCGATGATGGCATTATTTCGCTCATCGCATTTAAAAGAAAGGCTATGAACTTCATTTCGACGATAGCCTCTAAGCGAGAGTTCATAATGAACGTCAATCATCGAATACTTCCCAAAAAAGGCTTTGTGTAAAGGACGAAAATGATTGGCTGCTTCATCAACCGATCCACTTTCTTTTACTTGGATTGCCGAGTCGTAATCGCAGACCAGAAAGCCAATTTTGTCAAGTAATTCTTTATGTTTATCGTCTAACGATTTATTTTCCTGCGAACCGGTAAAAAATTTACTAAGCTTGATAATGATATATTCGTTAATAGGCAATTCGTCGCAGGACGAAAAGGATAAGTTCCATACCCTAACATTGCTCCGATCAAAATATGTATAACTAACCGCCAACCGCAGCGGTATGTATTGGTACTGTCTGTCAGATTTGCGCTGATAGCTATACGGAGTAGGTTGTTCATAACATTGCACTATATCCATCTGCTCTTTCCTGCCTTCCGAAGTAAACGGCATACTTGCGGGGAACCGAACAATCACATACTTATCGAACAGAAAGCTTTTTGTAAAAAAGGGGGTGTTGAACTGATTATGGTACGAAAACAGATCTGTTTCAAAGGAGTGACACACGGGACAGTACATCAGTTCAGGTTGTATGGTAGGTCGCTCGGACTTTATACTACTTTTACCTGATCTATCCTCAGATGAAGGATCAGGCAGCGGTTTAACAAAGTGCCCATTTTCCTGGGTCAATCGGTGGCTGGTCACCTTATAGTAATCTTCATCGACTAGGACATGCAGAGTAATAGAGGCTCGTTTGAAATTGAATTTGGGATCTTCCGTTTTTGGAATTTCTGATAGATAGATTAGTGCGGTTCCTGTGTATGCATTTTGCAGCAAGTCGGTAAACATGTCCTGTAAGATATTTTTGCCATTTCCGGAAGAAGGGTATCCTTTAAGTGTAAATCGTTTCTGCTCTAAGTCAGGAGCTTCGATAAACTTCTGCATGTCGATAGAAACAGCATTTTCGGCATCATGTGTAATCACCTTGCTGATGGTAGCCAGCGTGTCTATATCTTCTTGGAATCGAACCTTACCGTATTTATCTTTATCATCATCCTGATTTTTGTCAAGCCCTTTGGCTAATTCCAGAACGAAGGTTATTATAGTTAAGACAGGTACGTACATAGACCCAGTTGCACTGAACTGGGGAAAAATAAGAAGTAAAAGATTTTTGACCGGGGGTTTTCCCGCTCCGATGGGTGGTTGTACGTAGTCGAAATCAATTCGTTTTGCCCCTAAGTCCCTGAAAAAATTAAGTCGTTTATGGGGTGGCATCGAATCCTTAGCCGTCAGTAAGGGATTATTCGATTCAAAGAAGACAGCCTGAACTCTTTTCGGTTCATCCTTCTCTAATGTTTTGCTGGCATAAGTATTGGTGAAATACTGGATAAGGTTCGGCAAGCCTTCACCTTCATCTGTAAGCAAAATTTCAGCTAAACCTTTACTTTCATTCTTATAGCTAATTTTAGTCCTTCTCCAGTCAGGGCTAACGAAAACGTACGTGATTAAAGCACACTTACTTATTGGATAGTATTCAACAATACATCCGGCTGCCAACTCCCGCTTGTTCTCTAAATCTATTAGTTCGAGACACAGCAGATGTGTGAAGGGATCAGGTCGGTTCACTATTATGTCAGCAGCGGATGGTTCCACCGGCATTTCAGTGATTCTGCCTTTTATTTTCTCAGGTCCTTCTCGTTCATCTTCGTCAGGAAAGTTGGCTTCATCGACGTAAAGCGTAAAGAAATCGTTAACGAGTTGCTGATTTGCTTCCAGATCCCTTTTGCTCAAAATTTGAGTGATCTGAGTCAGCTTAACTATTGCCTCCTTTTTAGGTGTGGTAGTCGTAGTCATTACTATCCAATTAAATGCTTCGTCCGAAATATATCCAAAAATTGTTGGTTATGGCCCTGAGAGTATGTTTTTGAAGGTGCTGCCTTACCAGTACATATCTACTCACTGGATGATTACGAACTACTCCGACGGCGTTGTGCTATCTGACCTCCCCCCGCAAAACTAGACCGTTTTGAAGCAGAGAGTTAGGACGATTTGGATGTGACCTGTTCCCACCAAACTGGACCGGTTTAAAGTAGAGCGTTCGGGCGATTTGGGTAGCTCAACCCGCTCGTGATGGCGACCTACCAGAGTCGATGTTATGTAGACGCGCTCTGCAGGTATTTATATGCTATATACTACTAAATGCTCAGGTCAGAAGCGTGAGCTTCTGACCTGGAAGTGGTGCGGAAGTGGTGCGGAAGTGGTGCGGAAGTGGTGCGGAAGTGGTGCGGAAGTGGTGCGGAAGTGGTGCGGAAGTGGTGCGGAAGTGGTGCGGAAGT